>CAZDZJ010000053.1:0-57400 GCA_964509895.1 uncultured Gemmatimonadota bacterium
CGGACCCGGTGCCGATCGGCGCCCCCGCCGTCGGCGACCACACGTCCATCCTCGCGCTTCCAACATCCGGCCGGCCGGTCATCCTCGCGGGCGTCAGCAGTTGGGAGGCCCTGTCGCCGTCCGAACTCGACGCGATTCAGCCCCTCGCCCGCCTCGATGCGGGTCCCGGCCCGGCCATACCGCCGAGCCGCCACGCGACCGGGCCCCTGGCGGCCGCCGATGTCGACGGCGACGGCGACCTCGACCTCTTCGCCGGCGCCCGCGCGACCCCCGGCGCCTACCCGCTACCGGCCGACTCCCGCCTGCTTCTGGCCGAGGGTGGGGAGGGAGAGGGCTGGGTCGTCGACGCCCAAGCCGCAGAGACGCTCCGGCAGATGGGCCTCGTCTCGGGCGCCGTGTTCTCCGACGTGGATGGCGATGGCGACCCCGACCTGGTCCTCGCCGTGGAGTGGGGACCCGTGCGACTCCTGGAGAACGAAGGCGGGCGCTTCACGGATGTGACCGATGCGTGGGGTCTGGCAGCGCACACCGGCCGCTGGAACGGCATCGCGACGGGCGATTTCAACGGGGATGGCCGCCCGGACCTGGTGGTGACGGCGTGGGGAACGAACACCGGCGTCGCCGCGAGCCCCGAGCGGCCGGTCGGCGTGTTCGCGGCCGACTTCGACGGCAACGGACTCGTCGACCTCATCGAGTTCGAGACGACGGCGGACGGTCTCCGCCGTCCCCTGCGGGATTACCTCACGCTTGGCAGGACGCTCCCCTTCCTGCGGCGTGCGGCTCCGACCTTCGAGGCGTTCGCCCGGAGTTCCCTCGATGACCTCCTCGGAACGGGCCGAACGGGCCTCTACCGGACGGCCGCCGCGACCCTCGAACACACCGTCTTCCTCAACGAGGGCGGGCGGTTCGCGGCCCGCCCGCTACCGGCGATCGTTCAACTGGCCCCGGCCTTCGGCGTGGTCGTAGCGGACTTCGACCGTGATGGCCGCGAGGATCTCTTCCTGGCACAGAACTACCTGGCGACGCCGCAGGGTCTGCCGCGCCACGACGCGGGCCGAGGCGCCGTGTTGCTTGGCGACGGTGCCGGCGGGTTCCGGACCCTCGAGGCGCTCGAGAGCGGCGTGGCGGTGTACGGCGACGCCCGCGCGGCCGCGGTGGCCGACTTCGACGCCGATGGGCGCTGGGATCTGGCCGTGGGGCAGAACGGAGCCGAGACCGTCATCTTCCGGGGCCGGGGCGGGCAGCCCGGGCTGCGCGTAGCCCTGGCCGCGGGCGTCGGGTCGCCGGGCGGCGTGGGAGCCCGGCTGCGGCCGAGGTACGTCGATGGAAGCGAGGGCCCGGCCCGGGAGATTCAGGTGGGAAGCGGATACTGGTCTCTCAACGGTTCCGTGCAGGTGCTGGGGCGCGCGGCGGACATCCACGCCCTGACCGTGCGCTGGACCGATGGCACCGAGGAAACGTTCGCGCCGGGCGCCGGGATGCGTGCATCCGGAACCCGGGAGGTGACGCTGAGAAAGGGCGACGGTTCATGAGCCCGGAAACCGCGGCGGCTCCTCCCCGGGGGGCACGGATTGCGGCGACCGCGCTGCTGGCACTGACGCTCGCGGCGGGCTGCGGAGAGCCTGCGGCCACTGGCGATCCCGCCCCCGGCACCCGCGAAATGGCGGCACGTCTCCTGGCTCTGGCCGATTCGGCGGATCCGCTTCTCGACGAACAACTCAATACCGCGCGCGTCCGATACCTCACGAACCTGCCCCCGTCGACGGATGCCGCCGAAATGCTCGTCCGCGCCGCGAACGCCGCTCGGGAACTCCTGAATGCGGGACACACCCAGCCCGCGCTCGAGCAACTCATCTTCGTCGACCAGACGCTGGAAGGGATACCGGCCGAGCCCTTCCCCGGCTTCCGACGCTCGATCGAGGAACTGATCGGCATCGCCTTCCTGCGCCTCGGCGCCGAACTCGCGTGTCCGGCGCCGCCGGTCGCGGGAACCGTGGAGCCGGCCCTCGATCGCTCTCCCTGCTGGCCCGCGGTACCGCAGGAAGATCCCGTTCTCGTCTCCGATTCGGCGCGGGCCGCACTCAACGCCGCCATCGGTTGGCACCAGTCGCTTCTCCAACTGCGCCCCGATGACCTGCGGGCCCGCTGGGTCCTGAACCTGGCCGCGATGACGGCGGGAACGTGGCCGGACGGCGTACCCGCCGAGTACCGGCTGGACGGCACGGCGGTGGGCGGACCCGGAGAACTTCAGCGCTTCGAGGACGTGGCCGCGCGAGTCGGCCTGGACGCGGTCTCGCTCTCGGGCGGCGCCATCGTCGATGACCTGAACGGCGACGGGTTGGCGGATGTCATGACATCCTCGCGCGGCCTCCTGCACCGGCTCCGCTACTTCGAGAGCGACGGAGGGGGACGCTTCGTCGACCGCACGGCCGGGGCCGGTCTGGACGGCCTGCTCGGCGGACTCAACCTGGTCCACGCCGACTACGACAACGACGGCGACGCGGACATCTTCGTCCTCCGCGGCGGCTGGCTCGTGCAGCCGCTCCCCAACTCGCTCCTGCGCAACGATGACGGTGTCTTCTCCGACGTGACGCGCGAGGCCGGCCTCTACTCCGAACATCCGACGCAGACCGGCGCCTGGGCCGATTTCGACGGCGACGGCTGGCTCGACTTCTTCATCGGCAACGAATCCCGCGACAGTCTCAGCCACCGCAGCGAACTCTACCGCAACCGGGGCGACGGAACGTTTGAGGAGATCGCCGTGGAGGTCGGCATCGAAGTGTCGGACTTCGTGAAGGGTGTCACGTGGGGTGACTACGACAACGATGGCCGCCCCGACCTCTATCTCTCGATCCTCCACGCCTCCAACCGTCTGTACCGCAACCTCGGCCCCGATGCCGCCGGAGGCTGGGCCTTCGAGGATGTCACGGACGAGGCCGGGGTCGCGGAGCCGGTCGCGAGCTTCCCGACATGGTTCTGGGACTACGACAACGACGGCTGGCTCGACCTCTTCGTGGCGGGATACGCCGCGCAGACGGCCGACCTCGTGCGCGAAATGACCGGAGAACCGCACGCCGCCGCGCTCCCCCGCCTCTACCGGAACCTGGGCGACGGGACCTTTGCCGATGTCACCGCCTCGCAGGGGCTCGACCGCATCATGTACGCGATGGGATCGAACTACGGTGATCTCGACAGCGACGGCTGGCTCGACTTCTTCGTCGGCACGGGCGATCCGGACCTCCGGCAGCTGATGCCGAACCGGATGTTCCGCAACCTCGGCGACGGGTTCGTGGAAGTGACCGGAGCCGGCGGGTTCGGGAGTCTCCACAAGGGACACGCCGTCTCGTTCGTGGACATCGACAACGACGGCGACACCGACGTACACGCGCAACTCGGCGGCGCGAACGAGGGCGACCTCTCACCGAACGCTCTGTACGAAAACCCCGGATTCGGCCACCGGTGGATCGCACTCACGCTGGTAGGCGAGCGGGCCAACCGGTCCGGGATCGGCGCGCGCATCACCGTGACCGCCGAGGCACCGGAGGGGACGAGGCGGATCCACCGCCGGGCCGGCACAGGAGGAAGCTTCGGCGCGAATCCGCTCCGCCAGGAGATCGGACTCGGCCGGGCGACGCGCATCGAATCCATCGAGATTCGCTGGCCCGGTTCGGGCACCGTTGATCGGCTCACCGGCCTCGCCCTCGACCGCGCCTACCGCATCATCGAGGGGGCCGGGACCGCCGAACCGACGCAGCGTCCCCGAATCCGCCTCGGCAGCTCCTGATCATCCCCCCGGTTTGAGGGGCGACTTCGAGGCCTCGCTCCCCCAGATTCGGGTGGATGTCATCCCATGGCCTTGGGGATGGAGAACAGGACCACGGAACCTGGAGGCTGGTGCGTGGCACCGAAGCGAGCAGTGGCGTGAAAGGCTCCCGAGACGGGTACGAGAGAATCCTGGCGTTGCTCAATGAGGCCGCGCTGGGCGATGCACGTTGGCCCGAGGTGGAAAACCTGATCAGCGAGACCGCCGGCACGAAAGGCAGCGGCGTGTTGATCTTCGGAGGCCGGTCCCAGGTCGATGGGGTGGCCTTCCTGACGCGGCTCTCCCTGCGCGGACAACGCCGGGCGGACTGGGAGCGCAGGTATTTCGAGGAGTATTTCCTCGGGGACGAACGCGTCCCGCGGGTGCTCAGACTCGATCACGGCGAGCCGGTGCATACGGGAGACCTGTATACGGACGTGGAGAAGAAGAGGTCGCCCACGTACAACGAGGCGCTGCCCGATACGAGAGCCCGGGATGGCCTTCACATTCGGCTGGACGGCCCGGACGGTCTCCACGTCGTATGGGGTGTTTGCGACTCCACCGAGAAGGGGGGCTGGGGGGGCGACCAGATCAGGCTGATCCGGCGCCTTGGACCGCATGTCGCCCAGTTTGCCCTCGTACGCCATGCGCTGACCGAGGCCGAGGTCACGGGCTCTTCCGCGCCAGCGCTGCTCGACAGCACTCGCTTCGGCGTCATCCAGATCGACCGCGGCGGACGGATCCTGACCGCGAATGACCGCGCCCTCCGTATCCTGCGCAAGGGCGATGGTCTGCTGGATCGAGATGGCTTCCTGCGTGCCCGCGTTCCAACCGAGAACGCGGTACTATCTCGCCTGCTGGACAGCGCGTTGCCCCATTTCGGCGACCCGTGTTCGGCCGGTTCAATGATGATCTCGCGGTCCTCCTCTTCCTCCCCGTCCCTACCCCGGCTCGCTCTGCACATCACGCCGGTGGGGGACGAGTACCCGCACTTCAGGACGCGCCGGATCGGCGCGCTGATCCTTCTGGTCGACCCGGCCAGCGGGGCCCGGATCGACGCCGTGCACGTGGCGACGGGCCTCGGTCTGACACCGGCGGAGAGCCAGCTGGCGGTGGCGCTGGCAGCCGGAGAAACGCTCCAGGAGATCGCCACGTCGACGGGGCGCACGGAAGAGACCGTACGCTGGCACCTGAAACAGATCTTCCGGAAACAGGGCATTTCCCGTCAGGTGGATCTCGTGCGGCGGGTGCTGTCGCTCGAGGGGTTTGTGGATCTGCCCCGGTAGGACCGCGGCGCCGGTCGCATGACGTGTCCTCGAGACACCTCTGGATCACCGGATTGACGGCGTGGGATCCCCCCATGTACGTGGCGCGGGCGCCCACGTACGGCTCATCGTCAAAAAATCGCTGAAATTGGCCGTTGTATCGCCCAAGCATCGGATTCCAAGCCATAGGATAGATGCGTCGGCGGAGCGTCCGGCCGACACCTCCGGAACTCAGCGAGTTCACCGCTCGGACCGGCGAGGCCGTGAAGGAGGCAGCGAAGGCGTGAAGATTCAGACGGACCCCTTCGAGCGAATCCTGGAGGTTCTCCAAGAGGCCGCGCTCGATGGCGCCGAGTGGCCCCGAGCGGATCGCGTGATCAGCGAGGTCGCCGGTACCGAGGGAAGTGCCCTGGTGTTGGTGCAGGGACAGACACCGGCCGAAGCGGACGTGCTCCTGGCTGAGTTCAGTTTTTTCGGGCAACGCCGGGAGGACTGGGAGCGCAGGTATTTCAGGGACTATTGGCCGCAGGACGAACGATTGCCGCGCACAGCTCGGCTGCGCAGCGGGCGCGTGGCCCGCACCAGGGATCTCTACACCGCCCGGGACAGGAAGACGTCGGCCACCTACAATGAGGTGTTGCCCGAAATCAAGGCGCAGAACGGGCTCCAGATCCGTCTCGACGGTCCGCCGGGACAGCACGTCGGGTGGGCTATTTCCGACTCCACGCACCCGGGAGGCTGGGGATCGGAGCAACTCAGGCTGATCGAGAGTCTCGGGCCTCACGTTCGTCAGTTCGCGATCGTACGCCACAGGTTGTGCGAGTCCGGAGCAGTGGGCCGGTCAGCCCTCCGGCTGCTGGACAATGCGCGGTTCGGGTCGATCTGCCTCGACCGGCGCGGACGGATCCTGGCCGTCAACGACCGGGCCCTCGGGATCCTTCGGCAAGGCGATCGCCTCCGCGATCGCGGTGGCTTTCTGAGTGCCCGGAATCCGACTGAAGATGCCGAACTGTCCCGCGTGCTGGGTTGCGCCCTGCCTCCGTTCGGTGCCCGGGGTTCGGCCGGCTCGATGATGATCGGGCGCTCGTCCGCGACGCCGCTGGCCCTTCACGTCACTCCGGTTGGCGACCAGTATCCGTCCAATGGCAAGCGGCGGATCGCCGCACTCGTCATGGTAGTGAACCCCGCTGGCCGGATCCGCGTCGATCCGGTTGTGGTGCAGGCGGCCTTCGGCCTTACCGCGACGGAGAGCCAGCTGGCCGTCGCCCTGGCCGCCGGCGACACGCTTCAGAATATCGCCCGGTCGACGGGACGCGCGGAAGCGACCGTGCGCGGGCTTCTGAGGGAGATCCTGCGCAAGCAGGGCATTTCGCGAGACGTGGACCTGGTGCGGCGGGTTCTGACTCTGGCTGGTTTCCCCCCCACGCCGGAAACGGAGCACGCCGGGACGATCTGAGGGACGCGCATTTCCGCCTCCGCTACGGGCGGGACGACGTGCGCCGCAGGTCTCGGAATACGCGCCGGCTAGCCGTCCCCGCCCTTGAGGATCAGGAGGGTATCGATCGCCGACGAGAAGGTGCCGAAGTCGGCGGCGCCCCGGATGGCGACGCTGTCCCCGAGAATGAAGTAGGGCGTACTCGAGATTCCGGCCTGGGTCACGCTCGTGTAGTCGCGCAACACGAGCGGCGCGAGCGTGCTGTTCCGGACGCAGGAGCCGAAGGACTCGGGGTCGATGTCGATCTCCGCCGCGTACTCGACGAACATCTCGTATGCGTCGGCCGCGCCGCTCCACTCGTCCTGGCGTTCGAACAGGAGGTCGTGCATGGGCCAGAACTTGCCCACGGCTCCCGCGCAATACGCGGCCTCGGTCGAGACGAAGGCCTGGGGATGTCCGGGATTGGCGTAGGCGATCCAGAGATAGCTGACCTTGCCTTCGGCGATGTAGGCGCTGTCGATCTTCGTCAGCGTCTGCTCGTGGAACTGCCGGCAGAACGGGCACTGGAAGTCGGAGATCTCCACAACGCGCACCGGGGCGCCCTCCTCACCCTTGATGCGGTTCCGGTCCGCGCGGTCGCGCGCGACCTGGGGATCGGGCGGGACGATGGAGCGTTCCTGCGTACTCCCGGCCTCGGCGGCACAGCCTGCGCTGACAAGGACGATGCCGGGCATAAGCGCGGCGAGAAGTACCACAGCTCCGGAACGAGATCTGGCGTTCAATCCGGTTCTCCCCGTGAGAGGTCGGCGGCGGCTCGATGGAGCGCCTCGAGCACCTCGTCGAGGTGGCGCTCCTCGGTGTGAACGCTCCCGACGGACAAGCGGATAGTATAACGCCCGTGGAGTTCCGTGTGCGAGAGAAACGAGCGTCCGCCGGCGTTGACCCTCCGAACGATGTCCCGGTTCCGGCGGTCCGCGGAATCCGGGTCATCCTTCCGCCCCACCCGGAAGCAAAGCGTGCTGAAGGAGACGGGCGCCGCGAGTTCGAAGACGCCGCCCTCGGCGAGGCGGATCGCCGCCGCTTCGGCCATCGCGATATGCCGGCGCATCGTCTCGGCGAGGCCGTCCGTCCCCACGCACCGAAACAGGACCCACAGCTTGAGTCCGCGGAACCGGCGGCCGAGGGCGAGCCCGATGTCCATGAGGTTCATCTCGTCGTCCTCGGACTCGAGATACGTGGGAGTCAGGGCGAGCGAGGCCCGGAAGGGGGCTACATCCCGATACAGAAGGACGGAACAGTCGAGGGAGGTCCCCAGCCACTTGTGGGGATTGAGGACGATGGAGTCCGCCGCCTCCCAGCCCGCGAAGAGCGGCCGCTGCTCGGGGACCATCGCCGCGGGCCCCGCGTAGGCGGCGTCCACGTGCAGCCAGACGCCGTAGCGGTCGGCGATCCGGGCGAGGGTGGGGACGGGATCGATGCTTGCCGTCGACGTCGTCCCGATCGTCGCGCAGATCATGGCCGGCCGTACACCTCGTGCGAGGTCCTCGCCGATGGCGGCTTCAAGCGCGTCCGGCCTCATGCGGAGACTGTCGTCGACCGCGATGCGCCGGACGGACCGGCGGCCGAGTCCTGCGGCGATGGCCGACTTCTCCACCGAAGAGTGGGATTGCTCGGACGTGTAGACCGCGAGGGGTGGCCCGCCGGGAAGCCCGCGGTCCCGAACCCCGGCCCCGGCACGCTCGCGGGCGGCGAGCAGCGCCGTAAAGGTGGCCGTCGACGCCGTGTCGAAGATGAGTCCCGAGAAGGACTCGGGGAGACCGACGGCCTGCCGCAGCCAGTCGACGGCGGTTCGTTCGACTTCGGTCGCGGCGGGCGAGGTTCGCCACAACATTGCGTTCACGCCCACGGCAGCGACCAGGAGTTCCGCGACGATGCTCGGCGCGCGAGTCGAACTCGAGAAATAGGCGAGGAAACCCGGATGATTCCAGTGCGTGAGACCGGAGACGATGTGCTCGTCGAAGTCGGCCAGCACGCGCTCGAAGGGCTCCGCCATGCGAGGCGGTTCGCTCCCGAGCGCGCGTCGCACATCGCCGGGCGCGACGGTGGGAAACACCGGGTACTCCTCGACGCGGCCGCGGTAGTCGGCCGTCCATTCGGCGGCGCTCTCGAGCGCCGCCCGCAGCGTTTCCGCGCTCCAGTCGGACGCCGCGGCACCCTCCACCGTCGCCGCCGCTCCGGAATCGGTCCTGTCGGGTTGGTCCGGCATGAACTCTCCTGACTCGCTGGAGTCGCTATGGCTCCTGTTGGCCGATCTCCGCCTCGCGATCGATGAGGAGATCGAGGCGGTCACGGCCGATCTCGCCCGACGCCGCCTGGAGCGGCCGATTCCGGCGCTCTCCGCACGCTCCCGCGGAGAGGCGGGGGCGGGCTACCGCTACGCCTTTCAGATCGCGGGAGGAATGTACGACATCCGCGCGGATGATCGCGTGCGGATCCACACGGGCGGGCGGGACGCGCTCGCAACGGTCCACCGTTTCGACCGTACACTTGGCCTCCTGCAGACGGTGACCCCCGAGTGGCTCGGCGAACGCATCGATGGCGCCGAACTCGAGTTCGATCCCACATGGCTGTTGCGCGAACTCTCGGCGAGGCTGGCCGAATGCGCTCATGACCCGGAGGGTTTCTTTCCGGAGACCGTCCTGGCCGCCTTCGGCCGGCTGCCTCCCCGGCTCGGCCGGGACGCCGCGCGGCTCGCGTCCTCGAACGACCTGAACGAGCCGCAGCGAGACGCGCTGGAGCGGGTGCTCGGGAGCGGCACCCAGCTGGTGTGGGGTCCCCCCGGCACCGGAAAATCTCGCCTGGTGGCCCGCGCGGCGCTGGAGCTCGCGCTCCGCGGCCGGGTGCTCGTCGCGGCCACGACAAACGGGGCGGTCGACGAGATCGCCGGCCGTCTCGCATCGGTCGCGGATCCGGCCATGCTGGATCGCGACCGGATCGTCCGCGTGGGCTTCGATCTCGGAGCCGCGCCCGACGCGCGCCTCGACCTGGGCGCGGCACTGGCGCGCCGGATCGAGGGCGGAGCCGGCGGCGTGGACCGTGCGCTCGAGGACATCGAGAAACGATTGGGGGCGAGCCCGGCTCCCGGGGGGCGGGAGGAGTCGCGGGCGGTCAATCCCTACGCTCGGGCGGGCCGCCTCCTCTCTCTGGCGCGCTCCCGCGGGGACGCCGAGTCCGCCCGCAGCCTCGGTCGTGTGATGACCGAGATATCCCGACAGGCCGAGCGCGTCCTCGAGGAGGCCGACATCATCCTCACGACCTTCGCCCGGCTGTCCATTCGGGAGGAGCTCCGCGAGTTGAGGTTCGAATCCCTGCTCATCGACGAAGCGAGTACGGCGACGCTCCCCTGCGTGGCACTCGCTGCCTCGCGGGTCTCGGGGTCCGCGGTCGCCGTCGGCGACTTTCAGCAGCTTCCTCCCGTCGTGTCGAGTACGGCATCGGCCGCCCTGCGGTGGTTGCGCACGGACCTGTTCAGGGAAGTCGGCGTGGTGGACGCATCGGGGGCCGGCGATGCACTGCCTTCTCCCAACGACGGGTTGTGCGCGATGCTCGACCTGCAGTACCGCATGTCGCCGGACATTCGCGAACTGGTGAGCGAGTTCTTCTATGGCGGACGGCTCAGAGACGCGCCGGAGGTCGCGGAGCGCGCGACGACAGGGCCCGCCCTCACGGTCCTCGACACGAGCGGCCTCGATCCGCGGGTCGAACGCGTGGACGGCTCACGGCGGAACCGGGCCCACGCGGAGGCGGTGGTGGATTTCCTCGCCGAGGCGGCCCGCGAGGGATTCACGAATATCGCGGTGGTCTCACCCTACCGTGCCCAGACGCGTCACCTGCGGGAACTCATCCGGCGTCGGCTCGGCCGCTCGGCACCCGCCGATCTCGAGGTCAGCACAATCCATCGCTTCCAGGGAAGGGAAAAACGTCTCGTGGTGATCGATACGGTGGATGCACCTCCCGGGCGCAGCTGGTTCCTGGACGAACGGAGGAACCGCGACTTTCCGCGGCTTCTCAATGTCGCCCTCTCACGGGCCCGCGAGAGACTCGTTATCGTTGCCACGGTCGCCGGTCTTGGCCGTACGCTGCCCCGTGAAGCCCTCCTGAACCGTCTACTCGACCGCATGGAGCGGTCGGGCGCTCACACACACGCTGCTCCCGCGAGTCTCTGGCGCGGCGGCTGACCAAAATCCGGTTTTCGCTCGCGAATCAGCACGGCAAACGGACATCCGCACAACGAATTTTTGAAAAAAATGGTGCTCATGGCCGTTGAAGGTTGACGGCCGAAAAAGATCTTTTTAGAATCAGGGCGTGCTAAGGGAGGCGGCACCGACCGACCGGAGGTCGAGGCCGATGACCGCACCGCGAGTTGCCCGACGCGAGATCGCGAAACCGGGGCGCGAGTCCCGGGCCAGAGGGAGCGGAGTTCCGGCGACGGAGCGAGGTGACCGAAGGAACAGGGATCGAGCACAGCTGGTCGGGCGGACGGTACCAGACTCGACGAGGTTCTGGGAGACCGCGCAAGCTACCAGGACCGGGCGGTAGTTGGCCGTAAACAAGCTTCCTGGCTCAGCCCCTGACACCTTCGGGTGGCCAGGGGCTGAGTGCATCCAGCCCCTTTCAGGCTCTCCCGGCACGCTTCCCACCATTTATTCCCGACACCGACCTGGTGCGCCGCGGGAGGATACACAACCGCGTGTCGGGTGGGGACAGGTTGCGGAGCAGTTCGCCGGGGCGCGTCCGTCAGGGATGTCTCCGGTCCCGGGTTCCCCCCAGGTTCCCGCGATGCCGTGCCGGCGGACTTGGACGGCATCCATTTTTTGAAAAAACATGATGTCGAAACTGTGTCCATATCCTGTCGAAAAATCGTGGATATCATGAAACAGGATGCGCCCCGAGACAGGTGGAGTCGCCAGGGACTCAGGGCCGTGGCATCTTTTGGAACGACAGGGTTTTTCGCGGAGTGTGGAAAACCGGGAACCGGACGCTGCACCAGGCGGGGCGGGGCCATTGCGAATCGTGATTCAGCGGGTCAGCGAGGCCCGCGTTCGGGTCGGAGGCGAAGTGGTGGGGGACATTGGCCGGGGGTTCGTCGTCCTCGTGGGGTTCGCGCCGGACGATTCGGAGGCGCAGATGACCTGGATGGCCGACAAGCTGTGGGGCCTGAGGGTGTTTGCGGACGACGAGGGTCGGATGAATCGCTCCGCGCGGGATGTCGGCGGGGCGCTGCTGATCGTGTCGCAGTTCACCCTGTATGGAGATGCGGCCCGGGGGCGCCGGCCCTCCTTCACCGGCGCCGCGAGACCGGAGGCCGCCCGCGCGCTGTACGACCGCTTCGTGGCGTTGTGCCGGATGCAGGGGGAGGTCGCCGAGGGCGAGTTCGGCGCGATGATGGAGGTGGAGCTGACGAACGACGGGCCGGTCACGCTACTGCTGGAGCGTTGAGGGTGCGTCCGCTGCGGATCGGAGTCATCGGCTCGGGAGGCGCCGACCCGGGACAGGCGGCTGTCGCTCTCGAGGTGGGAGCGGCCCTGGCACGCGCCGGCGCGGTCGTCGTCTGCGGCGGGATGGGGGGCGTGATGCAGGCCGCGGCGGACGGAGCCTCCTCCGAAGGTGGCACCGTGGTCGGGATCCTTCCCGGCGGGGATCCGGACGCCGCGGCGGACGGGGTCACGATCCCGATCCCGACCGGGCTTGGGGAAGCGCGCAACGTCCTCGTGGCGCGGGCATCGGAGGCGGTCATCGCGATCGCCGGCGAATGGGGGACGCTCAGCGAGGCGGCCTTTTGCCGGAAGTTCGGCGTGCCCGTGATCGGGCTCGCGTCCTCCCTGCCGCCAGGCGTGGTCGAAGAGACGGCTGACGGCGCCGCCGAGGCGGCGTCCCGGGCTCTCGAACTCGCGGCCTCGCGGCGAGAGCGGCGCCCGCAACGGGAGGGGGGCGTGTGACGGGCTTCGTACTTTTCGGCGGCATCCTGGTCGTGCTCCTCGCCACGATCATCTGGGCGGCGATTCGGGCCGGAGAAGACACGGGGGCATCGCTCGGCGCCGCGGAGCGTCGCGACGCGGCCGTCGAGGCGTTGAGGGACCTCGAGCTGGAGTACCGAACGGGCAAGCTCCGCGAGGAGGAGTACGGGGAGCTGCGGGCGCGTCTCGAGCGAACGGCCATCGACGCCCGGGACGCCGTCGCCTCTCAACGGAGAGGGCGGAGAGACCGACCGGCCGAGCGCGTGGGACGAACGGCGAAGAGGGCCGGTGGATGCCCGGAATGCGCGCGGGAGCTGGCGGGGGACGAGGGCTTCTGCCCGGCCTGCGGGGCTGCCGTCGCCGGCTCCGTTTGATAGCTCGTTGAGGTGCCTCCCCAAGCTTGAAACAGAGCGGGAGCGGGCATCCTGGTCGCGGTGGAGGCGAGACCCGAAGAAATTGCGAAAGGTCGTCCCGCATCTTATTGTCAACGTCCGCCGAAGCGGGTGGTCGGCTTCCCGTCACCGCCTCGGCGGACCCCTCGGAAATCGGGAGAGCGTGAAATGGGTGTGGAGATGAACCAGGACCGGAAAAAGGCGTTGTCCGTGGCCCTCAACCAGATCGAACGGGCCCACGGCAAGGGAGCCATCATGCGGCTCGGCACCGAGGGGGCGCGGGTGCGGATCCCGGCCATTTCAACCGGGGCGCTCAATCTGGACTACAGCACCGGGATCGGCGGCATCCCGAGATCGCGCGTCACCGAGATCTTCGGCCCGGAGTCGTCGGGCAAGACGACCCTCACGCTCCACGTCATCGCGAACGCGCAGAAGGACGGCGGCGTGGCGGCGTTCATCGACGCCGAGCACGCACTCGATGTGGGCTATGCGCAAAAGCTGGGGGTCGACATCGAGAATCTGCTCGTGTCGCAGCCGGATACGGGCGAACAGGCGCTCGAGATCGCCGAAGTCCTCGTCCGCTCCGGCGCGCTCGACGTCATCGTGGTGGATTCGGTGGCCGCGCTCGTCCCGCGCGCCGAGATCGAAGGGGAGATGGGCGACTCCCACGTCGGCCTTCAGGCGCGGTTGATGTCACAGGCTCTCCGCAAGCTCACGGGCGCGATCGGACGCTCGAACACGTCCGTCATCTTCACGAACCAGATCCGCGAGAAGATCGGCGTAATGTACGGGAGCCCCGAGACCACCACGGGCGGCCGGGCGCTGAAGTTCTATTCCTCGCTCCGGCTCGACATCCGGCGGATCGCCTCCATCAAGGAGGGGAACAACCTCGTCGGGAGCCGCACGCGCGTGAAGATCGTCAAGAACAAGTGCGCGCCGCCGTTCAAGCAGGCCGAGTTCGACATCATGTTCAACCAGGGCGTGAGTCGGGAAGGTCTGCTCGTGGACATGGGCGAGAGCATCGGCATCGTGAGCCGCGCGGGCGCCTGGTACTCGTACGGCGGCGATGTCCGGCTCGGACAGGGGCGCGAGAACTCCAAGACCTTCCTGCGCGAGAATCCGGACATCGCCGAGGAGATCGAGGCGCGGATCCGCGATGAACTCGGGATGACGGTCCCCGAGCCGGACGCGGCCAAGGACGCGCCGGCCGTCCGCGCGGAGTCGCAAAACTCCCGCCCGTCCCCGAAGCAGGCGGCGCGAAGCTGAATCCGGGCCGCGGCTACAGCGAAACCGGGGAATCTTCGGGAGAGGGCCGCCGCCGGGCGCCTTGAACTGCCCTGATGGCGCACCGTCCATGAACGAGATCACCGGCCTGGTCCCGGTCAAGCGCCGATCCGGCTGGACCGACGTCCAGTTGGACGGCGCTTCCCTCTGTCGGCTACCGGACGAGGACATCCACAGGCTTCGGCTCGATGTCGGGCTTCGACTCGGTCCCGCGGAACTCGATGCCGTCCAGGCCGCGGCCGGCCGGGCTGAAGCGATGTTGGTCGGGCTGCGCTACCTTTCCGTGCGCCCGAGGAGTCGCCGGGAAGTCGAACGCCGGCTGCGGCGGGATCGCATCCACGAGGAAGCCATTCGGCACGCACTGGAACGTCTCGAAGCGCTGGGGTATCTGGACGACGCGAAGTTCGCGGCCAGCTTCGCGCGGGACCGCATCCGGCTTCGGCCCTGCGGAGCCCGTCGCATGCAGTCCGACCTTCTCGCTCGAGGGGTGTCGCGGGAGGACGCGGAGCGCGGCATCCGGGAGGCAATGGCGGAAGAAGACGCCACGGAGGAGACGCTGCTCCGGCGAGTCGCGGCGGCCCGGGCGCGGAGGCAGACGGGAGCGGACGCGGCAAAGGCGCGTCGGCGGCTGTTCGACTACCTGGCGAGACGCGGTTTCGCCGCTGGCGCGATTCGCGCGTGGATCGAAGCCAACTGGCAGCTGGAGGACGGCCCGGCGGAATAGCGGCGGGCGCACGGGACAACGAAGGCCAAGCGTCGGACGGACATACGAATGAAGGCGGACGAACTCCGGCAGAGTTTCATTTCCTACTTCGAGCGGCAGGGGCATCTGCAACTGCCCAGCGGCCCGCTCGTCCCCGCGGATGACCCGACCCTCATGTTCACGAATGCCGGGATGGTGCAGTTCAAGGGCATCTTCACGGGAGAAACGGAGCGCCCGGGCCGGCCCCGCGCGGTCACGTCGCAGAAGTGTCTTCGCGTCAGCGGCAAGCACAACGACCTGGAAGAAGTGGGGCGGACCGCGCGCCACCACACCTTCTTCGAGATGCTCGGGAACTTCTCCTTCGGCGACTACTTCAAGCGCGACGCGATCACCTTCGCCTGGGAGTGGGTGACGGAGGATCTCGGCCTGGAAGCCGATCGACTCTGGGCCACTGTGCACCACGATGACGACGACGCGTTCGACCTGTGGCTCGAACTGACCTCCATCCCCGAGGCGCGCATCCGGCGCATGGGAGACAAGGACAACTTCTGGCAGATGGGCGACACGGGTCCGTGCGGTCCCTGCTCGGAGCTGCACTACGACCTGCGGACGGAGCGCGATGACCGCATCACGGACGCGCAGTTCGAAGCGGCCGGCGAGGCGGATGAGATCATCGAGTTCTGGAACCTCGTTTTCATGCAGTTCGACCGCGCGCCGGACGGCACGGATACGCCCCTCCCGGCGCCTTCGATCGACACGGGTGCGGGACTCGAGCGCATTGCGGCGCTCCTGCAGGGCGTGGGCACGAACTATCACACGGACCTCTTCCTCCCGATCATCGAAGCGGCGGAGCAAGGGCTGGGTCTGCAGTATTCGCAGGCGCCCGAGGACTGGGAGGACGGGGTCGCCTTCCGTGTGCTGGCGGATCACGCCCGGGCCGTGGCGTTCCTGCTCGCCGACGGCGTCTTCCCCTCCAACGAGAAGCGGGGATACGTGCTCCGGCGGATCCTGCGCCGGGCGGTACGGCATTACTGGCTGCTGGGCAGGCGCGACCCGCTCCTGCACGACCTCGTGGGTGTCGTCGTGAACCGCATGTCGGCCACCTTCCCGGAACTGGAGGCGAGGCGCGGGCACCTGCTCTCCACCACGCGTGCGGAGGAGGAACTCTTCCTCTCGACGATCGAGGGCGGGATGCGCGAGATCGACCGGGCGATGCCGGAGGGGGGCTCCGGTGCGGTGGCCGGCAACGTCGCCTTCAAGTTGAAGGACACGTACGGCATTCCCGAGGATCTCACCGGCCTCATCGCCCGCGAGCGCGGCTACGACGTCGACTGGGAGGGCTTCAACGAGGCCCTCGAGGCTCAACGCGCCCGCTCCCGCACCGTCGTGGACCTTCACGGAGGACGTACTGTCGACGTGAAGTTCGGCGGAGATCTGACCATCATCGCTCCGGCGGGAGAGGCTCGGCAGGAATTCGTGGGGTACCGGGATCTCGAGATCGAGACGAACTGCCGCCGGTGGTCCGAGGACGGTCGGCATGCCTTCCTCCTGGAACGGAATCCGTTCTATCTGGAGAGTGGCGGGCAGGTCTCGGATACGGGGCGCGTGATCGGGGACGGATGGGCCGTCGACATCTCTGCCGTGTGGGGTGACGACGACCGAACCGTGGTAGCCGGATCGCTGTCCGACGGATCGCTCCGAGGGGCCAGGGACGTTGTGGAGGACACGGTACTCGCGCGGGTCGATCCGGTGCGGCGGGAGACGGAGCGGAATCACACGGCGACGCACCTCCTGCACGCCGCGCTCCGCAACCGATTGGGCGAGCACGTGCAGCAGGCGGGATCGCTCGTGGTGCCCGACCGGCTTCGCTTCGACTTCAGCCATCGGGGTCCGCTCACCGCTCGGGAGCGGGCGGACATCGAGGCGGAGGTGACGGAGGCGATCCTCGGAAACCACGATGTCGATGCGTCGCAGCGGGACTACGACGAGGCGATCGCCGCGGGTGCGATGGCACTCTTCGGGGAGAAGTACGGGGACATCGTGCGCGTGATCGAGGTTCCCGGCCTGAGCCTCGAGTTGTGCGGCGGCACGCACGTCCGCACGACGGGTCAGATCGGGACCTTCCGGATCGTGTCCGAGACGGGGGTCGCGGCGGGCATCCGCCGCATCGAGGCGGTGACGGGGCAGGGGGCGTACCGGCGCGAACTCGAACGGGAGCGGCTCCTCGCCCAACTGGCTGAACGGTTGCGCTGCCAGCCGGCGGACCTCGCGGCGCGCATGGACCGGCTCCTCGAGGAACGCGATGCGCTCGCCGAAGAAGTCCGGGGGCAGCGGGGAGATGCCGCGGAGCAACAGTTGGAGACGCTGCTCGCCCGTGCGGGCGTGGCGGGTACGAACGGGGCTCGCTTCGTGTCGGGGCGCCTGGAGGTTCCCGGAGGTACGGACCTCGGCGCACTCGGAGATCGCCTGCGCGGCGGGATGGGGTCGGGGGCCGCGGTCATACACGTCGTTTTCCCCGATGAGGACCGCCACGCGTTCATCTCCGTCGTCTCCGACGATCTCATCCGACTCGGCGTCAAGGCTGGAGACCTCGTCCGCGTTTCCAGTCAGGCGACGGGGTCCGGTGGGGGCGGGAGCGCCCGCTTCGCACAGGGGGGTGTGGGGGATCCGTCGCGAGCCGAAGATGGGCTTGGAGCCGCGAAGGCCTGGGCTTCGGAACGCGTGCCGGCGCTGGCAGGTGGCTGACGTGACCGACGCCGCGGGGACTCTCACGCTCGAAGCGTGGCTCGAGGGGCGCCTGGAGGAGGCTCCGGCCGAGCTGGCCGAAGCGGTGTGGCCGTTGGTTCGCAGGCGCCTGCAGGAGGGGGAAGACGGGCTCGTGCAAGCAGCCCTCGATGGGCTGGCGGCCGTGGCCGAGGGAGCGGCGGACCGTTCCGAGGCGGTCACCCTGCTCGCGGCGGACGCGATTCTCACCTACGCGCTCGAGGCGGCAGCCGACCCGGCCCTCGGCGGGAGCGCGGCGCGCGCGCGCAGGCTCGCGGATCGGGCGGGGCCGCACGGGCGGATCGGCGAGCACTACGGCACGCGCGCGGGGGCGCAGTGACGGCGGCGATGCCCGGGCTCGCGGGAAGGCGGGTGCTCGTGACCGGCGGTTCGCGCGGGATCGGCCGAGCGACGGTTCGGGCACTCGCGGCGTCCGGCGCCTCCGTCGGGATCGCCTATCATCGCGCCGAGGACGAGGCGCGGGAGGCGGTGGACGAGGCGCGCGCGCTGGCCCCGGACGGGCACCACTGGTGCGCCGGCGCCGATCTCGGCGAACCCGCGGCGTGCCGGGCCCTCTTCGAGCGGGTGGATGCGGAATTCGGCGAACTCGAAGGCTTCGTGGGCAACGCCGGCATCTGGAACGTGGAGGCGCGGCCCCTGGAAGTGCTCGGCGTGGAGGAGTGGCGCCGCATGATCGAGACGAATCTGACGTCGATCTATGCGAGTACGCGGGAGGCCCTGCGGCGGATGCGGGAGGATGGGCGCATCGTCCTCGTCTCCTCGACCGCCTCCCAGCGGGGAGAGGCGGAGCACAGCCACTACGCCGCTTCCAAGGGGGCGATCAACGCGTTCTGCAAGTCGATCGCGACGGAAATGGGTCCAAGGTCGATCAACGTGAATGCCGTCGCCCCGGGGTGGGTCGACACGGATATGTCGTCGCCCGCGCTTCAGGGAGAGGCGGGGCGCACCGCGCTGGCCCTCATTCCGCTGGGACGAGTCGCGAGCGCCGAAGACATCGCCGGTCCGATCTGTTTCCTCCTCTCCGATGCGGCACGGCACATCACGGGAGAGGTCCTGAACGTAAACGGCGGCAGCGTGCTGTGTGGGTGAGTCCGGGTAGTTGGCCGGGGACAGCCGCGCGGGGCATCTCTCTTCCGGGGTGGTCGTGACCGGGATCGATCCGGGCTGTTTCACCCCGCCAGCCGGGTTCTCCCGCACCGCCGAGCGGCTGGAAGCCGCGGGTTTCGAGGCATGGGCCGTGGGCGGCTCGATCCGTGACGCCTACGTCCGGCAGATCGGACGGGCGCCCGACCTGGCCGAGCCGGACTGGGACCTCACGACGGATGCGCGGCCCGAAGACGTGATGCGCCTCTTTCCGCGGACCGTACCGGTCGGTGTGGTCCACGGAACCGTCACCGTCCTCGATGGCGACGACAGCTACGAAGTCACGACCTTCCGGCGCGACGTCGAGACGGATGGCCGCCACGCGGAGGTCGCCTTCGCGGGCTCCATCGAAGAGGACCTGAGCCGCAGGGACTTCACCGCGAACGCTATCGCCTGGCGGCCCGCCACCGGCGAGATCCGTGACGCGTGGGGCGGCACCGAGGACATCGAGGACGGGATTCTGCGCGCCGTGGGAGACCCCGACGAGCGCTTCCGGGAGGACTACCTGCGCGTCCTGCGCGGTTTCCGATTCGCGGGACGGTTCGCGTGGGCCGTCGAGGCGCGCACGGACGAAGCGATGCGGGAGGCCGTCCACGGCTTGGCCGAGCTGTCGGCCGAGCGTGTGCGCGAAGAGTTGCTCAAGGTGATGGCGGACCCGAAGCCTTCGGCCGCGCTGGACCTGTACGCGACCTGCGGAGCACTGGGCCACTGGTACCCGGAGCTGCTGGGGCTGGCGGCCGACCGCGACGCGTGGACAGCCGCGCTCGGCGCCGTCGATGCGGCCCCTGCGCAGGCCGCCAACGTACGCCTGGCGCTTCTGCTCGTAGCCGCAGCCGACACGCCCGAGGGGCGCGCCGACGCCGCCGAGTCGCTGCTCTCGCGACTGAAGTGTTCCAACGCGG
This sequence comes from uncultured Gemmatimonadota bacterium, assembly GCA_964509895.1. GTDB lineage: Bacteria > Gemmatimonadota > Gemmatimonadetes > Palauibacterales > Palauibacteraceae > Palauibacter. The sequence goes on from CAZDZJ010000053.1 coordinate 19,728, forward strand.
AGCGGCGCTACGCCACGCGGCTCGCACGACTGTACCTGCCCTTCGTGGGAGCCCTGGACTCGGCGGCGGAGCACCGGCGCTGGCTATCGTCGGTCGGCGACGCGTGGGAGGACCTCTTCGGACTTCATTTCGCCATCGCCCGCGCGGCGGAAGAAGCTCACGCGGAGCGCTACCTGGAGGTGACCCGGGACCGGGTGCGCGAAGAGCTCGAGGAAGACCCGCCGCTCAGCCTGGGGCAACTCGCGGTCCGGGGAGACGACCTGCTTGCGCTCGGCATGTCGCCCGGCCCGCTCGTGCGGCTGCTCCTGGAGGAGTTGCTCGAGCAGGTCATCGAGGATCCCGACCGCAACGAGCGCGAGCCTCTGCTCGATGAGGCTCGACGTTTGATCGAGATTGGTGCGCTCGCAGAGGCTTCGGGCCGCCGCGATGCACCCGGGGGGCCGGCCGACGACGGGGGCGCCCGCAATGACTGACGAACCGAGCCTGTTCCCGGGGCTGGAGCCGGGCGCCCGCGTGCCCGCAGCCGTTGAGCGTGGCGGAGCGGCCGGGGGCGGCAGAGTCGGCGAGGCTCCGGATCCCGATTCGGCCAACGCGCCGCTCGCCGCGCGCATGCGGCCGCGGTCGCTCGAGGAGTTCGTCGGTCAGGCGAAGCTCGTGGGCGAAGGCGGGCCCCTCGGCCAACTCATCGAGAGCGGACGCGTTCCGAGCTTGATCTTCTGGGGGCCGCCGGGGACCGGAAAGACCACCCTCGCGGGGTTGCTGGCGAGCCGGATGGAGGCCGCGTTCATCCCCTTCTCGGCGGTGACCGACGGCATCCCGCGCGTGCGCCGCATCCTCGACGAGGCGAAAGCGCGGCGCGCCGCCACGGGTCGCGGTACCGTCCTCTTCGTTGACGAGATTCACCGCTTCAACCGGGCGCAGCAGGATGCCCTCCTGCCGCACGTCGAACGCGGCACCGTCACGCTCATTGGAGCCACGACGGAGAACCCCAGCTTCGAGGTCGTCGGTCCGCTCCTCTCCCGCACCCGCGTCTTCGTCCTGGAGCCGCTGGCGCCGGAAGAGGTCGGGGAGATCTGCGCGCACGCCCTCGGGGAGGCCGGCCGCGGTCTCGGCGACCGGGGCCTCTCGATCGAGGAAGACGCGCTGATCAGACTCGCGATCGAGTCCGACGGGGATGCGCGGCGCGCGCTGAACGCGCTGGAGACGGCGGCGGATCTCGCCGACGCCGACGGTGCCGGGAAAATCTCGGCGGGGCACGTGCAGGCGGCCCTCCAGAAGCGGTTCGCGCGATACGACAAGTCCGGCGAAGAGCACTTCAATCTCATCTCCGCCCTGCACAAGGCGGTGCGCGGCTCGGACGTGGACGCCGCGCTCTATTGGCTCGCGCGGATGCTGGACGGCGGCGAGGATCCCATGTATCTGGCGCGGCGCATCGTGCGCATGGCCGTCGAGGATGTCGGACTCGCGGACCCCCGAGCGCTGGCCGTCACGATCGCGGCACGGGACGCGTACCACTTTCTCGGCAGCCCGGAAGGCGATCTCGCCCTGGCCCAGGCCGTGACCTACCTCGCCCTCGCCCCGAAATCGAATGCGGTCCATCGGGCGTTCGGCGCCGCGGCCCGTACGGCTCGCGAGACGCCCGCCGAACCCGTTCCGCTTCATATTCGGAACGCGCCCACGCGCCTCATGAAGGAACTCGGCTACGGCGTGGGGTATCGCTACGATCACGATGAGGAAGACGCCGTGGCCGCCCAGTCATACCTTCCGGATTCTCTGCGCGGGAGCCGCTGGTATGATCCGGTCGAGCGCGGCTGGGAGGTGGACGCCCGGCACCGGCTCGACGCGATCCGGCGCAGCCGGGCCCGCGCGGGAACGGCGGAGGCGAACATGCCGGAAGCCCCGGCCGCCGCTGAAAAGGAGAGGCATCGATCGACAGAGTGACTTCGAGCAAAGGCGCCGAACGCGCGGTCCTGGTGGGCGCGCCGACGCTCGACATGCCCCAGGAGACGGTGGACGAACACCTCGAGGAACTCGCACGCCTCGCGGGTACGGCCGGCGCCGATGTGCGGGGCGCGGTCGTCCAGCGCCTGCGTACGCCGAACGCCTCGACGTACATCGGCAAGGGCAAGGTCGAGCGCCTGGCGCGCGTGCTCCGCGAGCATGACGCCACGCTCGCCATCTTCGACGAGGAACTCACGCCCGCCCAAGGGGCCAATCTCGAATCGGCGCTCGGGGTGCGCGCACTGGACCGCACCGAACTCATCCTCGACATCTTCGCGCTCCGTGCCCGGACCTCGGAAGCGAAACTCCAGGTCGAACTCGCCCAGCTGCAGTACATGCGGACGCGGTTGAAGCGGATGTGGACGCACCTCTCGCGCGAAGGCGGCGGAATCGGCGCGCGCGGCCCCGGGGAGCAGCAGATCGAGACGGACCGCCGGCTCATCGACCGGCGCCTGGCCCGGCTGCGCGGCAAGCTCGACCACATCGCCCGGGCGCGGGTCACTCAGCGCCGGGCGCGAAGCGAGAAGTTCACCGTGGCCCTCACGGGATATACGAACGCGGGGAAGTCGTCGATCCTGCGGGGACTGTCCGGCTCGGATGTCTTCGTGGAAGACCGGCTGTTCGCAACCGTGGATTCGGCAACCCGGGTTTGCGATGTCGAAGGTCCGGGGCCGATCCTCCTCACCGATACCGTCGGGTTCATTCGCAAGCTGCCGCACCATCTCGTGGCGTCCTTCCGCGCGACGATGGAGGAACTGGCCGCGGCCGATCTCCTGCTGCACGTGATCGACGCGTCGTCGCCGAGCCGTGACGAGCAGCGCGAGGCCGTCGAGAAGGTGCTGGCCGAAGCCGGCGTGGCGGACCGCCCGGTGATGGAGGTCTTCAACAAGATCGACCGCCTCACGCACGAAGAAGAGCGGGCACTCCGCGAGCGGGGAGCGGCGGACGGTCGGCCGCACGTCCTGACTTCGATCATGGAGGAGGGAGGCCTGGACCCCCTGCGCGAGGCGCTTCAGGCGGCGATGCGCGCCCGCCTCGAGACCGTACGGGTGAGCCTCCCGGTCGGGGACGGCGCCCGGCTCGCCGAGGCGTACCGGGAGGGCGAGGTGCTGGAGCGCGCGTACGAAGAGGGGCGCGTGGTCATCGTGGCGCGCGTGCCCGCCGGGGTGGCCGGCCGTTGGCGGCGGAGCGGCCTGGCCGTCGAGCAGGCGGACGCCGCCTGACGCGGCGAACCGGACGGGCGCCGCGGCGGTATAGCCGAGAACGGGAGCACACCAATGCCGAACAGCAGCTTCTCGCACCTGGTCGATTGCCGACTCTGCGTGAACATCGATCATGTGGCGACCGTGCGGCAGGCGCGCGGCACGGATGAACCCGATCCGGTGCGGGCTGCCGTGCTGGCCGAACTCGGGGGTGCGAACGGGATCACGGTGCACCTGCGCGAGGACCGCCGGCACATCCAGGACCGCGACGTGGCACTCCTGCAGCAAACCGTGCGAACGTTCGTCAACCTCGAACTTGCGGCCGAGGAAGAAGTCCTCCTCCTCGCCGAACGCTGGAGACCGGCCCAGGCCACGCTCGTCCCCGAGAAGAGGGAGGAGCTCACGACCGAAGGCGGCCTCGATCTCTCCGCCGATCCCGCCCGTCTCGCCGCCGCAGTGGCGCGGCTCCGGGAGGCGGGGATCCGGACCTCGCTGTTCATCGATCCCGATCCGGCGGCCGTCGACGGCTCGGCCGAAGCGGGCGCCGACGCGATCGAGCTACATACCGGCGAGTACGCAAACGCGCCGGACCAGGCGAGTGCCGACCACGAGCTCACGCGGTTGTACGATGCGGCGGCACGGGCGGCAGGGGCCGGCCTCGGCGTGCACGCCGGGCACGGGCTCACCTACGAGAACGTCCAGCCGGTGGCCGCGATCGAGGAATGCGAAGAACTCAACATCGGCCACTCGATCGTGAGCCGGTCCGTGCTCGTGGGCATGGAGCGCGCAGTGCTCGAGATGTCCGAACTCGTGCGCGAGGCGCGCGGGTGAGAAGCCGTGTCACGGTTCTCACAGGCGTCCTCGTCTCCATCGCACTGCTGTTCTGGGCGCTCCGGGATGTCTCGGCCGCCGAACTCCTGAGACATCTTGGCGAGGCGAACGTCTGGCTGCTGATCGCCGCCACCGTCGTTGCTACGCTCACCTTCAACATCCGTGCAATGCGGTGGCAGACGCTCCTGCGCGCCTCGAACGGCGAGCTGCCCTTCAGCTCGCGATATGCGGCCGTGTGCATCGGGTTCATGGCGAACAATGTCCTCCCGGGCCGGCTGGGAGAGTTCGCCCGTGCGTACTCGCTGTCGCGGATTTCGCCCGTGCCGCTGACCGGCGCGCTCGCTTCGCTGGTTGTGGAACGCCTGCTCGACGCGATCGTCCTCATGGTGTTCCTCGTTCCGGCCTTCTTCATCGTCGGCGTGGACGAAGCCGCCTCGGGGACGCTGCGGGACCTGTTCACGCTGGGCGTCGTCCTCGTCTCCGCGAGCCTGATCGCGCTCGCCCTCCTCGTGCGCTTCCCGAACCGGTTCCTCCGCCTGGCGGGGAAGTGGTCGCACCGGCTCGCGCCGGACCGCGTGGCGGAGCGCATCACTGATGTGCTCTCCGCCTTCGTCGACGGACTCGGGGCGCTTCGACACGCGCATGTCTTCGCCCGAGCGATGCTGTGGTCGTTCGCCGTCTGGGGCTGGAACGCCGCTTCGTTCTACCTCGGGTTCCTCGCCTTCGGCATCGTCAGGCCCGGCTTCCTCGGTGCGCTCGTCCTCCAGACGACGATCGGTTTCGCCGTCGCGATACCCTCCACACCGGGGTTCTTCGGGCCGTTCGAGACGGCGGCGCGGGTCGCCCTCGAACTGCACCAGATCGAGCCGGCGAGAATCATCTCCTTCGCCGCGGGCTACCACATCCTCACGTTCCTGCCCATCACGGTGCTGGGGATCTGGTACATGCGACGTCTCGGGATCAGCCGCAGGGAGCTGGGGCGGCACACGGCCCGGGCACCGAAGGCGTCGACGTGACGGGCCGGCGCGAGATCGGGACGGCCGAAGCGCACGCGAAGATCAACCTGCGCCTCCGCGTGTTCTCCCGTGACGAGACGGGGTTTCACGGCGTGGAGACCCTGCTTGCCCGCACGAGTCTGACCGACACCGTGAGCATCGCCGAGGCCGGGCCGGCGGCAGAGGGCGCGGGCGTTACGCTCTCCGTCGACGGACCGCTGGCCGACGGCGTGCCGGACGGACCCGGCAATCTCGGCTGGCAGGCCGCGGACCGGTTCTTCGGCCGGGCCTTCGCGAACCGGAAACGCCCGGCCGTGCACATTCGCCTCACCAAGCGGATCCCGATGGGGAGCGGACTCGGCGGAGGGAGCGCGGACGCCGGCGCCACGCTGCGCCTGCTCGCCCGGCGCTGGCCGAGGCTCGAGGAGCGGGAACTGGTGGAAATCGCCGGTGAGATCGGCAGCGATGTCCCCTTCGCGCTCCTCGGGGTCCCGCTGGCGCTGGGTTGGGAACGCGGGCGCCGGCTCCTTCCGCTCCGTCCGCCGCGGCCCCGTCCGGCGCTCCTGGTCTGCTCCGGGATCCATGTGTCGACGCCCGACGCCTACCGCTGGCTCGAACGAACGGAAGCCGATGCCGGAGGGGCGTCGATTCTGCCGGGGACGACGCGGCTGGCGGCATGGGCATCCCTCGAGCGGCTCGTCCACAACGATCTCGAGGCACCCGTCCTCTCCCGGCACCCGGCCCTGTCCGCGCTCCTCGAGGTACTCCGGGCGCGCGAACCCTGCGTGGCCGCGATGACAGGCTCGGGTTCGGCCCTGTTCGCGATCTTCCGTGACGACGACGAACGCGCACGCGCCCGGCGGAGCCTCACCGAGTCCGCCGGCGGCGGAAATGCCCGGATCCTGGACGTCCTGCTTCCCGCGTAGCAGGACGGGGCAAAGCCTGGCTGCGCTCGAACGGCGCGCCCATCCGCGTCGATTGACTCCGATCGCCGCGGCGGGCCATCTTCGGCGCTTCTGGCCCCTCGTCTAATGGCAAGACACCGGCCTTTGGAGCCGATGATCCAGGTTCGACCCCTGGGGGGCCAATCCCATGCCTGATTCCCAGCCCGGCCGGGCAAACCAGCTCGCAGGCGAGAAGAGTCCGTATCTTCTCCAGCACGCCTTCAATCCCGTGGACTGGGCGCCGTGGAGTGAGGAGGCCTTCGCGCGCGCCCGGGCCGAGGATCGGCCGATCTTCCTCTCCATCGGGTACGCCACCTGTCACTGGTGTCACGTCATGGAGCACGAGTCCTTCGAGGACGCCGACGTGGCGGCGCTTCTGAACCGCGACTTCGTGTCGATCAAGGTGGACCGCGAGGAGCGGCCCGACATCGATGGCGTCTACATGACGGCGTGTCAGCTCATGACGGGGCAGGGGGGGTGGCCGCTGACGATCGTGATGACGCCGGACAAGCAGCCCTTCTTCGCCGGGACCTATTTCCCGCGCGAGAGCGTGGCCGGGCGGGTCGGGATGCTGGAGCTGCTGCCGCGGCTGGCCGAGTTGTGGCGCGAACGGCGGGCGGACGTCGAGGCGGCCGGAGCTTCGGCGCTGGCCGCAATCCGGGAAGTGGAGGTCCGCGGCGCGGGTTCGGTGGACGGCGCACTCGGCGAGGACACGCTGCGTCGCGGCTTCAGCGATCTGCTGGCCCGCTACGACCCGCACCAGGGAGGCTTCTCGCGGGCTCCGAAGTTCCCGGCCCCGCACCAGCTCCTCTTCCTCCTCCGCTGGAGCGACCGCACCGGCGACCGGCGGGGCGTCGAGATGGTGGAAAAGACGCTCGTCTCGATGAGGAAGGGAGGGATCTTCGACCAGGTCGGGTACGGATTCCACCGCTACTCGACGGACGCCCGCTGGCTCGTGCCGCACTTCGAGAAGATGCTCTACGACCAGGCGCTCCTCGCCATGGCGTACACGGAGCTGTGGCAGATCACGGGCGACGACGCGCACCGCCGGGTGGCGCTCGAGATCCATGAGTACGTGGCGCGCGACCTCACGGACCCGGGGGGCGCCTTCCACTCGGCCGAGGACGCAGACAGCGAGGGTCGGGAGGGGGCGTTCTACGTCTGGACCCGCGAAGCATTCGACGAGGTCGTGACGGGGGGCCTCGGGGACGACGTGGCCGGGCTTGCGCGGCGCGCGTTCCGGGTCGAGGCCCGGGGAAACTTCGCCGATGAGGCGTCGGGGCTCCGGACCGGCGAGAACATTCTCCACCGCGGAGAGACACCGGCCGAGATCGCCGCGGCCCTGGGCGATGACGCCGAGCGGATAGAGGAGCGTCTGGAAAGTGCAAGGGCCCTTCTGTTCGACGCGCGATCGAAGCGGGAACGTCCACTGCTGGATGACAAGATTCTGACCGACTGGAACGGACTGATGATCGCGGCGCTGGCGCGGAGCGGACTCGCGTTCGGCGACGAGCGGCTCGTGGCGGCGGCGGCACGCGCGGCGGAGTTCATCCTCGACCGCCTCCGTGACGAAAACGGCACGCTCCTCCATCGCTACCGGGACGGAGACGCGGCGATCGTCGCCGGAGCCGCGGACCACGCCTGCCTCGCCTGGGGCCTGGTCGAACTCTACGGCGCGACCTTCGACCCGCGCTGGCTCCGGTCGGCGCGTGAGCTGGTGGACGCGCTGCTGGAGCGCTTCTGGGACCCCGACCGCCTGGGCGTGTTCAACGTCGATGCGGAACAGACGGACTTGCCGGTGCGGCAGAAGGAGCTGTACGACGGCGCCACGCCTTCGGCCAATGCGACCACCTGGTACGTGCTCCTTCGGCTGGGCCGGCTCACGGGCGACAGCGAATTGCTCGACCGGGCCGAAGCGCTGCGCCACGCCCTGGCGGGGCCGGTCAGCGGCGCCCCTTCCGCGCACACGATGTCGCTCGTCGCGCTCGATCTCGCCCTCGGGCCCTCGCAGGAGGTCGTCGTGACGGGCGAGGCCGGGGCCCCCGACACGCAGCGCATGCTGGAGGCGCTCTCCGCCCGCTTCGGACCCCGGACGGCGGTCCTCTTCAAGCCGGCCGACGACGGGTCCGACGGATCCGGCGAGCCCGCGGCGGGGCGCCTCGCGGAGATCGCGCCGTTCACCGCGCCGCACCGTCTCGTGGATGGGAAGGCGACGGCGCACGTCTGCTCGGGTTTCGCATGCCGGCGTCCGACGACCGACGTAGCCGAAATGCTCAAGCAAATCACCTGATCACGACGACAGATATCGGAGTTCGAGGCATGGGCCTGGACCAGACGTTCTACGGGAATCCGCTTGCGGCGTGGCTGACCGCTGCCGGCATCTACGCGCTCACCACGCTCGCGCTCTGGCTGCTCGAGCGCTACGCGCTACGGGGTCTTGCCCGTTTCGCGAGCCAGACGCGCACATCGATCGACGATCTCATCGCCGACATCCTCGGCGAGACCAGGTTCGGCCTCATCCTCTTCGTGGCGCTCTTCGCGGCCTCGCTGGTGCTCGAACTCGACCCGCTTGTGGCGCTCGTTATTCGCCGCGCGACGGTCATCGCCGTCGTCGTCCAGGGCGGGATCTGGGCCAGCGCCGCGATCGCCTTCTGGGTGAAGCGCTTCGTTGATGTCACCGCGGGCGAGGATGCGGAGGCCGTAACCATGGTCAGCGCGCTCTCCTTCGTGGGGCGCCTCGCCGTGTGGTCCATCGTGCTCCTCCTCATACTCGACAACCTGGGGGTGGAAGTCGCGGCGCTGCTCGCGGGCCTGGGGATCGGCGGCATCGCCGTCGCGCTCGCGGCCCAGAACGTCCTCGGCGACCTGCTCGCGTCGCTATCCATCATCCTCGATAAACCCTTCGTCATCGGCGACTTCCTCGTCATCGGCGACTTTCAGGGTTCGGTGGAACACATCGGGCTCAAGACGACGCGTCTCAGGAGCCTGGGCGGCGAGCAACTCATCCTCGGGAACAGCGATGTGATCAACACGCGGATCCGGAACCTCGGGCGCATGCAGGACCGGCGCGGGGCGCTGAAGGTCGGCGTGACGTACGGCACCCAGCGCGAACTCCTGGCGCAGATCCCCGACTGGATCGAGGAGATCGTGGAGGCGCAGGAGGAGACCCGCTTCGACCGCTGCCACCTCTCGGGTTTCGCGGACTCCGCCATCGAATTCGACACGATCTTCTACATGACGGTCCCCGAGTACGACCGCTTCATGGATGCGAAGCAGGCGGTGCTGCTCGCGATCCACGAGCGCTTCGACCGGCACGGCGTGGAGTTCGCGTATCCGACGCAGGTGGTTTACACGATCCCGGCGGCTCCGGCGGCGGGGTAACCCGGCTTCCGTCCGGCGCCGGACGCTCGTTGACAGGCACCCGCGTGAATCGGTAGTCTGGGCGCCGTCGCCACGGGCTTCGGCCTCGCGGCAAACCGGGTTCGGGACCCACACAGTTTCTCTCCTTCCGGCAGGGCCTCCACGTGCGCCGCGCGCGCGCCGGGGAACGCGCCGGAACCAGACCAGCGAGCCAGTCGACACGCATGGACACTACGGACTTCTCGTTTCACACGAGTCCGATCATGCTGCTTTCGGGCACGGCGAATCCCGCCCTTGCGAAGGGAATCGCCGACGTGCTCGGGGAGCGGCTGTGCGACGTCACGATCAAGCGCTTCGCGGACGGCGAGATCTTCGTGCGCATCGACGAGAACGTGCGCGGGCGCGATGTCTTCCTGATCCAGCCCACGAACCCGCCTGCGGAGAACGTGCTCGAACTCCTGATCCTGATCGATGCGGCGAAGCGGGCCTCGGCGGCGCGCGTCACGGCGGTCGTGCCCTACTACGGGTACGGCCGTTCCGACCGGAAAGATCAGCCGCGCGTGTCGATCGCGGCGAAGCTGCTCGCAAACCTGATGACGGCCGCCGGCGCGGATCGCGTCCTCTCCATCGATTTTCACCAGCATCAGATCCAGGGCTTCTTCGACATCCCCGTGGATCACCTGTATGCGGCTCCGGTATTCCGCCGCTACTACGAGATGAAGAAGCTGGACAACCTTGTCGTCGTCGCGACGGACGTGAGCGCGGCGAAGATGGCGCGCGGCTACGCCCGGAGGCTCGGCGGAGAACTCGCGATCGTCGACAAGCGGCGACCCGCGCCGAACGAGGCCGAGGTCTCGAACATCGTGGGCGAGGTCGAGGGGAAGCACTGCATCGTCCCGGACGACATGATCGACACGGCCGGGACGATGGTGTCGACCATCGACGTGCTCAAGGAGCGCGGTGCGCTGGACGTCTACGTCCTCGCCACGCACCCCCTGTTCTCGGGACCGGCTCTCGAACGCCTCGCGGCCGCCGATGTGAAGGAGATCACGGTGACGGACACCGTGCCGCTCGCTCCGGGAGTGCAGGAAGCGCTCCCCAACCTGACCGTGCTCTCGGTGGCGAGCCTGCTCGCGCAGGCGATCGAGAGCACGCACGCGAACAGTTCCGTAAGCAAGCTGTTCAAGTAGGCAGAAGTGGCAGTACCCGAATCACCGGAATCAGAGAACCGAAGATTGAGGTAAAGATGACGAACGAATCCGCCACACTGACGGCACGCGCGCGGACGACCTCGGGGAAGGGCGCGGCGAGGCAGCTGCGCCGCAGCGGACAGTTGCCCGCGGTCGTGTACGGTCGCCGGGAGGAGGCCGAGTCGCTCGTGCTGGACGAGCACGAGCTGACCCGCCTGTTGAGCCGGATCCACGCGGCGACGACCGTGATCGACCTCGAGGTCGACGGCGGGAAGCCGCGCCCCGTCCTCATCAGGGAGATCCAGCGCCACCCGTATCGGCCCCAGTTGCTGCATGTGGACTTCTTCGAGATCCGCTCGGACGTGAAGATCCGGGTGCCGATTCCGGTCCATCTCGGGGGAACCGCGGCGGGTGTCGAGATGGGCGGCATGCTGCAGTTCCTCCGGCACGAGCTCGAGGTCGAGTGTCTGCCGAACGAGATTCCGGCCGCCTTCGAGATCGACGTCTCGGGACTCGAGATCGGCGACTCGCTCCACGTCTCGGATGTGGATTCGGGCGGGGTCACGATCCTGGACGACGTGTCGCTGACGGTCTGCACGGTCGTGCCGCCGTCCATCGTCGAAGAGGAAGTGGAAGAGGTCGACGAGGAGGAGGAAGGAGCGGAAGCGGCGGACCCGAGCGAGGACGAGCCGGAGGAGGGCTGAGCCGGACGGCGGAAGCCGGGCCGCCGCCGTGAGGCTGCTTCTCGCGCTGGGAAACCCGGGCGCGGAATACCGGGACACCCGGCACAACATCGGGTGGTGGCTCGCGGATCGGCTCGCGCGGCGCTGGGGCGGGGCGCCTTTCCGCGTGGACGGCGCCACGGCGTGGACATCGGGAGCCGGGCGGTCGGGCGTGGAGATCCACAAGCCGCTGACCTACATGAACCGGAGCGGCGAGGCGCTGACCGCGCTGCTCGGCGTGCGACGGCTGGACCCCGCGACCGACCTGCTCGTCCTCGTCGATGATGTCGCGCTGCCGGCGGGCCGCTTTCGCCTGAGGGCGAGGGGATCGCCGGGCGGGCACAACGGACTCGCCTCGATCTCGGCGAGTCTCGGCTCCGACGATTACGGCCGCATCAGGCTCGGCGTCGGACGGTCGCCGGACGAGCGCATCGACCTGGCGGCCTGGGTGTTGTCGCGGATGCCGCGAGCGGAGGAGGAGGCGGCGCTGGGCGCCCTCCCCCGTGCCGCGGAGGCGGTGGAGTACTGGCTGGAACATGGCGGGGAGGCGGCGATGAACCGTTTCAACCGTCCGGGGTGAACCCCCGCTGATCAGGGGATAGCCAAGGGAGTCGGGAACGTGGTCGAAAACATCGATTTTGCGATTTGGCTCGGCGTGATCGGGCTCTTCTTCGCCTTCGCGCTCTTCATGTACGTGAAGGCGCAGCCTGTCGGAAACCAGAGGATGGCCGAGCTGTCGGAGGCGATCCACTCGGGCGCGATGGCGTTCCTGAGGCGCGAGTACACCGTGCTGCTGCCGTTCATCGTCGTCGTCTTCGCCCTCCTGTTCTGGCTCGTGGGTGCGCATACGGCGGTCGCCTACGCGCTCGGGGCGGCCTGCTCGATCATGGCCGGCTTCTTCGGGATGAAGGCCGCGACGGCCGCCAACGTGAGGACCTCGGAGGCGGCGCGCGCGGAGGGCCAGGCCAAGGCGCTCCGGGTGGCGTTCTCGGGCGGAGCCGTGATGGGCATCGCGGTGGCGGCGCTCGGCCTGCTCGGGATCGGCGCGGTGATCATGATCTACGATCCCCAGGCGACGGGCTTCCGCCCCTTCGGCGAGATCATATCGGGTTTCGCGATGGGCGCCTCTTCGATCGCGCTCTTCGCGCGCGTAGGCGGCGGCATATACACGAAGGCGGCCGATGTCGGCGCGGACCTGGTGGGTAAGGTCGAGGCCGGAATCCCGGAGGACGATCCCCGCAATCCCGCCACGATCGCCGACAACGTGGGCGACAACGTGGGCGATGTGGCGGGAATGGGGGCGGACATCTTCGAGTCGTACGTCGGCTCGGTCATCGCCACGATCGTCATCGGCGTGACGAGCGCAATGATCCTCGATGGGGCCCGGCTCGCGGCCGTGGCGCTGCCCGTCCTCTACATCATGGCCGGCTTCCTCGCGAGCGCGGTCGGCGTCCTCGCCATCCGCGTCCTCGAGCGCCTGAATCCCGCCGCGGCCCTCCGGTGGGCGCCGATCATCGGGGCCGTGATCTTCTGGGTCGCGGCATACGCGATCACGGTGAACCTCCAGATCTTCGATGCCGCGGCGCAGGGCAAGTGGGTCTTCCTGCACCCGAACGCGGGGCCGTTCTGGGCCATGCTGTTCGGTTCGCTCGTCGGCATCGCGATCGGGCTGGTGACGGAGTACTACACGGCCGAGAAGCCGATCCGGCGCATCGCCTCGGCTTCCGAGACGGGCTCCGCGACGAACATCATCACGGGTCTCGCGGTCGGCATGGAGTCCACCGCGATCCCCATGCTCCTGATCTCCGCCGCCATCTTCCTCGCCTTCAACTTCGCGGGCCTGTACGGGATCGGGATCGCGGCCGTCGGGATGCTGGCCACGGTCGGCGTCACGATGTCCGTGGACGCGTACGGGCCGGTGGCGGACAACGCCGGCGGCATCTCGGAGATGGCCGAACTGGGACCCGAAGTTCGTTCGGTTACCGACTCCCTCGACTCGCTCGGGAACACGACGGCGGCGATCGGAAAGGGGTTCGCGGTCGGTTCGGCGGCGTTGACGGCGCTCGCTCTGTTCTCCGCCTACGCGAACGCGGTGGGTCTGCGCGAGACCGGCATCAACCTCATCAATCCGCTGGTTGTCATGGGGCTCTTCGTCGGCGGCGTGACGCCGTTCTTCATCGCCGCGCTCACGATGACGGCGGTGGGCCGGGCGGCGGCCGGCATGGTGGCCGAAGTGCGTCGCCAGTTCAGGGAGATTCCCGGGATCATGGAGGGGACGGCGAAGCCGGATTCGGCGCGCTGCGTGGACATCTCCACACGGGCCGCGCTGCGCGAGATGATCGTACCCGGCGTCGTGGCCATCATCGTCCCCATCATGGTCGGCCGCTTCCTGGGAGTGGAGGCACTGGGCGGCGCGCTGGCGGGCGCGACCGTGAGCGGCGTGCTGCTGGCGCTCTTCATGGCGAACTCCGGCGGCGCGTGGGACAACGCCAAGAAGTACATCGAAACCGGAGCCCACGGAGGCAAGGGTTCCGATCCGCACAAGGCGGCCGTGGTGGGCGACACGGTGGGCGACCCCTTCAAGGACACCTCCGGACCGTCGATGAACATTGTCGTGAAGCTGATGAGCGTCGTATCGCTCGTGCTCGCGCCCTGGTTCGTCGACGTGCACGGGATGGCCGCGGCGGCCCCGGAGGCCGCGGAGGCCGCCCTCGCCGCCGTGGACGGGGTCCTGCGGGCTCTGGGGCTCTTCTAGTGTAGTCCCGGGCGGGCTGCGAGTGACGGGGACCGGCGGCCCCGGCTTGACAGCGGGGCCGCAGGACCTACCTTCCGCGGCCTTCACACAGGGGCTCGCACGCTTCAGGCGGGCCGACGAATGACTCCTGCTCCGACCGTGGGTCGGGGCCGAATGAGACCGAGGGAGTTCTGCATGCGCGATTACGAAATCGTGTACATCTTCCGTTCGAGCCTGACCTCCGAGGAAATCGGCGCGAAGCTCGAGCGGTACCACACCGTCATCACGGGTGGGCCGGGCGAAGTCACCGCGTCGGTCCACTGGGGCAAGCGTCAGCTCGCCTACCCCATCCGCAAGCAGCGGAACGGATACTACGTCGTCGCGCAGTTCGCTTCGGATCCCGATTCGCTGGTGGAACTGGAGCGCGTCCTGAAGCTGGAGGATGACGTCCTCCGCTACCTGATCGTGATTGCGGAGCATCCGCTGCCGCTGCCCGAGGCGATGCCGGCGGTCCCCGATGCCGAAGGCGTGGCCGAAGAGGGTGGGGCCGAGGAAGGCGCGGCCGCGGACGAAGGAGTCGCCGCCGATCCCGAGGCGGACGACGGTGCGGGGGCTGAGGCAGCCGCGGAAGAGGATGCTGGGGAGGCGGATGCGGATGCCGACGTGGAAGCGGATGCGGATGCCGATGCGGAAGCTGAAGGGGACGACGCGGCGACGGAGCAGGACGATGCCGCGGCGGATGACGCGGAATCCGACGCGTCCGCAGACGCGAAGGAGGAGTAGATGGCCTTTCGAAAGGCGTGCCGGTTCTGCGAAGCCCGGATGCCCGGCGTGGATTACAAGGATGAGCGCATGCTGGATCGCTATATTTCGGACCGCGGGAAGATCCTGCCGCGGCGGGCGACGGGGACGTGCGCCCGGCATCAGCGGGGCGTGGCGGCAGCGATCAAGCGAGCAAGATACCTCGCGTTGCTGCCATACATCCGCGGCTACTACGACTAGGACCGCAGCTGTCGGGTGGGGCCGCTGAGGGAACGCTGGAGCGGTCTCTGGCCGGCGGCGGGCCTCCTTCTGCTGGTGATGCTGCTGTCGCCGCTGAGTTCTTCGCCTCTGGGGCTCCTGGCGATCATCGGCGTGCCGGCGGCCATGGCGATCCTGACGTTCGAACCGCCGCAGTCCGGAACGGCCATCCTGGCGCTGTTGCTCCTGGCCGGAGCGGCGCTGGGGCTGCGGGAAGCGGGGCCGCTCTGGTACATCGAACGCGGTTGGGCGTTGCTGCTCGCCGCAGGCTTTGCTTTCGGTACGGCGCTGGCGCCGCGTCGGCGGGTGTTCGATCGATCGCTGGCGGCGGTCGTGATCGCGGGAACGAGCGTAGCGGCTCTCGGAGCGCTGCGGCCTCAGCTTCTCGCGGACCTCGACTGGCGGATCTCGGCCCAGTTCACCCAGGCGCTGGCGGTGTACGATTTCGAGACGCTCGGCGGACGCTCAATGGAAGCGGCGGTCCAGCGCGTCGCGAGCCTGTGGGAGGCTGTCTATCCCGCCCTGCTCGCGCTCGCTTCGATCTCGGCCCTCGGCGTCGTCGGCTATATCACCGGAAGAATCCGGGGGGAATCGAAACCGCTTCCGCCGCTGCGGGAGTTCCGGTTCGGCGACCACCTCGTCTGGGGGCTGGTGCTGGGGCTCGTGCTCCTGGTTCTCCCCGCGGATGCGTGGGCGGGGCGCGCCGGCGCCAATCTGGTTACGGTGATGGGTGGCCTCTATCTGCTCAGAGGTCTGGCAGTGCTCGTGTGGCTCGGGGCGGCCGTGCTGAGCTCGGGGTGGGTCATCGGCGCCTGGGTGCTGGCGGCGCTGGTCCTGTACCCGGTGACGCTGGGCGCGGCCCTGGTCATGGGGGTCAGCGATACGTGGCTGGACCTGCGGTCGCGGTCGGGGGTGAAGACGGACGGAGCGTGAACCGCACGGCGTGCGTGCGCGCGTCGGGCAACGCGGCCGGTTCAGCCGGCGGATACGAGTGGAGGGATCGATGGTGCAGGTGATTCTGAGAAGGGACGTGGCGGACCTCGGCCTCGCCGGAGAGCTGGTGAACGTGCGACCGGGATATGCGCGCAACTACTTGATACCGAGGGGCATCGCACTCGAGGCTACGGAGGGGAACCGGCGGCGGTTCGAGGAGGAGCGGCGTCAGGTCGAGCAGTCGGCGGAGCGCGAGCGCGAAGCGGCCCAGGAACTGGCGGGCGAGCTTGAGGGAAGAGCCGTGAGCTTCGTGCGCAGGGCGAGTGAGGGCGGACGCCTGTTCGGTTCCGTGACGGCCGCGGATATCGTGGACGAACTCGCGAAGGAGGGCGTTTCGGTGGATCGTCGCTCGATCCGGCTGGATGATCCGATCAAGGACCTCGGCGACCACGATGTCCCGGTGAGAATCCACATGGATGTCGAGCCCCAACTCAAGGTGACGGTGGTCGCCGAGGAGTAGCGTCGTGGCCCGAAAATACCCAGGCGATTCGAGCGCCGATGCATCCGGCTCCGCGGCGTTGCTCCTCCTCGAAATGGCGCTGCCATTCCTCGTCGGAGCGCCTTGCGGAAGCCGGCGCCTGGGCACTCCCGGTAGCTCGCGTATTTCCGGGACACGATGACACCGAATCCGCTCCCGCTGGACGAAGTGTGGCGCCGCCTCTCGGAAAGTGGGGAGCCTTCCCCCGAACTCCGCAGCGTGGCGGAAGCCGCGCTGGAGAGGAACGCCCGCCTCCCGACGATACTCGATCTGCGGGGCCTGTCGGACGTCACCGACTTTTTCGTCATCGCCACCGGCGATTCCGACACGCACGCCCGGGCGATCAGCGAGAACATCCTCGACCGGACGCGGGAGGACGGCTTCCGTCCCGTCGGAGTGGAGGGCTTGCGCGCGGGCCGCTGGGTGCTGATGGACTACGTGGGGCTCATCGTGCACGTCTTCCTCGGCGAAGTCAGGGAGTTCTATCGACTCGAGCGGCTGTGGGGCGACGCCCCCCTCTTCGAACTGGAGTGAATCCGGGTTCGAAGCCGTTCCGCGACCGGGGGCGCCGTACTAGCTTACGGGAACCTCTGGGGGTGGGCCGCAGGACGTGGGAGACGTGACGAGTTCATTGGGTCGTTCATCCTCTTGCTTCGCCCGGCGCGGAGCGAGTATGCCGCCTGCGCTCCTCCTTCTGCTCGCGGTCTCCGGTGCCTCGGGCGCGTGCGGAAGCCCCCCGCAGGATCAGCCCGACCCCCTCGAAGGACCGACCCTCGTCTCCGGCTCGTCGCTCGCGCGGTACGGACTTCTCGTCGTGCCGCGCGACGGCGGAGTCGCGGAGTTCCGTTCGATCGAGAGTCCGTCCACCGTGCGCTGGATCGGACGCCTTTCGCTCGGGAGTGTCACGGCGGCCCATTCGCTCGGATCGGCGGTCGTCCTGCGGCGCGGGCGCCGGCTCCGCCTCTTCACAACCTCGCCGGTGGAGGCCGAGACCCCGCTTCCCGATGCGCCCGCCGACGCGCGCTGGATCGCCTCGTCCGCCGGGGGCGCCTTCGTGTCGGGGGACCGGATTCTCGCCATTACGCCGACCCGCACGGCGGAGGTGACGGCGGCCGGAGCCGTACACTGGGCGGCGCCCGCCGCGGGAGACCGGGTCGTCGCCCTCGTCCAAGGGTCGGCGGGGCCGGAGCTCGCGGTATGGGAAGCCGGTGAAGCGCGGCCCGCGATGACGCGCGGTGTCGGCACGAGCGGGCCCGCTACGCTCGCGGGCTGGGGTCGGACGGTCGTGACGGCGTCCGAGGATGGGCGTGGACTCACGGAGTGGTCGATCCCCGATCTCGAGCCGGTACGGGGGGCGGAGATCGGCGGCGCCCCGCTGGCACTGGCCCTCTCCCCGTCTCAGCACCGGGTGTTTGCGGCATCGACGGACCGGACGCGCTTCGTGGTCATCGATCGGTACGACTGGCGCGAACTCGGATCCTCCCGGCTGGAGGCGCCCCTCGAAGCCTTGAGGCCCGGTATCACGGGCGACCGGCTGGTCGCCTTCGACGGCTCCAACGTGTGGTCCGCGAGGGCCGGGGAGGCCGGCCTGGATGCTGTCCCCGGAGGGTGGCGGGGAGACCTGCCCATTGCCCTTCCCGGCGGACGGGTGCTGGTGTCCACGGAAAGCGGCCTCGGCGTCCTCGGAACGGAGGGCGAGCTCGTCGCCGTGGAAGGTCCTGCCGACGCCTGGTGGCTCCCGTACCGGTGGGGGCGCCGCCTGCCCGTCGCGTCCGCGGCCGTCGTGCCGGAGGACACGCTGGAAGATGCGGAAGAAGCGCTGGAGGCGCTCGCCGACAGCTCTCCGCCCGGCCGCATCGGCTTGTTGACGGTGGGGAGGCCGGGCCGCGCGTCGAACCGGACCCTGGAGGCCTCGGCGGATCCCGCCGGCGGGGAGGGCGGACTCGGCGAGTTCATACCTGATACGGAACCCCCGGATGAGCGGGCCGTGCCTCCTCTGCCCGAGCTCTCCGGCGGCTTCTACGCCGTCGTGTTTTCCTCCCGGGAGTTGGCTGCGCTCGGACAGACGCGCCAGCTCCTCGACCGCTCGGGCTATTCGACGCACGTGCTGCGACGGGTGGACGAGGCCGGCGACACCTGGTATCGCCTGCTCGTGGGTCCGTACACGACGCGTCCCGATGCCGAGGCCGTGGCTGGCGAGCTGCGGCGCGAGCGGGGGATCGACGCATGGATTCATGAGGAGCCCGGCGATCGGGCGGCGGGATGGGGCCCGTGAGCCACGCCTCCCCGGCGCCGTTCCCGTGGATCCTGCCTGAAGGCAGTCGCATCGTGGCGCTCGTCGGCGAACGCTCGGCGGCCGAGCGAAACGCCACCGTCGTCGATGCGATCGCCACATCCATCGCCCGCCGCCGCGGACAGACGCTCGTCGTAAACTCCGACCCCGGGCCGTCGCCACTCGATGAGCTGGCGGGCGCGTTTGAGACGGCCGACGCCGGCGGCATGGCGGAGTTCCTCGGAGGGCGGGCCGGACTCGCCCGGGTCGCCGTGCAGCGCGCGGACTGTCCCTACATATACCTGCCGGCCGGGCAGGTCCCCGAAGGCGTCGCGGGCATCCTCGAATCCGCCGCGTTCGAACGGTTCGTCTCGCGCGTGAAGGAATGCGACGGCACCCTCTTTCTCGTGCTGTCGGAGCGCGGACGGCCCGCGCCCGGGCTGCTCCGCCTGCTGGACGGATACATCGTGCTGGGAACGGCGCCGGTCGAGGGTTACTCGCACTTGGAGTGCTACGGCCAGGTCCCCTTGCAGTCCGCTGCGGAGCCCGAGACGAAGCCACCGATGGACACGGCCGAGTCCCCGCCGCAACCCGAGTCCGGGCCCGAACCCCCTGTGCCGCCGCCCCCGCGATCCGTGGCAGGGGAACCCCGTGGCCGCCGCCCGCGGGCGCGGCGACTCGTCACGGCGCTGTTCCTCATCACGGCCCTGGCACTCGGCGGGTGGTGGGCGTACGGGAACGGTTGGCTCGACGGGACGATCTCCCGCTTCGGGGGGATGATCGCGGCCCGGCAGAACGATCCCTCGACTCCGGCGGCTTCCGCGACGCCGGAAGAGCCGGAAGGCGAGAGCCTCCCCGCGGACGGGGCGGACGCGGCGCCCGATCCTCCGGAGGTTCCTCCTCCTCCGCCCCGCATGCCCGTGCCTGATGAAGCCGCCGTCGCCGCCGCGTTCGAGGCCGCTCCCGAGCGGCCCTACTCCGTGCTCGTCGCGAGTTTCAGGGACGCGGCCGACGCGGCGGAGCGCCTGGCGGAAATCCGCGCGCTTCGCGCTGACGTGCTGTCTTTCATCTCCCCCACGACGATCCGGGAGGTTCCCTACCACCGGATCCTCGCGGGGGCGGCCGCGGACGAGTCGGAGGCCTCCGCCCTGATGAACGAACTGGTGGCGGCGGGCGCTGCGGAGGAGGCAAGTGCGTGGCTCGTCCGGCCCGTGCGGCTTGCGTACGATCTGGGCGCGTTCGCGGATCGGCAGCAGGCGGACGCGCGCATCGACGAGCTCGCGTCGGCCGGCATCCCCGTGTACAGCCTGGAGGCGGCCATCGATGGGATCCTGGTATTCAGGGTGTACGGGGGCGCGTACGAGAGCGTGGGCGCCGCCACCCCGATGGGCGAGCGTCTCGAAACCATGGGCGAATCCGCAGCGCTCGTCGTGAGGCGCGGCGACGCCCCAGCCTCGATCCCCTGAGCCAGCTTGAAGATCACGGCCTTGACGCTGCAAGGATTCAAGTCGTTCGCCGACCGGACGCGGATCGAACTGCACGACGGCATCACCGCCATCGTCGGTCCGAACGGCTGCGGGAAGTCGAACATCTCCGACGCGCTGCGCTGGGTCCTGGGAGAACAGCGCCCGACGGCGATCCGAGGCTCCCGCATGGAGGAAGCGATCTTCGGGGGGACGGAGGCGCGGCAGCCCATCCACCGGGCCGAGGTGCTCCTCGAGATCTCGAATGAAGCGGGCGTGCTGCCGGTGCCCTACGCCGAGGTCGTGATCGGGCGCACCGTCTATCGAGGCGGGGAAAGCGAGTACACGCTCAACGGATCGGCTTGCCGGCTCAAGGACATTCTCGATCTGTGCCGCGACACGGGGCTGGGCTCGAACGCCTACGCGATGATCGAGGGCCGGATGGTGGATGCGATCCTCTCGGACCGCGCCGAAGAGCGCCGGTCGCTGTTCGAGGAGGCGGCCGGGATCGGACGCTACAAGGACCGTCGCCGCATCGCGACGCGCCGGCTCGAGCAGGCGGACAGCGATCTTCAGCGGCTCGATGACGTGCTCGTCGAGGTGGCGTCCAAGGTCCGCTCCCTCGCGCAGCAGCGGGGTCGGGCGGAGCGCCACGCGAAGCTTCGGGCCCGACGCCTCCAGCTGGAGATCGCGGTCGCCCAAGCCCAACTGGAGAAGACGACCCGCAGACTGGCCGAAGCCCGATCCGAAGTCGAGCGCCTCGAGCCGGATTCCGGTCCGGACCATGTGGATCTGCGCACGGCCGAGACCCGGGCGGAGGCGCTCCGCCTCGAGCACACGGAGATGGAGCGGGAGCGGGCCGGTCTCGCCCGCCGTCTCGAGGAAGCCCGGCGCGCCGTGGAGGAACGGGAACGCACGAGGCTCCTGGCGCGGGAGAGAATCTCCGGCGCACGCGACCGGCTGGAAACGCTGGAGGAGGAGTTGCGCCGCAACGAGCGTCGGTCCGCCGATCTGCGGGAGCAGCTGGCGGAAGCGCAATCCGCCCTGCAGGAAGGGGAGTCGCGCGCCGCCGAAGGCGTCGCGGCCGCCGATGAACTCCGACTGCGGGCGGAAACGCTGGCCGAAACCGCCGGCACCGCAGCGCGCGAGAGCGACGGCGCCCGGGAAGCCCTGGAGGAAACCCGGCGCGAGGCGGACCGCCTGATGCTCGAACTCAGCGTGAAGGAAGTAAGGGCCCGCGACCGCAGCGAGGAACTTGAGCGCCGGCGCCCGGTCCTCGACGCGCTCACCGCCCAGGAGCGGGGACTGCGGCAGGAAGTCGAGAGCGCCTCCGAGCTTGCGGCGAAGGCGGACCGCACGCTCGAAGAGGCACGGGGTCAGCTGCAGGCGGCCCGTGACAGCGCCGCCTCCGCGGACGAGGCACTGCGCCGCGCACGCGACGAAGCCGCCGATCTCGAGGGCCGTCTTGCCACGGTGCGCGCACGCGCCTCGAGCCTGGGGTCTCTGGTGGGGTCGAGCGCCCTTCTGCCCGAGGCCGTGGCCGAGCTGTTGAAGGACCGGAGCGCCGTCCCGGGGCTCCATGGCGCCCTGTCCGAGTTCATGGAGGCTCCCGTCGCCTGGGCCTCCGCGGTGGAGTCGCATCTCGGCCCATACCTGCATGGCGTGGTCGTGAGCGACTGGTCCGCGGTCCAGGCCGTCGAGGCGTGGCTGGAGCGGCGCGGCGGAGAGGAGGGCGTCCTCGTGCTCCCGCTCGATCCGGGGCCGCTCCCGGGGCCGGCGGAGACGGGTGCCCCGCTCCTGCAATACGTGGATGCGAAGGGAGCCGGCGCGATCTGGGTGAAGGCGCTGCTCGCGGGTGTCGCGGTGCCGTCCGATGGCGGGTTGAAGCCGCGTCCGCATCCCTGGGTCGATGCCGAGGGTCGCCGCCAGGATCGCTGGGGTGCCGTCCATGTGGGGCGCGCCGCGAAGAAGGGACTCCTCAGCCGACGGTCCGACCTTCGAGCCCTGCGCGAGGAGGTGGAGGGGCTTGAAGCGGAACGAGCGCGGTCGAGAGAAGCCGCGAGAGCCCGCGGGGCGGCCGCCGCCGAGGCGCTCGCACACATCGATGCGCTGCAGCGAACGGTGTCCGATGCCGAGTCCACGCTGCGCGAGGCCGAGGCCGACCGCACCGCTGCCGAGGCCCGCCTCGGCCGGCTGGAGGAAGAGCGCCGGGAACTTGCCGGCCGCATCGAACAACTGGAGGCGTTCAGCGAGGATGACGTGTCGCTCTCGACGGATGACGCCGCACGCGCCGGCGAACTCGACCGGACGGTGTCGCAGCTGTCCTCCACGTGGACGGACATGCGCGAGAGGGCGGATCTCGCCCGCGCCGCCGCGGACTCGGGGAAGGCCGAGCTTCACGCCGCGGAGGTGTCGCAGGCACGCCGCGAAGCCGAGGTCGAGAATCGCCGCGGCGTGGAGAGCCGGCTCGCCGATGCCGTGAGCGACGCGAAGGAACGGTCGCGCGCGCTGACCCGGGAATCGCACCGGCTCCTTGCTCTGATCGACGAGAGTCAAGCGCAGGCGGAGGAGGTCGAGGCATCCATTGGCACAGCCCTCGAAGCCAGGGAGCGAAGCGAGACGGATCTGGCTGGGCTGGAGCGACGCATCACCGAGCGCCGCGTACGCCTGGACAGGCTCGAGTCGGAACTGAGCGAGGCTCGCCGGCGCGAACGCGAGCGGGTGGACGCCCGCCACCGCCTGGAACTGGAGATCACGCAACTGGAGGCGCACGAGACCGCGATTCGAGGCCGCGTGGAGGCGGAGTGGGATGCCCCGCTCGCGGAGCTGCGGGGACGCGTCGACCCGGTCGAGGATGCGGAACCCCACGAGTGGGAACCGGAACTGGAGCGCGTCCGGCGTTCGATCGCCCGCATCGGCCCGGTCAACCTCCTCGCGCAGCAGGAGTACGAGGAGGAACAGGAGCGGCTGGACTTCCTGACCGGACAGCGCGATGACCTCACCCACGCCCGTGACGACCTTCGCACCTCGATCCGGAGGATCAACCGGCAGGCAACCTCCGCCCTCCTCGAGACATTCGAGCAGGTGCGGGCCAACTTCCACCGTACCTTCGACGCTCTCTTCGAAGGTGGGCAGTGCGATCTCTGGTTCGACAATCCCGACGACGCACTGGACTCCCCGATCGAGATCTCGGCCAGCCCCCGCGGGAAGAAGACGCAGCGCATCCATCTGCTTTCCGGCGGCGAACGGGCGCTGACGGCGCTCGCCCTGCTGTTCGCGATCTACCTCGCGAAGCCGAGTCCGTTCTGTCTGCTCGACGAGGTGGACGCGCCGCTCGACGAGACCAACATCCTCCGTTTCGTTCGCATGCTGAAGGAATTCAAGCAGGAGACGCAGTTCATCGTCATCACCCACAATCCGCGAACGATCGAGAACGCCGACTGGGTCTACGGCGTGACGATGCAGGAGGCGGGCGTCTCTTCGATCGTCGGCGTGGAGTTCGGTTCCGCCCCTCAGGTGGCGTGAGCGGGGCGGAGTCCGCGGGAGGCGCGCCGGAAGCGGCGGCGGATGAGCTGATCGTCGTCGGTTGCGGCACCGTCGTCCCCGAAGCGGACCGGGCCGCTTCCTCGTACTGGGTCTCTTCGCGAAGTGCGGCGTCCCGCGAAGAGTCTCGCGTCCTGTTCGACTGCGGCCCCGGTGCCGTACAGGCGCTCGCCAGACTCGGCCTCCCGTGGGGAAGGATCACCGACCTCGTGATCTCGCACTTTCACGCGGATCACGTCGGGGCGCTCCCCGGCCTTTTCTTCTCGCTGCAGCACGGTCTCGCCCGACCCCGGCGCCGGCCGCTTGCGGTCTGGGGGCCCCCGGGCACCCCCTCGTTCTTCGAGCGGCTCGCGGCCGCGTACGGTGGCTTCGTCCTGGATCCGGGTTTCCCCGTTCACGTCGAGGAAGTGCCGCCGGGTGAGGGCCGTTACCTGAGCGGAGGGCCACGGCTCGATGCCCACAAGACGCCTCACACCGAGGAGAGCGTCGCATGGCGGCTCGAGGACCCGGCGTTCAGCTTCGGCTACACCGGCGACACGGGGCCGTCCCGTCGACTGGGGTCATTCATGCACGGTGTGAGCGCCCTTGTCTGCGAGTGCTCGCTCGACGACCCGCAGGCGACGGAGAACCACCTGTCGCCCTCGAGCGCCGCTCGGCTGGCGGCCGCCGCCTCCCCGCGCCTCCTCGTTCTCACGCACATCTACCCACACTTCCGAACGGGACGCGATGTCGCACGTCTCGTGGCCGAGGCCGGATACGCCGGCGAAGCGCGTCTCGCGACCGAGGGACTCCGCGTCACGTTGACGAACCGGTGACGCCAGTGGAGTATCCTGCTCCTGCCGGGGCCGCGCGGAGCGGGCCGGGGGAACGCAGCCCGCTCGCGCCGGACACACGCGCGGGGACGAAAGCCAGTCACAGGGGGAACGATGCTGGTCGTCATGAAGCACGGCGCCACGACCGGGCAGGTCGAGGAAGTGGTCCGGGCGATAGAGGATATGGGCTACCGGGCACGGCCGATGCCGGGGGCCCAGCGCACGACCGTAGGCCTGGTCGGGAACGACGGGCGCGTGCAGGAGAGCCGGCTCGTGGGACTCGACGGCGTCCTGCGCGTCATCCACGTGTCGCCCCCATACAAGCAGGTGAGCCGGGAATGGTGGCCCGAGGACACGGTTATCGAGTTGTCCAACGGCGTCCGGATAGGTGGCGAGGACGTGGTCGTCATGGCCGGCCCGTGTTCCGTCGAATCGCGCGAACAGATTCTGGAGACCGCACACCGGGTCGCCGAAGCCGGGGCGACCGTGCTGCGCGGCGGAGCGTTCAAACCACGGACCTCACCCTATTCCTTCCAGGGGCTGGGGGAAGAGGGACTCCAACTGCTCTCCACCGCCCGGGAGGAGACCGGCCTCGCGATCGTCACCGAGGCGCTGGACACGGACGGCATGGGTCTCGTCGCGGAGTATGCCGACATCATCCAGATCGGTGCGCGGAACATGCAGAACTACTCCCTGCTGCGGGCGGCGGGCCGGGCCGGCAAGCCGGTTCTCCTCAAGCGGGGGATGGCCGCGACGATCAAGGAGTTACTGCTCGCCGCGGAATACATCCTGGCCGAGGGGGAATCGCGCGTGATGCTGTGCGAGCGCGGCGTGCGCAACTTCGACACGCACGCGCGGAATCTCTTCGACCTCACCGCGGTCGTGACGATCCAGGAGTTGTCGCACCTTCCGATCGTGGCGGATCCCAGCCACGGTACCGGGGCGCGGTCGAAGGTCGGACCGATGGCCCGCGCCGCGGTGGCGGCCGGCGCGGACGCGCTCATCCTCGAGGTCCATCCCGATCCCGCGAAGGCGGCGTCGGACGGTCAGCAATCGCTGACGCTGGAACAGTTCGACGGGCTCATGGTCGAACTGCACCCCATCGCAAGCGCCATCGGCCGCCGGATCGCCCGCGCCCGCGTCCCCGCGCACGGCTGACCGGCCCCGCCGCGCCTCATCGCGGACGTCGAGCGGCCTCGGACGCCTGGGCGAGCGCATCGCCGCTCATCACCTGGCGGATGCGGGATACGAGATCCTCGACCGCAACTGGCGCGTGGGGCGGCTGGAGATCGATCTCGTCGTCCGGTCGGGAGACACCGTGGCGTTCGTCGAGGTGAAGACCCGGCGTCCGGGCGTCCAGGGACCCGACGAGGCGCTTTCCCGCGCCCAGCGGGGGCGAATCCGGCGGGCGGCCGGGGCGTGGCTGCGCCGGCATCCCGGTGCAGCGCTCGAGGCCCGCTTCGACCTCGTCGCGGTGGAGATCGATCGCCGCGGGGCGCAGCGGGTACGGCACATCCCGGAGGCGTTCTACGGCGAGGACGCCCTCTGACGGTTGCCCGGGTTTTTTCTGGCCGCTGCCCGTGCGGGCCGATAAGATAACGGTACCCCAGGCCCGTGGGGCCGAAGCGCGTGAACCCCGTCAGGACCGTGAAGGTAGCAGCGGTAAGCGTGTGACGGTCGCCACGGTCCGCCTGGGGTCGTTCGTCCGACGGCAGCGGCGTGCCCGCGCCGCGCAGCCCGGGCGCCCTCAGACGCAAAGGAGTCGAAGCCGGCCGGGCGGAGACCCTGCCGACCGAAATGGCTCAGGAGCCCCTGTACCGCACCGCGCTGGCCCGGACCTACCGGCCCCGAGGCTTCTCGGAGCTGATCGGACAGGACCATATCGGGCCCACGCTGAGGGCCGCGATAGAGTCCGGGCGGGTCGGCCACGCCTACCTCTTCTGCGGGCCGCGCGGCGTCGGGAAGACGACAACGGCGCGACTCCTGGCGATGGCGCTCAATTGCCCGGACCGGTCGGAGGGCGATCCGTGCGGCACATGCCCCTCGTGCGAGCGGATCTGGTCCGGCGGCGCGTCGCTCGACGTCGTGGAAATCGACGCCGCCAGCCACCGCGGCGTCGAGGACGCCCGTGACCTTCGGCGCCGGGCGGCGTACGCGCCCACGGGTGAAGAGCGCTACAAGATCTACATCCTCGACGAAGCGCACATGCTGACGCGCGATGCGTGGAACGCGCTCCTGAAGATCCTCGAAGAGCCGCCACCCCGCGTGATCTTCGCCTTCGCCACCACCGAACCGCAGAAGATCGAACGCGGCGCGGCCCCGGTGATGTCCCGATGCCAGCGCTTCGATTTTCGGCGCGTCTCCGTGCACGATATCACAAGCCGGCTCGAGACCGTGCTCGAGGCGGAAGGGATACCGGCCGAGCCGGGCGCGCTGCGGGCGATCGCGCGCCGGGCGGAAGGAGGCGTCCGCGACGCGCTCTCGTCCCTCGACCAGGTCCTCTCATTCCGGGGAGACGCGGTCGAACTCGCCGATGTCCGCCGCATGCTGGGTCTCGTCGATGAAGACCGGTACCTGGCCTTCTTCGATATCGCAGCGAATGGAGACCGGGCCGGAGTGTTCGCCTTCGTCCAGGATCTCCTCGACGACGGCCACGACCCCGCGGAGTTCCTGCGCGGTCTCGGCGATGCGCTGCGAACGCTGCTGGTCCTGAGGCTCGACCCGGAGGCCGAGGCGGTCGAACTGCTCCCCGAGTCGCGCCGGCGCTTCCTCGCCGCCGCCGGGGCGCGGGTTCCGGCGGACCTGCTCAGGATGCTGGCCGCGCTCAGCGAGTTCGAAGCCTCCGGCATGCTCCACCGATCCTCGCAGCCGCGCATCCAGCTGGAGGTTCTCCTTCTGCGGCTCGTCCGCATGGAGTCGACCGTCGAACTCGAGGAACTGCTGGCGGCGCTTGGCGCCCCGGCCGACACTTCGTTGCCGGCCGAGGCCGCTTCGCCGCCCCCGGAGCGCGACCCGTCTCCCGCCAAGCCGGTCTCGCGATCCGCCAGGCCGATTTCGCGGCCTGCCGAACCACCCCCACAGCCGCCGGTCCCCGAGGCGAAGGAGATGGCGGAACCGGTCCCCGCGCCGGCAGAGCGATCGGGCGCGGGTGCCGCTTCGGAAGTCCGGGAGGCGTGGGCCGCGGCCGTCGCCGAGATGCCCGGGCTGGGCGGCGTCTCCGGGCTCGCCCTGCGCGGCACCGAGGTCGACGCCCTCGTGGAGGACGAGGTTCGGCTCCGGGTGCAGGCAGGGTGGCGCGAGGAACTCGAGAAACTGCTCGCCGACGATGCGCGCTCCGGCCCTCTCCGCGCCGATCTTGCCGAACGCCTGGGGCTGCCGGCGGTCAGCTTCACGATCGTCGACCACGCGGCCGTCCGCATGACGGCAGGCGAGGCTGCCCGCACCCGGGTTGACCGACTGCTTGAAGAGAACCCGCAGCTCCGGGAAGCCGTGGAGGCACTCGACCTCACCCTGAAGGAGTAGGAGAAGAGGA
This sequence comes from uncultured Gemmatimonadota bacterium, assembly GCA_964509895.1. Taxonomy (GTDB): domain Bacteria; phylum Gemmatimonadota; class Gemmatimonadetes; order Palauibacterales; family Palauibacteraceae; genus Palauibacter. Next base: position 47,820 of record CAZDZJ010000053.1, read on the forward strand.
GTGGACGGCGTAGACATCCAGAAGTTGATTCAGTTGAGCCAGCAGATGCAGTCCCGCATGAGCGAAATGCACGAGAAGCTCGAGCGCGAGACGCTGACTGCGGCCTCGGGCGGCGGCATGGTCGAGGTGACGGTGGACGGCCAGGGCAACATCAAGGGCGTCTCCGTCGACCCCGCGGTGGTCGACGCCGATGAGGTCGAGATGCTGGAGGACCTCATCGTCGCCGCGGCCTCCGCGGCGCAGCGGCGGGCGAGGGAACGCATGGAGAGCGAGATGCGCCAGGCGGCGGGCGGTCTCCCGCTCCCCGGGCTCGGGGCCTTCCCCGGTCGGCCGTGAACGCCATTGAAGCGCTCGTGGGCGAGTTCGGACGGCTGCCCGGGATCGGTCGCAAGACCGCGCGCCGGCTTACCTATCATCTCCTCAAGAGCTCGAAGGACGATGCCCGGCGCCTGTCTCGAGCCATCGAGCGGGTCGCTGCCGAGGTTCGCGTGTGCGCCGCATGCGGCAACCTCAGCGACATGGAGCCCTGTGAATTCTGTCGAAGTCCGAAGCGTGATCCCGGGCAGGTCTGTGTCGTGGAAGAGGCTTCCGACATCCCCGCGATCGAGAACTCGGGGAACTTTGCCGGTCTGTATCATGTACTTGGCGGGCGGTTGTCCCCGCTCGACGGGGTGGGACCCGAGGACCTGAACATCCGGTCTCTGCTGCGGCGGCTCGACGCCCCGGTCCGGGAGGTGATCATCGCGACCAACGCGAGCGTGGAAGGAGAGGCCACGGCGACCTACCTGCAGCGGCTGCTGGCATCGGCCGCCGGTGTCACCGTCACGCGGCTCGCCCGCGGGCTGCCCGTCGGGGGAGATCTCGAGTACGCGGACGGAGTGACGATCGCCGAAGCCTTCGCCGGCCGACGGGAGATGTAGCGAACCGATGATGACGCGAATCGAATACGAGGACGCGGAGCGCCGTTCCGCGACGGGCTGGAAGATCGCGGCCGCGGCTCTGCTGGGCGCAGCAGCCGCGGTCGGTCTGGGGGTCTATCTTGCGCGCGACCAGATGCGGCGCCATCGGCGCGAACTGTTCAGTCCGCACCCTCTTCGGCGCCTGGCCGCCCTCGGATACCTGAAGTCGCACCCGTCCGCGGACGATCTGCCGCTGTTGCGGGATTACCTGGCCTGGGAGGAGCGACCGCTCCTCCGCAAGCGCGCGGCGGCGGTCCTCGAGAGCCTCGAGAACGTGCTCCTGAGTGACGAGGTGCTAGTGTAGTGTCGCAGGAATACGCGAGTCACGGAGAGCGCCGGAGCGCCGGTTTCCGCAAGGCTCGCCGACGAGCAATAGCTCTGCCATCTCGCATAACGGAGCTATCGCGAGGAGGAGCAACGCTTCGGGCCCGGACGCAGCGGCGTTCGAATGGCCGCCGTGTCTTTGCGACACCACACTCGATCGGAGACCTGCACTGAATCTCCCCAACGCGATCACGACGGGCAGGATCCTCGCGGCCCCCGTGGTGACGGCGCTGCTCCTGCAGCCCCGGCCCGTGCCCCGCATGGTCGCGTTCGTGGTGTTCGTCCTGGCCGCGCTGTCGGATCTCTGGGACGGACACCTGGCGCGGGCCCGCGGTCAGGTGACCGCCTTCGGCAAGATGCTCGACCCGCTCGCGGACAAACTTCTGCTCGCCGCCGCCCTCATCCCCGCTTACGGCATCAACCTCGCGCAGGCCGGCCCCCCGTCTCTTCCTCTCTTCGGCGCCATCCCGCTCTGGGCCATCGTCATCTTCCTGGGGCGCGAGGCGTTGATCACGGTGCTCCGGTCCGCCGCCGCGCGGCGGGGCGAGGTCGTCGCGGCGCAGATTCTGGGCAAGAGAAAGGCCCTGGCGCAGAACATCTTCATCGGCTCCGCCATCCTCTGGGTCGCGTTTCTCACCCCCGGATTCGCGACGCCGGCCGGTCGGGCATGGCAGTGGTTCTCCAGTTTCCACGGCTGGTTCACGACGACCTTCCTCACCCTCGCCGTGCTCCTCACGGTGGCCTCCCTGGTGACGTATCTCGGGACCTTCTCGCGCCTCATGGCGGGCCGCCATTCGTAGTCCCGGACCGAGGCTCCTCGAAGCCGCCGGGGCGCTCATCGATGGCTTGCGGGAGAGAGGTCACACCCTGGTGCTCGCCGAGAGTTGCACGGGCGGCCTGATCGGCGCCGCCCTCACGGCCGTGCCCGGCGCTTCGGAGGTTTTGTGGGGTGGGATGATAAGCTACGATGACGCCGCCAAGAGGGCGCTTCTCGGCGTGTCGGAGGCATCGCTCCAGCGGCACGGCGCCGTCTCGCGGGCCGTGGCGGAAGAGATGGCGGCCGGGGCGCGACGCGTGGCGGAGAGTACATGGTCCGTCGCCGTAACGGGGATCGCGGGACCCTCGGGAGGCACGGCCGACAAGCCCGTGGGTACGGTGTGGATCGCTCACGACGGCCCGACTCGCCAGGCGCGCCGTCACCGCCTGGCGGGGAACCGGGACGAAATCCGGGAAGCGGCGGCGCTCGAGGCGATACGTTGGCTGGCTTCACGACTGTGACGAGAATATTCGAGGACGATTGATGGGAAAGAAGGGTCTGGAGCAGGAGATGGAGGGTGTGGCGCCCGAGGGTGCCGGCCCCGGGACTGCGGCGGACGCGGCGGACGCTGTCGCGGACGACCCGGGTACGCCGGGGCCGGAGGCAGCCGCGGAGGCTTCGGAAACGCCGGGGCACGTCGATGAGGTGGGCGCGCCCGAACCGGAGGAGGACGCGGGGCCCGAAGCCGAGCTCGCGGCGCTGCAGGACCGGCACCTCCGGCTTGCGGCGGAGTTCGACAACTTCCGTCGCCGGACGAGGCGCGAGCAGGGCGAAGCGGGCGAGCGGGCGCGGGCCGAACTGGCCGGCCGGCTCCTCGAGCTGGTCGACGACCTGCAGCGCGTGGCCGAGACCCCGCTCGAGGGAACGACCACGGATGTGCTGCAAGAGGGGATCGGGCTCGTGGCCCGGAAGTTCTCGAAGGTACTGGCGGACGCCGGAGTGGAGACCGTGAATCCCGTGGACGAACGCTTCGACCCCAACCTCCACGAGGCGCTCATGATGACCCCGACCGACGATCCCGACCGGGACGAGTACGTGTCGCAGGTCATCCTCATCGGATACCGGCTTGGCGAGCGGCTGCTCCGCCCCGCACGCGTCACGGTCTACCGCCACGAAGACGACGCCTCCTGATCCGATGGCGACGCCGGCGAAGGACTACTACAAGATTCTCGGGGTCGCGGAGAACGCGAGCGAGGACGAGATCCGGAAGGCCTACCGGAGGCTCGCGAAGAAGCACCACCCCGACGCCAACGCGGGCGATCCGGCGTCGACCGAGAAGTTCAAGGAGGTGTCGGAAGCGCACGGCGTCCTCTCCGATCCGGACAAGCGCAAGAAGTACGACCGCGTGCGGAAGTACGGGGGCCTCGGCGCGTTCGGGCCCGGCCAGCCGGGCGGCGCCCCCGGGGGGACGGGCAGCTTCAAGTTCGAGGACCTGTCCGATCTGGGCGGCATCGGCGGCATCTTCTCCTCCATCTTCGACTTCGGGAAGAAGGCGAAGCCGGAAAAGGAGGGGCCGAAGCGGGGCCGCAACGTCGAGTACCTGGTCACGGTGCCGCTCCGCACCGCGGCACGCGGCGGCCGGGTCTCCGTTACGGTGCCGATCAGCGAAGAGTGCGCGACCTGCGACGGCAAGGGCGCGGCTCCCGGCACGTCGCTCAAGCGCTGCCCGGAATGCGAAGGCAGGGGCGAGGTCACCTTCGGGCAGGGCGGGTTTTCGGTGTCGCGGCCGTGCCCCGTCTGCGTCCGCCGCGGCATGGTGCCCGAGACACCGTGTTCGAGCTGCTCCGGCCGCGGCCAGGTGAACACGCGCCGCAAGCTGAGCGTGAAGGTGCCGACGGGGGTCGAGGACGGTTCGCGGGTGCGGATCTCCGGCAAGGGCGAGCGCGGTCCCGGCGGCGGCCCCGCGGGTGACCTCATCATCAAGTTCCAGGTCGACCCCGACCGTTTCTTCACCCGGGACGGGCTCGACCTCGCCTGTGAGGTGCCCATCAACGTGGCCCAGGCGATTCTCGGCTCGAAGGTCAAGGTGAGGACGATCGACGGGAACAAGGTCGTGCTCAGAATCCCGCCGGGCACGCAGGGCGGCACGACGTTCCGGATTCGCGGCCAGGGCATCCGGCGCGGCGAGAACCGCGGCGACCAGCTCGTCAAGGTGGTCGTGGAGACGCCCGATCTCTCCGGCGAGGGCCTGAAGACGGTCCAGGATCTCGCGAAACAGGAGGGCCTCCCCCACTGACCCGCGGTCGGGCCGCGCGGGGGCAACTCCCGCACCCGAGGGCGGCCGCGCTCAGCGTCGGCCTTCAGTTCGAGACGATGACGCCGCCGCCGATGACGAGATCGTCCCGGTAGAGCACCGCGCTCTGTCCCGGCGTGATGGCGGACTGCGGGACTGGCAGTTCCAGCGAGAAGCCGGACGGCGTCGCCTCGAGGACGTCGGCTTCGACGATCGCGGCCCCGTGCCGGATCCGCACGCCGATGCGCTCGCCGGCGGCGGGGCGCTCCGCAAGCCAGTTTGCGCCCGCGGCGCCAATGCGCGAGCAGGCCAGCGAGGCCCTCGGCCCGATGACGACGGCGCGCGACTCCGGCCGGATTTCGAGTACGAACATCGGCTCGGCGAACCCGCCCGGGAGCCCCTTGCGCTGTCCCACCGTGTAGTGCGCGTAGCCCGGGTGCTCACCCGCCTCCGAGCCGTCCTCGAAGCGGATGGCTCCGGGCGAGAGGGCGGGGTGGTCTTCCGGCAGGTAACGGCGCAGGACCCCGGCGTAGTCGTTGTCGGGCACGAAGCAGATCTCGAACGACTCCGGCTTGTCCGCCGTGTCGAGGCCGAGCCGCCGCGCCTCCGCCCGTACCTGCGGCTTCGTGAGCTCGCCGACCGGCAGGAGAAGGCGGTCGAGCGCCTCGCGGGGCATCCCCCACAGGAAGTACGTCTGGTCCTTGTGGTCGTCCGCGCCGAGGTGGAGTTCCGGCGGGCCGGAGCGGGGCCGGACCACGCGCGCATAGTGCCCCGTCGCCAGCCACCGGCAGTCCAGCGCGTCCGCCCGCGCGAGGAGGTCCCGGAACTTCGTGAAGCTGTTGCAGCGCACGCAGGGGATCGGCGTGCGGCCGGCCGCGTACTCCGACACGAAGTCGTCGATCACGTCGCGCGTGAACGCCTCCTCCACATCGAACACGTGGTGCGGCATGTCGAGCTGGGCGGCGACGGACTTGGCGTCCGCGATCCCGTCGAGGCCGCAGCAGGTGCGCGTGGGACCCTCGTCGCCCGTGTAACAGAACGTCTTCATCGTCACGCCGATGATCTGGCGGCCCTCGCGCGCGAGCAGCGCCGCGGTGAGCGAAGAATCCACCCCGCCCGACATGGCGACGAGCACGGCGTCGGCGAGGCGGCCGGGGGCGATCATGGACGCGCGACCTCAGGCCGTGATGGCGACGACCCGCGCGGCCACCCGCGCGAGCGCGTCCGCCGCCGCGTCGACGTCCGCCCGGGACGTGTCGTGGCCGAAGCTGAAGCGCACGGCGGCGTACGGGACGTCGCTCGTGATCCCGATCGCGTCCAGCACGTCGGAGCCCACGCTCGAGTCGGAGCCGCAGGCCGACCCGCCCGAAACCGCGATGCCCTCGAAGTCGAGCGACACGAGCACGGCTCCGCTGTCACACCCCGGAATCCCCGCGCTGACGAGATTCGGCATCCGCAGCGGCGCGTCGCCGGCATGGATGCGGGCATCCGGAATCTCCGCCCGGATCCGCGCCTCGAGGTGATCGCGCAGCGCGGTCCAGCGCGCGACCTCCGCCTCGCGGTCCTCGAGCGCAAGCGCGAGCGCGGCTGCGAAGCCCGTCGCGCCGATCGGGTTCTGCGTGCCCGGCCACATGGACCGTTCCTGGCCGCCGCCGTAGCTCAGCGGCTCCAGCGTCACGCCCTGCCGCCGGTAGAGTAGACCGATCCCCACCGGTCCGCCCAGCTTGTGCGCCGTGGCGGACAACAGGTCCACCGGCGTCCGCTCCAGGTCGCAGTCCACCTTGCCCAGCGCCTGCACGGCGTCCGTATGCACGAGCGCCCCGTATTCGTGGCCCAGTTCCACGATGTCTCCCATCGCCTGGACCGTGCCGATCTCGTTGTTCGCCCACATCACCGAAATCAGCGTCGGCGCGTCCGGGTCCGACGCGAGTTCCCGCCGCAGCCACGCGAGACCGATCGTCCCCGAGCGATCCACCGGTATCCGGGCCACGCGCGCCCCCTCCACGGCCCCGCGGTCCGCCGCCTCGAGGCACGCCTTGTGCTCGATCTCCGACACGAACACGCGTGGGTTCCGCCCCGGATTCGACCGGACGAAACCGAGGATCGCGAGGTTGTCCGACTGGGTGCCGCCGCCCGTGAAGTAGATGGATGAGCGCGGGCACCCGAGCAGATCCGCGATCCGCCCGCGCGCGACCTCGAGGCAGCGATGGGCCCGGCGTCCGGGGGTGTGCGCGCTCGCGGGGTTGAAGCCGTGCCGAAGCTCCGCTCCCATGGCCTCCCACACCTCCGGCCGCATGGGCCAGGTCGCCGCATAGTCGAGGTAGAGCCGCTCTTCCTCCCGCTGTATCGTCATCATTCTTCGGTTCGGATTCGCCCGCCGAGCAAAGAGGGTCTATTGTGTCGAAGCTTCAAACGACGCCGCAACTCGGGATGGAGTGCATGGAACCACCACGTTCCGCGCCGGGGCCGACTTCCCCGGCGCCAAACGCCTCAGGGCCCACATCCGACGAGCAGAGCATACCACCGCTGGGGGCCCCGGTGTTCCGGACCACCGTCCACGGACTCGCTTTCGAAGATCGCGCCCGCCACCTCGACACCGTACGTCCGCAGGAGGAACTCCTCCTCATTCCCGACCCGCCCGGCGGCGACCCCGACGATGTCTGGGTCCACATCCGGGCCGGCGATCCGGTCGGCCACCTCCCGCGGGAGATCGGCCGCTGGCTCGCCCCCTGGATGCGGCGCGGCGGCGCGGCGCGGGTGCAGGTGATCAAGGTTGGAGCGGAGTCGGTCCCGAGCTGGAAGCGTCTCCTCGTCGAGGTTCGCTGCGGCTGACGCCTCCCCCGTCAGCTCCGGCCCGGCCGCGGCGCGCGGCGTCTTTGAAAGGCGCCGGCTTACAACGAGCGGACTCCGAGGCGCGTGACATCGCTCACGCGCATCGTCTCGTCGGTGTGAAACGGCTCCCCGTGCGGGGCCCGGATCAGCGAGCCATAGTGTCTCGACGCGGTCTTGATTCGCTCGAGCAGGGGCTGCCCGGTGGGGAAGATCTCGCCCGCCGCCCGAGCGCCTTCGAACTGTGACGCGTAGCAGCGCGCCGCCTCGACCTTGCGCTGGAACTGCTCGTCCGTGAGTGGGACGACGAAGGTCGGCTTCACCGCGTCCTCACGGTACGCCATGGCGTAAAGGATCTTCTCCGGCCGGCGCGCCGGCCCGCCCTCGTACTCGCGCAGCCCCGCGAGAAAGCAGGCGTCGCGCGCCAGCTCCGATGCGACCCGGTGGTCGGGATGGCGGCCGCGCGGGAAAGGCAGGATCACGGTCGCCGGTGCGAGGCGCCGCAGATGCTCCACGACGACACGCCGCGCCTCCTGCGAGTTCTCGAGACGCGCGTCCGGGAGTCCGCCGTTGACTCGGACCGCCACCCCCAGCACCGCCGCCGCCCGCTCCGCCTCTTCCGCCCTGAGCTCGGGGGTCCCCCGCGAGGCCATCTCGCCGCGCGTCAGGTCCAGGATTCCCGTCCGGTAGCCCTGTTCAGCTGCGCGGGCAAGGGTCCCGCCGCAGGTGAGTTCGGCATCGTCGGGGTGTGCCGCCATGGCCAGGAGGTCCAGCGGTTTTTCGGTCATCGGGCGGTCAGCCGCTTCGCTTTGAGGCCGCCTACTCGTAGCGCAGCGCATCGATGGGGTCCAGCCCCGCGGCCCGCGAAGCCGGATAGAGTCCGAAACCGATCCCCGTCAGTACGGACGCCGCAAGGGCCGCCACGATCGACCACAGCGGCACGACCGCCGGCAGCGGCGTCAACTGGTTCACCGCCAATACGATCGCGCCGCCCATCACCATGCCGGTCGCTCCGCCGAGCAGCGTGAGCGTGGCTGCTTCGACCAGAAACTGCCACATGACATCGCGCCGCCGCGCCCCCATCGCCTTACGAAGGCCGATCTCCCGCGTCCGCTCGGTGACCGAGATCATCATGATGCCGACAACCCCCACGCCGCCGACCATGAGCCCGATGCTCGACAACCCCAGCATCGCCGCAAACAGGACATTCGTGAGCTGGTCCCAGAGATTCAGCAGCTGTTCCTGGTCCAGCACCGCGAAGTCATCCTCCTCACCCGGCTCCAGTCGACGGAGCTGCCGCATCCGCGCGTGCGTGGCGTCGAGCGCCGTCTGAAGGTCGGCCTCGGGGTCCGGCCGCACGATGATGCTGACCGCCCGGTCCCAGATGGGCAGCAGCTTGTCCGCGCTCGCGAACGGCACCCACACGTAGTGCGACCCCAGCCCGGCGAACAGGTTGGCGGGCACCCGGTACACGCCGATCACACGGAACATCGAGCCCCGGCTGCCTTCCCCGATCCGGATGTCACGGCCGAGGGGATCGAGTGACCCGAACAGGTCGGCGGCCACGGTGGAATCGATCACGGCGACCGACGCCCGCCGCTCGGCCTCGGGGTCCGTGAACCAGCGGCCCGAGATGATGTCGCCGCTGTAGATCTCGAGGTAGTCGGCCCCCACGCCATAGAACAGGATCTCGACCCGATCCGACCCGGCGCTCGCCTCGAAGGCCGGCGTGCCGAAATCGCCGGTGATCTCGACGAACGGTGACGCGCTCTGGATCCCCGGGATGCGCGCGATGTCCCGGGCCCACCGGGGATCGAGCGGCTCATTCTTCAGGAGGTCGGGTTCCTCCTCGCTCAGGGGGCCGCCGCCGAAGCCGGCCGACGTGAAATCCCAGTGCGACACGTAAAACGTCGCGATGCCGTTCGGGGACATCACGTCTTCGAAGCTCTTGTTGACGCCCGTGATGGCGGCCGCCATCACCATGACGACGAGCACGCCGATGGTCACGCCCAGGATCGTGAGGCCGCTCCGAACCCTGTTCGCGCCGATCGAGTCGAACGCGACCGCGATCCCTTCGGTGACCGTCGAGAGGAATCCCATGCCGCTAGGGGCCGGGGAGTCCCTGCGACACTGCGCCGGGTGCCCGAGCGGTCATACGCGCCTCCTTCTCGTCCGCAGCCTCCATCCCCCACCGGAATCGTCGGTCCGCGCGTCGGTCCGCCGGGGGGAAGACTACTCGTAGCGCAACGCGTCGATCGGGTCCAGACCTGCGGCCCTGGAGGCGGGGTAGAGTCCGAATCCGATCCCCGTGAGCACCGACGCCGCCAGCGCAGCCACGATCGACCACAGCGGCACGACGGCGGTCAGCGGCGTCCACTGGTTCACGACCCACACGAGCCCGCCCCCGAACACCATCCCC
>CAZDZJ010000054.1:0-7460 GCA_964509895.1 uncultured Gemmatimonadota bacterium
GGCGGGAGCCCATGGGTCGTCGACGCCCGCACCGGTGCAAAAGTCCCCGGTATCCAGGAAATGCGTGTGGAGGCACTCGAGGGTCGAGCCCAGGGCGGTCAGCAGCTCGACCGTTTCCGGGTACGGGACGCGGGTGAAGAAACCGGCCCGGCCCCCGCGTGCCATGTCGGCCGCGGACTGACCGAGGCGCGTGATCGCGGTGACGTCCCCGCCCCGCGACACGAGGTACTCGATGAGTTCATTGTCTCCGCGGGAGGCCGCGTAGTGCATCGGCGTGTAGAGCCAGGAGTCGCGCTGGTTGACGTCCGCTCCGAGCTCCTCGATCAGGTACTTGACGGCGGAGATGAACAGGTCCGGCCGGTTTCGTACGCTGAACGCGCCCAGCCCAAGGTATCCGCCTCCCGCCGCGGCGTGGATCGGCCAGGCGTTCGGCGCACCCTCCGGAATCCAGGGAAGCGCCGAGTCCTCCTGCTGCCTTCCGTCCTGCTGCCGCCGCTCGCGCATCCCGACCTCGGGCCACCGGGTGGGGATGTGGGGATCCGCTCCGTGCGCGACCAGGAGCCTCATCGCGTCGAGATCCTGCGCGAAGGCCGCCCGCCAGAACGGCGTCGCGCCGGTGAGGTCGATCCCCATCTTGGTGAGTCCGTACTCCCAATACCAGAGGTGCGTGTTCAGGCGCGGGTTGGGGTCGGCCCCGGCGGTGAGCAGCGCGTGGAGCACGTCCATGTGTCCGGCTTGCTGCACGTCCTGCGCGCGCGGCTGGGGATAGTTTGACTTGGGCGCCCACTGGGTCTGCAGGACGGCGAACAGGGGCGTGGCGCCATCCGTCGAAGCGGCGAGGTCCGGATCGGCGCCGCGCTCGATGAGAATAAGCGCCAGATCGAACTGGCCGTTGAGCGCCGCCATGAGGAGCGGACTCGTGCCGTCCGCGCTGACCTGGTCGACCCTCGCGCCGCCGGCGAGGAGGGCCGTCGCCGCTTCGATGTGACCTTCACGCGCGGCGTGCAGGAGCGCGGTCATTCCCCCGGTACGCCCGACGAGCACTTCGCGGTACGGTGGCCGCACGAGGTCGGGGCCGCCCGGATAGTCCGGCCCGGTGCGGCCGAGCGAGTGCGGGGTGACCTCACCGACATCGTAGCCGGAGTGGAGGAACTCACGCTGCGCCCGGACGGCCGCCTGGACATCGGCGGGGGCGGGTTCGCCAGACCGTCCTGCTTCCGGGTCGACCCGGGGCCCGTACGCGCCGAGCGTCTCCGGCGGCGCGCGCACCATGTCACGGAACCGGCGGTTAGCCTCACGGTCCAGCGCCAGGCTGGGCAGGACATCGATGGCGGCGGTCGCGACGTCGGGGTCGGCGCCCGCCTCGATCAGCACGGTCACCGCTGCCGCCCGGTTCGCGCTCGCCGCAAACATCAGCGGCGTCTGACCCGCCGACCCCTCCCGGGCGTTCGGATCGGCGCCGTACTCGAGCAGGGCGGTCACGGCCGCCACCCCGCCCACGGCGCCCGCCGCCAGGTGCAGCGGGGTCACGCCGCTGTTCGTCGTCACGGCGTTCGGGTCGGCGCCAGCCTCGAGCAGGTGCGCGACGAAGGTGCCGTGTCCGGCCCGCGCCGCGAGGTGCAGCGGCGTGTAGTGGCCGATCCGCGTGCCGGCACCGACCGCAGCGCCCGCATCGATCAACGCGCGGGCCACCGCGGCGTGCCCGCGCTCGGCGGCGATGTGCAGCGCGGTCATTCCGTCGCCCCGCTTTGCATCCACGTCGGCACCGAGTCCGATCAACTCGCGGACCGCCTCCAGTTCCCCGCGCCGGGCGGCATCCAGCAGCCCGTCGCCTGCAGCGGCCTGTTGCGCCGACAGGGCCGACGGCAGAATCAGCGCGAGCAGCAGCGGGACCGCGGCGCCCCTCATGCCGGGCCGCTCCCGCCGGAGGGCGCTCCACCCGCCAGATCGAGCGAAAACACACCGTCGCTGTCGCCGAACGTTGCCATCTCCGGGTGTCCGATCTTCTGCATGAGGCTCACGAAGGCGTTGGCCATCGGGGTCCCGTTGGGGGCGCGCAGATGGACGCCGCCCTCCAGCGCCCCGTTCGCCCCACCCATCACGAGCAGGGGCGCACGCCGGTGGTTGTGGAGGTTCCCGTCCGCCATCGGCGAGCCCCAGATGATCGCCGTCTTGTCGAGCAGCGAGGCGTCGCCCTCCACCGTGTCGCGCATCTTCTCGAGGAAGTACGCGAGCTGCCCGAGCCGGTAGGTATTGATCCGGTTGAAGTCCATGATGTCCTCGGGGACGTTGCCGTGGTGCGAGGCCCCGTGGATGGATCTCGTTGTGCCGCTGCCGGGGAACGTCCGGTTCGACTGGTCGAAGCCGGTCTTGAAGGTGATGACGCGCGTCAGGTCCGTCTGCAGCGCGAGCAGCTGGAGATCGAACATGAGCCGCATGTGTTCCTCGAAGGAGTCCGGCACGCCCGACGGTGCCTCGGGCATCGCCCGCTCCTCGCCGCTCGTGTTCCGCGCCTCGACCAGCTGGATCCGGCGCTCGATCTCGCGGATATGTTCTACGTACTCCTCCAGCGCGGCCCGGTCCGCCGCCCCCAGAGTCCTCCTCAGCCGAACGACTTCGGTCGCGATCCAGTCGATGATGCTGCGGTCCGTGCGCCGCCGCGCCGCCCGGTCCGCGGCCGTGTCCCCGGCGCCGAACAGCCGTTCAAACACGACCCGCGGCTCGCGGATTGCCGGAAGCGGCTGGTTGGGCGAGGCCCATGCCAGTGAAGTCGTGTACGCGCAGTGGTAGTTGTACGCGCAGCCGCCGCCGCGATCGATTCCCTCGATGCACAGTTCCAGCGACGGGAGCACGGTTTCCTGCCCGAAGCGTTGCGCGTGCAGTTGATCGAGCGAGGTGCCGAGGAAGATGTCGGACCCCTGCGTCTGCTTCGGATGCGCCTGCGTCAGGAACACCGCCGTCGACCGGTCGTGGTCGCCGCCGATTTCCTCCGCCCGGAACGCTTCCGCCGAGCGGCAGTCCGTATTGCTCACGATCGTCATGTACTCGCGGAACGCATCCAGCGGCTTGAGCTGGCTGTCCGCGACCAGTTCGAAGTCGCGTCCGGTGGCCGCCGGGGCGAACAGGTGACGGGCGTTGCCCCAGTCGCTCGATCCGGCCACGCCCATCGACTCCTCGATGCAGACGAGCCGCGTGAATTCCGCCGCCTTCGTCGGGTCGGCCCTCAGCCGTCCGGCGGGTATCATCGCGTCGAGCAGAGGCAGCGCCACACTGGCGCCGGCCCCCCGAAGGAAGGTGCGGCGCGAGAGGTGTCTGCCGCTTACGAAGTTCATGATTCTCCCTCCTTGTCCACGCCGGACGCGGGTCGCGCCATCCGGAACGGGTCGCTGTTCACGACGCCGAGGATGAACGAGGACATTCTGTAGTCGTTGGCTTCCGCATCGCGGGCAATGGCCCGGATCGTCGGCTGATCGAAGTACTCGGCCCTGCGGCCCATCGCGTACGAGAGCAGCTGCGCCGTGAAGTTTCGGACCAGCGGGACCGGCCGCTTGACGAGCACGTCCACGAGTTCCGCCGGCGTGCTGATCTCGGTCCCGTCGTAGAAAGTTCCCCGCGTGTCCAGTGCGACGCCGTTCTCGCGAACCCGCACCTGTCCCGTCACGTCGTAGTTGTCCAGCGCGAGCCCGATCGGGTCCATGAACCTGTGGCACGCATTGCAGGTCGGATTCGCCCGGTGGATCTCGAGCCGCTGGCGCGTGGTCAGGGGCCGCCCGTCCCGGGCCGACTCAGTGTCGTCGAAGGCGGGGATGTTGGGTGGGGGCGGCGGAGGCGGCGTGCCCATGAGGACTTCCATCACCCATTTCCCGCGAAGGACGGGCGACGTGCGCGCGGACATCGACGTCAGGAGCAGCACGCTTCCGTGCCCCATCACGCCGCGTCGGCTGTCGTCGGGGTAGCTCACACGGCGGAACCCGGGACCCGAGACCCCCGCAATCCCGTAGTGCGCGGCGAGACGCTCGTTCAGGAACGTGTAGTCCGCCGTGTAGAGTTCCAGAAGACTCCGGTCCTCCCGCATCAGGTGGTCGAAGAGGCGTTGTGTCTCCCGGACCAGGTCCTCGCGAAGCTGACCCGTGAAGTCCGGATAGAGATAGGGCTCGGGTTGGTTGTCCTCCGCGTCCTGCAGCCGCAGCCACTGCGAGGCGAAGCGGGTCGAGAGCGCCTCGGCCCGCGGGTCCGCCAGCATCCGGCGCACCTGCGACTCGAGGACCGCCGGATCCGAGAGCCGCTGCTCCGCGGCCAGTTCCAGCAACTCGTCGTCCGGGCTCGCCGCCCACAGGAAGAACGAGAGGCGGGAGGCGAGGTCGATGTCCGCGATCCGGTAGCTTTCCCCGGGCGCGGATGCGGGTTGAGCCTGCTCGAGGCGGAAGATGAAGGACGGGCCGGCGAGGATTGCCTGGAGTGCGGTCCGAACGCCGATCTCGAAGCCTTGCTCAGCTGCCGCCTGGTCGTAGAAGGACATGGGTCCGGCGAGATCGTCCTCGGTTACCGGCCGCCGGTAGGCCTCGCGGGCGAGCCGTGCCACGATCGACTCGGCGCAGGCGCGGGCCGCCCCTTGTGTGGCCGCCGCCGCTCCCGCCTGTTTCGCCACCGCTCCCGTCTCTGCGGCCGCCCCGCGCACCGCCGCACTTCCGTCGGGATGGCAATGGAAGATCTTCCTCCGGCTCGGTGTCTCCGAAAGTCCCCTGCTGCGTTGCGGGCCAGTGATCATCAGCTCGCTCAGGTGGGGAAGCGCCGTAATCCCGTAGTTCGCCCACGCCTGGGAATCCTCACCGCCGACAAACGACCAGCCGGGCGTCTTCAGGCGGTCCTCGTACGGTCCCTCGATCGTGCGCACGAACGCCGCCGCTACCTGGCGCTGGCCTGCCCGCACGAAGATCGGTTCGGTGCGGATCGGCACCGTGGATCGTCCCCCGTGCTCGAGACCGAGGAGCGCCACGCCCTCACCGTCGATGGAGATGTCGACATCCTGGAAGCCGGTTCCCTGACCGAAGAGCGTCTCGATCGAGATCACGTACTCGCCGTCCACGGGGAAGTCGTGGGTCACGACCATTCCGCCGCGCGTCCCGTACGGCGTGCCCTCGATATGATCCCACGCATGCTGGGACACATCGATCGGATTCGTGTACTTGGCGGTCTTCGACAGAGCTTCCGGGTTGCCGACGGCGAGCCGGCTCACCTCCGTGGCGGCTCTCAGGTACGCCTCCAGGAGCGTGGTCGACAGGCCCTGCGCGTCCGACATGTTGTCGAAGGCGCCCAGATACGTGTCCGCGGGCAGCCAGCGGCTCGCGTCGACATTGAGATCGAGAAGGTCGCGGATCACGCGCTCGTATTCGGCACGGTTCAGCCGCTGGAAGCGCCGCGAGCCGGGATTCCGGTCACGGGCGGCCTCACGGTCGACCACGGTCTCGAGCGTCTCGACCAGGGCAAGCAGCGTGTCCGGGGGCGGCCGACGCTGGCCCGGCGGAGGCATCATCCCGGCACGCAGCTTCCGGATCATCTTCTCCGCCGTCGACGCCTGCTCGTGCGCGCTCGCCACGTCGAACTCCTCAAGCGTGAGGTTCCCGCGCAGCAGGCGCTCGTTGTGACAGCGAACACAGTAGCGCTGAACCACGCCGGTCAGATCGGCCGCGTCGTCGACGGTCGCGACGCCACCGACGGCGCCAGCCCACCCCAGGTCGGCAGCGGTGGGTGCCGGCCCGGACGCACGGTACCCCGAGGGCAGCCCAGTGAGGGCTAACCAGAGCAACAGGATCGCACTAGCACCCAGTGTTTTCACGCGCCCGTCCCCAGGAACGACGGATGTCGGTGGTCAACCCTGCAACATAGGCTATCGGCGCCCAGCCGGCACGAGCCGCACAATCCCGGTCGCGGGCCCATCGATGTCCCGCGTCTCCCCGTCGATGGCGAGGTAGATGAAGCCGTCCGGTCCTTCCCGTACGTCACGGACGCGGCCGATGTCGGGGACACCGCCGATCCCTTGCAGGAGGACCTCCTCCTGCGTCACCTCACGGCCCTCCAGCCGCAGCCGGACAAGGCGCCGTCCGCTGAGGCCCCCGACGAGCATGTCTCCGCGCCACCCCGGGAATGCGTCGCCCGTGTAGAAGAGCATCCCGGAGACGCCGATCGAGGGCACCCAGACATGGTCTGGCGGCTCCATGCCGTCCATGAGCGTCCCCGGGTGTATCCGCGAACCCGTCCGGTAGTTCACGCCGTACCCCACGACGGGCCAGCCGTAGTTGCGGCCGGCTTCGATCAGGTTGAGTTCGTCCCCGCCCTGCGGGCCATGCTCGTTCTGCCACAGGTCCCCCGTCTCCGGATGCACCGCCATCCCCTGCGCGTTCCGGTGACCCCACGTCCAGATCTCGGGGTGAATCCCCTCCCGGCCCACGAAGGGGTTGTCCTCCGGGACCCGGCCGTCGTCGTGGAGCCGGATCGTGCTCCCGTTGTGGTTCGACAGATCCTGGGCCGGATGCGCCTCCAGATCGCCCGCCGAAGGCCACTGTCGGTCGCCCAGCGTCATGAACAGATAGTCATCGTGGTCAAAAGCGAGGCGTCCGCCCCACATCGAGCTCCGGTCCGTCCCGTTCCCGAACGCGTCCGCGTGGAACAGCTCCTCGACATCCGTCAGCCGGTCGTTCTCGAAGCGGCCGCGGGCGATGGCGATCGTGCCCAGCGAGTCGGGCCCCGGTTTCACGTAGCTGAGATAGAGTAGCCGGTTCGTCCCGAACTCCGGATGGAGGATCGCGTCGCGCAGTCCGGCCTGCTCGAAGCCGCTCATGGAACGGGCGCCGCGCCCGAGCGCACGGATCGGCGGCAGACCCTCGACTGAGTCAGCCAGGAGAACCCCGTCGCGGATGATCCGGAGCCGGCCGGGCCGCTCCGTTACAAGAAGGTCGCCTTCGGGCGTGAAAGCCATCGCGAACGGCCGCACCAGGCCGTCGGCCACCGCTTCCACCCGGAAGTCGTGTAGCGCGGTCCTGACGACGATGTCATGGCCCGGCGGGTCCGAACTGCCTGGAGCGCACGCCGCGACCGGCGCGAAGAAGATGAGATAGCCGAGGCAGCGGAACTGGTTCATTTGGAGGCATTCCGTCCGTGTTGCGTGCGACTGAGTTTAAGGTAGCAATGCGCGGAACTCCCCTTGCCACCCTTCCCCACAAGGAGATCCCGAAGTGAACCGCTACGACGCGTATGATCCCTTTGCGCGCACGGCTCGGTCCACGACGCGTCCCACGTAGCCGCGCACTGTCTCCCACACCTCGTCGAAATCTCGTTCCGCGCCCGGGGGAAGCAAGGCGACCAAATCCCGTTGCCAATGAGCTCGGAACTCGTGCTGTCGTGCAAGCAACCGCGCGAGGCCATCATCAGGCACCGCTCTGGCATCGATCTTTGTCGGCAAC
>CAZDZJ010000055.1:0-25467 GCA_964509895.1 uncultured Gemmatimonadota bacterium
TCCCCGCCCCGGCCCCCGGCAGGCCCGCCGCGGGGCACGCCCTTCTCGCGCCGGAAGGCGACGGCGCCGGCGCCACCCGCCCCTCCGGTCACATGGATTCTCGCTACGTCGACGAACACGATTCCCCCTCTTCCGCTGCCACAACCAGCACGCCGACCTCGTTCCCGCACGTGTTCCGCACCACAGGGCGGGCGAAACTCTCCAGCCGCGCGATCTCCTCCGGGCTCAACAGCGACAGCCGGGCGAGCGCGTGCGTGACCGCCGGCCCCAAGGGGCGCGTGGCCCCATCCAGCACCTTGAAGGCCGCGCCCCACTCCCCGGCCGCGCTCGAGAGACAGAAGACTCCTTCCGCCCCCTCCTTCGCGAGAATGCGTCCATCGCTCGCCCGCATCAGGTTCGCCGAGAGCGCCGTGGGACCCGAGACCAACTTCGGATGCGTCGTCATCGCCGCAACAACGGATCGCACGGACGCGTCCGTCGAGGCCCCCAACGCCGCGAACACGCGCGCCATGTCCCGCAGAGAGAGCGCCGGCGTCGGCAGGCCGCAGCCGTCGGTCCCCCACGGCAAACGCCCGCAGTCCTCGCCCAGCCACGCCGAGACCTCGCGCCGGATCGCTCCCTGCAGCGGGTGCGCCGGTTCGTGGTAACCGGCCACGGGCCACCCGCGGACGACGCACAGCGCCAGCAGCGCGGCGTGCTGGCCCGAGCAGTTGTTGTGGATCCGCCCGGGCAGCCGCCCTTCCCGATCCATGCCACGGGCCGCTCCGTCGTCGAACGGCCGATGCGGGCCGCAGACGAACATCTCGGGAGTCAGCTCGACCGCGTCCATGACGGACTGCACGATCCCGAGGTGGCGCGGTGTCCCGTGGTGGGAGGCGCAGGCCAGCGCGAGCGCCTCATCCCCGAAGCCCAGTCGCCCGAGCACGCCGTCCCTGACCACCGGAAGGACCTGGAGCGGCTTCATCGAGGAGCGCCAGAAGGCCGCCAGCCGCGGATCGCCGAAAACGTGGCGGCGGCCGGAGCCGCTCTCGTGCACGATACCGTACACGACATGCGATGACTCGCGCGTGCCGGCCCGTTCCAGCGTGACGCGGATTGCGTTCATTGCTCACCCGCTCCCATCACGTGCGCCGGGGCGAGCCGGGCCCAGGCCACGGCCGTCGCGCTCCCCTCGGCCAGATCGCCGGCCATGCGGGACAGGTCTTCGGGACGATCCACATCGTACCACTCCGGCAGCTCCGTACAGTCGATCCGCAGCGAGGCGATGCGGGCCCGCGTCCAGGCAAGCAGCTCCGGTTGCGACCATGGGGCGCCGACGAAGAGGCCGCGCGCCGCGGGCCAGGCATCCCGGTACGCCCCGACGGCGTAGTACCCCCCGTCGCGCGACGGCCCGAGGACGAGAGGCACCACCGGGAGTTCGTCGAACGCCCGTTCGACGAGACCGGCCGGAAGGGTCGGATGGTCGCTTCCCACGGCCACCGCACACTCGGCTCCCTCATGGAACGCGCAGGCGAAGGCCATCGCCAATCGGTCACCCAGCGATCCTTCGGGCTGAAGCCGGATACGAGCCTCGGGATACCGGGCTCCGAGCCGTTCCGCCGCGCCCGGCCGCTCGGGCACCCACAGCTCGACTCCCGCGCCGGGCACGGACATTCGCATGGCGTCATCGAGGAAGGCTTCGTAGAGGGCCGCGCACCCCTCAGGGGTCAGCCGGGGCTGGAGGCGTGTCTTGACGTATCCCGGTTCAGGGAGGCGGCCGAAGACGAGGAGCCTTCGATGCGGACCCTTGCGGTTCAAGCGCGGGGTTCAGGGCGCCCCCACCCGCCGGCGGCACGACACTAGCGGGTGGTGACCTCGATTACGCCGCCCTCGGCGCCCGGCCGGCGATAACGGGGCGGGATCATGCTCGAGTAGTAGAGACGAATCGAGACGATGTCTTCCGACGGAATTCGCCGCAACGCCGTGACGGCGTCATTCATGTTGAAGTCGCCATCCACGACGAGAAGCGGGACGTAGTAGTCCTGGGTCTCTCGACCGAAGGGGGATCTGTCGTTCCCGCCCTTGAAGCCGATCTCATCCTCGAAGACGATGAGTTCCCGATGATGCGTCAGGGCCTCGTAGGCCGACCGATACCCGGCGTCGCGGATCTCGCTGCCGGTAATGAGGAGCCGGGTGTAGGTCCCCGGCCGAGGGTTGCTGGCGCACGCCGCAGCCGCCATCAGAACCATCGTGCAGGCGATCACCACCGACTGTCGCGTGCGCTTTCTCATTTGCTACCATCTCCTGGCCTGTGGCGTGGCCCGTCGACGACTAGTTTGCCCCCCCGGAATCCCCGTCCTGTGCCCCTTCCGCCCCGCGCTGTTCCGCCACGGTCGCCGCCACCGTCAGCAGCGTCTCGGGCGAATCGGCCTCCCTCAGCAGGTCGATCGCCACCTGCACCTGCGCGTCGCGCACGGCTCGACTCCGCAACTGCGGCACCTCGCCGAACTCCGCCCCGGCCAGCTCATCCGCGATGAGCCAGTCGATGTAGGTCCGTGACCGATCGAAGAGCTCCCGCTCGACCTCCGCCCCAACGTCCACGAGCGCGGCCCACACCTCGTCCCGCATCGCCTGCGTGACGGAGAACCCCTCGTCGAAGTCGTGCTCGTTCGAATATCGAACGGCCCACCGGAAGACGACGTTCCGCGGGATCGCCCCCGAGCCGGTCGCGAGACGCCGCAGTTCCTGTTCGTCCGTCGAGAGCGTGTCGCGGTACACGACGAGGTCGGGCGTGATGCCGCCCCCCCCGTAGACCGTTCGGCCGCCCGCCGTTCGGAACTCCTCCCGCTCTTCCGGCTCGGACGCGGACGAAACCGGCTCGCCGGAGATCGCGACCGCGCTCGCGGCCAGGCCCCGGAGGGCACTCTCGCGGTCGAAGTCCCTCGTGATCGAACGCCCGACCGGCGTGTACCACCGGGCCGTCGTGACCTTCATGCCGTTGTTTCCGGAGAGCCGGTAAAGGGTCTGCACCGAGCCCTTGCCGAAGGTCGTCGTCCCCACGACGACGGCGCGGTCGTGGTCCTGCAGCGCGCCCGCCACGATCTCCGAAGCGCTCGCGCTGAGGCCGTCCACGACGACCACGATCGGAAGCCCCTCGTACCGGTCGCCCGATGCGGCGCGGAACAGGTGATTCTGCTCGTCCAGCCGGGAACGCGTCTCCACCACGGACTTCCCCCGCTCCAGGAAGAGATCCGTGACGTCGATCCCCTCTGGGAGCAGCCCCCCCGGGTTCCGCCGCAGGTCGAGGATCAGCCCGTTTGCGCCTTCCTCGACGAGGCGGTCCAGCGTCGCGACAAGTTCCTCCTGCGCCTGGCGGCTGAATCCGCGCAGCGTCACGTAGCCGATATCGTCGTCGAGGACGAAGCCCTGCGCCTGAGCGACCTGGATCACGTCGCGCACGATGCGGATTGCAAGCGGCCGACTCACGCCGACCCGCGCAATCGTGATGTCGACCGGCGCCCCTTTCTCTCCGCGCAGCGTGTCGACGGCCTTGTCCACCGACCAACCCTCGGCCGACTCGCCCTCGACCTCGATGATGCGGTCGCCGACTTCGAGCCCCTCGCGAAGCGCCGGCGAGTTCGGGAGGACCTGGACGATCGTGATCCAGTCGTCCTTCACGTCGATCCGGACGCCGAGCCCGCCGTAGTTGCCCGTCGTGGTGAAGCGAAGATCCTCGGAATCCCGGGGTTCCAGGAAGGTCGTGTACGGGTCGCCCAGATTCTCGAGCATCCCGTCGATCGCCATGCGGTACAACTCGTCGGGCGGGATCTCGTCGACGAAACGATCCGACACGAGACGGTGGATCTCATCGAGCAGTCGCCGGCTCTCGCCGCCGCTCGCGGCCGCGCCCTGGTTGATCAGCCAGCCGCCCGTCGTGAGGGCGATGGCGCCGACCAGCACGCCCGTCGTCCAGGATCGATCCACTTTCATGCGTCCTCCCTAGCAGTCCTTGGCAGGAGCCCTGCTACGTTCGAGCGGCGAATGCACCTCGCCACGGGCTGCCAGCGGCAGTTCCGCGCCGCGTCGGGCTCGCCGGGCAATCCGCCGCCATGGTCAATGTCACACCGCACAGCCGAAGAGGAAAGCTCAACCTGCGAAGCGGTCCGGGAATCTCTCCTGCAACAGCTCGAGGACACGAGCTTCCACCTCGTCCGGGGTCCCCGAGCCGTCCAGGATCGCGATCCCGTCCTCTCCCGCCGACAGGGCGCGGTATCCCTCCCGCACCCGCTCCATGAACACCTCCGCCTCCCGTTCGATCCGGTCCGGACGCCCGCCGTGGGCTTCGCGGCGGTCCGTCCCCACCATCACGGGTACATCGAGGACGACATACAGATCCGGGACGAGACCCCCCGTCGCCGCGCGGGTGACCTGTTCGATGGTCTCCGCCGGCACCCCGCGGGCGCACCCCTGGTAGACCCGGGTGGAGAGCTCGAAACGGTCGCAGAGGACGGCCTCGCCACGCTCCAGCGCGGGCCGGATCACCTCCTCGACGTGGACGCGGCGGGAGGCGGAAAAGAGCAGCACTTCGGCGACCCCATCGAGGTGCAGTTCCGGCTGGTCCAGGAGGACGTTTCGAATCGCTTCCGCCGCCGCCGTCCCCCCCGGTTCGCGCGTCACGAGGTGGGGTATGCCCGCTGCCGACAGCCTCGCGGCGAGCCGGTCGATCTGAAGCGATTTCCCCGCTCCCTCCGGGCCCTCGAACACGAGGAAGCAACCCCTCATTCAGTCGTAGTACTCTACGCCGAGGTGGGTGATCTGCTCCTCCCCCATCAGCCAGCGCAACGTGTTCTTGAGCTTCCAGTGCTGGATGAAGATGTCGTGCTCCGGATAGAGGTCCGGGGCCGTCTGCGGTGCCTTGAAGTAGAAGGACAGCCATTCCTGGATGCCCGACAGTCCGGCGCGTGCCGCGAGGTCGAGAAAGAGCGCGAGATCCAGAACGATGGGCGCGGCCAGGATGGAGTCCCGGCACAGAAAGTCGATCTTGATCTGCATGCCGTATCCCATCCAGCCGAATATGTCGAGGTTGTCCCAACCTTCCTTGTTGTCACCCCGCGGCGGATAGTAGTTGATACGGACCTTGTGATACATGTCCCCGTACAGGTCCGGATACATCTCGGGCTGCAGAATGTACTCGAGCGCCCCGAGCTTGGACTCTTCCTTCGTCTTGAAGCTCTCCGGGTCGTCGAGCACCTCGCCGTCCCGGTTGCCGAGGATATTCGTCGAGAACCAGCCGTTGAGGCCGAGCATGCGCGCCTTCAGCCCGGGAGCCAGGATCGTCTTCATCAGCGTCTGGCCCGTCTTGAAGTCCTTCCCCGCGATCGCGACCCCCTTCCCGGCCGCAAGGGAAAGGAGGGCGGGGATGTCGCACGTCAGGTTCGGCGCCCCGTTCGCGAACGGAACGCCCTCCATGAGCGCGGCCCACGCGTAGAGCATCGAGGGCGCGATGTCCGGGTCGTTCTCCTCCATCCCCCGCTCGAAGGACGCGATGGTGTCGTGGACCGGACTCGGCTTCATGAAGACCTCGGTCGACGCAGCCCACACCATCACGAGACGGGCGCACCCGTGCTCGGCCTTGAACCGGCGGATGTCCTCGCGGAGTTGCTCGGCGAGATCCCGCTTGTTGGCGCCCGTCTTCACGTTCGGGCCGTCGAGTTTCTTGACGTACGCGCGGTCGAAGGCGGCGGGCATGGGGTCGATCCCGCTCATGAAGTCCGCGAGCGGATCGATATCCTCGGGCCGGAGCACGCCGCACACCTTGGCCGACTCGTAGGCGTTGTCGGGAATCGGGTCCCACGCGCCGAAGGCGAGATCGTCGAGTTCGGCCAGCGGCACGAAGTCGTGAATGAAGGGCGTACGATTCTCCGTCCGCTTGCCGAGCCGGATCGTGTTCATCTGCGTGAGCGAGCCGATGGGCCGGTTGCGCCCGCGGCGCGCTGCTTCCACGCCGGCGATGAAGGTGGTCGAGACCGCGCCAAGCCCCACGAGGAGGACGCCGAGCTTCCCATCCGCGGGGGCAATGGTTTCGGATGATCTATCCAGGTCCACGATACCGGTTCACTCCGTGTCTGGTGTGGGTCCGTGTCCGGTTCAGTTCGACTGTCGGGGCGGCTCGCCATCGGGGCGCGTATTCCGGTACACCCACCAGATCCGCTGGAAGGCGGTCAGGTTGGTGAGAATCGCGAGCACGATGATCACGACCCTGAGGACGAGCCCCTGGTGTCCGAACATCGGCGTCTCGCCGAAGATGAGGGCCGCGAAGCCGATCAGGATGACCCGTTCCGGACGCTGCATGAGGCCGACGTAGCAGGCGATGCCGAGGGCTTCCGCTCGCGCGCGAGTGTAGCTGATCATCAGGGAACCGGCCATCGCGAGCACGATCCAGTAGATCATCCCCACGTCGCCGAGCTCGAGACGATAGTCGTTGTAGAGCGACAGGAGCCCCAGGTACACGACGATCTCCGACAGCCGGTCGAGCGTGGAGTCGTAGAAGGCGCCGAAGGACGAGGCCAGACCCGTGCGGCGCGCGACGGTGCCGTCGAACAGGTCGAACACGCCGCCGAGGAGAACGAGGAAGCCGGCCGTGCTCACATGGTGCTGATGGAAGAAGTATCCGGAACTGCAGGTGATGATGAAGCCGAGCGTGCTGATGAGATTCGGGTGGACGCGGCGTTTCGTGAGCCACGCCATGACCGGCTCGAACACGGCGCGCAGCGCGCGTTCCCCCAGATCGCGGGCCGCCTTCATGTCGGGAGGATGATCCTGCTTTCCTCGCCCTTCCGGACTCCTTCGCCGATGGCCCGATCCACCCGCTCCATGAGCTTCTCGAAGTTGGCCTGTGAGGAGATGAGGGCCTGGTAGCGGGTGCTGGTCTGGATCCGCTCCTGCAGTTCCGCGAACTCCCGCTCCTGCTCCTCGCTCGGCTGTTCCCCGCGACCGACCGCCTCCATGAGTTGGCCCTGGAGGTCGCGCATGCGGTTCAGCAGTTCGGTCGCGTCGCGGTCCTCATCGATCTCGCGGCGGGCCGCCCGCAGGTAGGCGTATTCGGGCAACTGGGAGATGAGGCGCCCCACCTCCTGCGCCTTCTCCAGCATGCGGTCTCGCTCGTCCATGTCCCCGGCTCGAAACGGAATCAGGAAGCACCCCCAGGCCGGCAGGTCGGGCCGGCGGCGGGCGGAGGTCCGTACGTGCGACCCCTCCACGCTCCCCTTCCGCGGGGCCGGGCCGACGATTCGACGCCCGAGTATAACCCGGCTTCGACCCCTTCGCGACTTGGCGGACCGCCGGAAGGACGCGGCAACACGGCCGGCGTCCCCCGCTAGGAGGATTCCCTCTTTCGGGCGCTCGCAAAGCGCGCGCGGCCGGTCAGATCCACGCCCACTCGCCCGTCCGCAAGGCCCGGTTCGGCCTGAAGCAGGGCCAGCACCCCGACGCCCTGCGACATCCCGATCTCCAGGAAGAGGGCTCCACCTTCCCGAAGTCGGGCGGCCGCGCCGGACACGAGGGTGCGCATCACGTCCAGTCCGTCCTCCCCGCCGTCGAGGGCGACTCTCGGTTCGTGATCGCGCACGACCGGGTCGAGGGCGGCCCATTCCTCCGTCGTCACATACGGAGGGTTCGAGATGATGAGGTCGAAGGTCTCGCCGGGCGCGAGCGCGGACCAGATATCGGGCGGGCAGGCGCGGAGTTCGAGGCCTTCGGCGCCCGCGCGGCGGGCGTTCCCGCGGGCCAGGTCGAGGGCGTCCCGGGAGATGTCGAGGCCGACGACGCGCGACGCGATGCCCTCATCGAGGAGCGCGATCGCGATGGCGCCGGACCCGACGCCCACGTCGAGCGCGTCGACGGGCGTGTCCCGGCCGCGCCGCCAGGCGGCCACGCGATCGATGAGCTGCTCCGTCTCGGGCCGCGGGATGAGGGCGCGGCCGTCCGACACGAGGCGGACGCGCCGGAAGTCCACCGTGCCCTCGATGTGCTGGAGCGGCTGTCCCTCGAGACGGCGGGAGACCGCGCGCGCCACCGCCGCCGCGCCGGCCGGATCGACGCGCTCCCCCCCGGAGGCGCCGAGCTCGCCGAGCGGGAGGGCAAGCGCCGCGGCCACGAGCCGCTCGGCCTCGAGGCGCGGAGCCTCCAGCCCGGCCAGCTCGAGTTCGCGCCGCACACCCTGCACGATCTCGCGGCGCGTCGGACCCGCCGGGCGGCGCCCCGCCCCTCCCGGCGGCGGCTCCGTCATCCGGCCCCCGCGGCCATCCGCTCCTCCGCCCCCGCCAGCCGGAGCGCCTCGACGACGTCGCCCAGGTCACCGGCCAGAATCGCCTCCAGCCGGTGGCTCGTGAGGTGGATCCGGTGGTCCGTCACACGGTTCTGCGGGAAGTTGTAGGTGCGGATCTTCATCGAGCGGTCGCCGGTCCCCACCTGCGTTCGCCGCTCGCGTGCCCGCTCCGCCTCCTGCTCCGCGACCCTCCGGTCCAGCAGCCGGCTGCGCAGCACCTTGAGCGCCCGCGCCTTGTTCTTGTGCTGCGATTTCTCGTCCTGACACGACACGACGAGGCCCGTCGGCCGGTGCGTTACGCGTACGGCGGAGTCCGTCGTGTTCACCGACTGCCCGCCCGGACCCGAGGAGCGAAACACATCGATCTTGAGGTCCGCGGGATCGATCTCGACATCCACCTCCTCCGCTTCCGGAAGGACGGCCACGGTGGCGGCGGACGTGTGCACGCGGCCCTGACTCTCCGTCTCGGGCACCCGCTGCACGCGGTGGACGCCCGACTCGTAGCGGAGACGGCCGTAGGCCTCGGACCCGCGCACGACGAACACGACCTCCTTGAGCCCTCCGAGCGTTCCCTCGCTCGTACTGATGAGTTCCACGTCCCATCCGGATTCCGCGGCGAAGCGCGAGTACATGCGGTACAGATCCGCCGCGAAGAGCGCGGCCTCGTCGCCGCCGGTCCCCGCCCGGATCTCCACGACGGCGGGACGGTCGTCCAGCGGGTCCTTCGGCATGAGCAGGCGACGGAGCTCTTCCCGGGCGGCCTCGCGTTCGGCCTCCAGTTCCGCGACTTCGGCCGCCGCCATCTCCGCCAGCTCGCCCTCCGATTCCGCCGCCACCTCGCGCGCCTGGCGCAGGTCGTCGAGCAGCTTGAAGTGGCGCGCAGCCGCGCGTGCCACCGGCTCCAGCGCCGAGTGTTCGCGCGCCACGTCGCGCAGGAGGGCCATGTCCGACAGCACTTCGGGCTCCGCCATTCGCCGTGCGAGCGCCTCGTGCCGTTCGGCGGCCTCGCGCAGACGGTCCAGGAGCGTGTCCCGATCGGACATGGTTCTTTCCCCAATTGAAAACGGGGCTCGCGAGGAACCCCGTTGTTCGGAAGGCGGTGTCGAGCGCGGGGCGCCCGCGGTTCAGGCGCCCGCCTCCACCGCCGCTTCCTCCTGCGCTACCTCCTCCGGCCCCTCTTCCTCGAGCACCACCTCATCCACGCCGCGGCGGGAGCCGTCGCCGTACTTGGCGATGAATCGCTCCACCCGACCCGCGGTGTCGACGAGCTTCTGCCGCCCCGTGAAGAAGGGGTGGCAGTGCGAACAGATCTCGACGTGGATCTCGCCCACCGTCGAGGCGGCCTCCGTCTCCCGGCCGCACGCACAGGTGATCTTCGCGGGTGCGTACTCCGGATGTATGCCTGCCTTCATGTCTTCCCCACGCGCTGATTTTCTGCCTCCGGAACCGAGGCGTCCGCGGAACAGCCATGTAATCTAGCCGCCGCGGCGCAGCGGCTGCAAACCCGGGCCGTTGACCCGTCTCGATCCGCGGCACAGCGAGGATGTCGTGCGATCGCCGCCGAGGGCGCGTAGACTCTCCGCCATGAACCGGGAAACGCTGATTGCCCTGCTCGAATTCCACTACCGGGCCCGCGACGGGACGCTGGACGCCGTGGCGCGGATCACGCCCGATGCGTTCCGCCGCGACCTCGGGAGCAGCTTCGGCTCCATCCGCGACACGCTCGCCCACGTCGTGTCCGCCGAATGGGTCTGGTGCTCGCGCTGGGAGGGACACTTCCCCACGGAGCATCTCCCCGCCGCGGGCTTCGAGACGGTGGACGACATTCGTTTGCGCTGGCTGGAGGAAGAGTCGCGCGTGCGCCGATTCGTCGAGGCACTCGGCCCGGAGGACATCCACCGCGTGATGGACTACCGCTTCTTCGGCGGCGAACCGATGCGCGCGGTCTTCTGGCACATGCTGCAGCACGTGGTGAACCACGCGACCTACCACCGCGGTCAGGTGACGACGATGCTCCGCCAACTCGGCGCCGCACCGCCCCGGGACCAGGGCCTCATCGGCTTCTACCTCGAGCGCGCATAGGGGGCCGCGCGGCCCCGCCGCCGGCCCCGGGGCGAAGATCCGGCGTTCAGCCGCCGGGCGTCAGAACCACGCGGTCGGCGACCACCGCCTCCACGCGCGCACGCGAGTAATAGAGCGGGAAGAAGCGGTCCTTCGCCCAGCCCTCGAACAGGTTCCGGTACAGCGGATCGTCGGGGTCCCCCCCCTGCCCCGGCGTGTTCGTGAACACGGCGGTGTCCCAGTCCCCCGCCTCGACAATCATCCGGAAGGAGGGGCCGGAGGTCTGATTGTCCCCGCCACCGGTCTGGTTCACGGTGAAGCCGTTGCCGCCGCGCGGGAGCGGGCCGACCTCGAGCCGGGCGCGCATCTCCGCGTTCACGGCCGCGGAGAGCGGGTGCCGGAACCGCGCGTGCTTGAAGCGTACGTCGCCGTAGCGCCACGGATCCGATCCGAAGCGGCGCTCCAGGCCCTCCAGCGCGGCGACCATCGTGCGCCCGAGGAAGATGTCGCGGCCCGCCACCGGATCTCCGTCGCCGAGCGGAGCGAACCACGCCGGGGGTGAGCCGAGCCAGTCGATGATCTTCTTCATCGAGAGACGCCCGAGCGAAGGCCGGACTTCGGCCGGGACGGCCAGCGGCACCATCTGGCGCTGAATCTCGCGCTCCCACGACACGTAGATCGCCGCCTCGCGAGATTCGAGGGCGAGGGCGAAATCCCAGTCCAGCAGATCGTCGCGCGCCTCCCGCGCCGCGTCGGGCAGCTCGACGCCGCGCAGCATCGGCACCAGCGAACGGGCGGGGAGCGACACGTAGTCCGTCGCGAGCTGCATCATCTCCGCCATCGTGAAGCGCTTCCCCGACGCGAGGACCTCGTCGATGCGGGCGCTCCGGAACGGGTCGCTCCAGCTCCAGCCCACCGCGTCGCGGTGCTCGTAGCCGGGCGGGACGAGATTCTGGTTCGCCGTGGACCAGAACCCCTTCTCCGGGTTGAACACGTGCGGCTTGTGCCGGATCTCGAGGTAGCCGTCCCACTCGTAGCGCCCGTCCCCCGGCACGGGGACGAGACCCGACCAGTTGCGCCGGATGGGCGCGATCCCCACTGACTGCCAGCCGATGTTCCCCTCCGCATCGGCCCACACCATGTTCTCGCCGGGGATGTTCGAGTAGTTGCAGGCCTCTACGAACTCCTCCCAGGTCTTCGCCTGGTCCATGCGCAGGCTCGCCAGGTACGGCGCCCCGCCGATCTCCATCCACCCCGCGCGCACCGCGTACGCGAGGTCGTTGTCGCGGTCCTCGTACACGACGGGTCCGTGCCGAGTGTACCTGTGTCGGACGCGCTCCGGACCCCGCCCCTCGACAGGGATCTCGTCGTCGATGACCCGCATCGCCTCCCAGTCCCCGCGGTACCAGTAGCGGTCCGGGTCATCCGGGTCGGTCCGATAGACGTAGAGGTCCTCGGCATCGGTCTGGAAGACGGTAAGGCCCCACGCCCCGTACCCGTTATGCCCGATCGAGACGCCGGGAAGAACCGGCTCGCCTCCGCCGATCACGTTCCACCCCGGCCCGACGAGGTGCACGAGATAGCGCAGCGAGGGCGCCGCCTGCACGCGGTGCGGATCGTTCGCCATCAGCGCGTGGCCGCTCAGCGTGCGGCTCCCATCCACGACCCAGTTGTTGCTCCCGATGCCCATCCGCTCCGCCTCGAGCCGCCCCGCCTCGTGGGTCGCCGCCTCGCGGGCGTCCGCGTCGAGCGCCTGAAGGGCGAAGGATTCCGCGTCGGAGGCGGTGGCCCGGAAGCGCGGATCCACGTCCTCCGGCCGGAACTGGACGGATCCCCGGAAGGCGCGATACACGTCGAGGATCTCCCGCCGCAGGAGCGATCCCTCGATTGCGGGGTCCAGATCGATGTCCGGTTCCCCCGGATGGAAGTAGGAGACTTCCTTCACCTTCTCCGCACCGACCGCCGCGACGGCGATCCCGAGATCCAGCTCCTGTCCGATGTTCATCAGCAGGCCCTGATGCCGGGAGATGACGACGTCCGGCGTCCACGGCCGCGGACGGATCCCCAGCATCTCGAACTCGATCGGGAGCAGCTCCGGATCGCGTTCCGTCTCGGCGATGTACGCGTTGATCCCGTCCGTGAAGGCGCGGATGATCTCGGCCCCGCGCGGGTGGTAGTGGTTCAGCTCGGCTTCCAGGTCGCCGCGGAACCGGAAGAGCCGCGCACCGCGGTCCCGTTCGATCTCGCGCGGGCCCAGGATCTCCGAGACCGTGCCCGTGGCCTGGCGGCGCCAGATCTCGAACTGGAAGAGGCGGTCGCGCGCGGCGCTGTAGCCCTGCGCGAAGAAGAGGTCGTGCTCCGTCTCCGCGTAAATGTGCGAGATCCCCCACAAATCCTTGAGGATCTCGACCCCGGCCTCGAGCCCCGGAACCCGCAGCGTCTCGGTATCGACCGGCCCGAGGGCGGCGATCCGGTCCGGGACGGCGGTGAGGAGATCTTCCACGGTCGGGGCGACGGGCCGGTGGCTGCCGGAACCCTGCCACACCGGCAGCAGAAGGATGGACGCGAACAGCGCGACGGATCGAACCCGCATCGGATTCTCCTTGGTCGTCTTTCTCGGATCGTCTGTCCGGCAGAGCCGGGAACCCGCAGCGGTCAGGAGCCGGCGGCTTTCTTCTTCGGCTCCTCGGTCCCGCTCTCCGCGTCGTCGGACGTCGAGACGCTCGCCTTGAGCGCGGCCATGAGGTCGATGACCTGGGCCGTCGTCTCCTCTGCAACGGGCGCGGTGATCTCGGTCCCGTCGGACACCTTTCGCTCGATGGCCTCCAGCATGCGCTGGCCGACCTCGTCCTCGTACTTCGACGGATCGAAGCTCTCGGATGCGATCTGCTCGATCAGCTGCACGGCGAGGTCGAGTTCCGCGCCGACCACCTCGGCCTCTCCCGTGGGGACATCGGCGATGTCCCGCACCTCGTGCGCGTAGTGGAGCTGTTCGAGCACGAGGTGGTCTCCCACCGGCCGCACGAGGACGAGATACTGCTTGCCCCGCGCCGCGTACTTGGCGAGCGCGGCCCAGCCCGTCTTCTCCATCGCGGCGCCGAGGAGGCGGTACGCCTTGTCGCCTCCCCTCGCCGGCCCGAGGTAGTACGTCTTCCCGATGTACGCCCGCTCGATCTGGTCCAGCGGCACGAACTCGACGATCTCGACCGCCTGCGTGGCCTCGGCCTCCAGCGCCTTCAGTTCCTCCGGCTTGAAGGTCACGTACTGGTCCTTCGCGAACTGGTAGCCCTTCACGAGATCGCGGCGCTCGACGGGCTCTCCCGTCACGGCGTCCACGTACTGCTGCTTCACGCGGGTCCCCTCGGGCGAGAGGAAGTTGAAGCGCACCTTCTGCGAGTTTTCGGCGGACGAATAGAGCTGACACGGGATCGAAACGAGCCCGAACGAGATCGTCGCCGTCGCTATGGGTCGAGGGGACATCGCGTGCCTCTCCGTGTGCGTGCCGGACGCCCGGCGCGCCGCCGCGCCCCGCCGTAATGCCGGACCGGGGGGCCGAATTATAGGTTGCGGCCCGGATTGTCGCACCGACCGGAATCAGGATCGGGAGGCGGGGTCGCGAGCATGCCCCCAGAAAAACTCGAGGAATACCGGGACAAGCGCACCTCCGAGCGCACGCCGGAGCCCTTCGGCGGGGCGCCCGCGACGGGGGTCGGCGTTTTCGTGGTCCAGCTGCACGCGGCCACCCGACGGCACTACGACCTGCGCCTGGAGATCGGCGGCGTCCTGGTGTCGTGGGCCGTACCGAAGGGGATCTCCGCGGACCCCGCCGACAAGAAGCTCGCCGTCCACGTCGAGGACCACCCGGTCGAGTACATCGAGTTCGAGGGCGTGATTCCGGCGGGGGAGTACGGCGGCGGCGAGATGATCGTGTGGGACATCGGCCGCTGCATCATGCTCGAGGACCCGGAGGAGGGGATCGAGAAGGGCAAGCTCCTGTTCGAACTCCGGGGCCACAAACTCAGGGGCGTATGGACACTCGTGCGGATCGAGAAAGGGGAGACGGGCAAGGAGTGGCTCCTCATCCGCGAGCGGCGCGGGGGTCACCCGATCCTGGAGGACGGGTCGCTCCCCCAGACGTCCATCCTCTCCGGACTCACCGTCGAGCAGATGGCGCGGCGGGAGGCGGGCTGGTATCCGGGGGAGGACGTGGCCGCGGCCCTCGAGGCGGCGAGCGTGCCGGAGCGGCCCGTCGACCCCGGGGAGGTGCAGTTCATGCTCGCCCAGCCGCGCGAGGACGCGTTCGACGACCCCGCCTGGCACTTCGAACTGAAACTCGACGGCTACCGCATGCTCGCCGCCGCCATCGAGGGCGAAGCGAGTCTCCTGACCCGGAACGGACACGACGCGCTCCCGACGTTCCCGGATATCGCGCGCTGCCTGCGCAGACTTCCCTTCCGGCGCGTCGTCCTCGACGGCGAGGTCGTCGTCCACGACGCGGCGGGGTATCCCAGCTTCCGGCACCTGCAGAAACGCGCCCGGCTCTCGCGCCCGCTCGATATCCGGCGGGCCTCGTTCGAGGCGCCGGCGAGCTTCTACGCCTTCGACCTGCTCGCGTTCGACGACCGCGATCTGCGCGACCTCCCCCTCTCCGAGCGCCGCCGGTACCTGCGCGACGTCGTGCCCGAGGCGGGTCCCATCCGCTACAGCGAGCACTTCGAGGGGTGCGGGGAGGCCCTCTTCCGGCAGGTCCAGGGGATGGGCCTCGAGGGGATCATGGCCAAGCGCGCGGACTCCCGGTACATGGGCGGCCGTTCCCCCGACTGGCGGAAGATCCACGCGGCCCGCGAAGCCCGCTTCGTCATCGTCGGCTTCACGAGTCCCGCCGGCTCGCGGACCGGCTTCGGAGCCCTCCACCTTGGCGCCTACGGTCCGTCCGAATCCGGATCGGCGGCGGCAACCGACGACGGCGAACTCGCGCTTCACTACATCGGCCGCGTGGGGACGGGCTTCGACGACAGGACGCTGATGGCACTCCGCCGTCGCCTCGACGACCTGAAGTCGGACGGCCCCGGCTTCGTGACGCCGGCGCCGGCCGGAGGCGACCACACCTGGGTGGAACCCGAACTCGTGGCCGAAATCCGCTACAAGGAGTTCACCGAGGGGGGCCTCCTCCGGCACGCGGTCTTCCTGCGTCTCCTCCCGATGCCGGGGGACGAAGCTGGGGACGCGGGCAAGGGCGACGGCGGAATGGACGACACGGAGTACGTCCTGCCCACGGACTGCCGGCTGCCGCGGGATCCGAGGGCGGCACTCACCGATCCCGTGCGGGTGGACACATCGCCCCCGCCGGTCGAGGAACTGTCGCTCTCGAACCTCGACAAGGTCTTCTGGCCCGAGGAGGGGTACACGAAGGGCGACCTGATCTCCTACTACCGGGACATCGCCCCGTGGCTCCTGAAGTTTCTCGAGGACCGTCCCCTCGTGCTCACGCGCTATCCCGACGGCATCGACGGGAAGTCGTTCTTCCAGAAGAACGCGCCCGGGTTCCAGCCCGAGTGGGTCCGCACGGAGGCGATCTGGAGCGAGGGCTCCGAGCGCGACATTCACTACTTCATCGCCGATGACCCCGCCGTGCTCGTGTTCGTGGCGAACCTGGGCGCCATCCCGCTGCACGTGTGGGCGAGCCGCATCGGGAGCCTGGACCGCCCGGACTGGTGTCTCCTCGACCTCGACCCCAAGCACAAGCGCGACGGCGAGGAGGTGTACGCGCCGTTCGGGGATGCGGTCGAGGTCGCGCGGACGATCGGCGCGCTGTGCGACGAGATCGGGCTCCCCAGCTATCCGAAGACGAGCGGTTCCTCGGGGATGCACGTGATGATTCCGCTCGGCGGACAGCTCGACTACGAGCAGTCGCGCCAACTCGCGCAGCTGCTTGCGACCACGGTGGCCGCGGAGATCCCCGATCGGGCCACGACCGTCCGCAACCCGTCGGGGCGCGACGGCAAGATCTACATCGACTACGTCCAGAATGGCCGCGGACGGCTCGTGGTGGCGCCCTATTCGGTTCGCCCGCGCGCCGGGGCCACGGTGTCGGCGCCGCTGCGCTGGGCGGAGGTCGAGGAGGGATTGTCCATGGAAGACTACACCATTCGCACGATGCCGGAGCGGGCCCGGGCGCTGGACCCGGACCCGCTGCTGGCCGTGCTGTCGGACGAACCCGACCTGATGGCCGCGCTCGAATCGCTGCAGCGGAGGATGGGCGGTTGAACGCCGCGGAGGACGACGGGCGCACTTCGTCGGACCGCGCCGACAGCCGGTCGGCCCGCGCTGGCGCCTCGCCCGCGCGCCTGTCCGGGATTCCGGGCTTCGACATCGACGGGGTGGCCCGGGCGGCGGCGGGCAATCCCGACATCCTCCGGCTGGAGAACCTCGACACCGACCTGCGCCCTCCGGCGGCCGCCCTGGCCGCCACCCGCCGGGCGCTCGAATCGCCGGCCGCCAACAGCTACCTGCCGTTTACGGGCCGGGCCGACCTGCGAGCCGCCGCCGCCCGGCACGTCGGCCGGCTCTCGGGTCGGGAATACGACCCCGATCGGGAGTGCGTGATCACCGCGGGTGGCACGGAAGGCCTGCTCAACGCCCTGCTCGCGACCGTGGACCCGGGGGACGAGGTGATCGTCACGGACCCGACGTACGCCGGCATGCTGCAGCGCGTGCGGCTGGCCGGTGCCCTCCCGCGGCTCGCGCCCTGGGTCTTCGATTCCGCAGCCGGGTGGCGCCTCGACCCCGATGCCCTCGCCGCCTGCGTCAACGATCGGACCCGGGCGCTCTTCATCATGAACCCGTCCATGCCGTCCGGCGGCGTGCTCGACGCCGACGACTGGGCCGTCGTCGCCGAACTGTGCCACCGCCATGACCTGCGGTTGATCTACAACGCGGCGATGGAACGCATCCTCTACGACCATCGCCCGTACCTGCACCCCGCGAGGCTTCCGGGCATGCGCGAGCGGACGCTCACCGTGGGCTCGGTCTCGAAGGAGTACCGCATGATCGGCTGGCGCACCGGCTGGGTCGTCGGGCCGTCCGCCGTCCTCGCGGATGTCGCCAGGGTCGGCATCTACAACGTCGTGACCGGGGTCGGCATCGGGCAGCCGGGTGCGCTCGCGGCGCTCGCGGCCGCGGACGAAGCCGAGGACGTGGCGTCGAGCGTGCAGCGATGGGAACGCCGGCGCGACGTGGTGCTCCGGGCGCTCCGCGACTATCCGGTCCGGCTTGCCGGCGGCGGCTGGTCGCTCCTCGTCGACACGCGTCCCCTCGGCCTCCCGGCCCGGAAACTCTCGGAACGGCTTCTATCGGGAGCCGGCGTCGCGGCGACACCCATGGACGCCTGGGGCGGCCCCGACGCCGAATACCAGCTCCGCCTCGTGTTCAGCAACGAACCCGCCGCGCGGCTGCGAACGCTCGGCGACCGCTTCGCCCGCATCCTGTAACGCGGCTCTCAGTTCACCAGGCGGAGAGCAAGCAGCTTGGGCCACAGCTTGCCGGTCACGAGGAAGACGCCGGTCTCGGGGACGTAGGCGATGCCGTTGAGTACCGCTTCGATGTCTCCTGGCTTGCGGGCGCTGAGCGGGACACTCGAAAGGTCGATCTCGCCCAGAACTTCACCGGTGGCCTTGTCGATCCGGGCGATGACGTCGCTCTGATAGACGTTGGCGTAAATCCAGCCGTCCACGCACTCGAGTTCGTTCAGCCGTCGCTGTGGCGAGCCGTCGCGGGTCACCTCGAGGACGCCCCGCACATCGAACGTCTGCGGGTCGCGGCGCTCGAGCGCGCTCGAACCATCGGACATCCACAGAGATTCGCCGTCGTAGCAGAGGCCCCACCCCTCCCCCTCGTAGGCGTATTCCCGGAGTACTTCGAGGGTCTCGAGATCGTAGACGAAGGCCCTGCCGGACTTCCACGTGAGCTGCACGAGTTGCGAGTCCACTCGGGCGAGTCCTTCCCCGAAGAGCGCGGAATCCACCGCGACGCTCGCCAGGACTTCGCCCGTCGGCACGTCCACCCGCCGCACGCCGGATTCCCCGTACCGGCCCGTGCTTTCGTACAGCCGGCCGTCGTGGAAAAGAAGCCCCTGGGTGTAGGCGGCGGGATCGTGTGGAAACGTCCCCAGGATCTCGTATTCGATGGACGGAACCGCGGCCGAGGCGCAGCCCCCGAGCCCAAGGAGCGCGAGCGCCCAGGCGCCTGGGAAGCGCTTCCCGGGCACCCACGGCGGCGTCACCGCGGCATCAGGCGGCATCAGATGAGGTCGAGGACGGTCTCGACCGCGCGGCGGCCCTCGGCGGACGCGCCGGTCCAGTTCTGGTGCCCGCGCAACTCCGAGTGGCCGATCGCCACGCGGCCGAAGGGCTCGCGGATGACATCCGGCGGCGCCGGCCTGCCGTCACGGCCGAAGAAGAAACCGGGTCCCGGCGCCACGTAGGCGTGCCCCCAGCGGTTGAGGACGAGGCCGCCGACATCCTCCGCCGGATCGAAGCCGCCCTCGCTGAAGAGCTCGACCATCTGCGCGCGCAGCCGTCTCTCATAGTCCGTGAAGGAGGCGCTCAGCATCTCCGTGCGCCCCGTCATCCCCTGATCCGTCGGCGACGCTCCGGGCGACTCGAATGTGATGTAGAAGGTCAGCATCGTCGGGTGGTCCGGCGCGTGGACCGGCCGGTAGTCTCCCGCGTACATGGGTCGCCGGATGTTGCACGAGAAGCCGAGGTCGCCCTCGTAGAAGCAGCCGGCAATCCCGAGGCGGTCGAGGAAGCGCCAGTTCCGGAGCGCCACGTTCGCGACCAGGATCGGGCCGTGGCGGAAATGCTCGTACGCCGCGCGGTGCCCGTCCGGCAGATCGGCCGCAACGTAGCGGTTCATCCATCCCCCGCCGGCGAGCACGACCCCGTCCGCCTCGACGGCGTACGCCCGTCCTTCGTGTACGTACGTGACGCGCACGCGGCCGTCGCCGGCCCCCGTGTGGCGCACGTCGATCACGGTGCACCCCAGCCGCAGCCGCACCGGCTGATCCGGACGGTCCAGGGCGTCGAAGTCGATCGCGCCGTTGAGCACATCCCCCAGCGCGCGTTCGCCGGCGATGCCGTCCGGCACGACATCCTTCACGAAGTAGCGGGCGATCCCCGCGTTGCCCCCGGGGAAGGAGTGGAAGGTCATGCCGTCGTAGCGGGACGGCAGCCCAAAGCCGGGGAGGTCGAAGTGCATCCCCCACCAGGCGGAGATGGCATCGCAGCCGAGACCGATGATGCTGGCGAGGATCGGATCCACGTACGCCGTCACCTCGGGCGGGAGGCCGAGCACGTCCTCGTAGTAGGCCTTCAGCGTCATGCCGTCGAGCCAGGGCCCGGGGTTGTCCGCCCCCCCCGGCGCGTCCGGCGGCACGTGATCGGTGACCCGCGCGTTCCGCCAGCGCGCGAAGCCCTCCCGTACCTCGGGCGTCCAGGGTGCGCGGGAGGGATCCCCCCACAGACCGTTGACCCAGCCGCCCGAGCCCCCGGACCATCCCGGAAGCCCCTTGCCCCGCGTCCCGCCGAAGTAGTGTCCGATGGAGAACTGATCCTGGACCCAGTGCATGAAACCGTAGTTCTCGAGCGGCGCCTGCACCTGGCCCGCGTCCGGGGCGTATTCGAACTCGCGCGGGATGCCCAGCGTCGTGAAGTAATCGTCCGGCTCCCCCGTGGGCGGGCGTATGCCGAAGTCGTTCGACCCCTGGGGGCCGGCCAGGCGCACGCCGTCCACCATGATGTCGTTGCGCTTCGCCTCGCCGCCGAACACGGGATGGTTCTCGACGACGAGGCAGCGGCCCGTGGGACGGTGGCGCTTGAAGTGGTGCGCGGCGGAGAGTCCCGCGAGCCCGCCGCCCACGATCACGACGTCGAAGCGCTCGCCCGTGTCCGTCACCTCCCCATTCGGGACCCGCCCATCGCGGACCCAGTGGGCCGCGCGGACGACCTCCGGCGTGTTCCCGTGCGAGGACGCATAGTCCCCCACCCCGCCGGGTCCGTACCATTCCGGCCCCAGCGCGTCGGACCACGGCTCCGAGGCCAGGCCCGGGACGGCGCCCGGGCCCGCGTCCCCGGAACCGCCCGGCCCGCACCCGAGGAGGGCGGAACCCGCGATGCCCGCCCCGGCCAGCTGGACGAAGTCGCGGCGCGTGATCTCCCGGTCGAGACCGAGTTCCCGGTCCGTCATCCCGTCACCCGCCCCGCGGGCACCTCTGCCATTCCCGCGGTCGCGGGTCATTGCGTCGTCGTCCCGCTCGTCCTGTAGCGCTCGAACCAGGCGAGGATGTGCTGCACCTTGCTGATCAGCCCGCTCGGACGGGCCCCGATGCTGTGGTTCGCCTCGGGAATCCGCACGAGCACCGACGGCACCTTCCGGATCCGCAGCGCCTGGTAGAACTGCTCCGACTCCGACATCGGCGTCCGCCAGTCGACCTCGCCGGTGATCAGCATGGTGGGCGTCGTCACGTTTTCGATGTGGTGGACCGGCGACCGCTCCATGTAGTGCTCGAGGTTGTCCCACGGCGCGCCCGGGAACCAGTAGTTGATGCCTCCGCTGCCTCCCATGTCCGCGGTCAGAACCCACGAGTACCAGTTGATGACGGGCTTCTGCGACGCGGCCGCCGCGAAGCGGTCCGTGTGCGTCACGATCCAGGCCGTCAGCACGCCGCCGCCGGACCCGCCGGTCACGAACAACTGGTCTTCGTCGATGTATCCGCGCGAAATCATCTCATCGACGCCGGACATGAGGTCGTCGAAGTCGTGGCTCGGGTACGCGTGGTGGATCTCGTTCCCGAAGTCTTCGCCGTAGCTCGTGCTGCCGCGCGGGTTCGTGTAGAGGACGACGTATCCCGCCGAAGCGAACAGCTGGACTTCGGCGCTGAAGCGGTCGCCGTAGTTCGCGAACGGGCCGCCGTGGATCTCGAGCAGGAGCGGATACTTGCGGCTCGGGTCGAAGTCCGGCGGCTTCACGATCCAGCCCTGGATGTCGAGTCCGTCGTGCGAGGACTTGTACCAGACCTCCTCCGTCTCCCCGATCGCCTTCTGGGAGAAGAGATCCTCGTTCAGATGCGTGAGCCGCTGCCAGTCGCCGCCGCGATCCGTCACCGCGAGATCCGAAGGGTGATCCGGAGTTCCGTAGGTGTAGGCGAACCTGTCGTTCCCGGAGGTGGAGAACGTGCCGCCCCCGTACGGACGACCGATCGACAGGCCCTGAACGCTGGAGACGATGTCCGTCACGGTCCCGTCGAGGTCCACGTGGGCCAGTCGCGTGTTCCCCTCGGTGTCGTACTGAAAGAACAGTCCCTCCCCGTCGCTCGCCCAGTGAAGATTGCCGATCGAGCGGTCGAGGTCGTCGGCGATGAGGCGGGAGCCGGACCCGTCCCGGTTCATCACGTAGAGCTTCGAGACCTGGTGCCCGAGGAAACGGTCATCGTAGCCGGTGTAGGCGATCATGCCGCCGTCGGGCGACACGGTCGGACTCGAGTCGGGACCGCGCCGGTCGGTCAGTTGCCGGACCGCGCCATCGCCCACGGCGAACTCGAAGATCTCGGAGTCCCGCACATACTCCCAGTCGGATCGCCGGATGGCCGAGATCAGGAGGTGCTGCGAGTCGGGCGTCCACTCGGGCGTGCCTCCGTGGTTGAAGAAACCGTGGGTGACCTGGCGCGGCGTCCCTCCCTCTGCGGGGAGGACGAAGACGTGGGAGTACCCGACCGGCAGGAAGCCCTGGCTGTCCGAGCGGTAGAAGAGCCGCTCGTACGTGGTGGCCGGCGGCGCCCACGTGGCGCCTTCCGGCTTCGCCGGCATCTCGGCGAAGGGCGGCGGGGTGTCCGGGACGAACATGCTGAATGCGATCATGCGCCCGTCGGGCGACCAGGAAAGCCCCCCCGGCCCCCTTTCCAGCTGCGTGAGCAGGGCCGTCTGCCCGGTGTCCATCCAGCGCAGGTAGAGCTGCGACTTCCCGTGCTCGTCGCTCGCGACGTAGAGGAGCCGCGTGCCGTCCGGCGACCAGCGGGGAGACGAGAAGTTCTTCTGTCCGGTGAGAAGCGGACGGTGGTTCGAGCCGTCGTAGTCGACGATCCAGAGGTTGCTCCGCTGGCGGTCCGTCATGATGTCCATCGAGGAGCGCACGTACACGACCTGGGAACCATCGGGCGATATGCGCGGATCGCCGGCAATCTCGAGTTGGAACACGTCCGCGGGGCCGAAGTGGCCCGGGTCCCGCTCCTGCGCGGCGAGGGGCGAGGCTGGGGTGAGCGTGGTAGCCGTCGCCCAGAGCGCGACTGCCGAGATGAGTACCGTGCGTTGCGTTGACGACTTCATGACGCCTCCCGGAACAGCGGTCTCGCGGAGTCGTCGTACCGGAGACCCCGCCTGGGTCCGCCAAGGTAGCGCGTTTCACGCCGCTGGATAAGTTGCGCGCCATGAACGATCCCGCATTCTCGATTCCGGAGACGATCCGCTGGGCCCCCGGGGGCACGAGCGCGCTGATCCTCGACCAGACGCTGCTGCCCGGCGTTCACGAGGAGAAGGAACTCTCGACCCTCGACGACTTCGTCGAGGCGATCGTCAGCCTGCGGGTGCGCGGCGCGCCGCTCATCGGGATCACCGCCGCCATCGGACTCGCGGCCCTGGCCCGGCAGTCCGCCGCCGAGGGAATCTCGACCGACGAGTTTCGGACGCAGGTCACCGATTGGGCCGAGCGGCTGGCCAACGCGCGGCCGACGGCGGTCAATCTCGTGTG
The DNA here is from genome assembly GCA_964509895.1 of uncultured Gemmatimonadota bacterium. Taxonomy (GTDB): domain Bacteria; phylum Gemmatimonadota; class Gemmatimonadetes; order Palauibacterales; family Palauibacteraceae; genus Palauibacter. Next base: position 23,168 of record CAZDZJ010000055.1, read on the forward strand.
GGCGATCCGACGCCTGCGGGCACGGATGGCAGCAGCCACCGGCACGGCCCGGGAGTTGGCCGAGGTGCTGGCGGCCGAAGCCGACGCCATCCACGAGGAGGACCGCCGCATGTGCCGCGCGATCGGCGAGCACGCGGCGACCCTGCTCCGGGGTGGCGAAGCCGTCATCACCCACTGCAATGCGGGATCGCTCGCTACGGGCGGCATCGGCACCGCACTCGCCCCCGTCTACGTCGCGGCGGAAACGGGCCGGCGAGTCCGGGTCTTCGCCGACGAGACGCGCCCGCTCCTGCAGGGGAGCCGCCTCACCGCCTGGGAGCTCTCCCGGGCCGGGATCGACGTGACGGTGCTCGCCGACAACATGGCCGGGTCGCTCTTCACTACGGCCCCGCCCGACATCGCCTTCGTCGGCTCGGACCGCATCGCGGCCAACGGGGACGTGGCCAACAAGATCGGCACGTACCCCCTGGCCGTGCTGGCCCACCGCCACGGCGTCCCCTTCTACGTGCTCGCCCCGACTTCGACGGTCGATGTCGGTACGCCGACGGGCGCGGACATTCCGATCGAACACCGCGATCCGGACGAGGTACGCCGTGGCTTCGGGCCGCTGCTCGCCCCCGAGGAGGCCCGCGTCTACAGCCCGGCCTTCGACATCACGCCGCACGAACTCGTGACCGGCATCGTCACCGAGCGTGGCATCCATCGCCCGCCCTACATCGAATCCCTCGCCGCCGCCGTCGCCGAAGCGGAAGAGGAACGCCGCAGCCGATCCCGCTGACAACCGCCGGAGGCGGCGGAGGCCACACTACCGGTCGTGGTGCAGGATCGGGAGGTATTCCTTCCAGGGACCGACCTCGTCTTCGAACCGGTGGGCGACGACGCGCGTGATCTGGGCGATGTGGTTAAGGTCGTGGACCGCCCATGTGGCGAGCAGCTGCCGCAGCGTGACGTCGCCCAGTTCCGGGTGAAGTCCCCCCGCGTCGAGGTCGGCGCCGCTCTCGATGACCTCTCGCAGCGCCGCGAGTCCGGTCTCGCGCAGCGTCTCGAATTCGGTGAGCAGTTCATCGAGTGGGCGGTCGCGGGTCCGCTCCACGTGCGCGAAGCGGTCGAAGGGAGGAAACGCACGATCGCGCCCGTGCTCGAGAATCCAGCGCGTCCGCGGGATCCAGTCATCGATCTCGCCCTGGATCAGATGTCCCAGAACGCTGAAGGGGCTGAACGTGCCCTTCCCCTCGTCCGCGTGCAGCAGGTCGGGCGGCAGGTCTTCGAGCAGCACGCGTACTGTCCCTGGCGTCCTCGAAAGGAGCGTGAGGATGTCCTCGGCCAACTGCGCGTCACTCACAAGGATGTCTTCCGCCACGGCGTATCTCCAGGATGGTCCACAGAAGCGAGCGGCCCGCAGCCTCGATGCCGCCGATTCCACGCGGTCCGAAACGGAATGCGACGTGCGCGGCTTTGCAACGGCGCGCCGGATGCGCATCCTCCCCCGGTTCGTGAAGCGTCCCCGAGCGAGACCATCCTCTGCGAGAGGCGAGATCTTCCGTCGTGAGCGATACGCCAGGCCATCCGGGAGCTCCGGCCGCACATTCGTCCAGTCGCTTCGTCGAGCGGCTGCGGGGGGACGTGCCGACGATGACGGTCGAACTCCGGCCGCCCCGGAGCGGGCTCACGCGCGGCGGCGCGATGGACATGTGGATCGACCTCTCGCATGCCATCCGCGGTCTCGCGGCGCGCGACGCCTTCCTCATGCTCACGGACAGCGCGGTCGGCGAGGAGGAGGAGGAGAACCTCCAGCACCTCACGGCCAACCTCGCGAACGAAGTCGAGCCGTGGCGCGTCGTGCCCTTCCTGACCTGCCTCCACCCGCTCGACTACTGCCTGCGCTACGTGGGCCGCGCCCGAACCCGCGGCGTCGAGAGCGTGACCGTGACCGGCGGAGACAGGGTGCGCGGCGCCGAGCGCTGTGTGCCCCACGGATACCAGCTCCGACAGAAGTTCCGGGAGCGGGCTCGGAGCCTCGCACTGGGGGGGTGGGTCAACCTCCACCGCCCGGTCGCCGAGCAGGTCGGCTTCGCCACGGACGCGGATTTCGAGGCGGACTACTACCTCACGCAGGTGGTCTCCCACCACGACCTGGGGCGGGCGGAGCGCTGGCTGGTGAGCGCCGAGCGCGAGGGCCTCCAGATTCCCGGCTCGTTCGGCGTCTTCTACTACCGGAACGGCCGCCGGACGGTACTGGAACGGCTGTCCCGCTTCTTCCCGGTGCCGGTGGACGCGGTGGCTTGCGCCTTCGAAGCGGG
>CAZDZJ010000056.1:0-9498 GCA_964509895.1 uncultured Gemmatimonadota bacterium
CCCGTCTCCATGCCCTCGCGCACGAGCGCCTGCATGCGGTGGATCTCTTCCTCGGTCGCCGGACGCTCGTGGTCGTCGCCCATCACTTCGGCGCGCACCGTGCTGTGGCCCACCATGGGGACGAAGTTCATGGCGTGTCCGAGAGAGCGGAGCGAGGCGATCTCGGCGCTCAGCGGCCATGCCTGATTGCGGCCGTCGGGTCCGCCGATCACGGTCGTGAGCCCCTGGCTGTTCAGGCTCTTCGCCCGCCGGGCCTCCAGGTGCTCGGAGGTCATGGCGCGGTCGGCGTGGGAGTGCAGGTCGATGAAGCCCGGCGACACGTACCTTCCCGCCGCGTCCACGACCCGCCGCGCCGTCGCGCCCTCGAGCCGGCCGATGCGCACGATCCGGTCGCCCCTAATGGCGATGTCCGCCGAAAACCACGGGTTCCCGGTGCCGTCGATGACGCGCCCGTTCCGGATGAGGATGTCGTACTCCTGCCCCGAGAGCCGGCAGGGGAGTGCGCCCGCCGCGAGGGCGGCGCTCACTGCCAGGAGAGCGGTGGACGGTGCCTTGAACCGAATCATGTCGAATCACCCCGGGAGCCTGGTGCAACGTTTGGCGGCGGACACTGACGGGGCGGAGGATAACGCGACGGTTGCCCACGGGTCGAATCGGGGAGATATGTTTCCGGCCCTGTCCCCGTCCGACCCCGGGAGCCGACGATGCGTGAGAAGAGCCGCCTCGACACCTGCACAGTGACGTTCACCCTGGCCATGCTCGCCGTTTGGGGCATGGCGGCCGCCGATCCACTGGCCGCCCAGAGCCACTTCCAGCCGATGGACGTGTTCGAGCTCGAATACGCCGCCGACCCGCAGATCTCGCCCGACGGCAGCCAGATCGTCTACGTCCGCACCTCGATGGACATCATGCGCGACGCGAAGAAGTCGGAGCTGTGGGTCGTGAACGCCGATGGATCGAATCACCGGCGGATCGGGGCGGGCGGGTCCCCGCGCTGGTCGCCGGACGGGACGCGCATCGCCTACGCGGCGGACGGCCAGATCCATGTACGCTGGATGGATACCGGCGAGGAGGCGACGCTCACGCAACTGCTGGAGTCGCCGCGCGGGCTCCGCTGGTCGCCGGACGGGCGCCACATCGCGTTCAACAAGCTGGTTCCGTACCCGGCGCCGAGTCTCGCGCCGCCGCCGAAGCCGCCGGCCGGGGCGGAATGGGCCGATCCACCGATCATGGAGGACCGCTTCAAGAACCGGCAGGACGGCGTCGGATACCTGGACTTCGGCTTCGATCACATCTTCGTCATCCCGGTCGAGGGCGGGACGCCGACGCAGGTCACGTCCGGCGATTTCCAGCACCAGAGCCCGGCGGCGTGGACGCCGGATGGCGCGAACCTCGTCTTCTCGTCGAACCGCAACCCCGACTGGGTCCACGACTACCGCAATTCCGAACTCTACATCGTCTCGGTGGCGAACGGGGACGTGCGGGCGCTGACCGACCGCGCCGGACCGGATCGCAGCCCTGCGGTGTCCCCCGATGGGGGGCAGATCGCCTTCGTCGGCTACGAGGACCGCACGCGCACGTACCAGGTGAGCCGGCTCCAGGTGATGAACCTCGACGGCACCGGGCAGCGCGTCCTCACCGGCGGACTCGACCGCAGCGTCTCAAACCCCGTGTGGGTCTCCGACGGAAGCGGCCTCTACTTCCAGTACGACGACGAGGGGAACTCGAAGGTCGGCTTCGCGACGCTCGACGGAGCACTCGAGGTAGTCGCGGAGGATCTGGGCGGAACGTCCTACGGGCGTCCCTACGGCGGTGGGTCCTTCAGCGTCGCCGACGACGGGAGGTTCGCCCTCAACCAGACGCGTCCCGAAGCCCCCGGCGAGGTCGCCGTCGGCACGAGAGGTGGCGGTGTGGGCCGCATCACGTCGCTGAACGACGACCTGCTCTCGAACCGGCAACTGGGCGAGGTCGAGGAAATCTGGTGGGACTCCTCCTTCGACGGCCGTCCCATCCAGGGCTGGATCGTGACGCCGCCGGACTTCGATCCAGGCCGGCGCTATCCGCTGATTCTGGAGATTCACGGCGGCCCCGTATCCAACTACGGCGACCGTTTCTCGGCCGAGATGCAGCTTCTCGCCGCGGCCGGTTACGTCGTCCTGTACGCGAACCCGCGCGGGAGCACGAGCTATGGCGAGGAGTTCGGTGACCTCCTCTACCACAACTATCCTGGCCAGGATTACGACGACCTCATCTCCGGGGTCGACGCCGTCATCGAGCGCGGGTACATCGACGAGGACAACCTCTTCGTCACCGGCGGGAGCGCCGGCGGCATCATGACGGCGTGGATCGTTGGCAAGACGGACCGCTTCCGCGCCGCGGTGTCCCAGAAACCCGTCGTCAACTGGATCAGCAAGACGCTCACGGCGGACAACTGGTACGGCTACTACCACAGCCGGTACGAGGGGCTCCCGTGGGAGAACCCGGAGGCGTACTGGGAGTTCTCACCGATCTCGCTGGTCGGGAACGTGACGACGCCCACGATGATCATCACGGGCGAGGAGGACCTGCGGACGCCACTCTCGGAGTCGTACCAGCTGTTCCACGCGCTCAAGCTGCGCGGGATCGACACCGCGGTGATCCGGCTGCCGGGGGCCTCGCACGACATGAGCCGCCGCCCGAGCCAGCTCATGGCCAAGATCGCGAACATCGTCGCCTGGTTCGACAGTTACCGGACGATGGTGACGACGAGCTGACGCTGCCGGACGCTTACTGAACCCACACTCGACCCCCTCGAACCCGGGAGATCCACCCATGCCCGACTCCGGTCGGCCCCTGGCGGGCGTGCGCGTCGTCGCCCTTGAACAGTACATGTCGGCCCCCTACTGCTCGCTGCTGCTCGCGGACGCGGGAGCCGAGGTCATCAAGATCGAGCGGCCGGGCGTCGGGGATCCGCGCCGGTCCATCCCTCCCTTCGTGGAGCGGAACGGCGTCCGCATGGGCGTCGGGTTCATGGCCTACAACCGGAACAAGAAGTCTCTCGCGCTCAACCTGAAGAGCGATGACGGGCGCGATCTCTACCGTTCCCTCGTCTCGAAGTCGGACGTCGTGGTGGAGAACCTCCGTCCCGGCTCCGTCGACCGGATGGGACTCGGCTACGAGGCGCTTTCGAAGGTGAACCGGGGGCTGATCTACGCGGCGGTGTCGGGGTTCGGGCGCCTGCCCGGGCGGGAGGGGCCGTACGGCGACTGGCCCTCGTTCGATGTCGTGGCGGAGGCCATGGGCGGGGTCATGCACATGATCGGCTTCGCCGACAAGCCGCCCTCGCCGTCGATCTACGGCATGCCGGACCTCTACGCCGGGCTCGCCGCGGCGCACGGCGTGACGATGGCGCTCTACCGTCGCACCGTCACGGGGAGGGGCCAGTTCGTGGACTCCGCCATGTACGACGGCGTGCTGTCGCTGAACGAGCGCATGGTCTCGCTCGCGGCCAACACGGGGGCGCGGCCGAGGCGGGGCGATCCGCCCGGCTTCTACCCGCGCGGGCCGATGCCGGTGAGCGACGGGTACGTCGCCTTCACGATCCCGGACGACATCATGTGGCGCCGCTTCTGCCGCATGCTCGGGCGCCCCGATCTGCTGGACGATCCCCGCCTGGCTTCGCCCGACCTGCGCACCGAGAACCGGGCGCTCCTCGACGGGATCGTCCGGCCCCTGTTCGCCGCACTGACCCGCGATGAGGCGGTGCGGCGCCTGCAGGAGGTGGGCGTACCCGCGGGGCCGGTGCAGACCTCGGAGGACCTGCTCGAGTGTCCGCAACTCGAGGCGCGCGGGGTCCGGGTCACCGTGGACTACGACGAACTCGGAGAACTCCAGTTCGTGCGCACGCCGCTGCTCACGTCGGACGCCCCCGATGTCCCGGTGAACCCTGCGCCGACGCTGGGCCGCGACACGCGACAGATTCTGACCGATGTGCTCCAACTCTCCGCCGCGGACGTCTCCCGCCTGGCCGCGGAGGACGTGATCGGTACGGAGTAGGGACAAGTACAGGTGCGGGACGTTCCCGCGGGAACGTCGCGGGGATCGTGGTCCTCTGCATCTCCGACCTCCATCGGCGTATGTCTTCCGCCGGGGAGATCCCCGTATAGTCTTCGAGACCACGTTACCACAGCCCTCGGCAGGCAGGGGAGGGACCCATGATCGGGAAGCTCGCAAGGCTGGCGACGCTGCTGGCGCTGACTTGGCCCCTCGCGGAGGGTGCAGGCCCCCCGGTCGCCGCGGCGCAGACGCTGGCGGTCACGGGGGCGACCGTCATCGATCCGCTCGCCGACGCGCCCCTGGCCGATGGTGTGGTCCTGATGGAGGACGGGCGAATCGCGGCGGTGGGGGGTGCGGGGGCCGTGACCGTTCCCGCGGGAACGGAAGTCATCGACGCGCGGGGGAAGTACGTCATCCCCGGGTTGATGGACGCGAACCTCCATCTCTACCTGAATCTCGACCTCGAGACCCTGATCAAGTACGAGGGCCGCTACCACGAGATCGTGCTGGAGGCGGCGCAACTCACGCTCAAGTCCGGGCAGACGACCGTCTTCGACACCTGGGGACCGCTGGATCCGCTGGCGACGGCGCGCGGCATGATCAACGCGGGCGAGGCGCCGGGCAGCCGGATCTACTTCGCCGGCAACATCATCGGTTTCGACGGACCGCTGTCCCGCGACTTCCGGGGCGCGGCCGCGGCCCACGTGAGCAAGGCGTTCGTGAACCGGACGAACGCGGCGTGGGAGCGGGGCACGGGCCGCGACCTCATGTGGATGACGCCGGATTCGGTACGCGCGGCGATCCGCGAGTACACGGGGACGGGGGTCGATTTCCTCAAGTACGGCTCGAGCAGCCACGTGGAGATGTACTTCATCTCCTTCTCGGAGCGCGTGCAGCGGGCGATCGTCGAGGAGGGGCACCGGGCGCGCATGACGGTCCAGACGCACACGACCTCCGTCGAGAGTCTCGACATGGCGATCGAAGCCGGCGTCGACATCATCACGCACGGCGACATCTCCGGGCCCGTCGTGCCGATTCCGATGGAGACGATGCGGAAGCTCGTCGAGCGGGACATCGCCGTCTCCGTGCTCCCGATCACGCAGCGGCGACTGGAGGCGCTGAAGAAGCACAATCCCGACGGGACGCTCACGCCCTACATGGCCGTCGGTCGCGAGAACCAGGCGCGCATGATCGAGGCCGGCGTCTCGATGCTCCTCTCGACGGATGCCGGCATCAAGCATCCGGTGCTCCTCGCCGAGTCCGCGACGATCGCCTCGGACACGGTCGACCAGCGCACGAAGCTCGGCGAGGGACACTTCAACGCCCTGGCCGCGCTGGAGGAACTCGGGATGGCGCCGATGGAGATCCTGCGCTCCGCCACGAGCCACATCGCCCGCGCCTACGAACTGGACGACGAGATCGGCTCGCTACAGCCGGGAATGATCGCGGACCTCGTCATCCTCGACGCCAATCCGCTGGAGGCCGCCCGCAACTACCGCTCGATCCACGCCGTGATCAAGGAAGGGAAGCGGGTCGACCTCGACGCGCTCCCCGTGGCGCCGGTCATCAGCGTCCTGAGACCGGAAGGCTGAACGTCCAGGAGCTGATCAGCCGCCGGCTGCTCCAAGGCGGGCGGCCAGGTGGGCGGCGATCCGGGCGCCGTGTTCGCGGCCGTTCTCGATGAAGATCCTGTTGGCGTTGAAGCCGGCGGCGATGACGCCGGCGATGTAGACGCCCGGCGCCGTCGTCTCCATGGTCGCCGGATCGTGCGCGGGTATCCCGGTGTCGGGATCCGACGCGACTCCCAGGCCCTTGAGCAGCGCCGCGTCCGGTCGCCAGCCGGTCATCGCGAGCACCCAGTCGTTCGCGATCCGGGTCTCCTCTCCCGTGGCTTCTTCGACAACGGTGGCCGTCCCCGGGCCGAGGCGGGCGACGCGGGACCTCCAGTGCATCGGGACTTCGCCGCTCTCGATCCGGTTCTCGATGTCGGGCCGCACCCACGGTTTGACGCCGCGGTCGAGGGTGTCCGCGAAGTGCACCATGCGGACGCGGACGCCGTTCCGGTACAGGTCGAGCGCCGCCTCCACCGCGGAGTTCCCGCCCCCCACCACAACGACATCCTGGTCGAAGAAGGGGAAGGGGTCCTTGTAGTAGTGGATGACGCGCGGGGGTCGATCCTCCCCCTCGAACCCGAGCCGGTTCGGCTCCCCGAAGCCCCCCGTGGCGACCACCACGGCCCTTGAGGCGAGGCGATTCTCGCCTCCGTCGCGGGTGCGTGTGTGAACGACGAACGCGCCTTCCCCTCGCTCGATGCCCGTCACCTCCTCGTACTGGCGGACCCCGATGCCATGGTGGGCGACGACATGCCGGTAGTAGGCCAAGGCGTCGCGCCGCGTGGGCTTCGGCTCGGGAATCGTGAACGGGACGCCACCGATCTCCAGTCGTTCCGCCGTCGAGAAGAACGTCATGTAGGAGGGATAGTGGGTCAGCGACTCCGTGATGCAGCCGCGGTCGAGGATTGCGTGGCTCAGCCCCCGTTCCTTCACGGCCACCGCGACGGCAAGCCCGCAGGGGCCCGCCCCGACGATGATCACGTCAAGCGGTTCCGCGGCCGATTCGGTCCTGGCGATGGTGTCCGGTGTGTCCAGCACTGTCACTCGCGCTTCCCCCCGAGAATTCGTGAGCGCGGGATGGTAATCGCTGAACCGGGAGCGGGGAACCGAGGGCGCCCGGTCCCGCTTGATCCGGCAAGTGTCGCGCATGAGGTTGACAGTGTCCCGCACGAGGTTGGGCGAGGCTCCAACATCGATTCTTCAGGAGGCAGGCGATGAGCACGGCCGAGACCGCTTTCGCTCCCGCTCCGTCCGCGACGGAGGCCGGTATGGAAGACACCGCGATCCGGCAGGCGCGCGCGGACTTCGCGGCGGTGCACCGCATCATCGTGCACGAGAACATGCACGAAGGCACCTGGAACCACTTCAGTTGCAAGGTGCCGGGGAGGCCTGACCATCTCCTCATCACGCCGGGACAGACACACTTCTCGCGCGTGACGGCCAGCAACCTCGTCGAGGTGGGCCCGGATGGACGGCCCGTGGGCGCGGGAGGGCGGCTGAACGTGAGCGCGTGGGCGATTCACGAACCCGTCCAGCGGGCCCGGCCCGACATCATGTGCGCGCTCCACATCCACGCCCCGTACAGCACCGCGCTCGCCTCCATCGACGGGTGGACGCTCGACGAGCGGGGAAGCCAGAACGCCGCGGTCTTCTACGGGAACTGCGCGTACTTCGGGTACGAGGGGATCGTCACCGAGGCGGACGAGGGCGAGCGCATGGTCGAAGCCCTCGGCGACAAGCGCGTGCTCTTCCTCGCCAACCACGGCGTGCTGATCGTCGGCGATACGATCGAGAAGACGATGCTGTGGCTCTACCAGCTCGAGCGCGCCTGCATGAACGAGATGCTGGCCCTCCAGACGGGCCGGAAGATCCGCCCGATCCCGGTCGAGGCGGCGCGGCACAACGCCGACATGTCCGTCGAATCCGCGGGCGAGGCCGGCTATCTCGAGGGCATGAGGGAAATGCTCGACGCGGAGGGACAGGATTACGCGACCTGAGAGAGGGCGCGGTTCGCGATGTGTTGTCCGATGGCCAGGCAGGCGGTGGCCGCAGGTGAGGGAGCGTTGAGCACGTTCACGACGCCCGGGGCTTCCCGAATCACGAAGTCCTGAATCAAGGTGCCATCCGCGCCCACGGCCTGTGCGCGGATCCCGGAGCGCCACGTCTCGAGATCGCCTACTTCCAGTTCGGGCAGCATGGCGCGGGCGTTCCGGACGACGGACCCCCGGTCCAGCGAGCGCCACTGCTCCTCGACGGCGGTACGCCAGTGGGCCCGCGCCAGGCGCCGAAAACCACGGTAGCTCAGCGCCTCGAGGGCGTCGGGGAGGCGCCCCGAGAGCCGGCCGTACGCCTCGCGGCCCCACGCCCACACCGCGTTCGGCCCGAGTTCCACGTGTCCGATCACGTTGCGCGTGAAGTGCACGCCGAGATGGGGGAGGCCGGGATCCGGCACCGGGTAGATGTGTCCTCGTACGCGCGCGGCGGCGGCGTCGGATAGACCCCGGTACTCACCCCGGAAGGGGAGGATCCCGAGATCGGGTGCGTGGCCGAGGATCCGCATCACGCGGTCGACGTGCAGCCCGGCGCAGTTGACGACGACTCTGGCCGCGATGTCGCCCGGTGGGCCGGCGAGCACGGTGCGGTGACCGGAGCGGCGCGCTTCCCGCACCTCGAAGCCGGTGCGGATCGGGTGGCCCGCGCGGGAGAGATCCGCCGCGAAGGCTCGCGCCACGTCGCCGAAGTCGACCGCCCCGGTCGCCGGTACGTGGAGCGCCTCGACGCCGCGCGCGTGCGGTTCGATCTCCGCGATGCCGCCGGGGCCGATGCGCTGCATGGCCACGCCGTTGGCCGTTCCGCGCCGCTCGAGTTCGGCGAGGGCGGTGAGCTGATCGCGCGAGGTGGCGACGACGATCTTGCCGGTGCGCGTGGTCGGGATGCCCCGCTCGGCGCAGTAGCGAAACAGCCGTTCGGCGCCCTCGGCGCACAGCCGCGCCTTGAGCGACCCGGGCGCGTAGTACAGCCCGGCGTGGATGACGCCGCTGTTTCGCCCCGTCTGGTGCGCCGCGACCTCCGGTTCCTTCTCGAGCACCGTGAGGGAGAGGTCCGGCCGGGCCCGCCGGATCGCGTCGGCCGTTGCGAGCCCGACGATCCCGCCCCCGATGACGGCGATGTCGAGCGGCTTCGTCATTCGCCCCCGGCGTCCGCCTCCTGCCCGACCACGCACTCGGGGGTCTCGCCGCGGACCCAGGCGGCGAGCATCTGCCACTCGGGGTCGTCCGTCGAATCCCAGCGGCGGGGGCCGCCGTGGAAGTAGTCGCCGCCCGCCGCGGGTGCGAGCGGGTGCGTGAGCAGGCGGCTCATCATCGGTTCGCCGGGCTCCACGTAGCGGCGCGTGATCGCGAAGTTGCCGCGCGACTCCTCCTGGTTCCAGAAGTCGCGACCCTCCGGGATGTGCCGCGCGAAGCCTCGCACGCCGGTCTCGTGACAGTGGATGCACTCCACGTCCCCCGGGCGCTTGTCGAGGTACATTCGCTGCACGCAGTCGCGGAAGAAGTCGAAGTCGAGCCGCGGCGGGGCGGGGCGCTCGACCGGATCGGCGGCCGCGACCCAGTCCGCCATGGCCTGCCATTCGGGATCGGTCTTCGACTCGAAGAACTTGCCTCCCACGTGGAGCGCTGCGCCCCCGGCCGGCACCGTGAGCGCCTTCCGCAGGAGGCGGCTCCGGTCCGGGTCGCCCGGCGTGACGAGACGGGACACGACCTCGAAGTTCCGGCGGGAATCCTCCTCCGACCAGTAGACCGCGCCGTCGGCCGTCTCGCGCAGCCGCTGGAGTCGGAGCGGCGTCCCCTGT
>CAZDZJ010000057.1:0-94141 GCA_964509895.1 uncultured Gemmatimonadota bacterium
GGAACCGTGTATCGCGCATCATATGGCATCGTAACGTCATATTTCACAACATTTTATGTCGATCATACATCGGTTAGTGTATCACTCTGAATATGCAGAAATGAACGGGAATACCCTCCACCTAACTGGAAGTCTTCGGAAGAAACTGCGTGCTGTCAGCGGCAACCGAGAAACCGCCTGACCGTCTCGGCAACACGATCCGAGTCGTTGGCACCTCGAAACTTGCGCCGCCCGGCCCGGCGAATCCCAGTGATTTTGCGCATCCCCACGGCGTCAGCCGACGCGGGCGACCGTTCCGGCGGATGAGGATTTCGGAGCTGTTCGTGCTAGTAGCGGGCCGAAGGCGTCCGCGAAGCGTAGGGACGCCCGGTGCGGTACCGGGGATTTCGACATTGAGAGCGGGGGCTCAACGGGCCATCGCGAGCCCCAATTCGAAGCGACGTCATCGGTTCTCAACCGCAAACTCTCACTTCAACTCTTCGAGCCATACCTCGAACCGGAGTGAATCGAGCACGCCTACATGAAGATTGCCGTTCACGAGGAATGTCGGCGTCCCCCGAATTCCCAGTCCTTGTCCTGCCGCTAAGTCAGCGTTCACAAGCGCGTCAATCTCGCTACCCGCAAGGCAGCGGGCGAAGTCCTCAACACTCACCACGCGTGCCTGTTCCGCCAGCCCCGCCAGCCCGGCCTCGGACGTGTCCTCAATCCAACCATCGGTAGAATAGAGCAATTCATGGAACTCCCAGAATCGATCCTGCTTTCCCGCGCACTCCGCTGCTCTCGCGGCCAGATAAGCCGAACCGTGCCCCGGCAACGGAAAATGTCGATATACCAGCGATACGTCGTTTTCGTGTTTCTTCAGAATCGCCTTCAGGTGCGCCTCCGATTCTCTGCAGTAGGGGCACTGATAGTCACCGAACTCGATGATCGTGACGGCTGCGGTTTCGGGTCCCAATCGGTTCCCGACATCGGCATACCGTGGCCAGTCCGAAACCTCATGCGATTCTCTCGACGAAACGTCTGGGCCAAGCATCCGAAAGAGCACTACTCCTGCCACAACCACCGCCGCCAGTCCCGCACCCAAGGATGCGAAATCCATCGCTCGGTCCAGCCAATTCGCCTTCGCCATCAGTTATCTCCGTCGTGGTTTCTGTTGGCCAAACGCAATTGTCGGCGCAGAGGGATGGGCGAGAGCCTGCTGCCCATCCACCGAACACCCTCACACCAATCCTGCCAGGATCGTCGTCCGGTTATGAGGAAACCGCCGGATCTCGAAACATGTTCTAGGGAGCGCACGTCCGGTCAATCAGATACCGGTGAATGTACGGTATTCCGAAATCACCATACGTGGCACCCCAGACTTCGTCACGGCTTGCGAGGGCAACCGCGAGACGAGGATCCCAAGGGACCAGTGAACTGCGACCGTGCCCGATCTCCACTGTGCCTTCCAGCGCTCCATCCGAATCGTAGACTTCCCAGATATCGACGCGGTCCTCACGCATCTCTCGAAGCAACCAGATGGTTCCGTCCGTTCCAGCCACGACCTGCCTGACCGGGGGAAGATACTCCGGCATCCAAAAGACTCCGCGTGCGGCACGGCGCGTCCGCGCGCGTGTTGTCTCGGTTAGCTCAGAGCTCTGTGTGTAGTCTCCGGCCCTCCAGCCCGCATACTCGTCCGCCAAGCGGCGTTCCATCACGCGCGTGACTTCGCGTGGCTCGTACTCGACGGACCGATGCAGGAGTGTGTCTCCACGGATCGATATCACCAGTAGGTCGAAGGTCGGTGGAGTTGCGTCTTCATGCACTTTTCCAATCTGCACGACTGCAGAGCCGTTGGGCGTGACCGCGGTGAGGTATTCCCCGAGTCCGATAGGGGGCAGGTCCCTGAGCGGATGTTGGCCGGGAAACAACCGTGCGTCCCTCTCATGCTCAACGGCGTTGCCCGGCCATTCGATGGTGGTGATCGTGTCCACGACTTCGCCTGATCGCGAGAGGCGGCGCAACGCAAGGCCAGGGTTCTCTCCACGGGACGACCAAGCCTGACCATCGGTGGTGCGACGCCTGCCAATGAGAGTACCGTCGGCTAGCATTCGCCCTGGGGTCAGGCTGGACCCTTCCTCCGGCACCCCGAGCGAGAACTGAATGACTTGCTCCGGTCGGCGCTCATCAGAAGTGAACAACTGGATCCGGTTGAAGTCGGCCACCCACAGGGTGTCTCCGATCCAGCCGACGGCCCGTGCCGCAAGCTGTATGTCACCTGGCCCCTGGCCCGCGCGACCAATCCGGCGAAGCAGCCGGCCATCAAGAGAAAAGACCGTTACCGAAGGCACCATGGCCTGAGCGACATAGAGGGCGCTGTCGGGCCCGATCGCGAGATCCAAGACGCTCGCAACGAGGTCCGTGCGTTCTGGGGATCCGATCCGCAAGACCTCTTCCAACGGCCAAGGCGTCGGACACGCGGCCTGCCCGCGCAGTGCGCTTGGGGCGCAAAGGAGCAAAACAATCAGTGCGGTCAGGAGACGCGAGCATGCCGCCGACGGCGTCTCTCCAACTCGGTCGTTCTCGAATCGGACGGAGCGCATCAGCACGCCGGTAGCGTTCCCAGCGTTTCCCACGCCGTCAGATCGCCCCCCTGACGACGTGGCCACCGTCGGTACGATGAAGGTCAGAACAGTTCAGGCTGGCATCCGACCCAATACAGTCCGCCATCGCACGCGCCCGCATCACAGTAGGTGTCGCACGCACCGATGGCTCCGCACTCGTCGCCACCACAAGATGCGGCACAGCCACCTGCGTTCCTGCAGGAACTGCCGGATGCTGGGACCCCGGCCTCGGCCGACGTGCTCGCGAGAGCAAGGAGCATTACAAGCAGGGCGCTTACCGACGTCACCAGCCGTTTCTGCCGCTTCTTCATGAAACGATCCTCCCGGCGCCTGAGCGCCTCGAAAAGATGGAACTCGCAAAATCTGAACGTAGCCAGATTCAACCGATCATGCCAATCTACGAAGCCGCTGAGATCGAGTCAAATGTTTGCGTATCAGTGTTTTGCGCACTCAACGCTGCGATCATGCGATCGTTTCGACCTCGACGCTCGGGATGGCCCAAGGCAGTGCCTGCGGGAAGAACCGGATGGGGCGGGATCGAATGAAGTCCTGCAACGTCTCGGCGTCCAGTGCGCTCGGCGACACTGGCGGCCCATGGGTCATTACAGGATCGACCCGACATGCGATCCCAGAAGACCCCGAGCGACGTTATCGTCTCGCCGCCTAACGATTCTTACCGGCTCGGTCCGGCATCGCGCTCCGGCCCGTGCGTCGGCGGCCTTGTCACCAGCCGTGTCCGCGCGGTCTCGCGGCGCCAGATGTCCCGTAGTACTCGGTCAAGCCTGTCACCTGCTCGCCGAGCCGCTCGATTCGCCGCCTCAAGGTGGCGTTCTCCCCGGTCTGCCGCTCGACTTGCCGCCGCAAGGCCTCGACCTGTTCGGAGTGCCGTCGCTGTTCCCGCTCGTACTGCTCGGACAACCTCCGCAAGGCCCTCGTCAACTGTCCCTCTAACGCGCTCATACAGCCTCCTCACTCGTTCGACAGCTTCAAGGCCGGACGGTCGTCCACCCGCCACGGCGGACGGTCCAGCACTCCGTCCGGCACCACGACGAACCGCTCGCCCTTGATCTCGTGGAACACGAGCCCCCAGGTGTCCACCTCCAGTTGGGCGAGCGTCCGCCGGGCGTCCTCGATGTCCCGGCCCAGTTCGGCGCGGGTCTCGATCCGGGTCTGTATGCTCCTCGACAGCCAGCGCATCGTCGCCCAGCTTCCGCCGAAGGTGCCGAGCGAGAGGCTCAGGCCGACGATCAGGGGCCTCATCCAACCCTTCATCAGCAACTCGCGCATCCGCCCGGTCGCCTCCTCCGTATCGCGCCTGATGGTACGCAGCGCGTACCTCACGGCGCGCCGCGAGCTCCCGGCGAGCCGTTCGAGCTCGTCGGCGGTCAACTCCTCGATCTCCCGCCGCTCGGTCTCCAGCTGCTTCCGCAGCCGCTCCATCAAGTCGTTCGCGTTGGAAATCAACTCCGTACAGTTCTCCTTTCAGCCGCCACCGCGTCCCCGTCTCGGGGTCCATGGCGGTCAGGTAGTCCATGCCTTGGCGGGGCACTTCAAGCCCCGCCTCCCGGAGCGCGGCGACGACCTCGTGGCGATCGCGCACCGCGCCCTGCTCGACGCGCTGGAGCAGGTAGTCCCGGATCAGGTCTCGGGGGGAGGCTTCGACCCGGAGCCCGGCCCCCAGCTGGGCGGCCTCGACATAGGCGCGGTGTCCGGGCTGCTGCACCCTGGCCCGCGCCGGATCGTCCGGCCGGCTCCAGCCGTGTTCGTGGTTGAAGGCGTCCTGAAGCGCGCCGAACGTCTTCTCCCAGCCGGGCGGGGCGATGTTCAGGCTGCGGCCGGTCTCCAAGTCGCATCGGGCGGCAAGGACATGAACGTGCGCTCCGCCGTCCTTCTCCCGGTGGAGCACCGCCGCCCATGCGTAGCGGTCGGGTTCGAGCCCCGCCCACGCCGTCTTCTCGAACTCGTCGAGGACGGCTTCGATCTGCTTGTCGGTCGGCTTGTCCTCCGGCGCCCACGCGATCACGCCGGAGGTGTACTTGTGGTCGAAGGGAAGCGTATCGGCCACGGCGGCCACTTGGTGGGGGTCTCCCCTGAGCACCTCGACGCCTTCGCGCTCCTTCCCGGCCGCGTCAAGCTCGCCGAGAAGGTACTTGGCCGCCTTTCGGGCCGACCCGGTCCCGTGCGCGAGGAACTTAACGAGCATCGGTATCCGGGCTCTCGACCGGAGCCAGCGCGCGGAGCGCCCGTTCGATGGCGATCAGGTGGACGATCACCTCGACGGCCTCGATGGCCGCCTTGTGGGTGTTCACCCACCGGGCGATCTGGTTGAGGTTGTTCCCGATGCGTGCGACCTGCTTCGTGCGCTCGCGCTCGACCTCGGCCGCCGGGGCCGTCCATGTGCGCGTGCGGGCCATGGCCTCCCGGACGAGCGCCGAGAGCGGGACGCCGGCGGCCGCGGCCTTGGCTCGCCAGTCGGCAAGTTCGGCCGCCGACACGCGGGCGGAGACGGTTGCGGGGCGGCCGGCGCTCATCGGACGGCCGCCCGACACGGGGGACGGGGGGCGGAGCCTCCGGCCGCGCGCCCCAGCGGCGCGCGGATCTTGGTGGGGTTCGAAGGGGGGCAGCGCCATCCCCTCGCCAGCCCCCGTGTCCTACACGGGGTACGCTGGCTTGCCTCCCCAAGGCAAGCCCAGGACGCTTTTCCCCGACCGCTTCGAGCGCGCCGCATCATCGGACCGGGCGGACCTCCGCCGCCCGCCAACCGGCCTCGGGGAGCCGGTGCGCGGCCTCGACGCGCTCACCGGCCCGCTCGCCCACGGATCGGCTCTCGGCGATCCGCTCGGCGACCCACTCCTCGATCTCGGCCTCGATCCAGCCCACCGCGCGACCGCCCAGGGCGACGGGCCGGGGGAAGCACCCCGCGGCCAGCCGGACATATATCGTGCTCCGCGACAGGCCCGTCCGCTTCATCACCTCGGGCAGCCGCATGAAGCGGATCGGGGGGTTCGTTCTCTCATACCTCGGGTTCTCGGTCATCGTGCTGCTCCTCCTCGTTGTTCTCCGCGTTCTCGTCGGTCTCCGTTATCAGGGCCGTCGAGGGGGATCGCGTCCGCCGCCCGATGCCCCGTCCTGCTCGGCGATGAACGCGAGAATCCGGTCCGCCGTCCTGAGCGACGGCGAGCGGCCGCGGTCGATCTGGCGCATCAGGTTCGGGTCGCCCACCGCCTTCATGCCGAACGCCGTCCGGCTCAGCCCCGAGCGACCGAGAAACGCGCTGACGCGCGAGATGAACTGGCCCTCCAGCGTCTTCTCCATGCCCGAACGCTGAACGAACACCGGCAATCCCGCAACGGATAGGAGATTCCCTAAATGTCTATGGTGTCTATAGTTGTCCGATGTTGTCCGGGACTCGTTCGGGGTCTCCGCCAGCGGCGCGGCAGGACGCCCCCGTTGGCGAACCGGGCAGTGATCGTCCAGAGGTGTGGAATCCGGTCCGGCAAGGCCGGTTCGCCTCGGTTTGCCGCCGTGGATGGCGGCAACGCGGTCGCGGTCGCCCGCCGACCGCTCTACGGAAGAGGAAGGGTTGTGCGGGTCCGGGTTGGGGGCGGCGTGCAGCTACCCGAGGTACTCGCCCCACGCCTGCATGACTTCGGCGCGGCGTGTCAGCAGGTCGGACCGCTGATACGCCTGAACGACTTGGCTTTTCGGGACGTGGGCGAGGCAGGCTTCCGCGACCTCCGCCGGGACTCCCGACTCGGCCATCCACGACCGGGCGCTCGACCGGAATCCGTGCAGCGTCGAGGCGACCCCGGCCCGCTTGAGCACCCTGAGCGGCGCTTTCGGCGGCAGCGGCCCGCCGGTCCGCGACGGAAACACCAGCGGCGACTCGCCCGACAACTCGCGCGCCCGTCCGAGCACGTCGAGGGCGGCGGTGCCGAGCGGGACCGTGAACTCGCGGCCCGCCTTCATCCGGGATGCCGGTATCGTCCATGTCGCCGCGTCCATGTCGATTTCGGCCCAAAGCGCGCCCCTCGCTTCGCCGGGACGGACGGCGGTGAGGACGATCAGTTCAACGCACAGAGCCGCCGAAGGGTGCGTGTCGGTGGTCCGGCGAATTGCTCGGAGCGCGGCCGCGACCTCTCCGTGCGGGAGCGCCCGGTGGTGCGTTGTCGTGTGGCCGTTCGCCTTCGGCAGCGCAACGACCGCCCGGTCCACCGGGTTGTCCGCCCGGTAGTTTCGGCCGATGCACCAGCGGAAGACGGCGGTGATCCGGTGCTGGGCCTTTCGCGCCGCCGCGGGCTTCGAGTTCCAGATCGGCGAGAGGCACGCGAGCACGTCCGCGCTCTCGATCCGGTCCACCCGCTTGTCGAGGAGCGGGGCGGCGTGAAGGCGGAAGGTGGACTCCCACTGCTCGGGAAGCGGACTCCCGGCCTTCCAAGACTCCCGGTGGAGCTTAATGGTGCGTTCAGCGGCCTCGGCGAACGTCGGAACGCCGCGCCCGCGCGGGTCCTGGCCCAAGAGGACGCCCCGGCTGTTGTCCAAGGCCTTCTGGCGGGCCTCGGCAAGCGTCACCTCGGGATACGGCCCGAGCCCGATCGAGGTCAGCCGCCCCTCGATCCTGACGCGCTGACGCCACGTCTTGGTGATCCGGCCATCGAGCGTCCGGTGGACCCGAAGGCTCAGCCCGCGCCCGCCGCGCCCATCGCCGTAGACGCCGGGCCGGTTGACCGTCCGCACGAACGCGGCGGAGAGTGTCCTCGGTCGCTTCATGGTGGTGTTCCTCCTTGTGGTGTATCATTCATTGCAGCACTACACCGGGAAGAATACACGGGATGGCGATGGACCGCAAGGGACGGTGGAGCGCCGTGGATGCCACAGAACACGTTGTCCAATAACGTGTTATGGCTTACTTGGTAAACCTTGGTGGATTACACTGGAAGATGTGTGCAGAGTTCGGAAGGAGCTTTGCCGCTCCATCGAAGGTGCCGAAGACGAGCCCGCGCCGCTCGGAGCCGCGCCGTGAGCCGCGTACGCAGCCCCGCGATCCGGCGGGCGGCGAGGCGCGTCGTCGAGAGCGACGTCTGCATCATCGGCGGGGGGATCACGGCGGCCATGGTGGCGGAACGGCTCGCCGAACGCACCGGCGCCTCCATCACGGTGGTCGAAGCCGGAGGGAGGACGGCGTCCCTCGAGGAACGGTCCGACACCCGGGCGCGGATGCTGGCCTACGGCGAGAACCCATGGCCGAACGACCACATCCGCGGCCAGACGGGAACGGGCGCCATGTACAGCTCGATGGTCGTGGGCGGCTCGGCGATGCACTGGGGCGGCGCGGTCCCGCGCTTCTCCCAGGAGGACTTCCGGCTGCGGTCGTTGTACGGGGTCGCCTCCGACTGGCCCATCTCCTTTGACGACCTCGAGCCGTACTTCCAGGAGGCGGAGGAGCGGATGGGCGTCGCGGGCGAGCAGGGGCCGCCCGAGTACGACCCCCGCTCGAAGCCCTACCCCATGCCTCCGATGCCGCTGTCGTACAGCCTCGAGCGCATGCGGGAGTGGACGGAGAAGACGGACATCCCGTTCTGGACGCAGCCGTGGGCGCGCAACACGGAGCCCTGGCAGGGGCGCAACGTGTGCCGCCGGTGCGACACGTGCTCCGTCTGCCCGACGGGAGCCAAATACACGCCGGACTTCTCCTTGGACCGGCTGCTGGAGGCCGGACGCATCGACCTGGTGGACCGAACCCTAGTCCGGCGCTTGACCCTGGAGCCGGGATCGGACCGGATCGCGGTCGCCGAAGCCGTGGACCGGGACGCGCCCGATGAGCCCGTGGAGTTCCGCGCGGGCACGTTCGTCATCGCTTCCGGCCACGCCTGGAGTTCGCACCTGCTGCTGCTCTCGGCCAACAGCCGCTTCCCGGACGGCCTCGCCAACCGCACCGGCAACGTGGGACGGTACATGACGGGACACTGGTACCTGAGCGGCTTCATCAACCTGCCGATGCGGCTGTATCCCGGAATGTTCGTCTACAACAGCCTCCTCTCCCGCCGCTTCGCCAGCCCGGGACCGTTGGATCGCTACGTGCGTCACGACCTTCGCCTGTGGGAGTCGAACGTCGGACGCGCCCCGAGACTCATGGGCGAAGACGGACAACTTCTGTGGGGCGACGAGATCATGGCCGACTGGCGGACCCGCACCGAGTCCGAGTCCACCGCCCGCATCCGGGCCTACTACGACCTCCTCCCGGACCGGGACAGCCGCCTCACGCTCGACCCCGGCAAGACGAACGAACTGGGTGACCCGATGCCCCGGATCGACTTCCGGCCCGCGCAGGAGAGCATCGACCTCGAGGACCATACGGTCGAGACGATCTCGGGACGCTTCGAGGAACTCGCGCGGGCGGCCGGGGGTTCCATGAGGAGCATCGGGCGGCCCTCCGAACTGTGGGAGCATCCGGGGGGCGGCTGCCGGATGGGCGACGACCCGGCCACCAGCGTGGTGGACCGCTGGGGCCGCACCCACGACCACGAGAACCTCTTCGTGGTCGGCGCCCCGACGATCGTCTCCGGCGGCTGCGCGAACGGGACGCTCACCTTCTGCGCCCTCTCCCTCATGTCCGCCGAGGAGATGGAAAAGGGACTTTCCTAGGGGCGCTGTAGCGCCCTGCTCGTGCAGCCGGCAAGAACGTCATCCAGGGCATCGGCCTCGCGCCGGTCGATGGACAGACTCCATGCCTGACGGACGCGCACTACACGATCGGCAAACCAGCACCGATTCATGCGGGGCAGCCATTCGGCCGCATCCTTACCCGATTTTTCTCGCCGGTTCAACGCAGGCGCGGCCAGCGTCACGTTGAGAAGATCCCGCGAGAACTCCCGGCGACGTTCCACGCTCCAGGCGCAGCCGCCGGAGTCGTGTGCCTCCGACCGCGCCACGATGTGTTCAATGTCCGTTTCCCGCGCACTATCGAACACCTCGCCGGTATATGGCGACCAGATACCGCCGAGCTCCGAGATTATCTCGGCTTCCAGCGAGGCCGGGTAGCTGTAGTCGTCCGAGTCATAGGGTGAGCACCGATGCTCAGCCTCCACCCGCAACCCTCGCCACGTCACGCTCGCTGTCGGCGAAGGCTCCGGTTCCAACGGCCCATCAGCACCCGCACAGCCCACCCATATGGCGCAAAGCGCAGCGGTCGTCCAGCACCTCAGTGGGCCGGAGAGCGGGGCTGATCTCACGCGATGCTGAAACCTTGCATCCATGCGGCCACTCCGACTCGAATTTTCCCTTCGACTCTTCCGCGCCTCGAACGCTCGAGGCGCAGGCTTGTATCGCTATTCTGTGTCCAGAAACTCTTCTACGGCCGCTTTTCTCCGGCCGTCACCGCGAATCGCAGATAGTTCTCCCGCGGGGGGAGACTGCACACGGAGTGCGGTGTGAAGGCGCAGGGGGCGTTGTAGGCCCGGTTGAAGTCAATCGTCGTCCAGCCGTCGTCATCCGGCAAGGGCGCGCGCATGTAGCGGCCCGCCTGGTAGGTGTCGGTGACGGCCGTCGAGTCCCACAGGCTGATGAAGTAGGAGCGGCTCGTCGCCCTGGCGAAGGCCATGAGGCGGTGCTCTTCCCCGTTGACGCGGAAGACGAGATCACCGGGTGCCGTGTTCTCGAGCGTGCCGCCCCTGACGTCTCCCAACGTCACCGTGCGCGGCTCCGGATACGGCTCGAAGCGTGCCGCCACGCGCCAGTCGTTCGTGATCGGGAAGTATTCGGGAAGCTCGAAGGCCTCCAGCCGTGGAGCGTCCGTGTCCCAGACCCGCAGCCAGAGCCGGTCCGTTCCCGGCTCCGCGTGGACACGCATCCCGAGCGACCCGAGCGCCAGCCGGATCGTCCCCTCGCTCCGGTCGTCCGGCAGCGGGATCGGTTCCGTGACGGATTCGCCGACTGTGCCGGACACCTGATCTCTCAGACGCAGACCGCTCCCGGCTTCGGGGGAGAGACGCACGGCCCCATCCTCGAGGTGCAGGGTTCCGGCCAGGGGCGGCGCGTCTTCCTCCGGCAGGACGATGGACGACGCCGGATCGGACCCGAGGGTGTTCGCGCCTTCCCGCAGTTCGAAGAGCCCGTCCCAACTGATGACGCCCGCGTTGGGATTCGCGAGGCTGTTCCGGCGCCCCTCCCGCCACTCCTCGTGCTCGGCCAGCAGCACCTCGGAATCCACCGACGGCGGATCGGGCCACACGTCGCGGGCGCAGCTAACCGCTGCGGCGCAAAGCAGCGCCACCGGCAGCCCGACAACGGCTTTCCAGCCAGTATCCCTCAACCTCTCCGCCGTTCTCATGTAGGCAGCAGCATGCGCCCGGCAACCCGGCCCGTGCAACCCGGCAGCAGGAGGGATCCAATGAAAAATCTCTTCGTTAGCCGATGCGTAACGAAAAAAAGTTGCTTTCCTTTTCTTAGCAGCGTCGCGAGAGGCCGTAAGGAAAAGTTCCTTCGTTAGCTGACACGTAAGGAAAGAAAACGGCGAAAATCTTGCTTAGCGGATGCCGCCGTGAGATTATCAAGCAGATCAAGTGAAGATCAGGACCACCGATTCAGGTCAAGAATGAAACGCGAAGCGACAGGCACGTACGACGTTACGGTAGCCGGCGGGGAAACCGTACGGGCTTTCATACCCGTAGCCTTGCCACCCTCGCCGGACATCGACCTCCGGGAAGGGCTGCGCCAACCGTTCGAGGCAGCTGCCGCTGCGTTGGGGCGACTCGACGCGGTGACCGAGCTTCTTCCGGATGCCGCTTACTTCGTGTACGGATACGTGCGGAAAGAGGCCGTGCTCTCCTCTCAGATCGAAGGTACGCAGTCTTCCCTTTCCGACCTCATGCTGCACGAAGCGGGAGGGGCACCCGGTGTCTTACGGGATGACGTCGTCGAGACATCCAACTATGTCGCCGCACTGTATTACGGAATCCAACGCTTGCGGGACGACAACTTCCCGCTCTCCAATCGCCTCTTGCGAGAGATGCATGCCAAGCTTCTCGCGAGCGGCCGCGGCGCGACGATGACGCCAGGCGAGTTTCGCCGTACGCAGAACTGGATCGGTGGCTCACGCGCTGGCAACGCCGCGTTCGTTCCCCCACCACCGCATCATGTGGAAGAGTGCATGGCCGCGCTTGAGCGGTTCATCCACGCAACCGATGATGACCTCCCCGCTCTTGTCAAAGCCGGGCTCGCGCATGTGCAGTTCGAAACGATTCACCCGTTCCTCGATGGAAACGGGCGGTTGGGTCGCCTTCTGATCACGTTGATGTTGTGCGATGCCGGACTCCTGCGCGAACCCCTCCTGTATCTCAGCCTTTACTTCAAGCAGCATCGGGATACCTACTACCAACTCCTCAACGAAATGCGCAGAACGGGAGACTGGGAGGCGTGGCTGCGCTTCTTTCTCGACGGCGTGCACGAGGTGGCAGAAGGTGCTGTTGCGACTGCCCGATCCGCACTTGACCTCGTTGCGGCCAACCGTGCCCGGATCCAGGAGGGACGACGGGCAAGTTCAACTCTACGGGTACACCGTGCGCTGGTGGAACGCCCCGTCGACAGCATCAACGGACTCGCGGAGCGAACGAGTCTTTCCGGTCCGACGGTCGCCGCCGCTCTGAAGTCCCTGGAAGCGTTGAGCTTCGTGAGCGAGGTTACGGGGCGGCAGCGGGGCAAGATTTTCGTTTATGACAGTTATCTCGCCGTGCTGCGGGAGGGGACGGAGGAGCCAGCCGGATAGAGGCCGACCGTCACCGTCGGTACCCGCCAACTACGGAACCAGTCCCTCCAGGGCCTCCGGATCGCGTGGGAGCCCCGCGGTGATGACTTCCGCGCCTTCTTCGGTGACGACGACCACCTCTTCGACGAACACCGAGACGCCGATGTCGTGGTTGTAGTACCAGGGTTCGACCGTGAACACCATGCCGGGCGCGAGCGGTTCGTCGAGAAGCGCCGGGTCTCCCGACGAAAGCCCGATGTGGTGGCCGAAGAAGGAGGGCGTCTGCATGTACGGCTCCTCGTCGTCCGGGATCGCGTCGTACGCGACCTGCGTGAGTTCGCGCAGGGTGATGCCCGGACGGATGGCGGCGATGACGGCCTCCGCCGCCCGCGTGCTCACGAGGAGCTTCTCCCGCTGGACCTCGGTGAACACGCCGTTCACGGGAAAGGTCCGCCCCACGTCGCTCACGTAGCCGTTGAGCTCGCACCCCACGTCGAAGATCACGAGGTCGCCGTCCTGCAGCGTGCGGTTGCGGCGGTTGTAGTGGGCCGCGAGGACGCGCCACGGCCACAGGCTGTTGGGACCCGACTTGACGATCGGCGTGAAGGGAATGGACTGGGCGCCCGCCTCCCGGCAGGCGCGCTCGAACTCGCCCTGGAGGGTACGTTCGTCCACTCCGGGACGGACGAGGGCGGCAGCGGCCCGGATCCCGGCCATGGTGGCATCGGCCGCGCGCCGCATGCGCATGATCTCCGCGGGTGACTTCACCATGCGCAGGCGGGCGAAGATCTCGAAGGCGTTGACCAGTTCCGCCTCCGGATAGTCGTCCCGCAGCCGCCGGATCAGGGAAGCCGTGGCGTCGAGACTCCCAACCAGGGGGACGACCGGATCGGGGACCTCACCCGGCGCGCCCGCGTTGACCCGAAGCACCTCGCCCGCTTCCTCGCGCTCGCGGAGAAAGTCGTCGAGTTCGACGATGTCCCGGTAGTCGTCGGCGCCGCCGATGCCGCGGATCTGATAGTCGTCCAGCAGCGGCCGACCCGGGAAATCGTTCGGCCGACCCGGATTCTCGAAGCGTGGATCCCGCTGCGGCATGAAGAGAATCGACATGTCGCGGCGTGCGTCCAGCACAAGCATCGACTCAGGGATTTCGAGACCGGTCAGATACCAGAAGTCCTCGAGTTGCCGGAAGGTTTCACCGTGCGTGATGCCGTCCGACGAAGGAACGAGGAGAAGGCCGCCTCCGGTGGCGCGCAGGCCGTCGAGGATCCGGTTGCGGCGGAACTCGTACTCCTGCGGGCGGAAGCCCGGGCGGACCCAGTCGGAATAGTGCTGCTCCGGCGTCTGGGCCGAGAGAGGGGCGGGACCGCTCGGCATGGGACCGAGGACCGCCGCAACGGCAAGCAGCGAACTCGCGGGCGCGCGACGCCCGACCCGCCGGCGCCTCGGCCGCCGGCCCGCCACGCGCGGGACGGGGACGGGGTTCACAGACGCCACACGACGAGAAACTGGACCGCGTTCTCCGTCACCCCCGTCCCCAGCTTGTTGCGCCAGTACTGGTATTCGATGCCGCTCATCAGGCGACCTCCCTCGCCGCCCAGAATCCGGCCCACGTCCACGGTCAGCTGCGGCTGGGCGAGGATCCAGGCGCGGACTTCGTCGCCGAACTCATTCGTTACGGCGGGAATGTACTCCGCGTGGCCGGTGAAGGTGAACGTCTGGCCCAGCATCTCCCACGTCGCGAGCCAGTTCACATCGAACATCCAGCCGTCGTCCGTCGTCGGCGCGCCGCCCTTGTCGAACCCGCTCGAAGCGTCGACGATGCGGGCGAAGTCCGTGTTGAGGAAGGCGAACCCCGGGATGTCCCACGACGCGCGGAACCCCGGCGTGTACTTGAGGACCTTCGCCTGCGCGCCGTAGTTCACGCCGCCGAGCACGGCGAAGTCGCGGATCGGACCGAAACCGACGCGGCTGTCGCTGATCTTCCCCAGGCTCAGCGAGGGATACCACTCCCCGTACAGGTCCTTCTCGTTGAATCCGTCGTTCCCCCCGTCCGCCGCGTAGTCGAAGAACATGAAGTGGTCGCCCCACGACCACTGCGCGGCGTGCTGGAAGGTGACGATGGTCGTCCCGTGTCTCGTGTCCGAGAACGGATTCACGAGCTTGCCGAGTTGGAGTTGGAATTCCGCCTGGCCGGCCGCGGCCGCCGGCGCCGCGAGGAGGAGCAGAACTGTGGACAGCCCGCGAAGTGACCGTGCGGTCAGATTCATTCAGCCTCTCTATTGAAGGAGGATCGGGGCCAGCGTGTTCACGCGCCGGGAGGTTACAGCCAGATGAACTTCGCGGCGAACACCAGCGCCACGACGAGCAGCATCGGCGGACACTCGCGCCAGCGGCCCGCGAGCACCTTGATGGCGACGTAGGTGATGAAGCCGAGCCCGATGCCGTCAGCGATGGAATGCGTAAGGGGGATCGCGATCGCGGTCACGACCGCCGCGGCGGACTCCGTGATGTCGTCCCACTCCACGTCCTTCAACGCCCGGGTCATGAGACAGGCGACGTACAGGATCGCCGCCGCGGTCGCGAACGAGGGCACGGACTCCGCCAGCGGTGCGAGAAACAGACAGACGAGGAACAATCCGGCCACGACGACGGCCGTCAGACCGGTTCGGCCGCCCGCGCTCACGCCCGCGGCGCTCTCGATGTAGCTCGTGACCGACGAGGTCCCGAGCAGTGTCCCCGCCACGGTCCCGGTCGAGTCGGCCATGAGGGCGCGTTCGATTCGCGGCAGCCGTCCGTCTTCGTCGAGGAGGTCGGCCTGGTGCGCGACGCCGATCAGGGTGCCCGCGGTGTCGAAGAGATCGACGATGAGAAAGGTGAAGATGACCGCGATCATGCCCAGTTGCAGCGCGGCGCCGATGTCCAGCGCGAGCAGCGTGGGCGTCGGATCGGGCGGCAGCGACGCGAAGCCGTGCCATTCCGAAACGCCGAGGATCAGGCCGAGCACCGTCACGCCGAGCATGCCGAGAATCGCCGCGCCCGGGACGCGCCGCGCCGAGAGCGCCGCGATCGCGCAGAAGCCGAGCAGACCGAGCACGGCGGGCGCCGACGTCAGTTCGCCCACGGTGACGAGCGTATCGGGACTTCCCTCGATGATCCCCGCACTTCGCAGCGCAATCACCCCGAGGAAGATCCCGATGCCGGCCGAGATCGCCATTTTCTGTCCCCGGGGGATCGCGTCGATGATCCAGCGTCGCACCGGAAGCACGCTCAGCGTGACGAACAGCGTCCCCGACAGGAACACGGCCCCGAGCGCGACTTCCCAGGCGTACCCCATGCCGAGTACCACGCCGTAGGTGAAGAAGGCGTTCAGCCCCATCCCCGGCGCCAGCGCGATCGGGTAGTTCGCGTACAGCCCCATCACGAGCGTGGCAAAGGCCGCCGCGAGGCAGGTCGCGACGAACACGGGGCCGAACGGCATCCCGGCCTCGGAGAGGATCGACGGGTTGACGAAGGCGATGTAGACCATCGTCAGGAAGGTCGTGACCCCCGCGGTCACCTCCGTCTGCACGTCGGCGCCACGCTCCGACAACCCGAACCGGCGTTCCAGTATCCCGGCCATCGGTTCCACTCTCCTGCTTCAGTCGGCGCGAGGTCGGACACCGACCATACAGTCCGAGGCCTCCTGATCACCGGCTCCCTCGGGGTCCTGCGGCGGAAAGCAACTCGCGTAGAGCGCCTCGATCCGCGCTACCTCATCCATGGTCAATCGTTCGAACTCACGGGTACGAGCCCGCTTCGACAGCCTGCCGCCGTTCTGTCGGAGGAACGTCGACAGGAGATCGATCGTCCGGTCCGGCATGTCCGCCACTTCCTCCTGGACCCGTCGCGCGAACTCGTCGTAGCCCTCCAGGTATGCAACTTCGTCCGGGAGATCCCGGATCACGGTCTCCTCGACGCACCGATAGAGGAACTCGGCGTGAGCCGTGGCGTCGAAGAACCGGTAGAAGTCGCCCGTTTCGTTCAGAACCTCAACGTTGTGTCGTCTCGTGGCTCGCCACTCGATCAAGGGCAGGAGCCTTGAGGAATAGCTGGAGAGGACTTCCCGGTACTCCGAAATCCGCCTCAGCATCGCTACGCTCACCGGAAATACAAGGTGCGGCGGATTGTAGCCCGCCCGGGCGAGAACGTGATGGATCAACCAGCGGTGAAGGCGTCCGTTTCCATCTTCGAAGGGATGGATGTATACGAAGCCGAAGGACAGGGCCGCCGCGGATATGACGGGATCGACGGACGTTTCTTCCGCCATCCGGCCATACTCGACCACCCCCCGCATCAGATCCGGGAGGTCGTCCGGACGTGCGCTGATATGCTCCGGAATCGGATCGCGCGTCGCCCGGTTGCGCTCGCCGATCCACCCGCCCTCGGTCCGGACCCCGAGTTCGACGAATCTCGAGTCCCCGATCACCACCGTCTGCAGGCGTTCCAACTCATCGACATCGAGGTCGCGCTGGCCCGCTTCGCCGATCGCGCGGCCCCAGCGAAGTCCTCGATCCTGCGTCGGCTGCTCCCCTTCGATCTGAAATGACGCCTGGCTGTCTTGCAGGAGAAGAAAGGCTGCGGCGCGACGGACGATATCCGAATGGGTACGGCCGATCACGTTCCGAGCGCGCTCCCCGAGACGCATGCCAACGAAACGCTCGAGCGCGGGTGTCCGTCGGACGAGCGGGCAGAACCGCCTCGTACCGGGCAGGTTGTTGCGCACACGGTGGCGACGCGAGAGGGGTCCGGTCTCCGGTGCGAACTGTCGCTTCGGGTCCACGACCGGAACGGCCTTCACCTTCCCGGCGTCGGGGAGATCCAGGCGCGTGTCCAGCAGCCATTCATACAGGAACCAGATCCGGCGAACGTAGACTCCCGTCGGCTTGTCGCGCACCATGCGCACGATCTCGCGCGGGTCGATTTCCCTGAAGAGGGCGGCGAGCACGACCAGACTCACGCCCTCCCACTTCAAGGCGAACTGGAGTTGTCCCCGCAGACTCTCATCGGGAGCGTGGCTCGGGGGAAACAAGCGCCACTCGGGCGTAGAGACGGGGCGATAGCGCTCGGCGACGGCGGCCAAGCGCGACGGTTGGGGAACTCGAAGGTCGTGCTCGGCCATGAGCGCAGCGTAACCCGCAGGTTGCCCGGGTTCGGGAGGTCGCCACGGAAGGCTCATGGGAATAAACCGCTGATCACAGGAACGCTCGTCTTCGCAGGAAAACGTTCACGAGCCCGACAGAAACTAGCACAGATTTTACATGTCGCAAGAAAACGTTCACGGATGGATTGCAGCCCTCCCCCTTCTCTCTCACAACCGCCAATTCCGCCAGCGACTTCTCAAAAGCTTTCACCGATCATATTTTATCTTCACAGATGAGTGATGGGCACAATAAATCCTCACGACATCAGGCGGATGACCCCTCCGGCATCGGGACGAGTGTGTTCGGACCAGTGAAGTGCAGGCCGACGGCGACGCGGCCGGCCATGCTCGAGGCGGCTGCTCGGTACACGTCGGCCTGGATCCGGTAGCCGCGGGCGGCGCGCGGCGCCTCGGCCGCCGTGATGGGGTGTGTCTTGAAGTCGATGACGAGGGCATCCAGTCCCTCTTCCAGGCGGAGGGCTCCCGTCAGGCGGGAAGGCGCGGCGCCCGTGGCAGCGCCCGTGCCCGTGCCCGTACCCGTACCCGTGCCGGAGCCGGCGAGGCGCCGGTACAGGTCGAAGGCGCCGAACCGCCAGTCCCGTGCTCCGAGGAGGTGCGTGAAGGTGAGTTCCTTCCAGTAGTCGCGTCCGAGTTCGCCCGCGGTGTACCAGGCCCACTCCTCGCTCGCGGCCACGCGGCGGATCTCTTCCTCCAGTTGCTCGCGGTATTCGCTCCCCGGGCGGAGCATGGCTTCGAGTTCGGGTTCGTCCAGCGAGCCGATCGTCTCCTCGACGACGCGGGCGATCTCCGCCTCCGCCTCCAGCCGCTCCAGCGCGCCGTGAATGATCTGGCCCCGGACCAGGGCCGGGAGTCCCGCCCCCGCCGCCGAGGCCTCGGGCGCGAAGTGCCAGGGGGCGAGCGCGCCGTGCTCGTATCGGCGCTTCCATTCCTCCGGATCCTCTTCCAGAAGCATGAGTTCGGTCGCCGAGCGGGTCCAGCGCAGCGGCGGCCCGGGGAGTGACTGGATCGAGGCCGGCGGCGGCACCACTTCGTACCGGTCCAGCCATTCCAGCGTCGGCGGGCGTCGCGTCTCGCGGGCGGCGCGCACCCCCATGTCTTGTCGCGTCGCGGCATCACCCTCGGCCAGCCAGCGGTCGTAGCCCTTGTTGCCGCCGGTCGGCCCCACGATGATCAGGCGGTCTCGGGCCCGCGTCGCCGCCACGTACAGGAGCCGCGCTTCCTCCGCCTTCGATTCGAGCGCTTCGCGGAGCACCAGCCGGTTGCCCCGTGCGCCGCGGGCATCCGCTCTCAGGCAGAAGAGGGGGCCCAGCTCGGGATCCGACCAGTACACGTTCGAAGGTTGACGCCACAGCGCCTTCTCGACCCCGACCAGGAAGACGATCGGCCACTCCAGTCCCTTGGCCTGGTGAATCGTCGAAAGCGTGACGATGTCATCTTCCTTCGAGTAGAGAGGGGCCTGAGGGAGCCCGATGTCGCGGTTCATCGACCGGTCCCACACCTCGAAGAAGGCGGTGAGGTCGTGCGCTCGATGGGACGCCGCGAAGTGAATGAGACTCTGGAGGTTCCCGAGAACCTCCTCCGCACCCTCCATGAGGAGGATGTGAAGGCGGTATCCGGTACGCGCAAGCAGTTCCTCGATGACCTCGTCCAGCCCCAGCCGCGGGGCGAGCTGGCGCAGATCGTCGAGCACCGACAGGCCTTCCTCGAGGGCTTCCCGTTCGATGCCGGTGAGCCGTGGGTGGTCGGGAGCTTCCGGCCATTCGCCGTTCTCGAGCCACCGCTTTGCCTGACGAAGGAGCGGCCCGCGGCGCCCCAGCATGCGGAGACGGGCGACGGTCTCGTCCCTGAGTCCGACGAACGGTGAGCGCAGGTAGCCGAACGCCCGCAGGTCGTCCCGCTCGTTCTGCAGCAGCCGGAGGGCGTTCAGCACATCGAGGATTTCCTGACGCTCGCCGAGGTGTGCCATCCCCGAGACGAAGTGGGGGATGCCATAGCGCTTGAGCGTCGTCTCGAAGTGCTTCAGCCCGCCGCGGGAGCGGTAGAGGAGCGCGATGTCCCGGAATGCGAGTGGGCGCAGGTGGCCCGTGTCGGGATCGCGGATCTCGACACGATCCACCGATTCGAGAATCCAGGAAGCGATGCGGATGGCCTCGGCCTCGCGCCGGGCGTCGACCGTCCGACCTTCAATACCGATCCAATCCACTCCGGTCTCCGAATGGTCGGGGATGCCGGCCACCAGATCCGCGTAGCTGATGCGGCTCGGAAGTCGTTCCTTAGCGAGGGCGTCCCCCGTCTCCTTCATCGAGGCCCCGCTCACGACGTTTACGAAATCGACGATCGGGGGCGCGCTGCGGAAGTTCCGGGAGAGGTCCAGGATGTCGCCTTGCTCCGCGAAATCGGCCTCGACGTCGTTCCACACGGAGATGTCGGCCCCCCGGAAGCGATAGATGCTCTGCTTCGGGTCGCCCACCAGGAAGAGTTGGGGGCGGTCCACCCCACGGGCGATGGCGAAGGCAATATCCCTCTGCGTAAAGTCGGTATCCTGGAACTCGTCGATGATCAGCATCCGGTAGCGGCCCCGGATCGCCGCCAGCGCGGCGTCTCCCGAGGGGCCGAGCAGGAGTTCCGCCGCCCCGAGAACCAGGCTGTCGAAGTCGCGCTGGTTCTCCTCCCTGAGCCAGGCGTCCCAGCGCCGGCGGGCCTCGCGGGCCACGTCCAGGAGATCCGAGCAGATCGCGAGCGCCTCTTCGTCCCTTGCCTCGCTCTCGGGACACGCGGCCAACACCGCCGGCAGATCGAGCGCGCCGGGGCGGCCGTGCGCGCCGAACAGGTCGAGCGTGCCGTCGTCCGCCGGGGGCAGCTCGGGCTGCAGCCACCTCGTGTAACGCCCCTCGCGCCACCGCAGGTCTCGCAGGACGTCCCGCACATGATCGGTCGCACCGCGGAAGCGCTCCCCACCGGTGAGCTTCCAGCGGCGGAGCAACGCCTGCGCCGCTGGGTCTTCCCCCTCGAGCCTTTCGAGGAGCAGCGCCTTGATCAGTTCGTCCTGTTCGGCCCACGCGCTGTCCTCGTCCAGGACCTCGTACGTGGGATCGATCCCCAGGCGGAGTGCGTGTTCGCGCAGCAATTCACCGCAGAAGGAATGGATAGTCCCGACCGAGGCGCGGTCGATGTCCCAGCGCAGATCGTCCGCGCGATTCGATGCCTCGATCTGCTTCCTGAGCTGTCGCTTCAGGTCGTAGGCCGCCTTCTCCGTGAACGTGATGGCGGCGATCTCGTCGAGCCCGCACGGGTCGGCGGGCGGCTCGATTGCCTCGCCGGTCTCTTCGCTGACGCCGAACGGGAGGCCGAGCCGCCACATGATCTTGCCGACCACGGTCGTCGTCTTGCCCGTACCCGCGTTCGCGACGAGAAGCGTGTCATCCCGGGACCGGATCGCCCGCACCTGTTCGGGGGTCCACCGGATCTCAGCCATCCGTGTCCTCCCCGCCACCCACGGCGACGTCCCCGGGGTCGTCGCCGTAGTCCTCGAAGCGGTGTTCCCCGTCGAGCTGCGCCTCGTTGCGACGGATCTCGGGCTTCGGATCCCAGGGCACCCAACCACCCTTCCATGAGGCGACCGCCTCGAAGCACCCGGCCCGCACGCGGCCGGGGATCGAAAGCGCCATGGAGAGCGCCCGCTCGTATCTCTCCTCGCCGAACTTGACGAGACCTCCGTTGAGCGGCTTCCCGGGACTCCTGATCGACCGGTAGCGGCACGAACCCATGGCGTAGCCGCGGTCGGCCATCACCTGGACGTAGAGCACGCCCTGCAGGGCGGTTCCGTCGTCGAACTTCGGCGCACCCGGGGTGCCGCCGCTCTTGTAGTCCAGTACGTGGTGGAGTCCCTCGGGCGTGAGGCTCCGATCCACCCGATCGATGAACCCGCAGAGGCGGAGGCGGGCAGCGTGGCCGCGTACATCGTCGCCTTCGAGGAAGGTGTGATCGTCGTCGAACCCGAACGCGAACTCGGTGTGCACGGGCCGCTCGCCCTTCGCCGTCATGTGCCCGAGTTCCCACGCGATGTAGTCGTGCACCGCGGTCATGATCGTCGCTCGCGTTTGTTCCCAGAGGGCTTCGACGCCGAGCCACTCTCCCTTCCTTACGCGTGCGGCGCAGACCTCCTCGAAGATCTCCGTCAGACGATCCTCGGCCGCGCCCGAAAGCGAGAGAGGGAGCCGGTC
Organism: uncultured Gemmatimonadota bacterium; assembly: GCA_964509895.1. Lineage (GTDB taxonomy): Bacteria > Gemmatimonadota > Gemmatimonadetes > Palauibacterales > Palauibacteraceae > Palauibacter. Next base: position 21,772 of record CAZDZJ010000057.1, read on the forward strand.
CTTGAACGCGGCGTAGAATCGTTCGAGGACTTCATGGGCGATGCTCCCGAAGATCAGGGGTGTCGTCTCCTCTTCCGCTTCCTCGACGCCTTCGAGCCACAGCACGCGCTCGATGAGGAAGGTGAAGGGAGAGCGGGCGTAGGCCTCGAGCTTGCCGGCGGACCACCGGTGGCCGTCGTCGAAGAGGCGCGCCAGTTCCCGCAGCACGTCCGGGTCGCGCAGGTGGCCGTTCCAGGGATTCGGCCGATGGGCGGGATGCCGCATCTCCTCCAGACGCGGGGAGGGCAGGAGGAAGCCGGGGTAGCGCTCGAGCCCCGGGCCACGGTGGGTTTCGGCCGCGGCCGCAACGATGGCGCGGGCGACCCGGTCGGGGCGGGCGGGGGCGATGCGGGTCGGTCCCGCCGCATCCGGCCGGCCGAGCGTCTCGTGCAGCGCGAAGGCGGCGCGGCGGTCCGCCTCGGCCGGCGTTACCGGCTCCTCGTCATCGGAGGGCCGGCGGATCCGTGGCAATTCGGTGGCGTCGTCATGCGGCGGCACCATGAGGGACGGCAGCAGAGGCGTGCCGCCGGCATCCGTCGTCCGGTAGCTGACGCACACCGGGCCCGCCTGCTGGGTGACGGCGCGCCACAGCCCGCGCTCCCGGCGCAGCGCCTCGTGTCGATGGCTTACCGGCAGCCCGAATTCGGCCAGACGGCGGCGTTCCCCGTCGGTGAACACCCCGGTGAAACCCGCCGTGCGCGGGAACTCGCGATCGTTCGCGTGCACGACGAAGGTGTGAGCGAACGGGACGAGCGCCGCGTCGTGCGCCTCCAGGACCTGCACTCCCTTCTGTCCCGGCGTGGAGAGGGAGAGCTCGTTCGCCTGCAGGAGTTTCCTGAGGAGCGCATGCCAGGCCGCCGGCGGCAGCGGATCGCCCGAGTGATCGAGATCCCGCCACTCCCTGAGCAGCCGCTCCAGGAGAAGGATCCCGCGCTGGTCGAAGCGCACGATCTCCCATCGTTCCTCGACGGCATCGCACACTCCGCGCCTCAGGCGGAAGACGCCGCGGTCCTCCCCGAGAAGGGCCAGGGTCAGCTCGATCCATCCGGCCTCGGGGCGGGCCTGGCCCAGCGGTGCCAGCACTTCGCGCATGGCCGCAAACGCGTCGATGTCCTTCTCGACCCGGTCGAGGAAGAGGCCGCGACCGCGGATCTCGCGTGCCTTGTCGATCACGAGTTGTTTGAGGGCGACGAGGCCTTCCGCCCAGGCCTCGAGCCCCACGACGCGCCGGTTCGCTGCGATCGCATCGACGCTCCTGAGGTCTACGCGCGTGTCGAAGTAGGGGTGCTCGAGGAGGGCCCGAAGGGACCGGTAGTCCCAGTTCCGGGCCGCCCCCCGCAGGAGCAGGAGGATGGCCTTGAGCGCCGGGACCTCGTCCAGCGGCGTCCGGATACGGGCAGTGGCCGGGACGCCGGCACGCCGCAGGGCCCTGTATGCGCGGCGCGTGTTGTCGCGGCCGGAGCGCGCGACGACAGCGACCTGATGCGGCTCCGCGGCACCCGATACCAGAATCTCCTTGACCTGTCGCGCCACCCAGGCCATCTCCCGCGCCGCGTCGGGAACGGGTTGCACCGTCAGCGGCCGGGCAGCGCTTCCGTCGCCCCCGCCCGTTTCGCCGATCACCTCCGTTCGGGCTGCCAGTTCGTCGAAGATGGGATCGGGCTCCGGTTCCAGTGGGAGATAGAGATGGACGTCCACCTCCTCCTGCCCGGCAAGCGCCTCGATCATCCGGCGGCGCGTGCGCGGGCTCGCGATGCTGTAGATGTGCAGCTCGCGGGCGCCACCGACCGCCGCCGGGAGCCCGCCCGTTTCGATCCGGTTCGCGATGTGCGCGTTCACGGAGCGGGCATCCAGGAGGTCGCGTGCCCGCAGCGAGTCGAGGTACGCCCGGTAGACCTCCACGGCCCAGCGGTTGCGGCGCCGGGCGAAGTCGTCGCCCCCGAGGCGGTCCAGTGCCCGTTCGAGTCGCTCCGGCGGGACGCCTTCCGGCAGCAGGTCGCCGAGCAACCGGTCGAGCATGTGACCCCGGATCACGCCGTCGCCGCGGCCGGGTTCGCGCCCGAGGATCCGGCGGCCGATCCGGGCCGCGTGCCGGCTCACCAGACGGCGCCGCGTGAGCAACCCCACGGACTTCGCCCGGATCCCGAAACGGTCGGTCAGGTCCCCGAACAGCGTGACGGGCGGGTCGAGCCACCCCGGATGGCCGCGTGCATGGGCCGCTTCGTACAGGAGGTCGCGAAGGTTCGCGTTGTTGAGCCAGATCCAGGCCGGCGCCTCGACGCCGGGCTCGGCCGGTGACGCCGCCCCCGCCAGAAACCGTTCGACGCACGCCGACCACAGCGGGGCCGCGGCGGGCGCGCGAACTACGCTGAGGGACACGGGCAGGGTCCGGATGCGGTGATAGCCATCTCCTGGGAGTGGGAGTCGAGCCGGACTGTCGTGACGCGGGCGGGCTTGGTCAAGTTCCGAACGAAGCTTCAAGGGAGTTGCGGGCGAGCGTCTCGATGTCCTCGGCCGAGAGGTCGACCGCCTCGGCGACCCGGCGGAAGTTCTCGTTGATGTAGCCGCCGAAGTAGGCGGGGTCGTCGGAGTTCACGGTGGCGACCAGGCCGAGGTCGAGCATGCGCTTGATCGGGTGCGCGGCCAAGTCATCGACCACGCGGAGTTCGAGATTGGAGAGCGGGCACACCGTGAGCGGAATTCGGTCGTCGCGCAGTCGGGCGACCAGCGCCTCGTCCTCCAGCGCCCGGTTGCCGTGGTCGATGCGCTCGACACCGAGGATGTCGAGCGCCTGCCACACGTACTCCGGCGGTCCCTCCTCGCCGGCGTGCGCGACGAGTCGCAGCCCAAGGTCGCGAGCGGCGTCGAAAACGCGCGCGAACTTCGAGGGCGGGTGGCCGACCTCGCTCGAGTCGAGGCCCACGCCCAGAAGCCGGTCCAGGTACGGTTCCGCTGCCGCCAGTGTCTCGAACGCCTCCCTCTCGGTCAGATGCCGCAGGAAGCAGAGGATGAGGGACACGCTCACCCCCCCCGAGAGCGAACGATCGCCCGCTCCAGGCCGTCCATCAGCGTCCTCAGCGACACGCCGCGTCCGGTGTGCGCCTGCGGATCGAAGAACATCTCGACGTGGACGACGTTGTCCGCGGCCGCCCGCCGCAGGTAGGCGTCGGCGAGCGCGAAGAAGTCCTCCTCCGTGCGGAGGACGCTCATCCCCTCGTAGTAGAGGTCGAGGAACTCCTGGAGGTTCTCGAACGAGTAGGCCCGGCGGGCCTCCTCGACGCTGCGGTAGGGCAGCGACACGCGGTTCCGGCCGGCGAGGTCGAACATCATCTCCGGCTCCAGCGAGCCCTCGACGTGGATGTGCAGCTCCGCCTTCGGCGTGTTCCGGATGACCTCGTTCAGGTTCGGCATGGCGTGCGTCTGGTGGCCTCTCGTGACCACGGGGTAGGTTGGATCGTCGAACTCACGCGGGGGCACGGACCCCCTGCCCGGATAACGCCAGACTGGACATGTCCCATGAGCCAACCCCGCGATAACTGGAGTTCGAACGTCGGTCTCGTGCTGGCCGCGACCGGCAGCGCGATCGGCCTCGGCAACCTGTGGAAGTTCCCGTTCATCACCTGGGAGAACGAGGGAGGCGCCTTCGTCCTCGTCTACCTGGTCTGCATCCTCGCCGTCGGCCTGCCGATCATGATGGCGGAATTGCTCATCGGGCGCAGGAGCCAGAAAAGCGCGGTCGGGGCACTCAAGGAGGCGGCCGGTCCCTGGTGGGGCATCGTCGGCGGCTGGGGCGTGCTCGCCGGCTTCATCCTCCTCAGCTATTACACGGTCATCGCGGGCTGGTCGCTCTACTACTTCGCCCAGTCCATCGGCTGGACGTTCGGCGGATATCCGACCGGGATGGCGGCGGGCGACCTGTTCAACGAGCAGGTCGGGAACGCCGGTCTCCAACTCGGGCTCTCTCTCAGCTTCAGCGTCGCGACGATCGCCGTCGTCTACTTCGGCGTGAGCAAGGGGATCGAGCGCATCGCCCGCATCTTCCTCCCCATCCTGTTCGGCATCCTCCTGCTGCTCCTGGTGAGCGCGCTGGGGATGAGCGGGTCGGGGGAAGCGCTGGGCTTCATCTTCCGCGCCAACTTCGGGGAACTGGAGATGAGCGGCGTTCTCGAGGCGCTGGGGCACTCCTTCTTCACCCTCTCCCTCGGGATGGGGGCGATGATCACCTACGGCTCCTACATCTCGCGCAAGCATTCGATCGTGAAGGCGTCGGGGGCGATCGTGGCACTCGACACGCTGATCGCTCTCGTCGCGACCGTGATCATGTTCTCCGTCATCTTCTCGGTGGCGGGGATGAGCGAGCAGGTGAGCGGTTCGCCGGTGGGGATGCTGTTCATCTCGCTGCCGGAGCTGTTCTACACGGCGGTGCCGTTCGGCGTGGTGCTGGGGCCGCTCTTCTACGTGCTCGTGGCGCTGGCGGCGCTGACCTCGACGATCTCGCTGCTCGAGGTCGTGTCGAGCTATGTGATCGACGAACACGGTGTCAGCCGGCACAGGGCAACCGTCTTCTGCGGCGCGGCGGTCTTCCTGTTCACGATCTTCGCGGCGCTTTCGTTCACGGGCACCCCGTTCCTCTCCACGCTGGAGGTATTCGCGGGCAAGGTGGGGTGGTTCTCCACCGCCGACCACTTCGTGTCCAACTGGATGCTGCCGTTGGGCGGGTTCTCGATCACACTCGCGGCCGGCTGGTTCATGACGCGCAAGGCAACGGAACAGGAACTCGTGGATGGGACGGAGCCGCGTTGGTTCCACTACGGGGCGTGGCGCTTCTTCATCCGCTGGGTGGCGCCGCTCGCCGTCGGCGCGATCATCGTCGCCGTGATCCTGGGCCGCGACTTCAGCTGACGGGAGCCGGTTGACGAGAGGCGGTTCACGACTATGGCCGTCGGCGCCTTGAGGCGGATCCGCCCCGGAGCCGCCACGCTGGCCGGTGCCGCCGGGCTGGTCGTGACCACCCTCCTCGGCGGCTGCGGGGGCGCCCCTTCCGCTTCGGGCGGGGGCGCGGGCGGCGAGGCCGAGGGCCGCCCGGAAGTCGGCCGCGAGGAGGTCGTCGAGGCGTTGGCCCGAGGCTGGTTCCCGGGACGGGTGGGGGACATCGCGGTGATCCCGGCCCGGGACGCGATCATCACGTATCCGAGCGAGAGCAACCGCCACATGCACGGCGGGCCGTGGCCGTTCGACAGCGACCTCCTGCTGCTCCTCCACGGCGAGCGGTTCTTCCGTCCCGGCGTCTACGGAGGCGCGGCGTCCCACCAGGACATCGGGGCGACCGTGACCGACCTGCTCGGACTTCCGCCGTGGGCCGGCGCGACAGGGCGGCCGCTCCGGGAAGCGTTCGCGGGCGCGGACGGTCCCGTGCGGCCGGGACTGGTCGCTGTGCTCGTGCTGGACGCCATGCGCGCCGACTACCTGGAACGCAGGGCCGAGCTTCTCCCCAACCTGACCCGTCTGGTGGCGGGGAGCGCCCACTTCTCCGAAGCGCGCGTCGACTATCTGCCGACCAACACCTCCACCGCGCACTCGACGATCTCGACGGCGGCGGATCCCGCGATACACGGGATCGTCGGCAACACCCTCTACGACCGCCGGATCGGCGAATCGAGGCAGGCCTACGAGGGCGTCGCGCCCTACAACCTCATGGCGCTCGCGTTCGCGGACCGTTGGGCCGTCGCCACGCGGGACCGCACCGAGATCGTGGTGCAGGCCGGGACGGACTACCCGGCGGTGGCGCTGGCGGGCCACGGGGCGTGCATCCTGGGCGGCAGCCCGCGGTGGCTGGCGTATTATGATTCCGGGAGCGGCACGTGGCGCACGAACGACGACTGCTACCAGCTCCCGCCCGCCGCCGCGGAACTCCATTTCGGCCCCCGGCTCGATGCCGTGGACCGACTCTGGCTGGGCCACGAACTCGACAGTTTCAGCGAAGCTCGGAGGTCCTCCCTCTTCACGGCGTTCGAGGGGGAGGCGGCCGTCGCCTTCATCGAAGGGAGCGCCTTCGGCGAAGACGAGATCACCGACCTTTTCCTCGCCAACCTGAAGAGCACGGACTACGTGTCCCACAAGTACGGCCCCTTCTCGCCCGAGATGGAGGAGACGCTGGCGGAAATGGATCGGCAGCTGGGCCGGATCGTGGCGGCGCTGGAGGCGAAGGCGGGTCCCGGTGGGCTTGCCCTGATCGTAACGGCGGATCACGGGATGCCGGACGCCCCGGCAAGCGATGACCTCTGGGTCGCCTACGATGACGTGACCGACTGGCTGAACGCGCGTGTGGACCCCGGCGGCCCGGGCGTGGTGGCGTTCTACGAGGGCTCCGAGAACCAGATGTTCCTGGACCACGAACGGCTGGGCGCGCTGGGACTCGCTCCGGAGGACGTCGCCCGGACGCTCGAGACGTCGCCGCTCGTGGGTTTCGCCGTCACGGCAAACGAAGTGCGGCAGGCGCTTCCTGGATGGAGGTGATTCACGGATGTTGAACCGGCGAACCTTCCTCAAGACCGGCGCGCTCTCCGCGGCTGCGCTCGCGACACGTGCGGAGTCGCTGATCGCCGCCCCCTACGACCCGCTGGCCCGCACCTCGCGGACCGCGAACCCGATTCGCGTGCGGGGTGTGGTCCGGGCGGGCGGCCGCGGGCTCGGACGGGTGGCGGTTTCCGACGGACTCCAGGTCGTGGACTCCGACGCCGATGGCCGCTTCGAACTCGTGACCTCGGCGGATCGCGACTTCGTCTGGGCGCGGATCCCCTCGGGCTACGGGATCCCCGCGAACCCGTCCGGCACGGCGCGCTTCTACGAGCGCATCGATCCATCGCGGAGCGAGATGTCGGTGGCCTTCGATCTCTCGCCCCTCGACGTTTCCGACGAGCGGCACACGCTCCTCCTCCTCGGCGACATCCAGACGGAGACCGAAGAGGAGATGGGGTGGTTCCACGAGCGCTCCGTCCCCGACCTCCGCCAAACCGTGCGGGAGTTGGGCGACACCCACGTCTTCGGCATCTCCGACGGCGACATCATGTACGACCGTCTCGAGCTCTATCCCGAGTATGAGCGCGGCGTGCAGCGGATCGGAGTGCCGTTCTTCCAGGTGATCGGGAACCACGACCTCGACCAGGAGAGCCCCACCGACGAGGCTTCGACGGACACCTTCTCGCGCCACTTCGGACCCCGCTACTACTCGTTCGACCGCGGGGCCGTGCACTACGTGGTGCTCGACGACGTGTTCTGGCACGGCAGCGGCTATCTCGGCTACCTGGACGCCGACGCGCTGGACTGGCTGGCGGCCGATCTCGGGCGCGTCGAGCCGGGGGCGCCGGTCATCGTGGCCACGCACATTCCGGCGCTGGGGAGCAACCACGTTCGGCGCGGCCTCACCTCGCCGGACCCCCCCGGCGCGATCATGAACCGCGACGCGCTCTACCGGCTGCTGGAGCCCTTCCAGGCGCACATCCTCACCGGCCACACGCACGAACTCGAGCACGTGTTCGAAGCGGGGACACACGAGCACGTGGCGGGTGCGATCTGCGGCGCGTGGTGGAGCGGGCCGATCTGCTGGGATGGGGCGCCGAACGGGTACTGTGTCTACGAGGCCGCCGGCGAGGAGATCTCGTGGCGCTACAAGTCCACGGGTTTCGATGCGACGCACCAGATGCGGTTGTACGCGCCGGGGTCCGACCCGAACGCGCCGGGGGAGGTCGTCGCGAACGTCTGGGACTGGGACCCCGAGTGGACGGTGCGCTGGTTCGCCGACGGCGAGGCCCGGGGGCTCATGACGCGACGAAACGGACGGGATCCGCTCAGCGTGGAACTCCACGCGGGAGAGGACCTCCCGCCACGCCGGTCGTGGGTCGAACCGCGCATCACGAACCACATGTTCTACGCGCCCGTCGACCCCGGAGTGGCGGAGGTGCGCGTGGAGGCGACCGACCGCTTCGGCCGCGTCTACTCGGAGCGCCTGGCGTTGTAGACCTCGGACCGCGGGCTCATGTTACGGGCACGGGGCGGCCGGAGGGTCGGCCGTCCGCATGCTCCCCGGGCCCGGAGATGTCGCCATGACCCAGACACGCCCGCGCTTCCGACCGTCCTACCTCGCCTACACCACCTCGACCGCACTCCTCGCGGGCGCCTGCGCGCCCCCGCAGATGACCATGGAGGAGGCGTGCGCGGATCCCGCCAACGAGATCGTGGCGGAGAACTGTCTCGAAGGGCACCCATCCACGGAATGGGACATCAACGGCTACGGCGATCCGAGCATCCAGGGCTTCGGCACCGACATCGGGATCGCCCGGGGCGAGACGATCGAGTTCAAGGTCGATACGGATTCGGACGACTACCGCATCGACATCTACCGTATGGGTTACTACGGCGGCATGGGCGCGCGCCGGGTGGACTCGTTCGAGCCGTCCGCCACGCTGCCGCAGATCCAGCCCGAGTGCCTGCGGGCCCCCATTCCGGTGCTGGCCGAGGGCGGCGGGATCGAGACGTGGCCCGCGCCGCTCGTGGACTGCGGCAACTGGGCCGTGTCCGCGTCCTGGCAGGCGCCGGAGGACGCGACCTCGGGCATCTATTTCGCCCGGCTCGTGCGCGAGGATCCGATCGAGGGCTGGGTCAAGAACGACGCGTTCGAGCCCACGCCCCTGCCCCCGACCGGTGAGGACTCGCTGTGGGAGGCCCCCGGCTTCCGCGCCGTGATGCGGAACCCGCTGCGCGAGGCGCGCGCGAGTCACATCTACTTCGTCGTTCGGGACGACGACGGGGAGTCCGACCTGCTCTTCCAGACCTCCGACCTCAACTGGCAGGCGTACAACCGCTACGGCGGCCACAGCGTGTACGGGCGCCTGAATCCGGAACGGCTCCGGCTCCACGGGGGCCCGCCGCGCGCGCCGAAGGTGAGTTACAATCGGCCCTTCGAGACGCGGCACTACCGTGCCGTGAACATGGTCTTCAACTCCGAGTACCCGATGGTCCGCTGGCTCGAGCGCAACGGTTACGACGTGAGTTACACGTCCGGCGTCGACACGGATCGGCGCGGCGAGGAACTGCTCGAGCACAAGGTCTTCCTCTCGGTCGGACACGACGAGTACTGGACGGGCCGGCAGCGGCGCAACGTGGAGGCGGCGGTCGCGGCCGGCGTACACCTCGGATTCTTCGGCTCGAACGATGTCTTCTGGAAGGTGCGCTGGGAGCCGAGCATCGATGGATCGGAGCAGCCGTACCGGACCTTCGTGACGTACAAGGAGTCGCAGGACCACCGGAAGCTCGACCCGGTCGAGTGGACCGGTCTGTTCCGCGATCACCGCTCGATCAACCCGGAGGGCCCGTGGCCGGCGAACGCGCTCACGGGGACGCTGTTCACGGTCAACGCGTGGCGAAACGACCCGCTCATGGTGGACGCCGAGTTCGCCGATCTGAGGTTCTGGCGCAACACGGAGGTCGCTCGGCTGCGGCCCGGCGAACGCTACGTGTCGATCAAGGGAATCCTCGGCCACGAGTGGGACTCGGACATCGACAACGGTTTCCGCCCACCGGGGCTGTTCCGGCTCTCCGCGACGACGATCGACAACCTGCAGTATTGCGTCCACCCGGGGCGCGGCTGCGAGACGGGTTCGGCGACGCACAACGCGGTCATGTACCGGCACGAGAGCGGCGCGCTCGTCTTCGACACGGGGACGCTGCAGTGGCCCTGGGGCCTCGACGCCCACCACGACACCGAGACCGGTGTCCCGCCCGAACGTCAGAACGGCATGGACACCCGGGTCGGTGTGGACCCCAACGGCCCCGACCTCGTCCTCCAGCAGGCGACGCTCAACGTGTTCGCGGACATGGGCGTGCAGCCCGCCACGATGCAGCCGGATCTGGTGCGGGCCACGGCGTCCACGGACGACGTGCCGCCGACCTCCTCGTTCGAGGCGCCTTCGGGGCCCGACCCGGAGAGCGGCATGATGACGGTCAACGGGACGGCGTCGGACGGCGGCGGCGTGGTCGCTGCGGTCGAGGTGTCTCTGGACGGCGGGACGACGTGGCGTCCGGCCCGTGGCCGCGCGAGTTGGAGCTACGCATGGGATCCCGCGGTGACCGGCGGCGAAGTGTCGATCCTGAGCCGAGCCGTGGACGACAGCGGCAACCTGGAGACTCCGGGCGGGGGCGGCTGAGCGAACCCGACCCGTTTCCGCCGTTGTAGACTGCCGACGGCGGGGGCATGTTGCGGGGACGCGACGGCCGGGGGTCGGCCGACGCCCTGCTCTGGCCGGGAGATGTCGCCATGATCGCGTCCGTAGCACGCTTTCGTCCGCCCCTTTTCTTCTCCGTTGTCCTGCTCACGGCCATCGCGGGGTCCGGCTGCACACTGCAGGTCTCCCTTCGGGGCGACCCGTGCGAGAACCCCGCCAACGAGATCGTCGCGGAGAACTGCCTCGAGGGGCACCCGCCGACGGAGTGGGACATCAACAGCTACGGCGACCCCAGCATCCAGGGCTTCGGCACTGATATCGCGATCAACCGGGGCGAGACGATCGAGTTCAAGATCGACACGGACTCGGACGATTACCGGATCGACGTCTACCGCATGGGCTACTACGGCGGCATGGGCGCGCGCCGGGTGGACTCGTTCGAGCCGTCCGCGACGCTGCCCCAGATCCAGCCCGAGTGCCTGCGGGGCCCGATCCCGGTGCTGGCCGAGGGCGGCGGCATGGAGACGTGGCCCGCACCCCTCGTCGACTGCGGGAACTGGGCCGTGTCGGCATCCTGGCAAGCGCCGGAAGACGCCACCTCCGGCATCTACTTCGCCCGGCTCGTGCGCGAGGATCCGATCGAGGGCTGGGTGAAGAACGACCAGTTCGGGCCTACGCCCCTGCCCCCGACCGGAGAGGACTCGCTGTGGGAGGCCCCGGGTTTTCGGGCTGTGATGGCGAATGGTCTGCGCGAGCCGCGCGCCAGCCATATCTACTTCGTCGTGCGCGATGACGACGGGGAGTCCGACGTGCTCTTCCAGACATCGGACCTCACCTGGCAGGCGTACAATCGCTACGGCGGACACAGTGTGTACGGGCGCCTGAACCCGGAGCGCCTCCGGCTCCACGGCGGGGAACCTCGCGCGCCGAAGGTGAGCTACAACCGGCCCTTCGAGACGCGCCACTACCGGGCCGTGAACATGGTGTTCAACTCCGAGTACCCGATGGTCCGCTGGCTGGAGCGGAACGGATACGACGTCAGTTACTCCTCGGGGATCGACACGGATCGGCGCGGTGAGGAGTTGCTCGAGCACAGGATTTTCCTGTCGGTCGGGCATGACGAGTACTGGACGGGCCGGCAGCGCCGGAACGTGGAGGCGGCGCGGGCCGCCGGCCTGAACCTGGCCTTCTTCAGTTCGAACGAGGTTTACTGGAAGGTGCGCTGGGAGGCGAGCATCGACGGCTCGGGCGAGCCGTACCGGACGCTCGTCACGTACAAGGATTCGCAGGACCACCGGCGGCTCGACCCCGTGGAGTGGACCGGCGAGTTCCGCGACCACCGATCCATCAACGCCGAAGGGCCGTGGCCGGAGAACGCGCTCACGGGGACGCTGTTCACCGTGAACGCGTGGCGGAACGACCCGATCATCGTGGACGCCGAGTTCGCCGACCTGCGGTTCTGGCGCAACACCGAGGTCGCGCGCCTTCGGCCCGGCGAGCGGTACGTGTCGATCAAGGGAATCCTCGGCCACGAGTGGGATTCGGACATCGACAACGGCTTCCGGCCGCCCGGGTTGTTCCGGGTGGCCGCGACGGAGATCGACAACACGCTCTACTGCGTGCACCCGGGTCGCGGCTGCGAGACCGGCACGGCGACGCACCACGCGGTCCTGTACCGCCACGAGAGCGGCGCGCTCGTGTTCGGCTCGGGCACGCTGCAGTGGTCGTGGGGGCTCGATGCGCACCACGACACCGAGACGGGCGTGCCGCCGGAGCGGCAGAACGGGGCGGACACGCGCGTCGGCGTGGATCCGCACGGACCGGACCTCGTTCTCCAGCAGGCGACGCTGAACCTGTTCGCGGACATGGGCGTGCAACCCGCCACGATGCAGGCGGATCTCGTCGCGGCGTCGGCGTCGACGGATCTCGTCGCGCCGACGTCCTCGTTCGGCCCGCCCTCGGCGTCGGATGCCGAGGGCGGCAGGGTCATGATCACCGGGACGGCGTCGGACACCGGCGGTGGCGTGGTCGCGGCGGTCGAAGTCTCGCTCGACGGGGGAGAGACCTGGCGCCCGGCCCGGGGGCGGGCGGACTGGAGCTACGAGTTCGACCCCGCCACTGCCGGCGCCGAGGTCTCGATCCTGAGCCGCGCGGTGGACGACAGCGGCAACATCGAGGCGCCGAGCGAGGGCTACCAGTACGCTACTTCCAGCCCCTCGACCCGATAGAAGCCTCGGTCGCGCTGACCCTGCGCGAATGCGGTGACGGTCTTATCGGTTCGTGGGGAACCCAAGGTCGACGTGGCTGCCGGCGGGGTCCGGCCAGCGCGTCGTCATCACCTTCGGCTTCGTATAGAAGTGGACGCCCTCCGGGCCGTAGATGCCGTGCGCCCCGAACGCCGATTCCTTCCAGCCGCCGAATGAGTGGTATCCGACCGGGACCGGGATCGGGACGTTGAGGCCGACCATCCCCGCGTCCGCATCCTCCTGGAACTGCCGCGCGGCACCCCCGTCGCGCGTGAAGATCGCCGCCCCGTTCCCCCATGGGTTGTCCCGGAGGAGTTCCACCGCCTCGTGGTAGGTCTCCGCGCGGACGACGCAGAGGACGGGACCGAAGATCTCGTCCCGGTAGACCGTCATGTCGGCGGTGACGCGGTCGAGAAGCGTGACGCCGAGGAAGAACCCGTCACCCTCGAAGCTGGCGTCCCGGCCGTCGACCACGACGCGGGCGCCGGCCTCGGCGCCCTGCCGCACGTAGTCCGCGACGCGGGCGCGGTGTTCGGCCGTGATGAGCGGGCCCATCTCGGAAGCCGGTTCGTCGCCGGGACCGATCCGCAGCTTCTCCATGCGCGTTCGGATGGCCTCGACGAGCGGATCGGCGCTGTCGCCGACCGCGACCGCCACGGAGATCGCCATGCAGCGCTCGCCGGCCGATCCGTACGCGGCGGAGACGGCGGAGTCCGCGGCGAGGTCGATGTCCGCGTCGGGCAGGACGACCATGTGGTTCTTCGCGCCGCCGAGCGCCTGCACGCGCTTGCCGTGCGCCGTGGCCGTCTCGTACACGTGGCGCGCCACGGGCGTCGACCCGACGAAGCTGACGGCCTGGACGCCGGGATGCTCGAGCAGTCGGTTCACGGCCACATGGTCGCCATGGATGACGTTGAGCACGCCCGCCGGGAAGCCGGCCTCCCGGAAGAGCTCCGCGATGAAGTTGGCGGCACTCGGGTCGCGAGGTGACGGCTTCAGTATGAACGTGTTCCCGCACGCGACCGCGTTGGGGAACATCCAGAGCGGCACCATGGCCGGGAAGTTGAACGGGGTGATCCCGGCCACGACTCCGAGCGGCCGCCGCACGGAATAGACGTCGACGCCCGTGGACGCCTGCTCGCTGTAGCTCCCCTTCAGGTGTTCGGCGAGTCCGCAGGCGTACTCGATGTTCTCCAGTCCCCGCGCGACCTCCCCCGCCGCGTCGGCCAGTACCTTCCCGTGTTCGGCCGTCAGCCGCTTTGCGATCTCCGAGGCATGCTCGGCGACGAGGTTGCGGTACGCGAACATGAGTTTCGTGCGGCGGGCCACGCTGACCTGCCGCCACTCCTCGAACGCCGCGGCCGCCGCCGCGACGGTGCCGTCGACTTCCTTGACCGAAGCCAGCGGCAGTTCTCCCGTCTGCCTCCCCGTGGCCGGATTGAAGACCGGTGAGGTTCGGCCGGAAGAGCCGGACCACGGCTCTCCGCCCACGAGGTGCGGGATTCGCTCGATCGCCTCCTCGTCTACAGCCGCGTCCGGTGGAACCGGGGAAAGTACGGTGCTCACTTCACCCCCTCGTGATAGCCGAGAATCGCCTTCACTTCGAGGAACTCCTCAAGTCCGTGACGGCCCCACTCGCGACCGTTGCCGGACTGCTTGTAGCCGCCGAAGGGGACCCGGAAATCCGGACGCGCCCCGTTCAGGTTCACCTGGCCCGACCGGATCCGGCGCGCCACCGTCCGGCCGCGTTCGGGATCTCCCGCCGACACGTAGCCCGCAAGGCCGTACGGCGTATCGTTCGCGATACGGACCGCGTCGTCGTCGTCCTCGTATCCGATGAGCACGAGGACCGGGCCGAAGATCTCCTCGCGCGCCACGACCATCTCGTTGCTCACGTGCGAAAAGACGGTGGGCCGCACGTAGTAGCCACGCTCCAGCCCGTCGGGGCGCCCGGGTCCGCCCACGGCGAGTCGCGCCCCCTCGTCGATGCCTGTTTCGATGAGCCGCTGGATCTTGTCGAACTGGACCTCGGACACCGCCGGTCCGATCCCGGTGCCCTCGGCGGCGGGGTCTCCGACCACGACCTTCCGCGCCGCCGCGGCGGCGATCTCCGCGGCTTCGTCCATCCGCGAATGCGGCACGAGCATGCGCGTCGGAGCATTGCACGACTGGCCCGTGTTGTTGCACACGGCGAACACGCCCCGTGACACGGCACGCCCGAAGTCCGCGTCATCCAGGATGATATTGGCCGACTTGCCGCCCAGTTCCTGCGCCACGCGCTTCACCGTGGGCGCCGCGTTCCGCGCGACCTCCACCCCGGCCCGCGTCGACCCCGTGAACGAAACCATGTCCACGTCCGGATGGGACGCCAGGGCCGCTCCCACGACCGGGCCCGCGCCGTTCACGAGGTTGAAGACGCCCGGCGGCACCCCGGCCTCTTGCAGGATCTCCGCGAAGATCAGGGCGTTGAGCGGCGCCACCTCCGACGGCTTGAGCACCATCGTGCAGCCCGCCGCCAGCGCCGGCGCCACCTTGCAGGCGATCTGGTTCAGCGGCCAGTTCCACGGCGTGATGAAGGCGCACACGCCCACCGGCTCCCGCGCGAGCAGCGACGTGCCGAGGTCGGTCTCGAACTCGAAGTCCCCGAGGATCTTCAACATCGTCCTGAGGTGCCCCAGACCGGCCGGCACCTGAGCCTGGGTCGCCAGACTCATCGGCGCCCCCATCTCCGCGCTAACCGTGCGGGCAAGTTCTTCCGCACGGGCCGCGTATCCCTCGCAGATCCGTTCGAGCAGCGCCATCCGCTCTTCCCGGCTCGTCCCGGCGAAGGCATCGAAGGCCCGACTGGCGGCCGCCACGGCGGCGTCCACGTCGGCCTGTCCCCCCATCGCGATGGCGCCGATCACCTCCTCGGTGGCCGGGTTGACGACATCGAGCGTCTCGCCGGCCGACGGGTCCACCCACGCGCCATCGATATGGAACTTGCGGAGGTTGTTCACGAATTCCCCTTGTCGCGCGCCGCCGCGCTGCGCGGCGGGCAGATGTTCATATGAAGAGACGACCCCGGCGGGAAGCGAGGCCCCCCGCCGGGGTCGATCCTACGTTCCGAGGTCGGCTTCGACTACCGCCGCCCCCGGGTCGAGCCGGGACGGATCCCGGCTAGGCTTCCGAAATCACCCGGACAGCCACGACCACCGGTAGTTGACGCGCATGTAGTAGTAGCCGCCGTTGAAGCCGAACGGCGAACTTTCCGGATAGAGCAGACCCACGTCGTCGGCCGTGTCCGGAGCCTGCGTTTCCGGATACGTGTCGAACACGTTGTTCGCGCCGATGACGAGTTCGGTGTTCTCGGCGATGTTGGTCGCCAGCTCCAGGTCGACGAGGAACCGGCCGGGGAAGGCCGTGCCCTCGACGCCGCCGATCACGACGCCTCCGACATCCACCCACGAGTCGTACCAGGTGCCCCGCACGAGCGCGCGCACGTCGCCCAGCGAATGCAGCACGTTGAGCGAGGCCCGCCACGAGGGGATGGACTGCTCGAGCTGATCCACCCGGTCCTCGTCGATGACGTCGGGGTTGAAATCGGTGACCGTCGTGCCGTTGTAGTTGAAGAGCGCACTGAAGCTCGTGTTGCCGCCCATCGACGGTGGCGTGTAGTTCGCCACGATGTCGAGCCCCTGCGTCCTCGTGCTGAAGTCGTTCGTGAAGAACCGGAACTCCGCGAGGTTCGCCGCGCTCGTGATCCCTTCGGTCAGAAGCCCGATGACCTCATCCTGCGTGAGCTTGAACGTCTGGGTCTGCGCGAAGCGATCCGAGATCGAGATCCGGTAGTAGTCCATCGTCAGCTTGAACGCGTCCGCGTCGAACACGGTCCCCGCCGTCAGGCTGAACGCCTTTTCGGGCGTCAACTGCTCCCCGCCTCGAAGCGCCGCCACCCTCGACGTCGAGGGGATGGTGCCGCGGTTCACGAGGTCGCCGATCGTCGCATCGAAGACCGTCGACACGTTGAAGGCGTTCTGCTGACCCGGCGTCGGCGCACGGAAGCCGGTGCTCCCGCCGGCGCGGAAAGCGAGCTGGTCGCTGACCTCGAGGCGGCCCGAGACCTTACCCGTCAGCTGGCCGCCGAAGTCCGAGAAGTCTTCGTAGCGCAGCGCGGCGCCGAGCGTCCAGGTGTCCTCGCTGCCGTCCAGGTGAACGTCGCCGTAGATGGCCACGTTCTGCCGGTCCCAGTCTCCGGCGGCGATCGGACTGAAGCCCGGGAAGCCGTTGGAGGAGGAACTGAAGCCCTGTGCGGCGTAGGGACCGATCTTCCACGATTCATCCTGCCCCTGCCCGATGACGAAGCGCTCATCACGGCGTTCGAGCCCGCCGGCGAGGTGCACCTGATCGTTCACCTCGTAGGCGACGTCGAAGTTCAGGTTGAACTCCTCCTGCGTGTAGAGCCCCGGGTCGAAGTGCGTGGGCGTCTCCGGCCCCAGCGCGGCGTTCACCGTGTTGTAGATGAAGAAATCGGCGGTGTGGCTGCCGAAGCTCGCGCTCGCGTCCCATGTAAAGCCGCTCGGATTGCCGCCCTTGATGCCGCTGACAACCGCCCAGTCGGTGACGTTCCCGCCGAACTGGGGCGTGAAGCCGCCGGGGAACATCTCCTGGAAGGAGAAGCAGTTCGGATCCGCGAACACCTGCGCCAGCGCAACGGGATCCGGCACGTTGTTCGTGATGCGGACCACGGGGCAGTCGGCCGAGCCGAGGCCCTTCGCCTCCAGCACGTCGCCGATGAGGAGCGTCTCGCCGCCGTCTCCGCTGAACACGGCGCCGCGCGTGTTCGGATTACGGAAGAAGAACCCGCCGTCCACCTCCTTGGTGGAGAGGTTTCCGAACGCGTAGAACTGCTCGTCGTCGCTGAACTGGTAGCCGGTGTTGAGCCACACCTTGAGGTCGTCGTTGACCTCGGGCGAACCCCAGATCTGAGCCGTCGGCTGGCGCACGGCGAGGTTGCCTGCGGAACGCAGGGCAATGGCGTCGGCGCGCTGGATGGCCCGGTCGGTCGGATCCTGGTTCCCGTACTCGACGCTCAGGTTGGCGAAGCCGGTCTCCCCGAGGGGCACACCGACGTTGCCGGAGACGGTGAGCATGTCGCCGTCGCCTTCGTAGTAGCTGCCGCTCTTCACCTCGATCATGCCGCCGTCGCGGTCGTCCTTGAGGATGAAGTTCATCACGCCGGCGATCGCGTCCGATCCGTACTGGGCCGAGGCGCCGTCGCGCAGCACTTCCACCTGCCGCAGCGCGATGCCGGGAATCGAGCCGATGTCGACCCCCTGGGCCCCGTCCGAGAGACCGGCGCCGAGCCACGTGATGATCGACCCGCGGTGCCGCCGCTTCCCGTTGATCAGCACCATGGTGTGATCCGACGCGAGACCCCGGAGGTTGGCCGGGCGCGTGATCGTCGCGGCATCGCTGATCGGCTCGACCCGGACGTTGTAGGACGGAACTACCGTGCGGAGCAGGAAGTCGATGTTCGTCTCCGCCTGGCTGGTGATCTCCGACACCGGGATCACGTCCACCGGCACCATCGACTCCGTCACCGTTCTCGGCTGCGCGCGGCTTCCCACGACCACGAGCTCGCCGAGGTTGATCGCCGAGAGATCCAGCGGGAAGTCCGCCGTCGCCGTCTGGCCGCTCGCGACCGTGACCATTTGCGTCTGGACCGCGTATCCGATGAGCCGTACTTCGACTTCGTGGTCACCGGCCGGCACGTCGGGGATCGAATAGACGCCCCCGGCGCCGGAGCCCACGGAAATATTGAGCGCGGGGATCGCGACCCGCGCGCCACTGAGGCCGGCGCCGGATTGGCCGCTTGTCACCCTGCCCTCGATCGTCCCCTGAGCAAAGGCCGCTGCCGGCACCGCCAGGAAGGCAAGAGCCAGGAAAGCTCGTTTCAGCATACTTTTCTCCTGAGGTTTGGTCGTTGCTGCCGAATCGGCTCGACACTTCTCCTGCCCCGCGGGCCCGAGCCGTTTGCCCGCGGGCATCCGAGATTCCCGGAGCCTAGAGTGGAGCCCAGGGCATCTCGATGGACCTCCACATGTGTGCGACCGGACTGTTGTCGTAACCCAGACCCTCCTTTGGCTGTTTGAAGTGACGCCCGATGATGTCGTAGAACGGCTCGAGTGAGACTTCCATCCCCTCCTGGAAGGCGTACGTGTCGTTCACGCAGATCATGCGCGCCGAGACGTACAGCGGGTGTTTCGTGGCGTAGTCCGCCGCTTCCTTGATGTAGTCGGGCGGAACGTAGTCCTCGCCGAAGATCCGGTTGTACATCTCGGGGTATTCGTAGCCGTACTCCTCGTCCGGGTAGAAGCGCAGCGCCGCGTGGTATCGGATGCCCCAACTGACGTACTCCGGAACGTACGGTTCGTAGAGCTGCGCCCCCCACCAGCCGTGGTCCACCTTGATCAGGTCCTGCACGGTGTCGTGCAGCAGGCCCGCGAGAACGTTCTCCTCGGGCTGGCCGTCATTCAACGCGTGAGTCGCGCTCTGCAGGACATGCCGGGCCGGCCAGAACCTCTTGCGGAAGAAATCCTCCAGCGTGGGGTTCGCGGGCAACGCTTCGAGGACCCTGTCGCTGGGCTTGAACAGGTTGCCGGTCCCGCGCGGAGGGCTGACCTCCTGCGGTTCTTCGTGATCTTCGTCGTGGTGGTCGTCTTCCTCGGCAAACTCGGCTTCGGCTTCCGCCGCTTCGGCGAGCAACTCGTTCTCGTCGAGGAGGCGCGGGTCCAGGTCTTCCGTCTTCGGAATCGGGCCGTGGTGGTGGTGATCGTGTCCGTGGCCCGGATCCTCGCCGTCGAGCAGGTCGACCATGTAGTGCTCCAGGGCCTCCGCCTTGTCCTCGGGCGTCATGACGGCGAGGGCACCGGCACCGACGGAAGCGAGGAATCTCCTGCGGTCGATCTCCATGATTCCCTCCCGACGCTGGAGGCTGGGTGAAGGCTACAGGTTCAAGTTGGCCAGTTGGGCACCGGAACGCCAGTGTAGTTCGCAGAAATCTGCGAGTCGCCGAGAGTGCCGGGGCGCCGGATTCCGCAAGGCGCTCCGACGAGGAATAGCAGCGCTGTTTCGACCCGGACCCGCCGTAAACGAAAGGGGCCGCCCGTGCCCCGGACGGCCCCCTTCCCGGCCAATGCTGCCCGCGATCACAGGCGCGTCAGTATGCCTGCTTGACCACGTTCTCGGCCTTGGGACCCTTCGGCCCGTCCACGACATCGAGTTCGACCTTCTCCCCCTCCGCCAGGCTCCGGAAGCCGTCGGCCTGGATCGCGGTGTGGTGAACGAAGACCTCCGCCGATCCATCATCGAGCGCAATGAACCCGAAGCCCTTCTGATCGTTGAACCACTTGACTGTGCCGCTTCTGCGCATGCCCGAACTCCTGAAGATATTGGTGTCGCCGAGAGTACGGGCTTGCCGCACATGCCGACCACAATGCCGGCGAACCGCAACCGGTTCGCGTTATCCGGAGCCCAGAATACATGGCCAATTTGAGGTTGTCCATGCGTTCGCCGCGCGCGTGTCTACTTCTTTACGGACAGGAAGTCGCGAAGTCGAAGCTTCGTTTGATGATCCCGCATCCGGACCCCGCGCATGTTCTGGCCGCGGATGTAGGTCCGCTGCCAGCCCTGATCGACCGCCTCCTCCTCCCGGGCGTGCAGATCCTCGATGAATTGGCTTCGCGACTCGTTCCAGGCCGTGTACTGGTTCGCTACCAGCTTGTCGTCCCAAAGCTGCCGCACGCGCGGACGCACGTTCTCGAGATAGTGCCGCGGTATGGGGACGATCCGGCAGATGGGCTCCCCTTCGTCGAAACGGATCCAGTGCTTCTCCCGCGTGATCTTCCAGTTCATCGTGAACGAGAACGGGGCCCAGTCGGTCTCGATGATGCCATCGAGCGGGACGATGCCGTCCTTGGGAAGGTTGGGACAGCCTCGCGCCCAGAGGTTGTGGTCCTTCGTGGTCCGGAAGAGATAACCGGGCGTGAAGGTCAGGACTCCGCTACCGAAGTGGCTCGCGATGGCAGTGTGCGGCTCGTCCTCCCAGCGGAGGCTGACGGACTCCTGCTCGACACCGCCATCCCAGCGCACCCAGAAGCGAGTGGGACAGAGAAGATCCCATCCGGCCTGGTTGGCGATCAGGAGCGGCAGGCAGCGGTAAGCGAAGCGGTCGGGGGTTTCGTCCATCCATTCGCGACGCTGCGTGCCGGTCGCAATCTCAAGGGCATCTTCGGCAACCTTGAACGCCGTCAGTTCGATCCCGCGCGCCGACCCCGACCGCGCCTTCGCCCTCTTCGCCACCCGCGAGGCGGGCGATCAGCGAGCGCCGCGGCTCGCCGCCGCCGGCCCGCCGCCACCCGTTCCCACGTCCTGGACCAGCGACTTGCCGAGGTCCAGAGGCACCAGCTGTCCTCCTACGTCGACGGTGCCCTGAAGCCGGACCCAGCGGTCGAGCAGCGTCACCTGCATCACGGTCTCGAACCCCTCGGTCGTCGCCGTGGGGTCGATCCTCATCGTGATCCGTCGCCGGTCGACGTCGTATTCCCACGAACCGTAGAGCCGGATGTTCAGCGTGCTCCCTCCGGGACCGACTCCGGTCAGCCTCACGCGTGAACTCAGATTCTGGATCGACCCGAACACGAGGCGAACGTCCGATCCGGCGGGGAGGCGGGTGAAATCGTCGGGAAGGTCCGGAACATCCCGCCTCAGGAGTTCCAGGGGTCGATACGCGCCGACGATGGTGTGGTGGACGGTGCGGTAGGCGGGGCCGTATGGGTTGTTGTCGACCTCACAAGCCACCAGCCCGCCCATCGAGACGGCAACGGCGGCGGAGCACACGAGCCTTCGAGCCTGTGGGAAACGCATTGGACCTCCGCACTGATACGGACCCCCTGATCCCATGAATAGGAGGCGATCCCTCCTGGTGTGCAACCCACTCGCCGCCCGGAAGGCAACGTCCATCTCGTCTCGCCGCGGGTATCGTCCGGGTGATTTTAACCTCTGGCAGCAGACGGTATCGCGGAGGGCGTTGCGCGGAGGGCATCGGGCTGACAGCGTCCTGGCGAAGTCGACCGCAGCCCTGATCGAACCCCGAACCCGGTCCCGGACGACATGATCACGATACGCCCCATCCGACGCGCGTGCGTGCCCGTGGATGCCGCCGCCGCACGCCGCGTCTCGGCGCTCAACTACGACGAGTTTCAAGGGGACGTCGAAATATGGGAGGCCATCCGGGCCGCTCCGGATTCGGTGTTGGGCGTCACGATGGCGCACTGCGCGGTCGCCCAACCGGACCATATCATGCAGGGCGACTCACCCGAGTCGCTGGAGCTCGCGAGGCGAAACTTCGAGCGGCTGCGCGCCTCTCCTCTGACGCGCGAGGCAAGGCGGATCCTGTACATCTACGAGATCGTGGACCCGAGTCGCCGGGGTGTGCGGCAGATCGGCCTCGGCGGGCTGGCTCGCACGGCCGAGATTCGGACGGAAGACACGCCGCACGGTCCCATCATCCGCAACGAAGGTGTCCGGCCGCCCAAGGCGAGGGGACGCGCGCGGCTCATTGAAGCCACCGGAGCCATCATCGGAACCGTGAACAACGCCGTGCCCGACGGGTCGGGCGCGTTCGCGGCCGCCCTCGAACGCCAGGCGGATGGCGCCGCGCCCGATTTCGAAGTGGGAGGCTCGGGAGGAACCACCCATCGCATCTGGCTCGTCGCGGAGCCGGGCGGCATCGCGCGCCTCCAGCGACTTCTCGCCGAAGAGCCCGAGGCCTACGTGGCCGACGGCAACCACCGCAGCGCGGCCGCGGCGATGCTGGGGCACGAGTCCTTCCTCGCGGTGTTCTTTCCGGCGGACCGCATGGGCATCTCGCCGTACAACCGGCTGGTCCGGCTGCCCGACAACCGCGACGGGGCCTCCGTGGACGCGTGCCTGGAGCGCTCCTTCGAGGTGTCCGCCGCCGGGCCCGAGCCCCTTCAGCCGGACGCGACGCATGTGATCGGCATCTATTCCGCGGGGCGCGGCTGGCGTCGGGCGACGCCGCGGGAGGGCACGTTCGACGAGGCGAACGCCGCCGCCTCGATAGACCACGACATCGTGCAGCGGACGCTCTTCGCGGACCTGGGCATCGCCGATGCCGCGGACGATCGCCTGACGTTCGTCGGCGCCAACAAGGACGCGGCATGGCTCGAGGCCGAGGTGGACGGAGGTCGCGCGGACCTCGCCGTGACCCTGCCAGCGGTGACGATGCGTCAGTTCGTCGCGGTGTGCCGGCAGCGGCGGATGATGCCGCCCAAGTCGACCTGGTTCGAGCCCAAGATCCGGAGCGGGCTCGTCATGGCCCTGCTCGACGGGGGCTAGTGTCGCGGTCGCGAAGGGCGGCGCGGTCGACCTTGCCCAGGTGCGTCCGGGGAAGATCGGCCACCACATGAACGGCGGCGGGTGTCTTGTACGAGGGCAGGCGCGAAGCGACGAACTCCCTGAGTATCGCCGCAAGCTCGCGGGCGTCCGGCGGCGCCGACTCCGCAGGGGCGACCCATGCCACCGGCTCCACGAGACCCTCGCGGGTCGGCACCCCGACGACGGCGGCGTCCGCCACGGCCGTGTGCTGCAGCAGACAGTCCTCCACCTCTCCGGGTGAAAGCCACTTGCCCTTCACCTTGAGCATGTCGTCGCCGCGTCCGCAGTAGCGGAAGACGCCGCGTTCGTCGCGGACGACCATGTCCCCGGACACGTACCACTCGCCCCGGAACGCATCGGCCGTCGCTTCTGCCCGCTGCCAGTAGCCTAACGCCCGGGAGCCCCCGCGGACTCTGAGCCAGCCCACTTCGCCGTCCGGCAACTCCCGTCCCCCGTCGTCGCAGACCCGCACCTCGAAGCCGGGGACCACCCGGCCCAGGGTCCCGGGATGCACCTCCTCGGGGCGGTTGCTGAGAAAGATGTGCCACATCTCCGCCGTCCCCAGGCCGTCGAGGAGCGGCACCCCCCACATGTCCCGCCAGCGCCGGTGAAGTTCCGGCGGCAGCGCCTCCCCTGCGGAGGTGGCGAGGCGGAGGCACGAGAGGTCGCGCTCGGCCGCCTCCGGATGTTCGACCATGTGACGGATCATGGTGGGGACGTTGACGAGTACCGTGGGATCGAACCTTCCGATCTTCTCGAACAGGACGTCGGGCGTGCAGCGCTCCGGGAAGAGGACGGCCGCCGCACCGACCGAGAACGGGAAGAAGAGGTTGGATCCGGTGGCGTATCCGAAGAAGAGCTTTGGAACGGAGAGCGTGACGTCGTCCTCCGTCAGGCCCAGCACACGCTTGCCGTAACACTCCGTCGTGTTCGCGAACGAGGCGTGCGTCTGCACGACGCCCTTGGGGCGGCCGGTCGTTCCGCCGCTGAAGAGCCACAGGGCGGGATCATCCCGGTGGGTGGGAAAGGGATCCAGCGTCGCGGGCTGGCCGCCCAGCCGTTCCGCAAAACCCGGATCGTCCACGACGAACGTCTCGCGAGGGCCGGAGATACCCTCGCTCCAGTCGATCCCGGTCCCGTCCTCCGTCCCGGCTGCCGCGACGACGGACGCTCCCTCGCGAAAGGAGGATGCATGGCGTGAGTCCACGAGAAGGACCGTGCCGCGGGTGTACCGCAGGAAGTAGGGTATCTCCTCCCGGCGCAGATACGGGTTCAGCATGACGCCGACAGCTCCGATCCGCAGAGTGCCGAAGAGGGCGCCGACGAAATCCGGGCCGTCCGGGAGGGCGATGAGAACCCGCTCCTCCGGCCGCAGGCCGGCGTCTCGCAGGAGGTTCCCGTATCGGTTCGCCAGAGCCTCGACCTCGGCATAGGTGGTCTCGCCGCCGTCGGTGAGGAGCGCGCAACGGTCGCCACGCCCTTCCCGGATGCGGTCGCCGAGGAAGTACTCGGCGATGTTGAACCGCTCGGGCGGATCGAAAATCGGCTGCGGAACCGTGTCTCGCATCGGGCTCGGGGGTCGGGAGTCGTCCGGCTTGTCCGGGGTCACGCCAGGGTCTCGCACGGTATGCGCGGCCGCGCGCGGCTACAACCGACCCTCGGTGCCGACACTTGCGCCCTTCCCGGACACGGCGTAGCGAGATTCCATGACTGTGCACAGGCTTTCGGACCTCACCTGGGAGGAGGTCGGGGCGCTCGACACCGACCGAACGGTCGCCCTCCTGCCGGTGGGCGCCACGGAGGCGCACGGCCCCCACCTGCCTCTCGACACCGACGTCGCGATCGCGGAGGCGATGGCGGAGGACGGTGCGCGCCGGCTCGCCGATCTCGGGCTGGAGGCCATCCTCCTCGATGGCCTTCGGTACACGCCCGCCGGCTTCGCCGCGAGGTTCCCCGGCTCGATCGATGTCGGGCCCGCGACGCTCACCGCCCTTGTGATCGACATCGCCGCGAGCCTCGGGCGGGTCGGGATCCGAACGCTGGCCATTGCGAACGCGCACTTCGATCCCGGGAACCTCGAGGCGCTCCACGCGGCAGCCGCGGCCATCGGACGGGGAGGCTCGATGCGCGTCGTGTTTCCGGACGTGACGCGCCGCCCGTGGGGAGGCCGCCTCACCGAGGAGTTCCGGAGCGGGGCCTGTCACGCCGGCCGGTACGAGGGTTCCATCCTCCTCGCCAGGGACCCTGCCCGCGTGCGGGAGGAAATCATGCGCGGTCTGGAGGACAACCCGGTTTCCCTCTCCGACGCGATCCGGGCGGGCGAGCGGGACTTCGCCGAGGCGGGAGGCGCGCGGGCCTATTTCGGCTCTCCGTCGCAGGCGACGGCGGAAGAGGGACGTGCTACCATTGAGACGCTCGGGGGCATCCTCGCGGAGGCGGTGACCGAGGTCCTCGAGTTCGATCCGAAAACCGGAACGAAGGGAGACACATGAACAGTGCCGGACGTGGCGCCCTCATCACGGGCGGCGGACGCGGCATCGGCGCCGCCACCGCCCGGGCGCTCGCGGCCGGAGGCCACCGCCTTGTCCTGGCGGCGCGGAGCACGTCCGAGATCGAAGCCGTCGCGTCCGAGGTCCGGGGCCGCGGGGGGGAGGCCTGGGCCGTCACATGCGACGTTTCGGATCCGGCAAGCGTAGAGGCCCTGTGCCGTGAGGCCGGGGAGCGGCTCGGATGCGTAGACATCCTCGTGAACAATGCGGGGGTGGCCAGCTCCGCCCCCGTCGTGAAACTGGGCCTCGAGGAGTGGGAGCGGCTGTGGCGCATCAACGCCACGGGTTCACTCCTCACCATGCAGGGCGTGCTGCCCGGGATGGTGGAACGCGGCTGGGGCCGGATCGTGAACGTGGCCTCGGTCGCCGGGCTGCGGGGCGGCCGCTACATGGCCGGTTACGCCGCATCGAAGCATGCGCTGCTCGGTCTCACCCGGTCGGCCGCGGCCGAGGTGGCGCGGGCCGGGGTCACGGTGAACGCGGTCTGCCCCGGCTACGTGGACACACCGATGACCGACGCGACGATCGGGAACATCGTCAGCCGGACGGATCTCGGGGAATCGCAGGCTCTCGACGCGATCCTCGCCACGACGCCTCAGCGGCGGCTCATCGCCTCCGAGGAGGTCGCGGCTTCCATCGTCTTTCTGTGCCGGGATGAGGCGCTCGGCATCAATGGCCATACGGTCGTGCTCGACGGCGGCGCGACCTCGGCCCTCCTCTAGCCGGCGAATCCCCGTGAACGCCCGCCGGGACACGAGCCGCGACCGACGCGCCGACGCCCGCACCGACGCCTTCGAGGTGCTGAATCCGGCGGCGCTGGGAGAGCCACGGGGCTGGAACCATGGCCTCCTCGCTCCGCCGGGCGGGCGCGTGCTGTTCGTCGCCGGACAGACGGCGACCGGGCCGGGCGGAAGCATCGAGACGGGTGACTTCGCCGAACAGTTCGCGCTCGCCCTCGACCGCGTGCTGGCGGTCGTCCGGGAAGCGGGCGGCGAGCCCTCGCACATCGGACGGATGACGATCTACGTCACGGATCTCGCGGCGTGGCGCGATGCTCGATCCAGGCTCGGGGCCGCGTGGCGGGCCCGGCTGGGCCGACACTACCCCGCCATGGCGCTCGTCGAGGTCAGCGGTCTGGTCGATGCGGGCGCGCTCGTCGAGGTCGAGGCGACGGCCGTCCTCCCGTGATTCCATACGATTCCCCGGAAGGAAGGGCGCAGTGTCTCTGAACCCCACGTCATTCCTGTACGAGGTCGACGCCGCGACGTCCGTCGCGACGATCACGCTGAACCGCCCCGACCGGCGCAATGCGCTGACGTTCGAGGTCTACGACGAACTCCGGGACGCCTTCCGGCTGCTCGACCGCGAACCCGGGGTCCGCGCCGTCGTGATCACGGGGGCCGGCAGCGCCTTCTGCACGGGCGGGGACGTGCGGGAGATCATCGGGCCGCTCCTCGAGATGGATTCGGCCGAACTGCTCGAGTTCACTCGGATGACGTGCGACCTGATCGCCGCCATGCGCGCGTGCGGCAGGCCCATTGTCGG
The DNA here is from genome assembly GCA_964509895.1 of uncultured Gemmatimonadota bacterium. Lineage (GTDB taxonomy): Bacteria > Gemmatimonadota > Gemmatimonadetes > Palauibacterales > Palauibacteraceae > Palauibacter. The sequence goes on from CAZDZJ010000057.1 coordinate 48,811, forward strand.
CGCTCTGAACGGGACGGTGGCGGGGGCGGGAGCCGTGATCGCGACTGCCTGCGATGTGCGAATCGCGGCGGAATCGGCGAAGATCGCCTACCTCTTCACGCGCGTCGGGCTTTCAGGCGCGGACATGGGAATCGCCTGGCTCCTGCCGCGCATGATCGGCTTCGGACGAGCTACGGAACTCTTGATGACGGGGGATTTTCTGGATGCGCGCGAGGCGTTCCGGATCGGGCTGTACAACCGGGTGGTAGCCGACGGTGAGGCACTCTCCGCCGGGACGGAGTGGGCCGCGCGGCTGGCGCGAGGACCCTCCGCCTCGCTGGCCGTGACGAAACGCGCACTTGAGAGGGAGGCGCATATGACGCTGCAGGACGCGCTCGCGGAGGAGGCCCGCGTTCAGGCCGCCTGCATGGAGCACCCGAACTTCCGCGAGGGCTACGAGGCCTTCGTCGAGAAGCGGGTGCCGGTGTTCACGTGATCGATCTCCATCCCGTCCGCGCTTTTCTCGAGCCGGAACACGTCGAACTCGGAGAGGGCCTCGGGCGCTACGCCGCGTCGGAGTTCGCCGAACACGCGCACCAGGACGATGACGATCTCGCACGGCGCTACGCGCGGGAGATCTGCACGTCTCTCGGGCGTGGCGGCTGGCTGAAGGCGATCGCCAGACAGGATTTCCGGGCCTGCTCGGTGACGCGGGAGTCGCTCGCCTTCTATTCTCCCCTGGCGGACGCGATGTTCGCCCTGCAGGCGCTGGGATCCACGCCGATCGCGCTCGCGGGCGACGAGAGGCAGCGCCGGTTGTGGCTCGACCGCGCCGTGCGGGGACGCGCCGTGGCCGCCTTCGCGATGAGCGAGCCGGAGGCGGGGTCCGACGTGGCGGCCATGCGCACGACCGCCATCCGCGACGGAGGCCACTACGTCCTCAACGGGGTGAAGACCTTCATTTCGAACGCGGGGATCGCGGATTTCTATCTGCTGTTCGCGGTCACCGACCCGAGCGAGGGGGTGGCGGGAATCTCCGCCTTCCTCCTCCCGGCCGACACGAAGGGGTTCCGCTTCGTGCGGCCGCTGCTGATGGCCGACCCCCACCCGCTGGGCGAGATCGCGCTCGAAGACTGCCGCCTCCCCGCCTCGGCTCGCGTCGGGGGCGAGGGTGAAGGCTACAAGCTCGGGCTCGCCACCCTCGACCGCCTTCGCCCCACGGTCGGCGCGGCCGCGTGCGGGATGGCCGGACGCGCGCTGCACGAGGCGCTCCACCACGCGCTCTCGCGCCGGCAGTTCGGACGCGCATTGGCCGATTTCCAGATCACGCAGGAGAAGGTGGGGCGGATGGGGACCGACCTCACCGCGGCCCGACTGCTCGTGTACCGGGCGGCCTGGGAGCGCGACAAGGGGGCGGAGCGCACGGATCTGGAAGCCGCGATGGCCAAGTCGTTCGCCACGGAGATCGCTCAGGGCGTGGTGGACGACGCCGTGCAGATCCTCGGCGGACGCGGGGTCCTGGCGGACAATCCCGTGGACCGGCTCTACCGCTCGGTCAGGGCTCTGAGGATCTACGAGGGCGCGACAGAGATTCAGCGGCTCATCATCGCGCGGCATCTGCTCGACGCGGCGCGCGCCGAGGGCGACGCGACCCGCGAATGAGCCCAGCCGTCCCGCGATGAAGATCGTCTGCGTGGGAGGCGGGCCCGCCGGCCTGTACTTCGCGATCCTCATGAAGCAGTCGGATCCGGCGCACGAGATCCGCGTTCTCGAGCGCAACCACCCCGGGGACACCTACGGCTTCGGCGTCGTATTCTCCGACGCCACGCTCGAAGAGCTGGCGGCCGCGGACCGCGAGAGCTACGAGGCCATCACGCGCTCGTTCCACCACTGGGACGACATCGACATCCATTTTCGCGGCCAGCGGCTCACATCGACGGGGCACGGCTTCAGCGGACTCGCCCGCACGACCCTGCTCGACATCCTCGAGTCACGGGCGCGAGACCTCGGCGTGGAGCTTCACCACGGTGTCGAGGCCGAGTCGGACGAGGCGTACGCGGGGGCCGACCTCGTGCTCGCGGCCGACGGCGTGAACAGCGCCATGCGGGAACGCTACGCCGATGCGTTCGGGCCCGACATCGATCTCCGGCCCAACCGGTTCGTGTGGCTGGGAACGACGAAGCCGTTTCCCGCCTTCACCTTCCACTTCAGAGAGACCGAACACGGATTGTGGCGCGTCCACGCGTACCAGTACCGGCCCGACGCGGGGGACGGTGACGCGATCTCCACCTTCATCGTCGAGGCGACCGAGGCGACCTGGCGGGCCGCCGGGATGGACTCCGCGTCAGAGGAGGAGACCGTCTCCTTCCTCGAGGACATCTTTCGCGAGGAACTGGATTCCCATCGGCTCGTCGCGAACCGCTCCATCTGGCGATCCTTCCCCACCGTCCGGAATCGCTCCTGGCGTCACGGGCGCATCGTGCTCATCGGAGACGCCGCGCACTCCGCCCACTTCTCCATCGGCTCGGGCACCCGGCTCGCGATGATCGACGCGATCTCGCTGCGCGAGTCGCTTCTCGCCCACGACCTGGACGTGAGACCGGCCCTGGCGGCCTATGAGACCGCCCGCCGGCCCGAAGTCGAGAGCGTGCAGCGGGCCGCCCAGGCGAGTCTCGAATGGTTCGAGGGCACCGAGCGGTTCATGGATACGGAACCGCTGCAGTTCGCCTTCAACCTCATCACGCGCAGCCTCCGCATCACGCACTCCAACCTCGCCCTGCGCGACCCCGATTTCACCGCGCGCGTCGACCGCCGGTTCGCGGATCGCGCGGCGGGGGCCGCCGGGGTCGGGGCCGCGAAGGGGTCGGTCCCGCCGCCGCTGCTGGCGCCCTTCCGGCTCCGCGAACTCGAACTGAAGAACCGTGTCGTCGTATCGGCCATGTGCCAGTACTCCGCGGAGGACGGGACACCGGACGACTGGCACCTCGTGAACCTCGGGAGCCGGGCCATCGGCGGCGCCGGACTCGTGATGTCGGAGATGACGGACGTGAGCCGGGAAGGCCGCATCTCGCTCGGCTGCACGGGGATGTACGCCCCCGCCCATGTGGACGCGTGGAAGCGGATCGTCGATTTCGTGCACCTTCATTCCGACGCCGCGATCGGGATGCAGCTCGGCCACGCCGGCCGGAAGGCGTCCACGCAGCTCTCCTGGGAGGGAGACAATGAGCCGCTGGAAGAGGGCGGGTGGCCGATCATGGCCGCTTCCCCGGTCCCGTGGTTCGAGCACAGCCCGGTCCCGCGCGAGATGTCGCGCGGGGACATGGATCGGGTGACCGCCGAGTTCCGGCGAGCCGCGGAGATGTCGGAGGAAGCGGAGTTCGACCTGCTGGAGATCCACTTCGCGCACGGCTACCTGCTGGCCAGCTTCATCTCCCCCCTCACGAACCTTCGGGAGGACGAGTACGGGGGGGATCTCGACGCGCGGTTGCGCTTCCCGCTGGAGGTGCTGGCGGCGGTGCGGTCCGCCTGGCCGCCGGAGAAGCCGATTTCGGTGCGCATCTCGGCGGTGGACTGGGCGGAAGGCGGGCTGACACCGGACGGAGCCGTCGAGATCGCCCGCCGCCTGAAGGAAGCGGGCGTGGACATCGTCGACGTCTCGGCGGGGCAGACCGTCCCTTGGCAGCAACCGGTCTACGGCCGCCAGTACCAGACCCCATTCTCGGACCGCATCCGGCATGAAGTCGGGATCGCCACGATGGCCGTCGGGAACATCTCGTCCTTCATGGACGTGAACACGATCCTCGCCGCGGGGCGGGCCGACCTGTGCTGCCTCGCCCGCGCGCACCTGTGGGATCCATACTGGACGCGCCACGCGGCCTACGCTTCCGGGGCGCCGATCCCCTGGCCGCCGCAGTATTCGTCGCTGGACGGCTATACGCCGAGGTTCGAATGGGGCTACTGAGAGCGCGGGACCGGGGGCGGCTGGAGGCCGAGGGCACCGGCGTCCCGAGGGCGACCGGCCGAAAGGGAGACTCATGACGCACCAAAAGTACGTCACCTATTCCGGCTATCTGCACCTCGATGAGCTGCTGTCGCTCCAGGTGGAGCAGTCGGGCGGTGACGGGGACCCCGAACACGATGAGATGCTCTTCATCATCATCCACCAGGTCTACGAGCTGTGGTTCAAGCAACTCCTGCACGAACTCCACTTCGCGCGCGACCGGATGGGCGCGGACGACATGCCCCGGCTCCTGCACACCATGCAGCGCATCCTCACGATCCTCAAAGTCCAGGTCGCCCAGCTCGACATCCTCGAGACGATGCGGCCGCTCGAGTTTCTCGCCTTCCGGCAGCGGTTGGAAGAGGCGAGCGGCCTGCAGTCGTACCAGTTCCGCGAACTGGAGTTCATCCTCGGCCACAAGCGGAGGAGTGTGTTCGACCGGTATCCGGAAGGAAGCAGTGCGCGGCGACGGCTCGAGTCCCGCTACGGGGAACCTTCGCTGTGGGCCGCCTTCGTCGCGTTTCTCGACGGGCGGGGGTATGCGATTCCGGTGGAGGATCTGGACCGCGACGTCACCGCGCCGACCGAGCCGTCGGCGGGCGTGCAGGCCGCGCTCATCCGGGTCTACCGGGAGGATCCGCAGCTCGTCCAGTTGTGCGAGCGGCTGGTGGATCTCGACGAGGGACTCCAGGAATGGCGCTACCGGCACGTGAAGATGGTCGAGCGCACGATCGGGGCGCGGCCGGGTACGGGCCGGACGGGGGGGGCGGCCTATCTCAGGAAGTCGCTCAACCGGCCCGTGTTTCCCGACCTGTGGGCGATCCGAACGGACCTGTGACGGATCCCGCGCCCGTGGCGGATGTGACGCCGGAGGATCTCTGCCCGGAGCCGAACGCGCTGGCCGTGCACTATTCGCGCTTCCGGGTGGCGGAGAGACTGCTCCTCACGGGACACTCCCACCAGGCGTGGCCCGACTGCGGCTTCCGCGGTCAGCAGCGGGCGTGGGAGGACGCGGCTCGTCTCGTGGATGGGAAGTGGGAAGAGGCGTTCGCGCGGGCCGAGCGGGTCCGTTCCGGGTATGCCCGGCTCCTGGGCACGCCGGAACGCCTGGACGACGGGGACTACGCGCTCGGCTCGAGCACGCACGAACTGGTGGTCCGCTTCCTCTCCGCCCTGCCCCTGCTCACCCGTCCGAGGCTCGTGACCACGGACGGCGAGTTCCACTCGGTCCGTCGTCAGCTCGACCGGCTGGAGGAGGAGGGGCTGACCATCGTGCGCGTCCCGGTGGACCCGATCGACTCGCTCTCCGAGCGGCTCGCGCGCGCGACCGACGATGCGGTAGCCGGCGTGCTCGTCTCGGCGGTCCTTTATCGCGATGCCCGGATCGTCGGCGGACTCGACCGCCTCGCGGAACGCTGCCAACGGGTCGGGGCAGAGCTGCTCGTGGACGCGTACCACGCGCTGAACGCGATCCCCTTCGACCTCTCGAGCCCGGGACTCGAGCGCGCGTTCGTCGTCGCGGGCGGGTACAAGTACTGTCAGCTCGGGGAGGGAAACTGTTTTCTGCGCGTGCCACCGGATTGTCGGCTGCGTCCGGCGGTCACCGGATGGTTCGCGGAGTTCTCGGCCCTGCACGGACGCGAGGACGGGAGCCGGGTCCAATACGGCCCCGGGGCGGAACGGTTCGCCGGCAGCACGTACGATCCGACGAGCCACTACCGGGCGGCGGAGGTCTTCGACTTCTTCCGCGAGCAGGGGCTGACTCCAGTGTTCCTGCGCGCCGTGAGCCGGCACCAGGTGGACCGCCTCTCGCGAGCGTTCGATGCGCTCGACGCGGACCCGAGACTCATCGACCGCGACCGGGAGACGCCGCCCGAGGCGGTCGGCGGCTTTCTCGCGCTGCGGACGCCCCGCGCGCGGGATCTGCATGAGGCGCTCGCGGACCGGGGCGTGGCGACGGACTACCGGGACGATCTCCTGCGTCTGGGTCCGGCTCCCTACCTGAGCGACCGGCAACTGGATGACGCCATCGCCGCCCTCGGCGAAGCGGTCACCGGCCTGTAGCCACGGCCTGCTACGCCCGGCGGCCGGTGCGGGCGGCGCGGCGGACCGCCCACGCCAGGTCGTCCCGGCTGTCCACGCCGCGGACCATGGCTTCGAGATCGCCGACCTCGGCCAGATCGTCCGGCGTCACGCGCCGCACGCGCAACCGCTCGATAAAGCTCATCATCGAGGGGGACGCGGCGTCGGGCGCCGAACCCTCCACCAGCCGCGTGGCCAGTCGACCGACTTCCGTCCGATAGGCGGCGCACAGCGGTTGGTCCTGACCACGTGCGCGCGGAACGACCGCATCCGCGTCGGCATCGTTCGCGAGTTCGGCGCTCAGGCGGTCGACGAGTTCCGGCGTGACGAAGGGAAGATCGCCCGCCACCACGACGCAGATCATGCCTCTCGCGGCGCCCAGCCCGGAGGCAAGGCCGGCGAGCGGGCCCTGGTCGGACACGGGGTCGGGTACGATGATGAGTGCGCGGCCGCTCCGGTCCCGGAGCGCCACGGAACCCGGCGGGCGCGCGGCGTCTCCCGGGCCGGAATCCCAGCCTTCCGCAGCCAGGGCGTTCCGGAAGGGCCGAACATCGCGGACCGCGAGCACCACATCCGGGATGTGGGCGCCCGCCGCGAGAATCCGCGCCAGAACCGAGCGGCCGCCCACGTCGACGAACGGCTTGGCGTGGCCGAGGCGACGCGAACGACCGCCCGCCACGATCACCAGCGACCGCTCCCGCCCGCTCACGCGCCGGCAGGCTCTCCGGTGCGCCTCGGCACGCCCAGGGCCGTCAGCAACCCGTCCACGCGCCGGCGGATGTCGTCGCGGACCGCCCGGAACTCGTCGGCCGGAAGGTCTTTGGGGTCCGGCACCTGCCAGTCCTCGCGCCGAAGGGCGGGCACGTGCGGGCACGCGTCCCCGCAACCCATCGTGACGACGGCGTCGAAACGGCCGGGCGGCACCTCGTCCAGTCCCGCCGACCGGTGGACGCCGAGATCGTAACCCACCTCCGCCATGGCCTCGATCGCCCGCGGGTTCACCACGCCGGAAGGCCGCGACCCTCCGCTCACGGCCTCGACGCCCTCACCGGCCAGCATGCGGGCGTACGCTTCCGCCATCTGGCTCCGGCAGGAGTTCTCCACGCAGACGAAGAGGAGGCGCGGCCGGGCCAGGGAGGCAGCCACCGGACGCCGGTCAGCCCCCGAGGATGTTGAACTGCCGGCTGAACTTGACGATCAGCGAGCGGCCCTGCGGCCCGTGCAGGTCCTGGATCCCCTGGATGTCGTTGTAGACGATGAACAGGCCGGTGCCCGCGGTGTTCAGCCACCCGAACCGCACGTTGGCGGAGAACGTGTCGAGCTGCGTCGAATACTGGACGAGCGACTGCAGGTAGACCCGCGGCGTGAAAAAGTACCCGAAGTTGACGCCGGCCAGCGTCGTGACGAAGTCCCCGTGTTCGAGCGTGACGTTGTTGTAGTCGAGTCTCAGCGACGTGCTGAACGACGAGCCCGACCGCACGGTCAGAGTCCCGTTCAGGCTGCGGCGCGACCCCGACAGGAAGTGGCCGATGTTCGCCCCGCTGTTGAAGGAGACCTTCGCCGATTCGTTGGTCCAGAAGCGGATCTGGCTCTCCCATCCGTCGTACGTCCCCGTCGGCACGGTGACATCCGTCCCGAAGATCGTGAAGGGTTCGAACAGCCCTTCCCGGACCCAGTTGACGCCGGTATGCGCCTCCATCCCGTCATTGAATTCCCAGTGCGTGTCGATGTGCAGGCGCGCCGACTCCTCGAACCCCGACTCGACCCCCGTCTTGTCGCTCCGGAAGGTGTAGTAGGAGATATGCGGGCGGATCTCGCGGAAGGTCTCGGCCGGGTGGATGTTGTGCATCAGGAAGAGCTGGTAGTACTCGTGCCCCTTCCGGCGCAGGAATCCGACCTCGGGGTTGAAGTTCTCGCCGAAGTGCTGGTACTGGACGTTCCCCCGCCACTTCCGTGTCGTGAGCCCGAAGGTCGCGTCGAAGGCCCGGTCCGCGCGCGTCAGGCCGGGCGTCTCCGTCTGCGCCCCCCACGCCGTCAGCGTCCAGGCCTCGCCGATGCCGAGTTGCCCGTCCACGGCGTACGTCCGGTTGTAGTCGCGAAAGGCTTCCCCGTCGCGGTTGATGAAGGCGGCGCCGACCCGCGACCGGTTGGGGAGTTCGCGCGCCACGCGGGCCACCGAGTAGGCATTCGCGGTCTGGCCACCCCCCAGGCCGTCCGTCCCGATATGCAGGAGCCCGACGTTGAAACCGGCCGCTCGCCCGGAGACGCGGGCCCCGCCCGTGATCGGCACCTGGCGCCCGTTCTCGATCCCGATGCGGCGGCTGAAGAAGAGGTCCGCCCCGCCACCGCCGACCGCGAAGAAGCCCGCGTTCTCGAGGAAGAAGGGGCGCTTCTCCGGGAAGAGCAGGCTGAAGCGGGTCAGGTTGACCTGCTGGTCGTCCACCTCGACCTGGGCGAAGTCCGTGTTGTACGTCGCGTCGAGCGTCAGCCCCCGCGTGATCTGCAGCTTCGCCTCGCCGCCCAGTTCGTAGTCCTGGTCGAACGCGGTCTGGCCGCCCGCGTAGTCGCGCGCCGTGGAGCCGAGCATGTAGGGCGTGAGCGTGCCGAGACGGCGGAAGGGGACCTCGAGGCCCGTGAGGTGGCCCGCGTAGTTGAGTCGGTAGAGGTTGAACTCGCGCGGAACCGCGGACCAGAAGGCCTCTTCGTTCCGGCGGCGGATTTGACGCGAGACGTTGAAGCCCCAGGTCGGGTCCGTCCCGTAGCGCAGCGTGTTGAAGGGGATGCGGAACTCGGCGTACCAGCCGTCATCGTCGCGGCTCGTGGCCACGTTCCAGGACCCGTCCCAGTTCTTGTTGAATCCCCCGCCGGCCCCGGACTGCATGCGCCGCTGCGTGTTGAAGCCCCCGCCGAGGAAGAAGCCGCCGCCGCGTCCCTCGTTCGCGACCTGTCCGTCGTACTCGATCCCCGAGGGCGTCGTCCCGAATACGAACGCGTTCTGGTAGTCGTGGTAGGTGTCGAACGCGAGCAGGACGTGGTCGGACTCGGCGACCTCGGTGTCGCGGATCCGGTCGCCGGGGATGATCCCCGCCGGGTCCTCATCCAGAGCCCACACGCCGACGTAGATGGCTTCGTCGTCGAACACCATCCGCACCTCGGTGCGCTCCGAGGACGGCTGGCCGTCGAACGGCTCGCGCTGGACGAAATCCGTCATCACGGGCGCGACGGTCCAGGCTGCGTCGTCGAGGATGCCATCGACGACGGGGGAGTGCGACGCGCGGACCGCAAGCCCCTCGAGCGGGGCCGGCGGCTCCTCCTCCGGTTCGTGCTGCCCCGGGCCGTCCTGCGCGCGCAACGTCTGCGCCGGCACGGACAGGACGATGAGACAGGCGATCCCGAAGCCGATCCGTTGGCCGGGGAGAGGCGCGGTTCCTCGGAAGCTCATATGGCGAATACCTGATGAAGGATGGAGCAGGGCATACCAAGCCGGGGATTATACGCCGCTGCAACGGGATCGGCGAACAACTTCCGGCGGACACGCTGAATCAAACACGCACGGTGCCCGCCCGGTTGCAACAGTGGACGCGCCGCAGCTATGTTCAGAATTATGGACACTGTTCAAACTCGCTTGCGCTTCTTCCGGAAAGAGGTTCAGGGCCTGTCACTTCGGGACTTTCGCGCCCGCGTGAACGCGGAGCTGCCGGAGCACGCCCGCCTGAGTCTCGGCACGCTCTCGAACTACGAACGGGAGGCGCGAGGATCCTCCCGGGCGGGCCCGCGGGCCGAATTCCTCGCGGCGCTCAAGCGCGCGTTCCCTCCCCTCCGGCTCGAGTGGCTGATTCTCGGAGAGGGAGAGCCGACGACCGTCGCCCAGCGACTCGCGGCGCCGGAGGGGCTGGAGACCAAGGCGGGCGCTTCCACCGATGAAGGCGCCTCGTTCGCCCAACAGGTTCTGGCCCGCTATCCGGATCTCGACCTGCTCTCGCCGGAGGCGTCGGCCGTCTTCATGTCGGGCCTCACGCGGCTGGCGATGGGCGAGCCGAGGCTCGCGCTGGGCGAAGGGAATCTGATCCAGCTCGCGGGCGACCTGCGGTGGCTCCTTCTCCTGCCGCTGGGCGCGTGGGGGTTTCGCCACGCACCGCCCTACCGGCTCTTCTCCGACTACGCGGTCGGCATGCTGCACGCGCTCAGCCGGTTGATGCCCGAGAACGGAGAAGGCGACCCGATCGCGGACCATGCCGCATCGATTCTCCCGCAGTTGCGCCGCTTTCGCACCGTCGGTTTCTAGCGCCCCGTGCTAGACAACGCGGGGGCGATTAGATTCCCCGCCGGATCTTTTCGTTGCGGTTGGGGGCGGGGCGGTTGCGGAAGGCGAAGGTGGAGTCGTCAGGTGTTTCCGGAAGCCCGGAGATCCGACGTCAACTCTTCCCGATTACCCGGACATACATGGCAACCCCTATCGACCAGACCGACGACCTGGAGCGGGCGCTCAGCGCCCTGACCCGCCCGGAATGGCGCGATCTCCAGGCCGACGACCTCCTCGCGATGTATCGCGTGATGTACACCTCGCGGATGATCGACGACCGCGAAATCGCGATGAAGCGGCAGAACCGCGTTTTCTTCCAGATTTCCAGCGCCGGGCACGAAGCGCTTCTCGTCGCGGCGGGACGGGCGCTCCGGCCCGGCCACGACTGGTTCTTCACCTACTACCGCGACCGGGCGCTCTGTCTCGAACTCGGCATGTCGCCCTACGAGATGTTCCTGGGCGATGTCGGGGCCGAGGAGGATCCATCGACGGGCGGACGACAGATGCCGGCACACTTCGGATCGCCGGATCTGCACCTCGTCACGCCTTCGAGTCCGACGGGTACGCAGTTCAACCAGGCGGTGGGGTGCGCCGAGGGGATCGTCCGCGCCCGGACCATCGGCCTCGACGGCCTCGACTCCGTCGCCCCCGAGGTGGCGCCGGATGAGATCGTGCTCGTATGCACGGGGGACGGCACGACCTCGGAAGGAGAGTTCTGGGAGGCGCTCAACAGCGCCTCCAACCTGCAGCTTCCCATCCTCTTCCTCGTGGAGGACAACGGATACGCGATCTCCGTGCCCGTGGAGGTCAACACCGCCGGGGGCAGCATCTCGCGGCTGGTCCGGAACTTCCCGAACCTCCACGTCGAAGAGGTTGACGGGACAGACCCGCTCGAGAGCTATGTCGTGATGCGGCGCGCCGTGCGCTACGTGCGGTCGGGGCACGGGCCGGCGCTCGTTCACGCGCACGTGACGCGGCCCTACAGCCACTCGATGTCCGACGATGAGAAGCTCTACAAGTCCGAGGGCGAGCGGGATCTGGAGGCGGCGCGCGACCCCGTGATCACCTTCGCCGACTACCTCCTCCGGGAAGGCGTGATCGAGGCGGGCGAACTCGAAACGCTCAAGGCCGATATCAAGGCCGAGGTGGCGGACGCCGCGGACCGCGCCATGGCCCGCCCGCAGCCGAGCCCCGACACCGTGTACACCCATGTGTACTCTCACGACGTCGACCCCGCGTCGAGCGACTTCGAGACCGAACCCCGGTTCGAGCCGGACGGAACCCCGAAGACGATGGTCGACCTTCTCAACGCCTGCATCCGCGACGAGATGCGGCGGGACCCGCGGATCGTGGTGTTCGGGCAGGACGTGGCGGACGCGAGCCGCGAGGAGATCCTCGACGAGGTCAAGGGCAAGGGCGGCGTCTTCAAGGTCACGTACGGGCTGCAGCGCGAGTTCGGGTCGCTCCGCGTCTACAATGCGCCGCTCGCGGAGGCGAACATCGTCGGCCGTGCCGTCGGTCTCGCGGTGCGCGGCCTGAAGCCTGTCGCCGAGGTCCAGTTCTTCGACTACATCTGGCCCGCCTTCCACCAGTTCCGGAACGAGGTCGCGACGTTCCGCTGGCGCTCCGCGGGAAGCTGGAAGTGCCCGCTCGTGATCCGGACGACGTACGGCGGATACATCTCGGGCGGCGCCATCTACCACTCCCAGACGGGCGCTTCGCTCTTCACGCACACGCCGGGCATGCACGTGATCTGCCCGTCGAACGCGGTCGATGCGAACGGGCTCCTGCGGACGGCGATCCGGTGCGACGACCCCGTGCTCTTCCTCGAGCACAAGCACCTGTACCGGCAGACATACAACAAAGGGATCCATCCGGGTCCGGGGTACATGATTCCGTTCGGCAAGGCGGCGCTCGTCTCGGAGGGGGACGACCTCACGATCGTCACGTACGGGGCCATGGTGGAGCGCACGCGCAAGGCGCTCGCGAAGCTGGACCGCGAGGGGGAGCCGGTGCGCGCGGACCTCATCGACCTGCGGTCGCTCAACCCGGTCGACATGGACACGATCCGCCGATCCGTGATGAAGACGAGCCGCGTGCTCGTGGCGTACGAGGACGCGAAGTCGTGGGGTTACGGGGCCGAGATTTCGGCTCGCCTCGCCGACGAGTTGTTCGAGTGGCTCGACGCGCCGATCCGGCGCATCACTTCGACGGACACGTTCATCGGCTACGCCCCCTCGCTGGAGAACGCCTCCCTGCCCCAGGTCGACGACATCGCCGAAGCGATCGTGGAACTCGCCGTCTGGTAAACCCGCGGGACAGGGGCAGCCTTCCGGCTCCTACTTCGTGCGGCGGGTGCGCCAGGCACGGATGTGTTCCCTGAGTTCGGCGCGCGTGACGCCGGGGCCGCACCACTCCAGACGGTCGCCGAAGGCGTCGAAGTGGGGGAGCGTCGAGTCGTGGATCCAGGCGGGTTCGAGGCCGTGCCGCCGGCCCCACGCCTCCAGTTCCCCCCGGGAGGTATCGCTGTAAACGTGGCACAGCGGGTCGCCCTTCGAGATCCCGAGGCGGGGGATGTCCTTCCGCGAAGTGTGGTAATGGTAGCGGATCATGCGCCGCCCTCCGCGGCCGGAGGCGATCCTCCCGACCGCAGCTCCTCGAGCGCCTCCAGACTGCTGGGCCAGTCCTTTCCCAGCAGCCGCGAGAGGCCCCGGTCCGCGAGCACCTTCCCGCCCGTCTGGCAGGCGGCGCAGTAGTTCGTCTCGTTGTCCGCGTACCGGATGCGTTGCACGGGCGTCGCGCAGTCGGGACACGGTTGGCCGTACTTCCCGTGCACGGCCATCTCGTCGTGGAAGGCGGTGACCTTCTCCGGGAACGCCCCGGCCAGCCGGTCCCGCAGCCGGCATATCCACTCCTCGAGCGTCTGGCGGGTGGCTTCGTACAGCCGGTCGATCTCCTGCTCGTCGAGCCGGCTCGTCCACTTGATCGGCGAGAGCTTTGCCCGGTGCAGAATCTCGTCGGAATACGCGTTGCCGATGCCGGAGAAGAGTCTCGGATCCGTGAGCGCGCGCTTCAGCGTGTGGTTGCGGACCGTGAGGGTGTCGCGGAAAGCGGTTCTGTCGGCGGCCAGTGGCTCGATGCCCCCGGGGTCGTGTCTCGCGAGTGCGTCGGCGCCCCTCGCGACGTGGAGCGACGCCCGCTTCTTCGTGCCGGCTTCCGTGAGGAGCACGCTGCCGTGTGCAAAGTCGAAGGCGGCGAGGCCGAGCCGGCGCGGGACCTTCGCCCCGGCCTCACGCCATCGGAGCCGGCCTGCGATCATGAGGTGGAGGACGAGCCACAACTCCGGTTCGCCTTCGGGTTCGTCGCGGGCGCGGAGTCCGATCGCGATCCGCTTGCCCATCCGGCGCAGGGCCGTGACCTCGCGGCCGTGCGCCTCGGACAGGGGCGGGTCGACGCTCCGGAGCAGGAAGGGGCTGCCGAGCCGTACCCGCTCCAACCTGCGCCCGAGGATGCGCGCCTCCAGCGCTTCCAGGTAGACGGTGATGTCGGGCAGTTCGGGCATCGGCGGGATCCGGCGGAGAAGCGCTTGGTGCCGTGGCGACGCTACACTACGTGCCGCCGCCGGAGCGGGGTGCGTGGCGGTGCGCGTGGACGGCTTCGTTCGGCTTCTCGAGGGTGTTGCGAAGGTCCTGTATGTAGTCCGGGTGATGGCGGCTGAACTCCGGCCAGTCCTCGTTTCCGGCAAGGATGATGCCTCCGACCGCGCCCATGGCACGGTCCGGCGCCGGGTGTGCCAGCGGGTTCGAATACCGGACGGAGATGCGGTAGGTGTGATCCTTCCGGATCCGGATGCCCCCACGCCACCAGAGCCGGCTCGTGGGCACTCCGACGATCCGGCCTTCGCCGTTCACCTCGGGTCCCGTTTCCCAGATCACCCTGCCCGACGTGACATCCTCGAGCCTGATCCAGTCCCCGTAGTCGTGCAGGTGACCGCCGATGCCGAGGATGCGCCCGTCCACGGCCGGACTCCCCTCCCAGCTCATGCCGTGCGTCCCGGGCGGGAGGGGAAACTCCTTCTCGCCGACCGGGCCCATCACGTCGAGATAGAAGGGATAGACGTCCACGGGACGCACGAGTCCCGGATCGCCGGCCGGCGTGTACGGGATCCGAATGTGCAGGTAGGCCTCGTCGTGCGAGGCGTCCGGGAGCGGGGCGAACATCGCGCTCACGAGCACCCGGGTGCCCGGCGCCAGCGGGTAGCCCAGCACGCGCGGCAGGGACGCGCGCTTCGTCTCGCGGCCGGCGGCGATGATCCGGCGCGGGACCGCGGAAAAGAGCTCGCGGTTGTCGGGGTCGATTACGTTGACGTGATGGAGGAGCCCGTCGGGGAGTGCGTTGCCCTCCCGGTCCCTCATCCGCCACGAGAAACCGTGCATCCAGCCCGCCACCGGCAGCTTCGCGAGCTGCACCTGCGGCCGCTGGTGCGGACCGCCGGCCGGCAGCGTGAGGGGTCCGAAGACGATCCTGAACTCCCCTTCGGCCGCGTGCACCCGCACGTCGATGAGCGGGCTCGCGGCCGGGAGGCGCGGCGGGCCGGCGGCGGCCGGGGCCGGTCCGCCGTAGTGCGTTGAAGATCCGTGCGCGTGTTCCTGCGCGGCGGCGTTTTCCGGCGGCAGCGCGTGCGCAGAGAGCGGGCGAGGTGACGGCAGAAGGACGAGAACGACCAGACACGAAGCGGGGCCGCGCGAGATCCGGTTCCATATCACCGGGGATCGCCGCGCGGGCCGGGATCGAGGCTCACACCCCGCATCCGTCCGGCAACCCGTATCAGTCGGGCGGAGGAACGTCGAAGTGGGCGTAGTTCTTCGCGGTGAAGGCGTCGTACTGCTCCGGCACTTCGTCGTCCGGATAGATCGCCTCCACGGGGCACTCGGGCACGCAGGCGCCGCAGTCAATGCACTCCTCGGGATGGATGTAGTACTGGTCTTCCCCCTCGTAGATGCAGTCGACGGGACATACGTCCACGCAGGACGCATCCATCTCGCTCATGCACGGCTCGGTGATGATGTAGGTCATGCGCGGGAAGATACCCGAGGCCCGAGGACGGAGCAATTCCGCTCGGGCGGCGGCGGGAGCGGGGGCATCGGGTTGGTCCGGCGCGGGGATTCCGGTATCTTGGAGGGTTCCCGGCGGGGGGCATGGGAGCCCTTCGAACGGTTGCCCGGCGTGTGCGCGGGTACCCGGATCAGAGCCGGATCGGAAGCGACTCGTAGAGCGCCGGAGGGCGGCAGCTTGAAGCCACTCGAAGTCATACAGGGAGGAAGTCTAACGGCCGACGCGTGGCCTTCGCGGAAGCCGCGCTGGCTGAAGGTGCGGGCGCCCGGAGGGCCCAACTACCTGCGCCTCAAGGAACTGATGCGGGGCCTGGAGCTCAGCTCGGTCTGCGAGGAGGCCCGCTGCCCGAATATCGGGGAGTGCTGGGAGGCGGGCACCGCGACGTTCCTCATCATGGGCGACGTGTGCACCCGCAACTGTCCCTACTGCGCGATCGCGCACGGCCGGCCCGAGGCGCTCGACGAGGACGAGCCGCGGCGGGTGGCCGAGGCGATCGAACGCCTGCAACTCAACCACTGCGTCATCACCTCCGTCGACCGCGACGACCTGCCCGATGGGGGCGCCTGGATCTTCGCCGAGATGATCCGCGAGATCCGGCTGCGCCGCCCGGAGTGTTCGATCGAGGTGCTGACACCGGACTTCCAGGGGAATCCCGAAGCGATCCGCACGGTGATCGCCGCAAGGCCGGAGATCTTCAACCACAACATGGAGACGGTCCGCCGCCTCCACCGGACGGCCCGGCCGGGCGGCCGCTACGACCGCTCGCTGGACGTGCTGCGGACGGGCCGGCAGCTGGACGACCGGGTGCTCATCAAGACGGGGGTCATGCTCGGGCTCGGCGAGACCGCGGAGGACATCGACGAGTTCATGGGCGACGCGCTCGAAGCCGGCGTGCAGATCCTGACGCTCGGGCAGTACCTGCGTCCGTCGCCGGACCACCTCCCGATCGACCGCTACGTGTCTCCGGAGGAATTCGGGCACTGGAAGGAGATCGGTGAATCGCGCGGGTTCCTGCACGTGGAGAGCGGCCCGCTGGTGCGCTCCAGCTATCACGCCCGCGAGCAGGTGGTCGAACTGCGCCGGCGGGTCGCGGCGCTGGCGGCGGGATGAGCGGGTCGAACTCCGGCCGGTCCACGGCCACGGTCTCCGACGCCCTGGCGGCGGCAGCCTCCGAAGCGGCGTCCACCGGAGATCCCGACGTATTTCTCGGCCTCTCGGCGGAGGAATGCGTCGCGCTCCTTCGGGAGATGATCATCGAGCGGCGTTTCGAGGAGAAGGCGGCGGAAGTCTACCAGGTCGGCAAGATCGGCGGCTTCTGCCATCTCTACATCGGACAGGAAGCCGTCTCCGTGGGCACGATCTCGCCGCTGCGCGACGACGATTACGTGATCACCGCGTACCGGGATCACTCGCAGGCCATCGCGCGCGGGATGTCGCCCAATGCGGTGATGGCCGAACTCTACGGGCGCGTGGACGGCTGCTCGAAGGGCTTCGGCGGGTCGATGCACATGTTCGACAAGTCGCTCAACTTCATGGGCGGACACGGGATCGTCGGCAGCCATCTTCCTCTCGCGATCGGGGCGGGATACGCGATCCGATACCGGGGCGGGGACCAGGTCTGCCTCGGTTTCTTCGGGGATTCGGTCGTCAACATCGGCGCCTTCCACGAGTCGATGAACATGGCGGCGCGCTGGAAGCTCCCCGTCATCTTCGTCCTCGAGAACAACCGGTACGGGATGGGGACGGACTACCGGCGCGTGGCGGCGGTGAAGGAACTGAAGGACCGCGGCCGCGCATACGAGGGCCTCACCTCGCTCGATGTCGACGGCATGGACGTGCTGGCCGTGCGCCAGGCGACGGAGGAAGCGATCCACCGGGCGCGAGAGGAGAAGACGCCGAGCTTCATCGAGGCGCGCTGCTTTCGCTACATGGGCCATTCGATGGCGGACCCGATGCACGGGACGTACCGGACGCGCGAGGAAGTCGAGAAGTGGCGGTCGGACGACCCGATCCTCTCCTTCACCCGGCAGCTCATGGACGCGGGGCGGCTGACGGAGGGAGAGTACAAGGCGATCGACGCCGAGGCGAAGGAAATCGCCGAGGAGTCCGCGGCTTTCGCGGACCGGAGCCCCTTACCGGATCCGGACGCGCTCTACCGCTACGTGTATTCGGACGGGTATCCGGACGACATGCGGCGGCGGGACGCGTGGCGGAAGGAGCTTCGCTGATGGCCGTCCTCACCTACCGGGAAGCGCTGAACGACGCCCTCCGCGAGGAGATGGAGCGCGACGACTCGATCTTCATCATCGGCGAGGAGGTGGGGGAGTACGACGGCGCCTACAAGGTGACGAAGGGCCTGCTCGACCAGTTCGGGGAATGGCGCGTGCGGGATGCCCCCATCGCCGAGTTGGGGTTCGCCGGGCTCGGTGTGGGCGCGGCGATGGCGGGCCTGCGCCCCATCGTCGAGTTCATGACGTGGAACTTCGCCCTCCTCGCGATCGACGAGGTCGTGAACGGGGCGGCCAAGCTGTACCAGATGTCGGGCGGACAGTACAACGTCCCCATCGTCTTCCGGGGGCCGGGCGGCGCCGCGCTGCAACTCGCGGCGCAGCACTCGCAGTCGCCGGAGCCTTGGTACAGCTACGTGCCGGGGCTGAAGGTGATTGCGCCCGCGTCGGCGAAGGACGCGAAGGGACTGCTCAAGAGCGCGATCCGCGACAACGACCCCGTCGTGTTCATCGAGAGCGAGGTCATGTACAACCTCGTCCGGGATGACGTGCCGGAGGAGGAGTACCTGACGCCCATCGGGAAGGCGGAGGTGAAACGGGAGGGGTCGGACGTGACCGTCGTATGCCACTCCAAGATGGTGCACCAGGCGCTCGCGGCCGCGCAGACGCTGGAGAAGGAGGATATCGACGTCGAGGTGCTGGACCTGCGCACGGTGCGCCCGCTCGACGTGGACGCGATCGTGGCGTCGGTGAGGAAGACGAACCGCGCCGTGGTCGCCGAAGAGGGGTGGCCGATGTGCAACGTCGGCGCCCAGGTCGTGGACGACATCCAGCGCGAGGCCTTCGACTCGCTCGATGCGCCGGTGGCGCGCGTGAACGGGCTCGACGTGCCGATGCCGTACGCGAAGAACCTCGAGAAGCTCGCAACCCCGAACGCGGAGCATGTGGCGGCGGCAGTGCGCCACGTGTGCTACGCGGACTAGCCGGGAAGCCGACCGAATGCCTACCAGGGTCGTGATGGCGCAGCTGAGCCCGACGATGGAGGAGGGCAAGCTCATCGAGTGGAAGGTCGCCGAGGGTGACACCGTGGCCCAGGGCGACGTCGTGGCCGAGATCGAGACGGACAAGGCGAACATGGACGTCGAGGCGCTCGGGGGCGGCGTGCTGCGCAAGATCGTCGTGCAGGCGGGCGCCACGGTCCCGGTGGGGGCGCTCATCGGCGTGATCGCCGAGCCGGACGAAGCGATCGACGACCTGCTTGGCGAGGCGGCGGCAGCGGCGGCCGACGGGACCGGCGGGGGGGCCGCGGAGGCGCCGGCCCCGGACCACGCCGAACCCGCTCCGGCACGGCCCGCCGAGCCCGCGCCGACACCGGAGCCCGCCGAGCCGACCGCGGCCGGGGGGCGCATCAAGGCTTCGCCCGTGGCGCGGCGCATGGCCGCGGAGAGTGGGATCGCCCTCTCCGTCCTCCCCGGGTCCGGGCCGGGCGGCCGCATCATCAAGGCCGACATCGAGGCCGCGCTGGCGGCCGGTCCGGCGGTTGCGCCGCCCGCCGGTCCAACGCCCGAGCCGCCTCCCGCGCCGGTCCCTGCGCCCGCCCCTGCGCCGATCGCACCTCCGCCCGGACTGGAAGACCGGGTCGAGGAGGCGAGCCAGATGCGGAAGGCGATCGCGCGCCGTCTCGGCCAGTCGATCGGTCCCGTCCCCCACTTCTTCCTTACGACCGAGGTCGACATGGGACGGGCGCTCGAATTGCGCGCGGACCTCAACGCCCGCTTCGCGGAGGGCAAGATCGGCGTCACCGACCTCCTCCTGAAAGCGACGGCGGAGGCCCTCAACCGCCACCCGGCGGTGAACGCTTCGTGGGAGGAAGACGCGATCCGCTACCACGGCGGGGTCCACATCGGCATCGCGGTCGCGCTCGACGGGGGCCTCATCACACCCGTGCTGCGGGACGCGGGGCGGAAGGGACTGCGCCGGATCTCCGAGGAAGCTCGGGACCTCATCTCGCGGGCGCGGGCGCGGAAGCTCGCGCCGGAGGAATACCAGGGCGGCACCTTCTCGGTGAGCAACCTCGGCATGTTCGAGATCGACCAGTTCACGGCGATCATCAACCCGCCGGAAGCCGGTATCCTCGCCATCGGACGCACGGTCGAGAAACCCGTTGCGGTGGACGGCCAGGTCGTCGTCCGCAAGCGGATGCGCGTCACGATGTCGTGCGACCACCGCGTCATCGACGGCGCCACGGGCGCGGCCTTCCTCGGCACCTTCAAGGCGATGCTGGAGAACCCGCTCGAAATGATCCTCTAGCGGCGACAGACTGGCGGTAACCTCCAGGAACAGAGAGAGAGCGAAGGGATAGATGTCGGAGACTTACGACGTCGTCGTGGTCGGGGCCGGACCGGCCGGCTACGTGTGTGCGATCCGGGCCGCGCAACTCGGCCTCCGGACCGCCTGCGTCGAGAGCGGGTCGTACGAGGGAGGCCTCGGCGGCACCTGCCTCAACTGGGGCTGCATCCCCGCCAAGGCGCTCCTCGAGAGCGCGGCGCTTGCGCACAACCTCAGGCATCACGGCGCGCGCATGGGCGTGAAGCCGGTCGAGGTGGAGTACGATTTTCCGGCCGCCGTGAAGCGGAGCCGCATCATCACCCGCAAGCTCACCGCCGGCGTGAAATACCTGCTCGGCAAGAACAAGATCGACATCGTGCAGGGGCGCGGCCGGCTGGCCGGGCCGGGCCGCGTCGCGGTCGAATCGGATGACGAGACCCGGGAACTCGCGACCCGGAACGTCGTGTTCGCGACCGGTTCCGTGATGAAGACCTTCCCCGGCTTCGAACTCGACGGCGAGAAGGTGATCGGAAGCCGGGAGGCGCTGGGTCTCCAGGAACTCCCGGCGAAGATGGCGATCGTCGGGGCCGGATTCGTGGGCGTCGAGTTCGCCGACGTGTTCAACGCCTTCGGGGTGGACGTCACGCTGATCGAGGCGCTCGACACCCTCGTGCCCATCGAGGATCCGGAGATCGGGAAGGCGCTGGAGCGGTCGTTCAGGAAGCGCGGGATCCGCAATCTCACGAACACCCGCGTCAAGCGACTGGACCGTGAAGCGAGTCCGATGGTCCTCACGATGGTGAACCCGGATGGGAGCGAGACGGCCGAGGAGACCGACCTCGTGCTCATGGCCGTCGGCCGGAGGCCGGTGTCCGAGAATCTCGGCCTGGAGAAGAACGGCGTCGCCCTGGAGGACGGCTTCATCCGGATCGACGAATGGTGCCGCACGAACCAGCCGGGCGTTTACGCGATCGGAGACGTGGCCGGCGAGCCGATGCTGGCGCACGTCGGATCCCACGAGGGGATCGTCGCCGCCGAGCATATCGCGGGCGTCGCGAAACACGCGATGACCTACGGAAACATCCCGTCGGTCGGGTACTGCCACCCCGAGGTGGCGTCGATCGGCATGTCCCCCGCGCAGGCCGAGGAGGCGGGCTACGAGGTCGTGACCGGAAAGTACCCGCTCGGAGCGCACGGACGCGCGCTCACCGCCGAGTCCGCCGACGGCTTCGTGAAGATCGTCGCGGACGCGAAGTACGGCGAAGTGCTCGGCGTCCACATGATCGGGCACAACGTGAGCGAACTCGTGGCCGAAGTCGGCATCGCGCGCGAACTCGAAGCCACGCTCGACGAGTTCGTGCGCCACGCGCACGCGCATCCCAGCATGGCCGAGGCCGTGATGGAGGCCGCGTTCGGCGCACTGGGACGCTCGATCCACATGTAACGGGCGGGGGCGGCGAAGGCTCGATGAGTGGGGGGCGGGAGCTTCGCGTGGTCGACCTCGGTCGCCGGGAGTACCGCGAGGTGCTCGAGCTTCAGCGCTCGATCGCCCGCTGGCGCCGGAGTTCGCCGCCGGACCACGACCTCCTTCTCCTCGTCGAGCACTTTCCCGTGATCACGGTCGGACGCGGTTCGCGGGAGGACGTCGCACCCCCGGACAAGGCATGGCGCGCCGCAGCGGGGCTGGACGTCGTCGAGATCGAGCGCGGGGGCGACCTCACGTATCACGGCCCCGGCCAGCTCGTGGGCTACCCGATCCTGGACCTCCGCGCGCACCGCCGGGACCTGCACTGGTATCTGCGACGGATCGAGGAGGTGCTGCTGCGGGTCCTCGCCGAATGCGGCCTTCCCGCGTTCCGGGTCGAGTCCTACACGGGCGCATGGACGGGTTCACCGCCGGGCGCGAGTCTCGAGACCGTCGAGGATGACGGGTTCGCGACGGTCGCCTCCGGGCACGCGGACGCCGTCATCGGGGCCGGCGCGGTCCGGAAGGTGGCTTCGATCGGCGTACACGCGAGCCGCTGGATCACCTGGCACGGCTTCGCGCTCAACGTGACGCCCGAGCCGCTCGTGAACTTCCGCGGCATCGTGGCGTGCGGCATCCACGGCGTCCGCATGACGAGCCTCGCCTCCGAGGGCGCGGCGCTGACGCTGGAAGAGGCCGGGGAGGCCGTGATGCGCGCCTTCCCCGTGGCCTTTCCGAACCTCGAGCCGCAGCCGGCGCTGGAAGTGGGCCTGCGCGCCTGACGTTCCCGCGGGAACGGCCTGGGGGGAGCGAGCCCGGGGAACGTTGCCGAAACCAGCCGGTGGGCCGACCTTGTGGCGCGTCGCCCGCGCGGGCGGGCACCCGGTCTCCACCGCCGAAACCGCCGCACAAGGATGGCTTGCGAAGATGAGTATGATTCTCGGGATCCTGCTGCTCAGCACGGTTGTCGTCGCCCTCTTGCTAGGACACCTCGCCAAGCTGTCCGTCCGGGAACGCGTCCTTCAGACCGCCGCCATGCTCGCCGCGGCGTTCATCTTCTACGGCCTCGTCGAACTCCTCGAGTCCGCCACGCACTAGCAGTCCGTGGAAGAACCCGCGTCAGCGCCGCTCGAACGCAGCGGGGCTTTGCCACGGCCTGCCAGTTCACGGGACACGACAAGGGCGGCCGGTCAGCCGCCCCTTCGCCTCGTCTTTCGGTCACGGTGGAGATGCCCGATCTCGCGGAAGGCGAAGATCAGGACCATGAAGAAGATCGCGATGCCGGCGGCGGCGCCCACCACCATCACGGGCAGGGACAGGAGCATGGTGGCGCCGTCCGGATGAGCGTCGTGGCGGTCTATCTCATTGGCCAGGATCCTCGCGATGAAGATCGCGCCCCAGAGAACGCAGGGCACGAACCAGAGCCGCCACCAGCGGCGTGACGCCAACTCCGCATCCGTTTCCGTAAGCAGCCAGCGGCCCCAGCCCGCCCATGCCAGGGCGCCCATCACCAGCGTTGCGACGCAAAGCACGCCGATCACGATCGGCCACAGGAGGCCCTCGCCATCCGACACGTCCCAGGCGACCCAGCCGGCAAGGCTCGCCAGGACCACGGCGGCCAGCGCCATCAGGAGGATCTCGGTCCGCGTGTGCATCTTCTGCTCCTTGAAGCTCAGCCGCTCGCGGTGGAATGAATCGTAGTGGAGGGTACCCCCGCCCCGGCGGTCTCATTCGGTCCGTGTACGATCTTCGAGCCCTGCCAGGCGGCGATGCCGATCATGAACGTCGCGAACAGGCCCGTGAGGAGCACGAAATGGCGGAGGCGCCGGTCCTCGCGCTCGTGCAGGGCAAAGGCCGCGAGCGCGCCGGCGGTGAAGGCCGGGACGGCCGCCCACGTGGCCCAGAAACGGTGCGTCTGCACGATCCCCGGACGCACGAAGGTGCGGTCCGCGACGACGTCGGCGGCGGCGAGGCCCGTCAGGTAGGCGGGGGCCACGAAGGCGCCGGCGATGACCAGCGCCACGAGGCCCCACAGTTCGAGCGACTCGCGGTCCCGCGCCCACCCGTAGAGCCCGACGAGGCTTCCGCTCGCAGCGAGCACGATCGGGAACGAGTGCGAGAGGATGTGCAGGTGTTCCCAGCTCACGGTATTCGACCTCCGCTCGGGGCGTCGCCGCCGGCCGACATCACCCGGTCGACATCGCCTTGACACGACTTCCAGCCCGACTAGAATGTCGCTGCCCGACTCCGACCCCGCCGTCTAGCGGCCGAGGAGACCGGGTTCTCAGCCAGGAGACAGGGGTTCGATTCCCCTAGGGGGTATGAAAAGCCGCCGCTGGCGCGTCGACGCGCGCCGCGGCGGCTTCGGCATCTGTGGTGTCGGCTCAGAAGTCGACCTGGGCGAGGAACTGGAACTGGCCGTCGGACAGCGTCGGCGCGTGGGGCGAGTCGTCGAGCGCGCTGGCGTACTGCAGCCCGAACCTCGCGTAACCGTCCGGATACAGGTTCAGTCCGAACACCATGAACTTCCGGTCGGCGCCCAGAGCCGGCCGGAATCCGTCGTACCGCACGACGCCCTCGAGCAGCCCCCAGGGCCGATAGCCGAACTGCACCCAGCCGCCGGACGCCTCCGTCTCGGCCGGCCCGCTCCCGCTGAGCGGAGCATCGAGATCGAAGTCCGCCCGCAGGTACTCGCCCGTCAGCGTCAGGTTGTGGTAGGAAACCTGGGCATCCGCGCCCCAGTACAGGCGGCTGCCCGCGAAGTCGGACGTGATGCCGGGCGCCGCCGACCGGTCTCCGGTGATGATGCCCTTTCCGAGCGGCGCGGATGTGTCCTCCGAATAAGCGAGGGAAGCTCCCGCCTGTACGACGAGTTCGTCGTAGAAGGCGATCGTGCCGATCGAGTTGTACTGCACGCGGCCGGCGAACATGTAGTTGTCGCCGTCGTTCGTGATTGACCGGCCGTTGCCGTTGTAGAGGCCGGCCCCGTAGGTGAACCGGCCATCGAGCGCTTGCCCGCCCGCCTGCACGCCGATCTGCCGATCCGGCCTGAGGGCGGTCGCGGCCTGCGAGCGCTCGACGAACGTGATATCGCTGCGCGACACGGTGGCTTCGTAGCCGAAGTAGGGCTTGAACATGCCGAAGCTGAGTTCGAATTCCGGAATCACCGGCATCGTGACCACCGCGTCGTGGATCCGGTACGCGTCCCGCCCCGCGTCGTAGCGGACAACGAACTTGTAGTCGAAGACGAGTCCGACGGCGCCCTCCACCTTGAGGCGGGATTCGAAGAGCCGGAATCCCTGTCCGCCGAGGGTGGAATCCCCATGCGCCCGGGCTCCGGCCCGCAGCAGCCCCCCGACCTCGATCTGGGAGGCCTCCTGCGCCGCCATTCCCGCCGGAAGGGCGAGACCCAGCGCGATGATCGTTCCCGGCCACACTCTCACCTTCAATTCACCACCTCGCGATCTGTTGACATGGGGGTCATTCGGCGTCTTCGGTGCGGGCCGAATCGAAGTCTGCGTGAAGGTATCGCCAGCCTCCGAGTCCGATGGCGGCGTTGATCCAGAAGTGCCCGACAATGGCGGCAAAGAGACTCCCCGTCCAGATGACCGTGGCCGCGAGCAGGATGCCCAGCGCGGTCGCCCGGATCACGCCGGCCAGCTTCTGGTATCCGTGTCCGAGCCCGAACGAAACCGAAACGACGATCGCGGCCGGCCACGGGTTCCCGATCCACGCGGAGAGGGCCCACAGGGCGAACCCCCGATAGGCGTACTCCTCGCACACCGCCGCGATCCCCGAGAGCGCGACGAAGGCCCGCTTCTCCCCGGCGTCGCGCGGCATCAGCAGCATCACCGCCGCCGCCTCCCGGAGCCCTGCCAGCCGGGCTGCCGCCGTGATGAGCCAGGCCAGCATCAACCCCGCAATCGCCACGCCCACACCCCACAACAGGGCGGCGCCCGGCGCGTCGACCGTCCAGCCGAGCGCGGCGGCGGGGACATCCTGCCACGCCGCGATGCCGAGCGTCAGGAGTCCGAGGACGACGAGCGAGGCCCCCACCGACACGTACAGGAGCCGGCGGTGTTTCGCCGCGGCGGCGAGGTCGGCCCCGCGCCGGGCATCGATGGCGGCCAGGACGGGCATGCCGATCAGGAGCAGCAGGGCGTACGCCGCCGCGATCGGGGTGGGAGTGTCGGGCATGGCCGAGGGATACGGAGAGGGGCGTCGGTGTGCAATACGCGTCCCCCACGGGCTGCGGGATGCGCCGTTGACATCGCCACGAGCTTCGGGGACGTTCCCCCGGCGGCGCCCCGTGGCCGCCGGCCGCCGGCACCCCACTTGAACGACGAACCCGGAACGCATGCCGCCCGACATCGCGATCGCCCAGTTCCGACCCGTCAAGGGAGACCTCGACCAGACGCTGGACGTCTGCGCCGCGACGATCGCGCGGGCGCTCGGGCAGACGCCCCGGCCACGCCTGGTCGTGTTTCCGGAGACGGCGCTCACCGGCTATTTCCTCGAGGGCGGCGTGCGCGAACGGGCGCTTGGCGCGCCCGACCTGTTCGAGGCGCTGAACGGGCGCGCCGGGGCGGAAGCCGACGGTCTCGATGTCGCCATCGGGTTCTACGAGCGGGACGCCGGGGGAATCTACAACTCCGCCCTGTACGCCACGCTGGGGCCCGGCGGCGGCATTCGTCACGTTCACCGGAAGGTGTTCCTAGCCACCTACGGCGTCTTCCAGGAAGAGCGCTTCGTGGAGGCCGGGCCCGGGATCCGGGCGTTCGACGGACCGCTCGGGCGCACCGCCCTCCTGATCTGCGAAGACGGATTCCACTCGATCTCGGGCACGCTCGCGGCACTCGACGGGGCTTCGCTCATCCTCATCCTCAGTGCCTCGCCCGCGCGCGGCGCCGCCCCCGGGGCCGGCGTGCCCGGGAACCTCGCCCGCTGGGATGCGCTCGCGAGCGCGATGGCCGCGGAGCACGGGGTGTTCGTCGCCGTCTCGCAGCTCGTCGGCTTCGAGGGCGGCAAGGGATTCGCCGGCGGGTCCGCCGCCTACGATCCGCGAGGCCACCGGCTCGCCGCCGGACCGCTGTGGGAAGAGGCCCTGATTCACGTGCGGATGGATCCGGACGAGGCCGCGCGCGCCCGCGCGGAGGAACCGCTCTTCTCCGATCTGGAGCGGTCCTGGACGCGCCTTCTCGTGAACAGTCCCGGATCGGGCGTCGGCCGACCCCCCGCCGAGATCGAATGAGGGAGAGATGGCCCCCCGGGGGGATCGCCGAGAGCCGCACTCCGGACCCCGCCGATCCGGGCCCGCTCGACATCGACGTACGCCTCGTGCGGAACTGGCTCGTCCGGTTCATCCGCGAAGAGGTGGAGCGGCGGCGCGGCTTTCGCGCGGTCGTGGTCGGGTTGTCCGGAGGGGTGGATTCCGCCCTCACCGCGGCCCTGTGCGCGGAAGCGCTCGGCCCCGATGCGGTACTCGCGCTCCTCATGCCCTACCGGACATCGAGCCCGCGCAGCCGCGAGCACGCCCTGCTCGTGGCGGAGAAGTTCGGGATCCCGACGCGCACGATCGACATCACCCGCGCCGTGGACGGCTACCTCGAGACCGCCGAGCCCGACGCCGGCGGCCACCGGAGGGGCAACGTGGCCGCGCGCCAGCGGATGATCGTCCTCTTCGACCAGGCGTTCAAGTTGTCGGCCCTCCCCATGGGCACCGGCAACAAGTCGGAGCGGCTGCTCGGCTACTACACGTGGCACGCGGACGACTCCCCGCCCGTGAACCCGCTCGGCGACCTGTTCAAGAGCCAGGTGTGGACGCTCGCGCGGGCCGTCGGGGTGCCCGCGGAGATCGTCGACAAGCCGGCGACGGCCGACCTGATCCAGGGGCAGACGGACGAGGACGACCTGGGGGTCACCTACCCCGAAGCCGACCTCATTCTCCACCACCTGATCTCGGGACGCGGGCGAGACGACCTCGTCGAGCCGGGCTTCGAGCGGGAGAAGGTCGAACTCGTGGCGGGGCGACTCGAAAGCACGCACTGGAAGCGGCACCTGCCGACGGTCGCCATGCTCTCTCCAACGGCGATCGGAGACTGGTATCTGAGGCCTGTGGACTACTGACCCCGCGGAATCCGCTCCCCGTCGCGTTCGCCCCGGGTGCGCGTCCGGATGTCCTGCCGAAACACCGGCACGAAACCGTCCTCTGCGCTGTCGTCTCTCAAGTCTCACGCGTCTCGATCCTCCGGGGCCGTCGCT
The DNA here is from genome assembly GCA_964509895.1 of uncultured Gemmatimonadota bacterium. Lineage (GTDB taxonomy): Bacteria > Gemmatimonadota > Gemmatimonadetes > Palauibacterales > Palauibacteraceae > Palauibacter. The sequence continues at coordinate 76,572 of CAZDZJ010000057.1, forward strand.
CCGTGGTCAGCTGCCGGGGCGGAGGATAGGCAGGTTGAGTAACGTCTCCGGACAAGGAAGTGTCACGGGTTTGTCACGGGCCGAAAGGCGCGGTGTCACCCGGTTCGGCGCGCGCGTGGACTCGCGGGAGCGGCGGAGGCGGCGGACTTCCGGCGACGTTCACGAGATGGTTACGAAAGTGTTACGATACCGCCCGCAGACGTTGCTCAGAATTTGCGGGGTCGGGTCCGTTCCGACGACGACGTTCCTGCAGTGGACCCGCTGGACGCGGATGGAGCGATGCCGGACGCACAGATCCTGGTCGTGGACGACGAACCGGATATCCTCAGCGTGCTCGTCTATCACCTGAGCCGCGAAGGATACCGCGTCACCACGGCGGTCAACGGGCAGGGCGCGCTGACCACGGCGGAGGCCGAGCAGCCGGATCTCATCATCCTCGACCTCATGCTGCCCGGCATGGACGGATACGAGGTGCTGCAGCGGCTGCGGGGCGCCGCAGGCACGCGTTCGATGCCCGTGATCCTGCTCACGGCGAGGCGTGAAGAGGACGAGCGGGTCAAGGGATTCGAGGTCGGCGCGGACGACTACATCACGAAGCCGTTCAGTGCCCGTGAACTCACGCTTCGGGTCGAGGCCCTCCTGCGGCGGTCGAAGGCGGAACCCGTCTCCACGTCGCGGAGGATCGCGGTGGGACCGGTCGTACTCGACCGGGAGGCGCACCGGGTCTTCTCCGAGGGCGTGGAGGTCGACCTGACGCGGCTCGAGTATCGCCTGCTCGAAGTGATGCTGGAGCGGCGGGGGCGCGTGCAGACCCGCCGCCAACTGCTCCAGGCCGTCTGGGACACGAATGCCGCGATCGAGACGCGCACGGTCGACATGCACGTTGCCCGACTGAGAACGAAGCTCGGCGCTGCCGCCTCTCTCCTCGAAACGGTTCGGGGGATCGGCTACCGATTCCGCGCACTCGACAAGTAGACTCCACTCGGTGAGACTGACGAACCGCTTTTTCCTGGCCGCGGCCGCGGTGTTCCTCGTGGCGTACCTGACCGCCCGGTTCCTCCTCCGGCTCGACGTGACGGGCGTGGCCGTCGAATCCGCCGTCCTCGGGGGCATCCTGCTCCTGCTGTGGCCGGCCGCCTGGCTGGTGGCCCGCCGGATCGAGAGGGAACTCGGAGAGGCGCGGGAAGCCGTCGACCGCATCGCCTCGGGCGACCTCGGTCCCTCAATAGGCGCGAGCGGCTCCGATTCGGTCGGTTCCCTGGGTCGGGCGATCGACCGGATGGCCGGGGAAGTGCGCGATCGCGTGAAGGTCTCCGAACGCGAATCCAGCGACCTGCGGGTGTTGTTCGACCGGTTGGACGACGGCCTCGCCTTCATCGACCGGGAAGGACTGGTGAGTCTCTGCAATCCCGCCTTCGCGCGCTGGGCCGGACGCGATGTCGCACTCGGGGCGCGCGTCGGCACGCTCTTCCGTTCCCCCGGCATCGGCGACGCGGTCAGCGCGGCGCAACGGGGAGAATCCACAACGGCAGAGGTGGAACTCGGCGAACACACCGTGCTGATGTCGACCCGGCCGCACCGGTCGGGAGCCATCATCGTGCTCCACGACCTTACTGTCCTGCGGCGACTCGAGGGGGTGCGCCGAGATTTTGTGGCCAACGTGTCGCACGAACTCAAGACCCCGCTTACGAGCGTCGTCGGGTTTGCCGAGGCACTCGTGGAGGGAGGCATCGGCGCGGATCAGGCAGGTGGATTTGCCCGGCGCATCCTCTCCAACGCCACGCGCATGCGCCATTTGGTCGACGACCTGCTCGACCTTTCTCTCCTCGAATCGGGCAGCTGGCGCCCCGAGCCGGAGACGGTCTCGGTCGGGGCGATTGCCCGGGAAGTATGGGAGACGCTCTCACCGAAGGTCCGGGCGGACGGGCTCGAGCTGCGCGTGTCGGTGACGGAGGCGTCCGCCTGGGCGGATCCGGATGCGGTGCGTCAGGTTCTGCGGAACCTGCTGGACAACGCGGCGCGCTACAGCGACGACGATCCGGATATCAGCGTACGGATCCGGTCGGATGGACGGTTCCAGCGCGTGGAAGTGTCGGACCGCGGGCCCGGGATCGCCTCCGTGCACGTAGAGCGCGTCTTCGAGCGCTTCTACCGGGTCGATCCGGCCCGTTCGCGCGCGGGGGGAGGGACCGGACTCGGACTCGCGATCGTGAAGCATTTCGTCGAGGCGCACGGCGGCGAGATCGGGATCGAAAGCGCGCTCGGCCGGGGAACGACCGTGTGGTTCACTCTCCCGGACGCCGCGCGCACGCCGGCTGCCGAGCAGTCGGGCGCCGAGCGGGTGCGGGACGCCGGGCGAAGGCCGAACGGAAAAAGCGTCGATGTCCCGGCCTGACGGACGGTTGCGGTCTCGAGGACGGCTGCGAGGCGGCAGGGGCCACCGACCCGCCGCGACGTGGGCGGCCGCGATCCTGCTTGCGGGTTGCGGCGCAGGTCCGGACGGGGGCCGGGCGGGCCTGATCGAAATCGACGGCTCGAGTACGGTCTTTCCGATCAGTCGGGCCATGGCCGAGGAGTTTCAGATCGCGCACGGACGCGCGGTGCGCGTGTCGGTGGGGGTCTCCGGTACGGGCGGCGGGCTGCAGCGGCTGTGCAACGGCGAGACGGAGATCGCCAACGCCTCGCGGCGGATCAACGCGGTCGAGGCGGCGTCCTGTGCCGCGCAGGGCATCGAGCCGCTCGAGGTTCAGATCGCGTGGGACGGACTCACGGTCGTCGCGCACCCGGCGAACGACTGGGTCACCTGCGTGACGATGGCGGAACTCCGGCGGGTATGGGCGCCCGGGTCCGACGTGGGAAGCTGGCGCCAACTCCGCCCGGACTGGCCCGCCGAGGAAATGAGACTGTACGGACCTGATGCGGATTCGGGCACGTTCGACTACTTCACGGCCATGGTGGTCGGGGAGGGGGGCGCCAGCCGAAGCGACTATACGGCGAGCGCCGACGACAACGTGCTCGTTGCGGGGGTGAGCGGCGATCGCGGCGCGCTGGGCTACTTCGGCTATGCCTATTTCGAGGATAACCGGGCCTTCCTGCGCGCTCTGGAGGTCGACGGAGGCAGCGGTTGTGTCGCCCCGACCCACAAGACGATCCTGGACGGTACGTATACGCCGCTTGCGCGTCCGATGTACATATACGTTCGACGCGATGCGCTCGCCCGGCCCGAAGTGAAGGCGTTCGTCGACTTCTACATCGACAACGCGCCGACCCTGATCCCGGAGACGGGATACATACCGCTCGAGGGGAACGCCTATGCGGAGATTCGAGCCGGGATCGGCTAGTGTAGCGTGAGCGTCCGGTCGAGCACCGTGGAACGGCTGATCGGAGCGGTCCTTCTCGGCTGCGGTGCGCTCTCCGTCCTGACGACCGTCGGCATCGTCGTGGCGCTGGTGACACAGTCGCTGGGATTCTTCGCAACGGTGTCTCCGCTCGAGTTTCTTGGCGGGACGCGCTGGTCTCCGGATCTGGCGCCCCGGTCGTTCGGGATCCTCCCGCTGCTGAACGGCACGCTCCTCGTCGCCGGGGGGGCGGCGCTCGTCGCGCTGCCGGCGGGGCTGGCGACGGCGATCTACCTGAGCGAGTACGCGTCGCGTCGGACGAAGCGGATCGTCAAACCCGTGCTCGAGATCCTCGCGGGCATTCCGACCGTGGTCTACGGCTACTTCGCCGTGGTCTTCGTGACCCCGGTCCTGCGGACGGTCTTTCCCGGCGCCGGAGTCTTCAGTGCGGCGAGTGCCGCCCTCGTCGTCGGCATCATGATCCTCCCCATGGTCTCGTCCCTGTCCGAAGACGCCCTGAGTGCGGTGCCCCGTTCGCTGCGGGAGGCCGCGTACGGCCTCGGAGCCACGCGGTTCGAGGTGTCGACGCGGGTCGTCGTACCGGCCGGCCTCCCGGGGATCGCGGCCAGCTTCATACTGGCCCTCGCGCGGGCGGTGGCCGAGACGATGGTCGTGGCGCTGGCCGCGGGCGCGACCCCGAGGATGACGCTGGACCTGCTCGAGAGCGTACAGACGATGACGGCGTATGTCGTACAGGCAAGCCTGGGCGACGCACCGTCCGGGACGCTCGAGTACCGCGCCCTCTTCGCCGTCGGCCTGCTCCTCTTCCTCTTCACGCTGGCCTTGAACCTCGTGAGTCAGCGTCTGGTTGCCCGTTTCCGCGGGAGCCACGCGTGAGTTCCCCGCCCGAGCCGCTTCGAGGCGGCCGTTTCGAGCCGCGCGTCCAGGCCCGGCGCCGCGCGGGCATCCGGTTCAAGTGGCTGTGCCGCTTCGCCGTGGCATGCGGCGTCGCGTCGCTCCTCGTCCTTCTCGCGAGCATCCTCGCGGCCGGAATCCCGGCGCTGTCGCCCGACTTTCTTTCGAACTACCCGTCGCGCTTTCCGGAGCGCGCGGGGATCCGGTCCGCGATCCTGGGCAGCGCGTGGATGCTGGCGCTCGTGGCGGCGATGTCCTTTCCGCTCGGGGTGGGCGCCGCGCTCTATCTCGAGGAATACGCGCCCAGGAACCGCCTCACGAGCCTGCTGCAAACGAACATCGCGAATCTGGCCGGGGTGCCGTCCATCGTGTACGGGCTTCTGGGTCTGGCGGTGTTCGTGCGCTTCCTGGCGCTGGACCGGAGCCTCCTTGCCGGGGCTGCGACGCTGTCGCTGCTCGTGCTCCCGCTCGTCATCATCGCGGCCCGCGAGGCGATCCGCGCGGTTCCCGGCTCGTTGCGGGCGGCGGCGTACGCGCTCGGCGCCACGCGCTGGCAGGCAATCCGGCATCACGTGCTGCCTGCGGCGATGCCCCGGATCCTGTCGGGGACGATTCTCAGCCTCTCCCGCGCGGGGGGAGAGACGGCCCCGCTTCTCGTCATAGGGGCCGTCACGTTCATCGCCTTCGATCCCGTCTCGGTCATGGACCCCTTCACGGCCCTCCCGGTGCAGATCTTCAACTGGACGACCGAACCGCGCGGGGAGTTCCATGCGCTGGCGGCGGGAGCCATAGTGGTACTCCTGGGAGTACTGTTGCTGATGAATGCCGCCGCGGTCCTGATTCGAAACCGATACGAGAGGTGAGCGTGCCGTCGGATGCGGTCCTCGAGACCATCGGACTCGGCGTCCGCTATGGCGAGACGCCCGTGATCGAAGACATCTCGCTGCGGATACCCGAGAGACGGGTGGTCGCGTTCATCGGGCCATCGGGCTGCGGGAAGAGCACGCTCCTGCGCTGCTTCAATCGACTGAACGACCTCGTGCCGGAGGCCCGCATCGCCGGCCGGGTGCTCTTTCGGGGGCGGGATCTCTACGGATCGGCGGTCGATCCGGCCGATGTACGGCGCTCGATCGGGATGGTGTTCCAGAGGCCGAACCCTTTTCCGAAATCGGTCTTCGAGAACATCGCGTTCGGGCTGCGGATCAACGGCTTCCAGGACGACATCGGCGACCGCGTGGAGGCTTCGCTGCGGGCGGCATCGCTGTGGGACGAGGTCAGCCACCGGCTCGACGCGGACGCCCGCGGCCTCTCGAACGGGCAGCAGCAGCGGCTCTGCATTGCCCGGGCGCTGGCAGTCGAACCGGAAGTTCTCCTCATGGACGAACCGGCGAGCGCGCTGGATCCGATCGCGACGGGCCGCATCGAAGACCTCATCGGGAAGCTGCGCGGGGACTACACGATCGTCATCGTGACGAATAACATGCGGCAGGCCGCGCGCATCAGCGAAGACACGGCGTTCCTCTACATGGGCGAACTCGTCGAGTACAGGGAGACGCAGCGCTTGTTCACCAACCCGCAGGACCGGCGGACGGAAGACTACATCACCGGCCGGATGGGCTAGCCCCCCGGATGTCCTTCAGGCAGTTCGACGACCGGCTCGACGATGTCACGCGCACCCTCCACCGGATGGCGCACGATATCGAGCAACTCGTCCAGCGCGCCGTGGCGCTGGTGGGCCGGCCGGCCGTGGACGCGGAGGCGATCCGTGTGGCGGACGACGCCATCGACCGGGCGGAGGTGGAGGTGGAGGAGTCCACCGTGGAGATCCTCGCGCTCCACCATCCGGTCGCGAGCGACCTCCGGGTGCTCGTCACGGTCCTCAAGATCAACAACGACCTCGAGCGGATCGGCGACCATGCGGTGAACATCGCCGAGGCGGCCGAGCGGCTGTCGAGGGCCGAGAAGAAGGTGCCGATCCCGCCCGAACTGGATGAGATGAGCCGCATGGCGCGGGCGATGCTGCGGGATGCGCTCGACGCGTTCGTTCACCGGAACGCGGAGGATGCCCGCTCGGTGATTGCGAGGGACGACCGGCTGGACCAGCTGCAGGACTCACTGTTCCGCGTGATGATCACCCACATGCCGGACTACAACCTGTCGGCGTGTCTGCAGGTCATTCTGATCGGACGCAACCTGGAGAGGATCGGCGACCTCGCGACGAACATCGGCGAGGATGTCGTCTACATGGTCCAGGGAATCACGATCCGGCATCAGGAGGACGCGCCCGGCCCCGGCTAGCCGCCGCGGCTGGCAGCCACGGCTGGCAGTGCTAGTGTGTCCAGCGGTCGTCCACCTTGCGGCGGCGCTTCCGGACCGCCTTCAGCATTCGGTTCTGGTAGTCGATGGGGCGGTCGCCGGGCGCAGGCTCGCAGAGCACGTATTCCCCCGACGGTCGCAACTCCCACGCGCGCTGGTTGTCGCGGAGGGCGAACCGCAGCGTCTTGCGCAGCCGTTTCCGGATTCTCCTGTCGCGGATGGGGAGCATCACTTCCACGCGGTCGTCGAGATTGCGGCGACGCCAGTCGGCGCTCCCGATCCACACTTCCGGATTCCCGCCGTTCTCCCACCAGAAGATGCGGTCGTGCTCCAGGAATCGTCCGACGATGCTGCGCACGCGGATGTTCTCGCTGAACCCGGGGATGCCGGGGCGAAGGCGGCACTGGCCGCGGATGATGAGGTCGATCTTCACCCCGGCGCTGGAAGCGGCGTAAAGGGCGCGGATGACCTTCGGGTCGTCGAGACCGTTCATCTTGAGGATCATGCGACCCTCCCGGCCCGCTTCGACGTGCGTGGCCTCCCGCTCGATGCGGGAGATGAGCGCGCGCCTCAGGCCGCCCGGGGCCACGATCAGCTCCTCGTATTCCTGGTTCGGCGCGTACCCCGTGAGGTAGTGGAACAGATTCACCGCGTCGCGGCCGATCTCGGGACGCGCCGTGAGGACGCCGATGTCCGCGTAGATCTGCGCGGTCTCGGAGTTGTAGTTGCCGGTGCCGATGTGGCAGTATGTGCGGATCTCGTCCCCTTCCTCGCGGACGACGAGGGCGACCTTGGCGTGGGTCTTGAGCCCGACGAGCCCGTAGGTAACGTTGACGCCGGCCTCTTCCAGCACGGAGGCCCACTCCATGTTGTCGGCCTCGTCGAAGCGGGCGGTGACCTCCACGAGCACGGCGACCGCCTTGCCCGCCTCGGCGGCCCGGACGAGCGCGGCGATGATCCGGGAGTGCTCCGCCGTGCGGTAGAGCGTCTGCTTGATGGCCACGACCGCGGGGTCCGCGGCGGCCTCCTCGATGAATTGCTGCACCGTCGCCGTAAAGGACTCGTACGGGTGATGCACCATGAGATCGCCCGCCCGAATCACCGCGAAGATGTCGGGACGATCCTCCGTCTCGCCCTCGCGGATGAGGCGCGGCGGGATCATCGGCTCCCAGGGTTCGTGCCGGTGCTCCCACGGGCCCTCCGAGGCAAGCCGCCAGAAGCCCGACATCTCGAGCAGACCGGGGATCTCGTACAGGTCTTCTTCATCCAGATCGAGCTGGCGGACGAGGAACTGCCGGACCTCGTCGGGCATGCCCGGCTCGATCTCCAGCCGAACGACCCGCGCGAAGCGCCGCTCCCGGATCTCTTCCGAGATCATCTGAAGGAGGTCGTCCGCCACCTCTTCGTCCCGGTCCACGTCGGCGTTGCGTGTGACGCGGAAGAGCGAAGCGCTCTCGATCTTCATCCCGCGGAACAGTTCACCCGCGAAGTGCCGGACCACCTGCTCGACCGGGACCACGTGCCCGCTCCGGGGAAGCTCGACCCAGCGCAGCGCCGTGGGGATCTTCACCCGGGCGAAGTGGCGGGTCCGCCGGTCCGGATGTTCGAGCATGAGAGCGAGCGAGAGGCTCATGTTCGAGAGGAAGGGGAACGGGTGTCCCGGATCGACGGCCAGCGGCGTGAGGACCGGGTAGATGCGATCCTGGAAGACCTCGTGGACGTGTTCCCGCTCCTCGTCGTTCAGGTCTTCGAGGTCGCGCACGGCGATGTCGAGTTCCCTTGCCAGGCGCGGCCGGAGTTCGTCTTCCCAGACCTCGGCCAAACGGGTCCGCATGGTGCGCACACCCTCCCGCACGAGATCCAGTTGCTCGGCGGGCCCCCGGCCATCCAGCGATGGCTTCACCACGCCCGCCCCGAGCACGCGCTTCAGACCGCCGACCTGTTTCATCACGAATTCGTCGAGGTTGTTCTCGGTGATGGCGAGGAAGCGGAGTCGCTCCAGCAGCGGCGTGCGCTCGTCCATGGCCTGGTAGAGCACGCGCCAGTTGAAATCCAGCCAACTGAGTTCCGCGTTGAAGTAGAGGGACGGGTGGGTCGGTTTCGCGTCCTCCGGAACGGGCTGCGGCGTCGCGGCACGCGGCAACAGGGGGACGCCGTTCACGCGGTGGCCGCACTCCAGCCGGGGCGGGCGCACGGTCGGCGCGGCCTCTTCCGGAGCCGGTGCAAGCTCTGCGGACGGCGGAGCCTCGCGCGCCGGGGCGGGCTTCGCGGCGGAGGCGAGGTGCGGCTGCGACGGCGAAAAGCCGCCGGGACGGCGGGTCCCGTGGTTTACCCACGGTCGACGCGACGTCTCGCTGGACTCGGATGACATACGGCTCTCCCGGCCACATTTTCGGCCGTTTGCGAACACAGGGCCCGTATTATAAGCCCCTTACCCCCATTGCCGCTTGTTCGGTCTGTGGTTGGCGGGGGGCTCAGCCGGTCGTCAGGTCGAAGGTGACGTAGGGCTCAAGGCCGAAGAGTCGGGCGAAGAGCTTTCCCTTCTTGCGCAATGCCCACTGCTCGAGGAGCAGGCGTCCCCTCCGTTCCAGGCGCAGTTCGAGCCTGTCTTCGTGGATCTTCGCCTCGACGCTCCGGACGCGCTGCAGGTGTTCGCGGTCCAGGGAGTCCGCGATGCGCAGGATGGCGGCGAGCCTTTCCACCCGCCGCCGGTCGGCGGACTTCAGGTCGCGGTAGAGGTAGTGGCCCGGGCGCGGTTCGGCTCGCCGGTGGTACCGCGCGACCAGGGCCACGAGCGGGAGTTCATTCGGGGCGATGCCCGGGATTTCGCTGTGAAGGATCAGGTAGAGCGAATGTTTGTGGTGTCTGGCGTAGGAGATGTGCTGCCCGATGTCGTGCAGCATCGCTCCGGCCAGCAGGATTCGCCGGTCGCGCGGCTCGAGGCCGTGTGTGTCCGCGAGTTGATCGAACAGCGAGACGGCCAGCGATGCCACGTGTCGCCCGTGATCCTCATCAAAGAGGTATCGGCGCCCGAGCGTCAGCGCTCCTTCGTGCACGATTCGCTCCAGCCGCCCGAAGCCGGCCCCGCTCGTCAGCTCGTCGATGAGATCGAACAGCACGCCTTCCTTCACGCCGACGCCGGGCACGAGAATCCGCTCGGCTCCCGCGAGTTCGGCGACGCGGTCGTACACGATGGCGGCGGGGAGAATCACATCGGCCCGATCTTCGCGCAGGCCCAGCCGGCCTATCCGCTGGCTGTAGGAAAGGTGAGAGAACTCCTCGATCGCCATGCCGAGTTCGGCCCTCGTGATGTGGCGAATCCCATCTGCGCTCCCCTGCCCCGCCAGACGGGCGAGTTCCTCGATGTTCCCGCCGGTCGCGACCAACTGCACCGGCGTCCAGTGCTTGCTCGCGTGCGGGATGCGGAGCGTCGCGGCGTACTCCGCGAGGAGGTTCGCGAAGTGGGCGGGCGCATCGTCCGCACCCGTGAGTTCCTCGAGCAGCCGCACCGACCCCATGCGGTGCGATTCGCTCCACATGATCCCGGACCGGTCCGCCAGCGAGATTTCGACGCTCCCGCCGCCGAGATCCACCAGCATCCACTTGGCATCGCCGAAACCAACCCGCTGCTTCACGGAGGTCCAAACGAGGCGTGCCTCGTCGGTGCCGGAGATGAGATCGAGGCGGATGCCCGCTTCCTCCTCGACGCGGTCGACCAGATCGGCGCCGTTTCGGCTCTCCCGAACCGCGCTCGTGGCCACGGCCCGCACGTGCTCGATGCCGAGGCGATCGATCTCCTCCCGAAAGCGCCGGAACCCCTCGACCGTGCGGTCGATGGCGGAGGGCGAGAGTTCGCCCGTGAGGAAGGCCGAATGCCCCAGGCGGACGGGGACCCGCTCCGAGGCGAGTTCCACGTAGTGGTTCGGATCGCCGAACTCGGCCGCGATGAAGCGAAACGCGTTCGACCCCACGTCGATGGCGGCGACCCGGAGGGGGAAGGTCAGCGGTTCGGGGCCGCCCTCGGCCTGGAGCGGCGATGCCGGCTTGGTGTGCTGCATCCTGGGCGTGCCGCCTCAAGGGGTTCAGGTGCGGGGCCCGGTCGGGATGTGGCGAATGCCGGGCCCTCCTCCGGCTGCCAACGTAGTCGGGGCGATGGCAAACACCAATCGGCTCCTACCGTCGACGGACGGTCGGCGGCATGTTGGTGGCCTCACGACCCACCTCCGGAGGTTCCGATGTCCACGATCCCTTCACCGTCACCGGCCGCCTGGCGATGCGGCCCCGCTCTCACGCTGGGAGCGCTGCTCGCGTGCCTCGCCACGCCGAGCCCCGCGGCCGGCCAGAGCGAAGAGATCGCCTTCACGGACGCCTCGGTCATCGATCCGGGGAGTGCGGGGGTGCTCTCGAACGCGACCGTCGTAGTGCGCGACGGGATCATCGTATCGGTGGAAGAGGGGGGAGAGGCGCCCGCCACGGCCCGCGCCATCGACCTCGGCGGCCGCTTCCTGGTGCCGGGGCTGATCGATGCCCATGTCCACATCGGTACGCTCGGGGCGGCCCGCCGGGCGCTGCATTCCGGCGTGACGACGGCGCGCAGCATGGGGGCCGGCTTCTTCGCCGATGTCGGCCTGCGCGAACTCTTCCGCCGGGGCGCCTTCGCCGGCCCGGAGATCCTCGCCGCCGGCTACCACGTTCGGCCGCGGCCGGCGGAGGGCCTCTTCCTGGATGAGCCGGGATTGAGCGATCTGCACGGGCGCGATGTGCGGGGCCCCGAGGCGCTGGGGCGGGTGGCGCGCGCGATGCTGGAGCGCGGCGTGGACTTCATCAAGGTCAACGCGACGGAGCGGGCGGGCCTGCCCGAGACCGACCCCCGCAAGCCCTTCTTCACCGAGTCGGAACTGACTGCGCTCGTGGCGGAAGCGGCGCGGAGCGGAGTCCCCGTGGCCGCCCACGCACATGGGGACCGCGGCGGCCGGGACGCGGTCGCGGCGGGCGTGCGGAGCATCGAGCACGGAACCTATCTGGGGGATGGAACGCTCCGCCTCATGCGGGAGAAGGGCACGTATCTGGTGCCGACGATCGCCGTCGTCTCGGATCTCACGGTCCCCGGCGGCGACTACGACGATCCCGTCCTGCAGGTGCGCGGGCGACACATGCTGCCCCGGGTCCGCGAAACGGCGTCGGCAGCCCATGCGCTGGGCGTGCCGGTCGTCGCCGCCACGGACACGGGCTACGGTTCCGAGAGCGTCCTCCGCCTCAGCCACGAACTGATCGAGCTTGTCGGAATCGGCATGAGCGAGCTCGACGCGATCCGCGCGGCCACGACGCTCGCCGCGGAATTGCTCGGCATCGCCGACCGCACGGGACGGGTGTCGGCGGGCTTCGAGGCGGATCTCATCGTCCTCGATCGCAATCCGCTCGACGACATCGGCCAGTACCAGGACGTCCTGTTCGTGATGAGCGACGGCGCCATCGCGCTCGACCGGCTCGACTTCCGCGCCGATGAGGTCCGCGGCCGGCGCGTCCCCTGATGCGCCTCGCCGGACATCACCGGGAAACTGGCAGGGATTGGAGGGTACACTGATCTTCAGGCTGCTCGTGCCCCCCACATCGGCCGCAGGACGGCAATGAGCGAGTTCGGACAAGCCGCGTACCTGGGACTCCTGGCGCTCCTGGCGCCTTTCGGGGCCCACCGGCTGCGCCTCCTCTGGCTGCGGCTGAGGCGGCCGGCCCGGGCCGAGTCGCGCGCATGGGACGGCAGGCTCCCGCGCGTCACGGTCCAGTTGCCGGTCTTCAACGAAGCCAACGTCATCGAGCGCCTCATCGACGCGGCCTGCCGCCTCCGCTATCCGTCGGAACGCCTCGAAATCCAGATCCTCGACGATTCGGACGACGAGACGGCGGAACTCGCGGCGCGGCGGGTGCGCGCCTGGAGAACCCGGGGGATCGACATCCGGCATGTGCGGCGGGAATCGCGCGAAGGATACAAGGCCGGCGCGCTCGCCCACGGCGTGGCCATCGCGCGGGGGGATCTTCTCCTCGTGCTGGACGCCGATTTCGTCCCGCCCGCGGACCTCATCCGGGATCTCCTGCCTCCCTTCGCGGATCCGGATGTGGGAGCCGTGCAGGCGGCCTGGGATCACCTGTCGCCGGACGCGAGCTGGCTGACCCGGGCGCAGGCCCTCTTCCTCGACGCGCACTTCGCCATCGAACACGAGGCGAGGTATCGGGCGGGACTCTTCTTCAACTTCAACGGCTCCGCCGGAATGTGGCGGAAGGCGTGCGTGGAGACCGCGGGAGGCTGGCAGAGCGACACCCTGACGGAAGATGTCGACCTCAGCTATCGGGCGCAGTTGGCCGGCTGGCGGTTCGTGTACCGCGACGATGTCCGGGTCCCCGCCGAGTTGCCGGCGAGCCTCCGCGCGGTGGAGATCCAGCAGAGCCGCTGGACGCAGGGCGGAATCCAGAGCGCCCGCAAGCTGCTTCCGCGGATCTGGCGGGCGGAGCTTCCGGCCGTGATCAAGCTGGAGGCGACGGCTCACCTGGCCGGGCACGTCGTCCATCCGCTGACGCTGACGATGGCCGCCGCCCTCGCCGGGGCCGGTTGGCTGGCGGCCACCGGCTTCGGACTTCCCCCGGCGGTTCATGTGGCCGCGGTGCTCCTGGCCACGGTTCCGTTCGTGCTCTTTTACGGCGCCGCGGGGTGGATCCGCGGCCGGCGGGGACTCGGACGCCGCATCTTCGAGGCGCTTCTCCTCGGATTGGGGCTCGGCGTCCCTCTCACGTTCGCCATCGCACGGGCGTGCCGCGGGCAACCGACCCCCTTCGCCCGCACGCCGAAACGCGGCTTCAGCCCGGTCGTGGCGTACCGCGCCCGGCTCTCGGGCGGGCCGACCCTGTTGCGTTTGGCGCTCGCCGGCGCGCTCGCCGGCGCGGTCGTGAACGCCGCGCTAGCAGGGGCGGCTGCCGTCCTCCCGTTCACGGGACTCTTCGCCGCCGGCTACGCGCTCGCGACGCGCGAGTCGCTGAGGCGCCCGCCCGCGCCAGCCATCCCAGGCTAGGAGGGCCAGGGGAGGCCCGTGGATCAGCCAGGTCAACCAGGCGGGTTCCTCCCACACCCCCGAGCCGAGGTAGGCATCGCGCCCCGCATAGGCCAGAAACACGGTCCCGCTGAACAGCAGCCATCCCCGATTCGGCGAGAGGCAGGCGAAGGGGAGCACCCAGAGCAGGTACCACGGGTGGACGGTCGGCGAGCACAGGAGGGCGGCGCCGATCGTCCAGTAGAGAACCCGCTCGAGGGGCCAGCGGCGGAGCGCGCCGCGAAGGGCGATCACGGCCACCACGGATGCCGCGACCCATTTGGGGAGGTCCTCCGGGCCGGGCAGTCTCGCCAGCACGGCGTACAGGCCGGCGTTGAATTCCCACACGTCCGCGTAGGTGCGCAAGCCGCCGAAGAGAGCCGGTCCCGCACCGGCATAGGGCAGGTAGAGGAGGAGGGGGATGAGGAGGCCGGCGCCCAGAGCCCAGCCGCCACGAAGCCGCCCCAGCGCCGGGAGTGCCGCGAGGGGGGCGAACTTCAGCGCCCCTCCGATCCCCAGGAGAGCGCCGGCCCGCCACGCAGGGACCGTGGCGGATCCGGCCAGCGCCACGGCGCCCAGCATGGGCGCGATGCCGAGCGGATCCAGGTGACCGCTCCACGCGACTTCGACGATCACCAGCGGCGACCAGAGGTAGAGCAGGAGCGGGAGCGGACTCCGGCCGCGAGAGAGCCGGCCGATGAGCCACGCGACCCCGAGGTCGGCCGCGAGCCAGGCCAGCTTGAACATCCACCAGGCCGGAACGATCGCGGCGAGAAGCGCGAACACGACCTGTGCGCCGGGGGGATAGATGGTGGGGACATCCGCGTGGTTGATCAGGGGCCACCACGACGTGCGGAGCGCCTCCAGTTCCGGCGCCGCGGGTGCGTGCACGTACGGATTCACGCCGTTGACCTGCACCCAGCCATCCCACATGTACCGGTAGATGTCCTCGGAGAGGGCGGGCGCCGCTCCGAGCACCCCCACCCTGAGCGCGATGCCCGCCGTCCAGATCCGGCGTCGGGTGAGCGCGGCCGGCGGGCGGGTGCCGCTCCGCTTCGCCGCGTACGCATAGGCGGCAAACGCGACGATCCACAGGGGAAGCGCCGGCCACGGCGTTCCCCCCCCACCCCAGGCCATTGTCCAGAGTGCCGCCGCCTCGACGGCCACGAGCACCCAGATCACTCGCGATCCCGTCATTTCGGCCCGTGCGAACCGCGATCCTGATCCCCGCCCGCGACGAGGCGGAGGCGCTCCCGCAACTCTTCGATGCGATGAATGCGCGGCCAACGGACCGGATCGTCGTCGTCGACAACGGGTCGCGCGACGGGACGGCGGACGTGGCCCGGGCGCTCGGCGCGCACGTGGTGCGGGAGCCGCGGCCCGGCTACGGCCAGGCTTGCCTCGCGGGCATTGCGTGGCTCCGGTCGGCGCCGCCCGACGCACTCGTCTTCCTGGATGCGGACGACTTCAGCGCGGCCCGCCAGCTCGACCTGCTCCTGGGTCCTCTGCGGGAGGACGCGGCGGACCTCGTGATCGGCGAGCGGCAGGCGTACGGAGAGGGAGGGGTCCGCTGGCACGCCCGGCTGGGGAACCGCTTCGTACTCGCTGTGATGCATCGGTTGTACGGGGTGGCGATCGGAGACATGGGACCGTTTCGCGCCATCCGCTGGAGCACGCTCGACTCCCTGGCACTCGACGACACGAACTTCGGGTGGTACGTGCAAATGCAGGTGCGTGCGCTTCGCGCCGGGTGTCGCGTTCGAGGCGTGCCGGTCCGGTTCGAGCGGCGTACCGTCGGGCGATCGAAGGTGTCCGGGAGCCTCCGGGGCTCGGTCCGGGCGGGCTGGGTCATGCTGCGGACGCTGTTCGCCGAAGCCGTGCGCGGCAGCCATGGCAGGCCGCCGACCTCACCGGCGAGCCGAGCCGAATAGTTGCCGCAGCATGGGTTCGGGTAGCTCCGCCGCCCGCTCGACGACGCGCGCCGTCGTCTCTTCCAGAATCACGGCCGCCGTGTCGTACCTCTCGTCGTCGCATCGGAACGAGAGCCGCCCGCGCACGAGGTCGGCGGCGACGGGTTCCGCGATCACCAGAATCTTCCAGCGGTTCTCGCCGTCGTCGAGGCTCCCGATGGCGGTCTCCTGGCCAGCTTCATCCCACATCCGCAGTTGGGGGCGTCCGTCCCCGGAAGTGCCGTAGCCGTCGCGCGGGTCGTCAGGCATCCCGTCTCCGATTCACTCGGTCCCCGGCGCCTCCGCCTCCGATCGGTGCCGCCACAGTCCCATGAGGTACTCGTCATACTGGTCGGGCGCGGCTTCGTAGTCGCTGCGCCACGTCTCGAAATCAGGCAGCGGCACGCTCTCTCGCAGGCGCTGGGTCGCGAGCCGGACCATGGTCTTGAAGCCAAGACGCCCCGGGCTGGACTCCTGGGCGCGGGCTTCCTCCTCCACGATCTCGCAGATGCGTTCGTCAGGCAGGGACAGGAAGACTTCGGTGAGCTGAGCCGAGCAGTAGTCGGCGTACTTGGCCCGCAGAACCTCCTCGTCGGATTCCGATGCGTTCTCGGCATCCCGACCGGACGGTCGAAACTCCTTGTCGGAGGACACGCCTTTTCTCGGCTCGCGATCGCTGGCCAACCCCCTCACCTCCACTTCCGCGTCCTGCGCGATTTAGCCCCGGGCGGTGCGGGCGTCAACGCCTGCGACCGCGAACGGGCCAGCGTCTCGCGGCGAGAAACGGAGGACGTCGGACGGAGAGCCCGGGCCGAACTCCGCGTCCCTCCGAGCTCGTCAGCGGCGGGGCGAGACGGGAGTGTGGAGTTGTTCGAAGATGATGCGACGGGCCAGAACGTACTGAATGGCGCGTTCCAGGAACTCCGGATCCCGCTGGCGGACGGCCTCTACATCTGCGGCGAGTTCCCTGGGGAGATCCACGACAACGTTGACGGAACTGCAGTCGGGCGATGCCATCATAGTCAGCGACACACTCGTACGAAAAATTGGAGGTTTTGTCTCTCTGTATCGGAACGGACCCTCGAGGTGCGCGGCGATCGGGGTCCGTACATTTCCCATCGCGGTCTGAGGATAGGATCGACGGTCCGGCCGCGGCAAGGCGACGGCTCTGCCGGCCGGGAAACCCGTGATCGGGAACAAAGATCGTAAAATGTTGTAATAAAATGAGTTATGTGACTGTTGAATGATCGTCGAAAACCCTCGATCATGTGTGGATTGTGTTGCGCGCCCGTGGCGCTGCCGTTGCATTTGCGGGCCCCGTCGACCCGCGTTACAAGCGGAGATGAACGGACTCCGGCGGCGGTTCCGAATCCCCGCCGCCGGTGTGAGTTTTTTTGAAAAATATGTGTTCCCCGGGAAGGGTCGCCAGGTTGGCGGCGGCACTGCCGCCGGGCGTTTCGAAGCGCCTTTCCGGACGCCGAAACCTGGCCCGGCGCGGCGATTCCCAAGCCTCCGACCGTGCAGCGGGGTGACGGGTGGGCTATCCTTGGCGCGTCGCCCCCCCGGACGGCGACAGGCGGCACGCGGTGGCGTCCGGATGTATGGCAGAAGGAGGGATGCGTGTGAGGGATTCCGCCCCAGGGGCACTGATTCTCGGGGCCTCAAGCGGCTTTGGCGAGGCGGCGGCGCTGGCGTTCGCGGAAGCGGGCCATGATGTCTACGGTGTCCACCTGGACCGGCGGGCCGGACTCGCGCACGTCGCGGAGATTCGGGAGCGCATCGAGTCGAAGGACCGCCGGGGCATGTTCTTCAATATCAACGCGGCTTCCGCCCGGAAGCGCGACAGGGTACTGGATGAGATCGCGGGCGTGGCGGCACCGGGATCGGTGCGGGTGCTGTTGCACTCCCTGGCTTTCGGGACGCTGCTTCCCTTCGTGCCCGACGACACCCCCGCGATGAGCCCCGAGCAGATG
>CAZDZJ010000058.1:0-34156 GCA_964509895.1 uncultured Gemmatimonadota bacterium
TGGGACGGATCGGCACAAGAGGGAGGCCGTGAACGCGACCTATGGACGCCATATTATGCTGTGATACATATACTTATGGAACGTTATGGGACGACATAAGACGATCCCAGCACACATAGTGCTGTACTTGGCCGCGAAGTCGAGGGACGAGGAGGGAAGGCTCCTCCTCGATTCGAACCCCCTCAGGGGCCTCAGGACACCGGTCGAGAAGAACCCGACCCGCGTGATTCTGACCCAAGGGGAGTACGAAGCCCTGCTCCAGGCGTCGCTGACGATGGACTGGCGGTTCCGCGTGGCTCTGGTGATCGCCCACGAGACGGGGCACCGCATCGGCGCAATCCGCCAACTGCGGTGGTCGGACATCGACGTGGAGCGGGACACCATCCGGTGGCGGGCTGAGCACGAGAAGACCGGATACGAGCACTACACGCCCGTCACCGCCGAGGCGCTCGCGGTCCTGCAGGAAGCGCGGAGGCGCAACCCCGGAATCGGGGACACTCCTCTGCTTCCCGCGCCGAAGGATCCCTCAGCCTGTGTCAGCCGGTTCCTAGTCCGCGACTGGTGGAATCGGGCCGAGGCGGGCGCCGGACTTCAGCCCAAGCGTGGGCGCGGCTGGCACTCGCTGAGGCGGAAGTTCGCCTCCGACCTCATGAACCAGCCGCTGAAGGTGCTCTGCCAGCTCGGCGGCTGGAAGGCGCCCCAGACGGTGCTCCAGTGTTACCAGCGCGCGGACCAGGACCGGCTCAGAAAGGCCCTTCAGGATCGCGGATCGCCCGTTCGTGATTGCATTTAGCAAACACAATTAGCAAACATCGGGCAGTCGAAATCCCGTAAGTCTTTATGGGCCCGGGTGGACTTGAACCACCGACCTCACGCTTATCAGGCGTGCGCTCTAACCAGGCTGAGCTACGGGCCCCGAAGAAGACCGGCGCGCGACCGCTCCGTTCAACGGGAGGGTCGGGCGCCGGGCGGCGTCCATCCTAAGGACACCGCGCGGCGGGTTCAAGTTTCCCGGGCGCCGGGGACTCCGTTTTCGACGACGTAGCTGGCGCGGGTGGAGATGGGAGCGTCGGGGCGCGTCACGTACGGCATGACGCGGAAGTCCGTCTGGAGGCGCTCGGGGGTCAGGCGGCAGCGGACGTAGCCGCGCTGGGCGTTGAAGAACTTGATGTGGGGGTTGTGGCCGAGGGCGTTTTCGCCCTGGGGGGCCATGTCGACGCCGTCTCCGCTGGAGCTGATGGACGTGCCGGCGAATTCGGTTCCGACGATCGGGGAGTCCGCACGCTCGAAGTCGAGTTTGAGGTCGTTGACCCAGTTGGTGTGGAGGTCGCCGGTGAGGACGACGGGGTTCGAGGGGCGGCGCTCGTGGAGGAAGGTCATGAGGCGGTCGCGGTCGGCGGGGTAGCCGTCCCACTTGTCCATGGGGAGGGTGAGTTCCTCTTCGCCCTCCAGCAACCTGGCCATGAAGACCTGGTTGGCGAGGACGTTGTAGCGGGCGGGGGACCGGTCGAGACCGTCGAGGAGCCAGTCGGCCTGCTCGCCGCCGAGGATGGTGGCGCCTTCGGCGTGCTGCTCGGCGCAGGGGGCCCGCCGCCGGCCGCCGCAGGGTTGGAGCGTGCGGTACTGGCGGGTGTCGAGGACGTGGAGGCGCATCAGCGAGCCGAAGTCGAGCCTCCGGTACAACAGCGCGTCGGGGCCGGTGGGGAGCGACGTCCGCCGCAGGGGGAAGTGCTCGTACAGGGCCTGGAAGGCGGCGGCGCGGCGGGCGAGGAAGGCCTCCCGGCTCATCTCCTCGGTGTGGTGCTCCCCGGCCCAGTCGTTGTCGACCTCGTGGTCGTCGGGGGTGAAGACCCACGGAGCGGCCGCGTGCGCGGCCTGGAGGTCGGGATCCCTTTTATATAGGGCATAGCGCGCGCGGTAGCCGTCGAGTGTGCGCGGCTCCTCGGTGTCGTGGCGGCGCACGAGGCCGTCTCCCCCGCCGGGGCCGCTCTCGTAGATGTAGTCGCCGAGGTGGACGACGAGGGCGGGCGACTCGGCGGCCATGTGGCGGAAGCCGGTGTACCAGCCGCGCTCGTAGTGCTGGCAGGAGACGAAGACGAAATCGAAGCGGCCGGGCATGACGCCCGGGGCGGGGGCGGTGCGCGTGCGGCCGGCGGGACTCGTCGCCCCGGCGGCGTGGAAGCGGTACCAGTAGTCGCGGTCGGGCTCGAGCCCGTCGACCTCCACGTGGACCGAATGGCCGAGTTGCGCGAGGGCGGCGCCCTCGCCGCTCCGCACCACGCGCCGGAACGCGTCGTCCGCCGCGACCTCCCAGCGCACGGGGAGGGCGGCGCCGGGGTCGCCGGGCAGGTCGAGGAGGCGCGTCCACAGGACGACGCCGTCGGCAGCCGGCTCCCCGGAGGCCACGCCGAGTGCGAACGGAAAGCGCTGGCCGGAGGGGGCGCGGCCGGAGCGAACGGCGATCCGGCTGCCGTGCGCGCGGGCCGCCGGGCCGAACTGTCCGAACGGAAGCGGGGCCAGCGCGCAGAGCGCCGCGGCGCGCGACCAGGCGGCGAGAAAACCGCGGCGCGTACTCACCGCCCGCAGCGCCCCGCGGCGCCCTCGGTTCGATTGCCGGCGAAGGCATGCCGGTCTAGCTTCACTCGCATGAGAATCCGTCCCTTCGGCGCCGTCCTGGCGCTCCTCCCGGCCATGGTCCTGGGGATCTCCGCCTGCAACAAGCAGACGGCCTTCGGCGAGGCGAACAGCCTCATCATCCTCGCTCCCGAGTCCCTCTCGCAGCAAGTGGAGGAGGAGACGCGGAGGATCCTCGAACCGACGATCTTCACGAGTCGGGACGAGAAGCAGTACGAGGTCACCTTCGTCGATCCGGAGCACGAAAACGCGGGCGACCTGAGGCTCTTCCGCAATCTGATCGTGTTCGGAACCGGCGACGACCCGCTGCTCATGGAAGTGGCGGACGCCGGAGGTCAGGATCTCGCCGCGCTGGAGCCGGGCCGGGTGTTCCAGTCGTCCGACGTGTGGGCCCTGAGCCAGACCGTGACGGGCGTCCTGCTTCGTGCGGGGCGGGAGGCCGAATCGTGGGTCGCGGCGCTCCCCTCGGTCCTGAACGCGGTGGACACGAACTACCGCGAACTCGTGATGCGGCGCATGTACGCGACGCCCGCGGACACCGCCCTCGCCACGGATCTCGGCCGGCGGTTCGGGTTCTCGCTCCTGGTCCCCGAGGTCTACGACCGGATCGCCCGGGATCTCGGCGGCGGCGACAGCCTCGTCATCCTGCGCAACGACAACCCGGACCCGAGCGAACTCATCCGGTCGGTTCTCGTCACGTGGCGCACGGACGTCGACTCGCTGACGAAGGATCTGGCGCTGGCGTGGCGGGCCGAGATCGACGCCACGCACTACAACGTCCCGCAGCGGATCGACGATACGAATTCGAGCGTGGTCAGCTTCGTGTGGGAGGGTCGCCCGGCGCTCGAAGTGACCGGCGTGTGGCAGGACGAATCCGGCGGATTCCCCGCCGCGGGCCCGTTCATCGTCTGGCTGGTCGACTGTCCCGAGCGCACGTACTTCGTCGACGCGTGGCTCTACTCGCCGAACCGGGCCAAGTACGAGTACATGCTGCAGTTGCAGGAGATACTCGGGTCGTTCCGCTGTATCGAACCGGGCGCGTAACGACACCCGACAGCCGAACCCCGACAGCCCGAGCCGGACGGATCGCCTGAATGCAGTTCGTTCACCTTCACACGCACAGCGAGTACTCGCTCCTCGACGGCGCGAACCGCATCGACGACCTGGTCGATCGCGCGGTCGAACTCGGCATGCCCGCCCTCGCCCTCACCGACCACGGCAACCTCCACGGCGCGTGGGAGTTCCAGGAGAAGGCCCGGAAGAAGGGGATCAAGCCGATCATCGGCTGCGAGGTCTACGTCGCGTACGGGGACCGCCGCTCCCGCCGGATGGAAGAAGGGGCTCCGGCCCACTACGCCCACCTCGTCCTGCTCGCCGAGAGCGCGCGCGGGTACTCGAATCTCGTCAAGCTCTCCTCCATCGGGTACACGGAAGGGTTCTACCGCCGGCCCCGCGTGGACCGCGAGATGCTGGAGCGGCATGCCGACGGGATCATCTGCCTCTCCGCCTGCCTCGCCGGCGAGGTCGCGCGCTACCTGCAGCACGAGAGGTACGAGGACGCGAAGCGGGCGGCGGAGTGGCACGCGCGGGTGTTCAGCGACCGCTACTGGCTCGAACTCCAGGACCACGGGATCCCGAAGCAGGACCTGGTGAACAAGGGGATCATCCGGATCTCCGAGGAACTCGGGCTCCCGCTCGTCGTCACCAACGACGCGCACTACATGCGGCGCGAGGACGCCGACGCGCACGACACGCTCCTCTGTATCGGGACGGGCAAGGACAAGGATGACCGGGACCGGCTCCGCTTCCACGGCGAGGAGAGCTACTTCAAGACCGCCGAGGAGATGGCGGAGCTCTTCCCGGACCTGCCCGGACTGCTCGCCGAGACGGTGAAGATCGCCGAGCGCTGCGACGTCAAGGTCGAGAAGCAGTACCAGCTGCCCGCGTTCCCGCTCCCGGAGCGCTTCTCCGAACCCATGGAGATGCTGCGCCACGAGGCGACGGAAGGCGCGAAGTCGAGGTACGGCGATCCCCTGCCCGACGCGGTGCGCGAGCGGCTCGAGTACGAACTCGGGGTCATCGAGAACACGGGGTACGCGGGCTACCTGCTCATCGTGTGGGATTTCATCGTCGCGGCGCGCGAGCGGGACATACCGGTCGGGCCCGGCCGCGGGTCGGCGGCGGGGTCGATCATCTGCTACGCGCTCGGCATCACGGACGTGGACCCGCTCGAGTTCGACCTCCTCTTCGAGCGCTTCCTGAATCCCGAACGCGTCTCCATGCCGGACATCGACATCGACTTCTGCTACGAGCGCCGCGGCGAGGTCATCGACTACGTGCGGGAGAAATACGGTCAGGCGTCGGTCGGGCAGATCATCACGTTCGGGACGATGAAGGCGAGGGCCGTAATCCGGGATGTGGGCCGCGTGCTCGGCTTCTCGCCGGCGGACACGGACCGGCTCGCCAAGCTCGTGCCGTCCACGCCCGGGTTCTCGCTCACGGTGGCGGAGGCGAGGAAGAAGGTGGGGGATCTCGCCGAGCGCGACCGCGAGGACCCGCAGGTGAAGAAGCTCCTGGACTACGCGGAGCGCATCGAGGGCCTGTCGCGGCACAGCTCGGTGCACGCGGCCGGGGTCGTGATCGCACCGGGGCCGCTGGACGACTATGTCCCGATCTGCTCGGACACGAAGAGCGGGGCGGACACGGTGATCACGCAGTTCGACATGAACGCGCTCGAGAAGGCGGGCATGCTCAAGATGGACTTCCTGGGCCTGCGGACGCTGACCGTGATCGCCGACGCCGCGCGCAACGTGAAGGAGCGGGACGGGACCCGCGTGGACTGGGAGGAGATCGGCCTCGACGACCCCGCTGTGTACGAGATGCTCGCCGCCGGCCGCACGAGCGGGGTCTTCCAGTTCGAATCCAGCCTCGCGACCGACAAGCTCCGCGCCATGCGATGCGACCGCTTCGACGACCTCGTCGCCGTGAACGCGCTCATCCGCCCGGGCCCGCTCGACTCCGGGATGACGGACGTCTACATCGCGCGCAAGCGCGGGCTCAAGCCGGTCGAATACCCCCATCCGGAGCTGGAGGAGATCCTCGAGCCCACGTACGGCGTCATCACCTACCAGGAACAGGTGATGCGGGCCGCCAACCTGCTCGCGGGCTTCTCGCTCGCCGAAGCGGACGTGCTCCGGAAGGCGGTGGGGAAGAAGGACGCGGAGCTGACGGACAAGGTGCTCGGGGAATTCGTCGAGCGCGCGGTCGAGCGGGGCGTGGCGAAGCCGAAGGCGGGCGAGATCGCGGAACTCATCCGCACCTTCGGCCGGTACGGCTTCAACAAGGCGCACAGCGTCGCCTACGCGCTCCTCTCGTACCAGACGGCGTGGCTCAAGGCGCACTATCCGGCCGAATTCCTGGCCGGCCTCCTCTCGTCGGAAATCGGAAGCACGGATGCCGTCGTCTCCTACATCGGGGCGGCGCGCCTGCTCGGCATACGGGTGCTCCCCCCCTCCGTGAAGGAATCGGGCTACCGCTTCACCGTCGTTGACGATCCGGACGAACCCGGGAACTCGGCGATTCGCTTCGGGCTGGGCGCGATCAAGGGGGTGGGACATTCCGCGATCCAGTCGATCCGGGCTGCCCGCGATGAGGCGCCGTTCGAGAGCTTCCTCGACTTCCTCGAACGGATCGATCTGCGGCTCAACAACTCGCGCGTGATCCAGGCCCTCATCGGCGCGGGGGCGCTCGACGACCTCGGCGACCGCGCCGCGCTCTCGGCCGGCCTCGAGGTCATGATGAACGAGGCGCAACTGAGGCGGCAGGAGGCCGAGAGCGGTCAGACCAGCCTGTTCGGCGGCGACGCCTCGGAGGCGCGGCCGGAGGTCGAACTCCCCATCGTCCCCGCGTGGGGCGAGCGCGACCGGCTTCGCGAGGAGAAGGAACGCCTCGGATTCTACATCTCGGGACACCCTCTGGAGCGCTACCGGGACATCGTCGACCTGTATTCGCAGGAGGCGAGGACGACGAGTCTGCGGGAGCACCGCGACCGGGCCGTGGAAATCCCCTGCGTCATCACCGAGACATCGGTCCGGACCGCGCGCAAGGATGGCCGCGAGTGGGCACGCCTCACGATCGAGGACTTTCACGGCACGGCGACGACGCTCGTTTTCGGCGAGATCTGGCAGGGCAACCGCGGCCTCCTCACCGACGACCGGCCGGTCATGATCTCGGGTACGGTGTCGGGTAACTCGCGGGATGATGACGATCCGCCCATTTTTCTCGACTCCGTGCGTCCCCTGGCGGACGTGCGGGGCGAGGGACAGGTGGGGATCCTGATCGAACTCCACGGGGACGAACCGCCCGAGCCGGGCGCGTTCAGCCGCGCCAGGGAGTTGCTGGAGGCTTCCCCGGGGCTCGGGCCGCTCTACGTGGAAGCGGGGGGCGGCGCGCCGGAGGAAGATGCGGGCCCATCGCGTTTCGCGTCGCGAACGCTGCGCGTGGCTCCGACGCCGACCCTGGTCGGAGAGTTGCGCGAGTTGCTGGGCGGGAGCGGTGTAAGGCTGGTCCGGAGTCGCTGACGGATCGACGCCCGGCGGGCCTCCGGCTGGCCGGATCGCCGTCGGCGGGGCCAGTTTGTGCGGCAGCCGAGAGTGGGTGTCGGCTCCGGGACCGGGAAACGATCGGAATCCATGTCGATAGAACAGGAGGGCCTGGCCGAACTCCGCAACCATGTGGAGGAGCTTCGGAACAAGGCCAGAGAGCGCGGAATCGATGTGAGCGCCGAGCTGGGGCCGCTGGAAGCCCAGCTCGCCGCCGCGCACGATGAGGCCATGGCCCGGCTGTCGCGTTTCGACCGCGTCAAGCTCGCCCGGAACCAGGACCGTCCCTTCTCGCTCGACTACATTGAGGGGATCGGCACGGACTTCTTCGAGCTGCGAGGCGACCGGGTCTTCCGCGACGATCCGGCCATCGTGGGCGGCTGGCTCAGGATCGGCGGCCGCTCCGTCATGGTCATCGGGCACCAGAAGGGCCGGGAGATGAAGGAGAACCTGCGCCGCAACTTCGGTTCTCCGCACCCGGAGGGGTATCGCAAGGCGAAACGTCTGCTGCGGCTGGCCGAGAAGTTCGGCCGCCCCGTCGTGACCTTCATCGACACGCAGGGAGCCTATCCGGGGATCGGCGCCGAGGAGCGTGGACAGGCGGAGGCGATCGCCCGCAACCTCGCCGTGATGGCGGGCCTGCGGGTCCCGATCGTGAGCTGCGTCATCGGCGAAGGAGGATCGGGCGGCGCGCTGGGGATCGGCGTGGCGGACCGCGTCCTGATGATGGAAAACGCGATCTACTCCGTCATCTCCCCGGAAGGATGTGCCGCCATCCTGTGGCGGAGCCGCGAGCACTCCGACAAGGCGGCGGAAGCACTCAAGCTCACCGCCCGCGACCTCCAGGATCTGGGCGTCGTGGATCAGGTCATCCCGGAGCCGAAGGGCGGGGCGCACACGGATCCGGAGGCTGCCGTCGAAGCGATGGGCGCCGCCATCCGGCGTCACCTGCGCGAGCTTGCGAAGCTGGAGCCGCGCGAGCTGGTCGAGACGCGGCGCGACAAGTTCTACGCCATCGGCGCCTGGGAGGAGAGGTGAGCGAGGGCCGCCGGCCGCGCTCCGTGCGGCCGCAACCCCCGCGTTCCGCACGCCCGGGCGGCGAGTCCGGCAACGGCGTTCCACGCGGGCCTCGCCCCGCGCCGGACCCCGTGGCGATGCCGGGTCCCCTGACGACCCCCGATTCCGTGACGACCCCGGATCCCGTCGCGACACCGGGCCAGGTCGCGAGGGGCGAGAACCAGATCCTCGAGGTTCAGTTCAAGGGGCTCCGTTCCGACTTCTTCGCCTTCGCCGGCGTTCCGTTGCTGACGGAAAGGGAATTCGTCGTCGTGGAGGCCGACCGCGGGCAGGACATCGGATGGGTGAAGCGTGCGGCCCCGGCCGGCGATCTCGCGTGCGAAGGGGGATGCGATCAGGTCGGCGCCCGCGCGGTACCGCCGCCGTCCCGCCGCGTGATCCGCCGGGCCGCGCCGGCCGATGTCCTGCGGCTGCACCAGCTTCGCGACCAGGAACTCGAGGTGCGAAGGCGCACGCGGGAACTCGTGGCCAAACACCGGCTCCGCATGAAGGTGAGCGAGGCGGAATGGCAGTGGGACCGCAACAAGCTCACCGTCTACTTCACCGCGGAGAAGAGGGTCGACTTCCGCGCCCTCGTGCGGGACATGGCCCGCTCGTTCCGGACCCGGATCGACCTTCGGCAGATCGGCGTCCGCGACGAGGCGCGCCGGCTCGGCGGGCTGGGCCGCTGTCGCCGGGAGCTCTGCTGCCGCTCGTGGCTCACCTCCATCGAACCCGTCACCCTGCAGCTCGCCAAGGACCAGGGGCTCTCCCTCAACCCGAGCCAGATTTCGGGCGCCTGCGGCCGCCTGATGAACTGCCTCCGCTACGAACACGCCGTCTACACGCAGGCCAGGAAACGCTTTCCCCCCGTGGGCAGGACGATCCGGACCGCGAAGGGCCGCGAGAACGTGAAGTCGTGGGATCTGTTCGAGGAGACCGTCTCGCTTCAGGCGGGCGACGGCGAGATCCGTACGATCCCCCTCGCCCAGCTGCGGGACGAGAGGCGCGAGGCGCGCCGCGCCGAGCTGGACCGCCGCTAGCGGCCGCAGATCCCGAACGCGTTCGGACAGCCCGTGCCCCGCTTCTATCTCACGACGGCGATCGACTACTCGAACGGCGACCCCCACTTGGGGCACGCGATCGAGAAGATCGGCGCGGATGTCATCGCCCGGTACCGCCGCGCCTGCGACGATGAGGTCCACTTTCTCATCGGCATGGACGAGCACGGGCAGAAGGTCCAGCAGGAGGCGGAGAAGCACGGAGCGGACCCCGCGGAGTGGGTCGACCGGATCGCCGAGGCCTTCCTCGACGTCTGGAGCCGCCTCGGGCTGTCGAACGACGACTTCATCCGGACCTCGGAGCCGCGCCACCATCGCGGCGTGACCGCGCTGATGGAGCGGATCGCTGCGAACGGCGACTTCCGCCGCGCAAAGTACGAGGGCCACTACTGCGCCGGGTGCGAGGCCTTCAAGAAGGACGATGAACTGGCGGACGGACGCTGCCCGCTCCACCCCGGGCGCGAGATCGAGTGGACCGAGGAGGAGAACTGGTTTTTCCGGCTCTCCGACTACCGCGACATGCTTCTCGAACGCCTGCGGAACGACCCGGACTCCGTGCGGCCCGCGACGCGGCGCAACGAGATCACGCGGCTGCTGGAGTCGGGACTCGACGACATCTCGGCCTCCCGCTCCCGGATCCGGTGGGGCGTCCCCTTCCCGGGGGACGAGGGGCATACGGTCTACGTGTGGTTCGACGCGCTGTCGAACTACATCACGGCCATCGGCTATCCGGACGGCGAGGCGTTCGGGAAGCTCTGGCCGGCGGACCTCCATATCATCGGCAAGGACATCACCCGCTTCCACTGCGTGTACTGGCCGGCCATGCTGCTGGCGGCGGGCGTGGAACCGGCGAAGAGCGTGTGGGGCCACGGCTTCATCAAGATCGGCGGGGCCAAGCTCTCGAAGTCGGCGGGCACGGAACTGGGCCTCATCGAACTCATCGAACGGCACGGTCCGGACGCGCTGCGGTACTTCCTCCTGCGGGAGGTGCCCTGGGACGGCGACCGCGACTATCCGTCGGCGGCGGCCTTCATCGAGCAGTTCGACCGCCGCTACACGTCGGACCTCGCGAACGACCTCGGCAACCTCCTGAACCGGGTGGTGTCGATGGTCTCCCGGTACCGCGGAGGAAACGTGCCGCCGCCGCGGGGTGGAGGACTCTCGCGGCAGGTGGAGGACGCCCTCGCGGAGTATCGGGCGGCCATGGAGGGCTACCTGCTGCATCGGGGTCTGGCGGCGGCGTTCGATGTGGTGCGTGCGGCGAACGGGTTCGTGGACGAGACGAAGCCGTGGGCGCTGGCGAAGGCGGAACGCGACGGGGCGGAACGAGACGCGCTCGATGGCGTGTTGTCGCAGCTCATCGCGGCGCTCGGCACGGTGGCCGCGATGCTCGTCCCCTTCACGCCCGGCAAGGCCACCGAACTCTGGCAGACGCTCGGGGGCGAGGGATCACCGCCGGACTTCGGGCGCCTCGAAACATCCCTCGAGGGGCTGGAAGCCGTCCGTCCCGGCGGGGTCCTCTTTCCGCGTCCCTGATCGCGCCGAACGCTACCGGCCGGCGCGCCTCGAACGGAACGCCGCCGCCCGCAGGGTGTAACCCACGAAGTTGACACTGGTTGCCGACCGCAAATAGGTTCATCGGCCCGAAATGTAGCTGCGGGCCGGGAATGGGTAGCTGCGGGCCGGTCAGAGCCGTCTTGCGGCAACGTGCCCGGGAAGCCTCGCCGGTCTCGTTGCGTACACGCGGACTGTCGCTGAGGCCACGGACGCCCGGCGCGGGCCAACCCATGGATCCAATGGCTGGAATGCCTTGAATAGACCTTCTTTCTGGACGATACAGATTCTGCCCGAGAGTGGTGGGCGGGCGCACAGCTATCGCATCGAGAAGCGGCGGGCGAGAGCTGTCGGGATCGTTGCGGCCCTCCTTCTGATGGGGACGTCCGCCTTCATCGCCGGCGTCCTTGGGCGGCAGGATGCCGCGGAGCAGCTGGCGCACTATCGAGCCGAGAACCGGCAGCTCATCAGCAGCCTTCAGGCCATGGAGCGGCGGAGCGGGCAATTCAGCCAGGCCCTCGACGATCTCTCCGTGCGGGAGCAGCGGTTCCGGCTCGTCGCGGGTCTGCCGCTGCTCGATCCCGACGTCTACTCGGTCGGTGTCGGGGGGCCCGGCGGCGTCGATCCCACGAACGACGAGTTCTTCGAGATTGCCCCCGACCTCGCCCGTGAGGCCGGAGATGTGGCGGTCGACATCGAACAGTTGCTGCGACGCGCGGATCTGCTCCGGAGCAGTCTTACCGAAGCCGCGGACTCGGTTGGGGCGCAGCGCGAGCGGTATCAGCGAATTCCTTCGGTCTGGCCGGTCCTCGCGGAGGATTCCTGGCTCTCGTCTGGGTTCAGCCACAACCGGCTGCATCCGCTCCTGGGGTTCCGGCGTCCGCATACCGCCGTCGATATCTCGGCGGACTTCGGAAGCCCGGTCATCGCGACGGGAGCGGGCCGGGTCACCTTCGCGGGCTCGAAGAGCACGTACGGCCGTCTCATCGAGATCGATCACGGCGATGGGTATCAGAGCCGCTACGCGCACCTGGGCCGCATCGCGGTCCGCGCGGGTACCCAGGTCCAGCGTGGCGATGTTATTGGGGAAGTCGGCATTTCCGGGACGGCAACGGGGCCGAATCTCCACTACGAAATCTGGATCGACGGCCGGCCGGTGAACCCGGTCCGGCACTTCCTGGACGACAGCTTCCGCCGCTAGGAGAAGCTCCGTAGATTCCGGGCCACGTATCCGGCCCATCCCAACTGGAGTTCGATTGATGCCGAAGTTGCGTGTGGCTGTCTCCCTTCTGGCGATCTTCCCTCTGCTTGCCGCCTGTGGCGGCGGGCTAACGGTGCAGGTTACGGAAGACGCCGAGGCTGCGGACGATCTCGAAATTCAGTTTCTCCCCTTCGATCGGGACTCGCTGTTCGCAGCCATCATGGCGCAGGCCGCGACGCCGGAACCGACGATCCCGGCGGATCTCGAAGAGGCTTCCGAAGCCGAACGAGGGTTGCGGGACGAGTGGAGCACGGCTGAAGCGGACTGGAACAACGTCCGAGATGCCATGCGGTCCATCACCACGAGGCTGGAGGGTCTGGATGACCGCAGCCGGGAGTACCGGGAACTGTTCGACGAGTTCGGCGATCTCGAAGACCGTGAGCTGGTCCTGAACCGGCGGCGGCAGGCGGCGTTCGACGCGTTCAACGAGATGCAACAGGCGAACCAGCAGCGGGTGGACTCGATCTGCATCGTCATCGACTCCTGGGAGGAAATGGCGTTTGCGGGTTACGGCGACATCGAATCGGATCTGCTCACGGCGCTTGGGCGCGAGGTGGTGACGGATACCACGGACGCCGAGGGCGTGGTGACCGCGCCTGTGTCCGGCGGACCGTGGTGGATCCACACCCGAATGAACACCGCGGCCGGCGAACTCTACTGGAACTTGCGCATCGATGAGGCCACGTCGGACACGGTTCGGCTGGATCCGGACAACGCCGATCTGCGGCAGGGTGTGCGTCAGCGCTGCTAGCGTAGTGCCGCACAGTTTCGGCGGCTATTCGAGCACGGATGCATCCGTCCCCTCGGCGTACGGGGGCCCGCGGCCCCGGTTGCCGCGGTAGCCGGGGAACGCATGGCCAGCAAGCCTGCGTCCCTCAGGCTCGAGATCGACGCGGACAAGATCGCATGGCTGGTCTTCGACGCTCCTGATTCGCGCGTAAACCTCCTCGATACCCAGGTGATGCGGCACCTGGACCGCCATCTCACCGAGCTCGAGTCGCGGATCGCGACCGGACACCCCATTGCTCTCGTGGTGTGGAGCGGCAAGCCGGATACGTTCATCGCCGGTGCCGATGTCAACGAGATCGCCGTAATCCGGGACGAGGAGGACGGCCGCACCAAGAGCGCCCTCGGGCAGCGCATCCTCCAGCGGCTGAACCGACTCGGGATTCCGAAAATCGCGGCGATCAACGGGACCTGCCTGGGCGGAGGGACCGAACTCGCCCTCGCCTGCGACTGGCGCGTGGCGACGGATTCCCGGGCCACCGCGATCGGATTGCCCGAAATCAAGCTCGGGCTGATTCCCGGATTCGGAGGCTCGGTCCGGCTTCCGCGCCTGATCGGGATTCAGCGGGCTCTCTCGATGATCCTCACGGGAAGGAGCCTCTCTTCATCGACGGCGCATCGCTACGGACTCGTCGACCAGGTGCTCGACAAATCGCACTTCAGACTTGCCGTCGCGGGGCTGGCGCTCGAAGCCGTACTCGGGCGTCTCGACCGCGAGCTGCCCCACGCATCGGCGCGAGACCGGTTCCTTGAAGGGACTCGGGTGGGGCGTCGCATTCTGTTCCAGGGGGCCCGTCGGCGCGTACGCACCGCGTCCGGGACGGTCTATCCCGTCGCCCTGAAGGCGATCGATGTGATCGAGGAGACGATCGACCTTCCCATCGACGAGGCGCTCCCCGTCGAAGCTGAGGCGCTGGGGTACGTGGCCGCCACCGGCGTGTGCAGGAATCTCGTGCGACTTTTTCGGGGAGGCCAGGCGGCGAGGCAGGCGTTTGCCCCGGAGATCGTGGCGCGGCGGCCGGAAGTGGAGAAGGTCGCCGTGCTCGGGGCGGGCGTCATGGGCGGCGGGATTGCCGAACTCGCCGCGGCCAATGACATCTCAGTCATTCTGAAGGACATCGATCAGGAAGCGCTTGACGTGGGGCTGCGACATGCGGGCGAACTGCTCCGGAAAGCCGGCAAGCGCGGCATCATCGAGCCGGACGAAGTGGGGCTGAAGTTCGCGCTCATCCACGGAACGCTCGGCTATGAGCGTTTCGACGGTGTCGATGTCGTCATCG
Source organism: uncultured Gemmatimonadota bacterium (assembly GCA_964509895.1). Lineage (GTDB taxonomy): Bacteria > Gemmatimonadota > Gemmatimonadetes > Palauibacterales > Palauibacteraceae > Palauibacter. The sequence goes on from CAZDZJ010000058.1 coordinate 14,234, forward strand.
AAGCGGTCGTCGAACGGTTGCATGTGAAGCAGCAGGTTCTTCGGGAGGCGGAAGCCGAACTGCCGCCGCACGCCGTCTTCGCGACCAACACTTCCTCGTTGTCCGTGACCGCACTGGCCGAAGCGGCGGCCCGGCCGGATCGCGTCGTCGGGCTGCACTTCTTCAATCCGGTGCACCGGATGCCCCTGGTGGAGATCATCCGCGGCGACGCGTCCTCGGAGTTGGCGCTTGCCACGGCGTTCAAGCTCGCGAGGCGACTCGGGAAGACGCCCGTGCTGGTTGCGGACCGGCCGGGTTTCATCGTCAACCGGCTCCTCGCGCCGTACCTGAACGAAGCCGGATTCCTGCTGGCGGATGGCGCGGACGTAGCCCGCATCGACCGCGCCCTGACGAAGTTCGGGCTGCCGATGGGGCCGTGTCGACTGCTCGATGAAGTCGGGTTCGACGTCGCGGCCCACGTCGCGAAGGAAATGTCGCGCGCCTTCGGAGACCGGATGCGCCCGTCCGCGGCCCTCGACACACTCGCCGACCTTGGCCGGCTCGGGAAGAAGAACGGGCGCGGCTTCTATACCTATTCGGGCAAGGAGGAACGCGTGGACCGGGAGGTGGGCCGCGCCTTCGGGTCGGGGCGTGGCGGCGTGCGGCCCGAGGAGATCGTCGATCGCTGTCTGCTGCTCTCGGTCAACGAAGCCATGTATGCCCTCGAGGAAAAGGTCGTCGCGGGTCCGGCGGACGTCGATCTCGCGATGGTCATGGGCACCGGGTTTCCGCCCTTCCGTGGCGGGCCGCTCGCCTGGGCGGAGTCACGCGGAGCGCGGGCCGTGCGCGACCGTCTTCTCGAACTGCGGGATCGGCACGGCGAGCGGTTCACACCGGCGCCGGGGCTCGAGGCGCTGGCCGAGACCGACGGATCGTTCACGTCCGAAACCTCGTGGCGCGACCCGGGGTCCCCCTCGGACATGTAAGTGGACTTCGATCTCCTGGGGGCTCGGCGCCGCGCGTTGCGGGTCGCCCGCCGGATCCCGGAGGACGCGCCCCGCGTAGACGTGGAGATCCGTCGCGGGCGTCGCGTGCAGCGCTTTCGTCAGGAGTTGCTCGAGGACGGGCCGAGATGGAAGATCACGCTCCAGGTCCTCGATACGCACTTCGAACCGGTGCGGATCGACGAGACGACGACCCTCCGGCCGGGCTCGCTCCTCATGTGGTTTCTTCGCCCGGGCCAGCCCTTCGAGATCGGCGCCTTCTACCACGGCCGCGGCAACTTCCAGGGCTATTACATCAACCTGATCCGCCCTCCCCGGCTGGACTCGTCCCCGTGGATCATCGAGGATCTCTATCTCGATGTGTGGCTGCCCGAGGGGGGAAGCCGCGTGCTGCTGGATGAAGACGAACTGAACGCGGCCGTGGCGCGCGCCGACCTCTCGGCGGCGGAAGCGCAGGAAGTGCGGGCGCTCGGCGAGCGGTTCCTGGTCGGCTCGGGAGGCTCGCGACGCCCCCGATGGTTGCCCCGAAGCGTGGCGAGCAGCCCCGCGGAATCGGTCCCGGCGCTGAGGCTGCGCCGGGACGCGCCCGGGACCTTCCATGCCGCCCGGATCTCGGGCCGCATCATCGCCTTCGGGCTCTACTTGCTGGGCGCGGTCTCCGCAACTTCCGCCGGTTTCGCCGCATTCACCGATGCCTTCCTCGTGGCGGGACCGGCGCAGGACGCGTGGCGGCTGACGGTGCTGGCAGAAGCGCTCGTCCTTGCCCCGCTCGCGCTCGGCGGCTGGCTGCCCGCGACCCGCTGGCCGCAGCCTCCCGTGACGGACGAGCGCTCCCTCTTCATCGCGACGCTCGCTGCGGGGCTGGCGGTCCTCGCGCTCAGCGAACGCACGGAGTGGGTTGGCGCCCTTCTCCCCGTATACGCGACGCTGGGTCTCTTCTCGCTCGTGTTCGCTGTCTGCCGGTGGTGGTTCGACCGGCAGATACCGGTGTTCGCGCTCGCGGGCGTGGCGATGACGCTTGTCGCGCTTGCGTTCATCATCGGGATATGATGTCGCCCGGTCGTCCGACACTCGTCGCGGGCCCATTCCGTACGAGGAACCCATGACCGATCGATCGAAGCGAAGACTCCGTTTTCTGGCCGCGTTCGCCACCCTGTTCGCGGCCGTCTGGTTCCTCTGGGACACGCCGTTCGTATATCCGGTGAAGCTCTTCGTCGTCCTGCTGCACGAGATCAGCCACGGGTTGGTTGCGCTGGCCACGGGGGGCCGGATCCTCGCCATCGAGGTCACACCGCTCGAAGGCGGCCTGTGCCGCTGCCCGGGGGGGAACGAGTTCCTGGCCCTCTCCGCGGGATACCTCGGGAGTCTGGTCTGGGGCGGGCTGATGATCTGGGGCGCCGAACGGTTCCCGAGCCTGAGTTCGTGGTTCTCCGCGGTCCTCGCCGTGACCGTGGGCAGCGTGACGCTCCTCTACACGCAGCAGGCCTTCGCCCTCGCTTTCGGGCTCGCCTTCGCGGCCGCCCTGCTCGCGGTGGCCTGGCGGGCGGGGCCCGCGGTGAACCGCGTCGTCCTCACCTTTCTGGGCCTGACGAGCTGCCTGTACGCGGTGCTGGACATCAAGAGCGACATCCTGGACCGTCCGGAGCTGCAGTCGGATGCGCGGATGCTGGCCGAACTCACCGGTGTTCCGACCCTGCTGTGGGGCGCGCTGTGGATCGGCGTCGCGCTCCTGTTCTGCTTCGTTCTCTTCCGCTGGGCCTGGCGCCGCGCCTGACGCCTTCCGGTGCCGCGCTTCAGCTGTCCGGGTCGCGGGTCCATTCGAGCGGCTCGAAGGCCCCGATGGGCCAGGGGAAGACCACGGGGCTCTCGTAGCCATCCTCTGACACGCTGGCCACGCCGAAGAGGTAGTTGTCGATGACGATGTTCTCGAGCGTGTGCTCCGTCACGTCGCCCGCGAAGACGCTCCACTGCCACTGCGGGGCATCGGTGAGCCGCCAGTAGACCCGATAACCGGCAAGGTTCGGCGCGCGCCCGCGAGGCACGGCGTCCCACCTCAGCGTCGTGGACGGCCGGACGGCGCCTTCAATCGCGACGTTGCGCGGGGGCGCCGGAGCCCAGGCCATCGCGGCGAGCGAGATCGCGTTGACCGCCGTCAGCTTGGCCGCGAAATCGAACTCGACCTCATCGATCACGTCGCCGTACTCGACGCCGTCTTCCACGCGGAGGTCCTGGTGCTGGCGCCGGTAGTCCTCGTTCGCCTCCATGATGCGGACGGCGGGGAAGCCGGCGTCGTTGAACGGACGGTGGTGCCCACCGCGCCCGAAACGGTCCAGCCGGTAGACCATCATCATGTCCAGATTCGGGACGTAGTCGTCCACCAGGCGGTCGATGAGGCGCGCGAGATTGCGCGACGGAGAGTCGACCTCGCCCCCTGTGACGCGCCGGCGCCCGGCCACGGACTCGGTCTCGTCCGCCCGCGTCCCCTCGGCGAAGACGCGCGCGATCGTGTTGTCCGAGACGCCGTTCTGGCCATCGGTGTTGCCGATCATGTCGTTGTTGAGGACCGCCTGGATCCGCCACCCCTCTTCGAGCGCCACCCGGGCCATGTGCCGCCCGCCGAAAAGCCCCTGCTCCTCGCCGGACAGCCCCGCGTAGATGATGGATCCGTTGAACTCGTACTGCGTGAGGACGCGCGCGGCCTCCAGGACGCCGGCCATCCCGGACGCGTTGTCGTTTGCGCCCGGCGCATCGGAAGTGCCGTCGAGCGCGTTCGACGCGCGCGAGTCGATGTCCCCGGACATGACGACATAGCGGCCGGGATCCGTCGTCCCCCTCTGGATCGCGAGCACATTGACGACGGCGGTCGTATCCGGAATGCGCGCCGTACCTCCGACATGGGACGTCTGGTAGGAGACCTCCAGGCACCCGCCGCAAGCCGCGGATATCTCGTCGAACTCGGCCTTGATCCAGCGCCGCGCGGCCCCGATGCCGCGGGTGTCGGACAGCGTGTCCGACAGGGTGTGCCGCGTGCCGAAGTCCGCGAGTTGTCGGATGTCCGCCTCCACGCGCGAGGCCGAAACGGCAGCCACGATGTCGTGCAGCGCCGTGAGCTCCTGGCCGTGCAGCGGGCGGGTCGCGGCCGGAATGGTCAGGGCGGCGGCGAGCGCGGCGATCGAGAGAACTGTCGGCCGTCGGAACACGGGTCACTCCGCGAGGAAGTCGTATGGCTGTCGGGCGGATATCTTATCGAGATGCTGGCCCCCGGACAGCGGGCCGGTTAGCGTCGCGTGTCGCTCGACGCCGTCCGGCGGCGACCCGCCACCACCCGATCACCCCGAACGGTCAACCCGTGAATCGAACCGAACGTACAGGACAGCGCGTCTCGAATCTCTTCGGCATGACCCTGCGCCAGGCGCCGGGGGAAACCGAGATCGAGTCCCACAGCCTCCTCCTGAGGGCCGGCTACGTGCGCCAGCTCGCGGCGGGCATCTTCTCCTACCTGCCCCTGGCTTGGCGGTCGCTGCGGAAGATCGAGCAGATCCTGCGCGAGGAGATGGACCGGATCGACGGGCAGGAACTGTCGATGCCGGTCGTGCATCCGGCGGAGCTGTGGCAGGCGACCGGCCGCTGGTACGACATCGACGCGACCATGGCGCGCTTCGTCGACCGGCGCGAACGCGATCTGCTCCTGGCGATGACGCACGAGGAGGTCGTGGCCTTCCACGCGGCGTCCGAGATCCAGTCCTACCGGCAGCTCCCGGCCATGGTCTATCACATGCAGACCAAGTTCCGGGACGAACTCCGCTCGCGCGGCGGGCTCATCCGCGTGCGCGAGTTCATCATGAAGGACTCGTACTCGCTCGACCGGGACGCGGCGGGCCTCGCGCAGCAGTACGAGCGGCACTACGAGGCGTATGAGCGCATCGGGCGCCGCTGCGGCCTGCCGCTCACGGCCGTGCGGAGCGACACGGGCATGATGGGCGGCAAGATCGCCCACGAATTCATGTACGTGACGCCGATCGGCGAAGACAGCCTCGCGCTCTGCGACGCCTGCGGCTATGCGGCGAACCGGGAGGTCGCCGAGTTCACGCTCGAGCCCGGCGACGGCGAGATGTCGCCGCCGGAGCGGGTGCACACGCCGGGGACGGCCACGATCGAGGAGGTGACGGGGCTGCTCGGGATCTCTCCCGGCGAGACCGGGAAGATGGTCTTCTACATGGGCAGCTTCGCGGGGGAGGCGGGCGCGCGCGAAGAGAAGCTGGTGGCGGCGATCGTGCGCGGCGACCTCGAGGCGAACCCGATTCAGGTCCAGAACCTCGCGGGAGCGCTCGAACTGCGCCCGGCGCACGAGGAGGAGATCGCCGCGACCGGCATGGTGCCGGGGTTCGCCTCGCCGGTGGGGGTGGAGCCCGGGGCCGCGATCTTCGTCGTCGACCGCTGGGTCGCGGAATCACCCAACCTGGTGCTCGGCGCGAACGAGACGGACTACCACCTCCGCAACGTCTGCTGCGGCCGGGACTACGAGCCCACGGTCGTGGGCCCCGTCGCCCTCGCCTTCGAGGGCGCGCCGTGCGGGCGCTGCGGCGAAGGGCTGCGCATGGCGCGCGGCGTGGAGGTGGGGAACATCTTCCAGCTCGGCACCCGCTATTCCGAGGGGCTCCAGGCGACGTACGCGGACGAGGACGGGGCCGAGCGCCCGATCTGGATGGGGTCGTACGGGATCGGGACCGGGCGCCTGCTGGCGTGCGTGGCCGAGGAGCACCGGGACGACTACGGCCTCAAGCTGCCGATCTCCGTCGCTCCGTACCACGTCTCGCTCGTGGCGCTCGCGCGGGAGGAGGAGACGTGGGCGGCCGCGGACGGGGTGTTCGAGGCGCTGTGCGCCGCCGGAATCGAGGTGATCTACGACGACCGGCGGGATCTCCGCGCCGGCGTGAAGTTCAACGACGCCGACCTGCGCGGCCTCCCGCTGCGCCTCGTCATCGGGGAGCGCTCGCTGGAGGCGGGAGGTGCCGAACTCAGCCACCGGGGCGTCCGGGAGAGTCGCATCATCCCTTTGGACGACCTGGTGGGCGAACTCCGCCGGGAAATCGACACCCTCATGTCACAACTCGCCCTCGACGACTGACGCGGCGGATCAGCCGCCGAGACGCACCCGCAGGCCGCCGATCAGGGTTCGGGGCGCGCCCACCCGGATGAAGCCGTTCGCGTCATGGGACATCTCCGCGATCGCATCGAAGAGGTTCTGCACGCTCGCGAAGGCGCTCAGCCGGCTCGTCAGCTGACGGCGGAAGCGGAGGTCGACCAGGAAAGAGCCCGCGATCTCCCCCGTGTTGAGGTCGTTGTCGAAGCGGGCGCCCAGGTACCGGGCCGTGGCGACCACTTCGAGGGTTGTCGGATCGACGTGCCCGACCCGCAGCATGGCCCGGTGCGTCGGGCTCCCCTGCACCTCGTTCCCGATCAGGTCCGGGCGGCCAGGCGCGTCCGTCACCTCCGTCGGGTTGTACTGGTGGTTCGCCGCCAGCAGCCAGGCCGCGGACGGACGCAGTTCGACTTCGGTCTCGATTCCGGCGCTCCAGAACGTGCCCACGTTGTCGCGGCGGCGGCACACGCCCCCGGCCGCCACGAAGCCGCACGGTTGAATGACGCCGGACGTTTCGGCTTCCTGGATCGTGACGTCGGTGATCGCATCTCTCACGTTCGCGAGGAAGCCGGTCAGCCGGATCAGCACGGAGGGGTCGGGCTGAAGGTCCACGCCGATCTCGGCACCACTGACCCTTTCCGGATTGAGCGCCGCGTTGGACTCGTTGACGACGTTCCCGGCCGCGCGGAACGGCTTGTACAGTTCGTTCAGGGTCGGGACCCGGAGGCCGGTGTGGAGATTGAGCCGCATCGCGACGCGTTCGGACGCGTCGAACAGGAGGCCGATATTCGAGCTGAACTGTGTCCCGCTGCGGTCCTCGAACGCATCGTCCGTGAGCACGCTGCCGTCGGTCGTGTTGAGGATGTGCCGCGATCCGGACGAGTTTTGCCACACGTCGAGCCGTGTGCCGGTCCACAGCCGCCAGCGGTCCCCGAGGTCGTGGCGAGCCTGGACGAAGAGGCCGAACAGGGTCTGATCGCCTCCGGTCTCCCGCTGTCTCGTGAAGGCGCCGTCCCGGTACAGGTACTGCTCGGTCGCGTCGCCCGTCGCCCGCAGGAAATCGGCGCCCACGGCGCCGGCTGCCCCGCTCCAGACCAGGTTGGCGCCCACCCCCGATGAGGGGACGTCCTGGCTGATGGACGGCTCCTCGCTGTTCCGGCCCGCACCGACCCCCGAGAACGAGTTCACGTACGTCTGCGACTGCATGTAGGTGTTGAACGCGAGCGTGGACGTCTCCCCGGTCGTGAGCGTGGCCCCGACCTGTCCGAATCCCGCCTCGGTGGTGTTGTTGCGGAGGGGCGTCGCGTTGTCCTTGTCCTGGTCGAAGTAGTTCCCCTGGGCGTGGATGCGCAGGCGGTCCCCGGCCTGGAACTCAACCTTCGCGCGCAGGGCCCCGTGGCTCGACGCGGAGGGGATGTCCACCGCGCCACGCAGGCTGGGCTCGGTCAGGATGTAGCCGTCGCTGTCGAAGAACTCGCCCGCCACGTAGCCGCCGGCGCGGTCGTCGCCGAAGGACGCCATCGCATCGCCGCGGAAGCTGGACTGGCTCCCTCCCTGCACGCCCGCCGAGAACCCGCCGCCGCCACCCGAGCGCGTGATCACGTGAACGACCCCCGCGAGACTCTGGCTCCCCCAGCTCACGGTCGCCCCGCCGCGCACGATCTCGATGCGCTCGATGACCTCCACCGGGACCTGGCTCCAGCGCACCCAGCCGAAGTAGGGGTCGTTCAGCGGGACGCCGTCGACGAGCACGAGTGTCCGGCTCGCGGCCGTGCCGCCCAATCCCCGCAGGGTTACGGCCTGCCAGGACGGATGCGCGACGCCGGCCTGAAACGGAAAGCGGAAATTGAGGCCCGGCACTTCCTGCAGCACGTCCTGAAGCGTCTGGGCTGCGGAAAGGCGCAGCTCTTCGCGCGTGACGGTCGTCACGTTGCCCGGCACCTCTCTCACCGACGTCGGCGCGCGCAGCGCCGAGACGATCAACTCGCCCAGCGAAATCACGCTGTCCGCGGGGACCGGATCCTGCGCCTCCAACGCCGCCGCCGGCCACAGCCCCCAGAGGGCAAGCACGAGAAACCCGCGGCGGGTACGCCGGAGCGACGGAAGCAGCGCTTCACATGGCGTCATTGAGACTCTCCTCGAGGAGTTCCCTCACGATGGCCGGATCCGCGCGCCCGTGCGTCGCACGCATGACCTGGCCCACGAAAAACCCGGCGAGGCCGGTGTGCCCGGCGGCATAGCGCGCCACCTCGGCCGGGTGGGCGGCCACGACACCGTGCACGATCTCGCGAATCTGCTCCGCGTCGCCGATCCGGCCCAGCCCCTCGCGGCGGACGATCTCGCGCGGACGTCCGCCGTGCTCGACCAGCCGCGCCAGGAGCGACTTTGCCACGGCTCGGGAGATCGAGCGATCGAGGACGAGTTCCACAAGTTCGGCGAGCGCTTCCGGCTCGAGCGCACCGGCCTCGCCCTCGCTGCCTCCGGCGCCCCGAACTTCGTGTACCAGCCAGGTCGCGACGGCGGCCGGATCCGTCTCACCGCGGATGGCCCGTTCAAAGTAGTGTACGGATTCCTCCGAACCACTGAGCAGGTCCGCGAGTTCGTCGGCCAGACCCAGCTGCTGCCGGAAGCGCGCGAAAGCGGCCTGGAGCGCCGGGTCCGCCCGCCTTGCCGCATCGCGGGCTTCCCGCGCCGAGTCGATGCCCGGAGCTGTCGACTCGCGGCTGGCGCCCCCGGCGGAGGTGTCGTCCCGGGCGCCTTCCGAATTCGCGCGCCGTCCCCACGCATCGCGGAGCGTCACGGTCCGGTTGAAGACGAAGGGGGCACCGGCGGGAGCATCGGCGCCCCCGTCCGCCGCGTCCGCCGCTGCTCTCGTGGCCCGGTCCGGGACGAAATAACCCAGGCGCTCGAACTGATAGGCCGATCCGGGCGGCTCGCCGGCCAGGCTCGGTTCACCGCGGGCCCGGGTCAGGACCTGCAGCGAGTCCGGGTTGAGGCTCTCGCGGAGGCCGTCCGCGCCGCCGCCCGGATCGGGGACGCGGAACATCCGGTCGTAGAGGCGGACTTCGATGGGCACCGACTCCGTCGCGGATACCCAGTGGATCGTGCCTGCCGGGCGGCGGCCGTCGGGCGCCGCCCCGCTTCGCGTCTCCGGGTCGTACGTACAGCGCAGGCGCACGACGCGGCCGGCGCCGTCCTTCTCCACGCCCCGGCACGTGATGAAGTAGCCGTGCCGCAGACGTACCTCGCGACCGGGGGCGAGCCTGCGGAAGCCCGGGGCCGGCTCCTCCGCAAAATCGTCCCGCTCGATGCAGAGGACCCGGGTGAAGGGGACCTTCCGGGTTTCCGGCCACCCCTCGGGCGGGGCGTCGGCGCCCCGCGGGAAGTACGGGGCATCGATCCAGTCGATCTCGCCTTCCGGGTAGTTCTCGATCACGACCTCGAGGGGGCGCAGCACGGCGAGGGCACGCGGAGCCCGCTGGTTCAGCGCCTCGCGCACGGCCCACTCGAGCGTTGCGATCTCCACCCGGTTGTCGGCTTTTCCGATCCCGACCTGTCGGCAGAAGGCGCGAATCGCATCCGGGGGGATGCCGCGGCGCCGGAAGCCGGCCAGCGTGGGCATGCGCGGGTCATCCCAGCCCGAGACGTGCCCCTCCTCCACGAGAAGGAGGAGCTTCCGCTTGCTCACGATCGTGTAGTCCAGGTTGCGGCGCGCGAACTCGTACTGGCGGGGCCGCGGATCCCAGGAACCGAGCGCCTCGCCGCCGCCCCCTTCCGCTCCCGGTACGCGGTCGACGCGGGCGGCGGCGGGCCGCGTGTGCTCGATGAACCAGTCGTACAACGCGCGATTGTCCTGAAACTCGAGCGTGCAGAAGGAGTGGGTGATTCCCTCGATGGCGTCGGACTGGCCGTGCGCCCAGTCGTAGAAGGGGTAGATCGGCCACGCGTCCCCCGTCCGGTAGTGGTGGGCGTGCCGGATGCGATACATCAGCGGGTCGCGCAGCTTCATGTTCGAAGCGGCAAGGTCGATCCGCGCCCGGAGGACATGCTCTCCATCGGCGAACTCGCCCGCCCGCATGCGCCGGAAGAGATCCAGGTTTTCCTCCGTCGAGCGGTCTCTGAACGGGCTCGGCCGGCTGGGTTCGCGCACCGAACCGCGGTGCGCGCGGATCTCTGCCTCGGACAGGCTGTCGACGTAGGCGAACCCATCCTCGATCATCCGCAGCGCCATCAGGTAGAGTGCCCCGAAGTAGTCCGAGGCGTAGCGGATCTCCCCGTCCCACTCGAACCCCAGCCAGCGGATGTCCCGCGCGATCGCCTCGACGTAGGACGGGTCCTCCGTCGTCGGGTTCGTGTCGTCCATGCGCAGCGTCGTACGGCCGCCATACTCCCGCGCCACCTCGAAGTCGAGGCAGATGGCGGAGGCGTGTCCGACGTGCAGGAAGCCGTTGGGCTCGGGCGGAAAGCGCGTGCTCACGCGCCCGCCGTGACGCCCGCTCAGGACATCCTCGGCGACGATCTGACGGATGAAGTCCAGACGCTCTCGTTCCGGCATCGGAGGAAACTATACGCTGGCGGGCGATTCCGAATTAGGTGCCGGGAGCGGCGCCGAGGGGATGGGTCAAAAAAAAGGGCCGGGTCCCCGTTCGGACCCGGCCCCGCCCGCGTCGCGGCGTGCGATGCCGCTCACGACCTCGCGTCGGCAACGGGAGTCGCAGTCGCGGGCGCCGTGGCGACGGGCGTTTCCGGACACCCGCCCGTTGCCGGGGTCTCCGAGGCCTCGGCAGACTGCGCGCCCCCGCTGTGCGTTCCCAGAATCAGCCCCACCGCCATCACCAACCAGGCAAGAGAGCCAGTGGTTGCCCACTTCGAAAGTCTGTCCATGTGTCCCCCCTCGAAATCGGCGGTTGCGATCTGTACCCTCGTCATACGAAGAAAAGGCGACGATGTTTCCGCCACGTCCTGACAGTTCGACTCCGGGATCGGCGAAATGGTTGGCAGCGGTCGCGACGTTCCGCTCTGTGCCGGAGGTCAGGACGCCTTCGTGAGGCGGGCGAGATAGGTCCCGTCCCCGCCCTCGAACGCCGTTTCCGGTTGCCACCCGGCCCGGACGGCATGGCGCGCAAGGGTCTCGATGTCGATGTACAGCTCGCGAAACGGACGACCGATCCGGCCCGCGTGTGAGAGTTCGACCCAGGCCTCGCCGGGGTACTCGCCGGCGGGGGGCCAGGACGCCGGGACCGAACGCCGGTTCATCACAGCTTCCGCGCCGTCAACGAGGAGCTGGCCGCCCGGGGCCAGGAACCGGCGGGCGTGTATGAGGAAACGGTCGAGGCCGGCCAGCGTTCCCACGGGTCCCAGACCGTTCATGAGCATGACCACCGTGTCGAATCCCGGACGCCACCAAAGGCGGAAGTCGGCATGCACGACCGACCTCGCGCCGCGTTCCCGCAGCAGACGAGCGATGCCGGCGGAGCCTTCCACCGCGACGACCGGGTAGCCCAGCGCCTGCAGCGCGAGCGTATGCGGGCCGGCTCCCGCTCCGAGATCAAGTACCCGTCCGCGGCACAACTCGACGGCATAGCGCTCGAAGTCCATCCACCGATCCGGTTCCCGAAAGAAGAAACCGGTCGGCAGCGCCTCATCTTCGCCGAGACTGCTGCGCAGCCGCAGGCCCGGATCGGGGTCCCCCGCCGCGTACGCGGCCAGAGCGCTCGCGAACGGGGCGAGTGGCGGCACTCGTCCGCGATGGATGTCGGGCTCCCGCGCGGGAGGCGAGGTCACGGCTCGCCCGGCAGAGCCCGGGTCGCGGTGCGTTCATCCGGACGCCGCAGGATGCCGCCCCCGGGCGCCGCCCGATACCGGCTCAGCGCCACCTCAGGGCCTCGAACACCGTTCGGCACGCGTTGCAGTAGTACTGGGCCGTCGAGGCCTGTCCCCCGAACGTCGCGAAGGGCTCGGAGTCGTTCGAAGCGCAGAACGGGCAGGGCATCGAGGCCGGCATCGCGGAAGATTCGACCGGATCGTCGAGCGTCGGCCGCTCCGGCGGCGCGTCGGATTTCGCGTCCCCGGCCACGAATCAGTCCATGAACAGGGTGCGGTTCCGGTCGCCCCGGACCCGCGCGAGCGAGTCTTCATCGGGTCCACCCTCGGCCGAACGTCGCCGCTGGTGACAGTAGCCATCCCAGACGGCTTCGCGGGCGCTGACCCACCCGTCGGCGCCCGCCGTCGCCATGCCGGTCTCCGCGGCGACCGGACCCACCCGCTCCAGCCAGCGTTCCCGTGCCCCGGCGCCATCCCGCCTCACGATCCCGTGCCGGGCGAGCGTCGAGAGAAGGGGATCGTCGTCGGCTCCGAACCAGCACATACACGCGTTCCAGGCGGCTCCGAAGGCTTCGGCAAGCGCCCGTCGCCCGCCCTCGGCGCTCAGCAGGCGCGAGGTCCATCCCTGTCCGTGGTCGAAATGGAAGCGCTCTTCCTCGAGCAGCTTGCGCACCTTGTAGTGGATCGGTTCGTAGCGGCTCTCGACCAGCATTTCGAACTGGACCGAAAGCGCGGTGTCCCACAGGAAGTTGAGGGCGAGGAACTCCTCCCACGAAGCGACGTCCCGGTCAAGCAGTTCGGAACTGTGGTACTCGTCGGCCCCCCGTCCACGCTCGAGGGCGGACGGGTCGTGACCGAAATCGCGGAGCAGCGCGTAGAGGATACGGGCGTGCCCCCACTCGTCCTGCGCCATCGCGGAGCAGGCGATGCCGGCCTCCACCGTGGGTGCCCCGAGAATCCAGTCCGAGTATCGGATGCCGAGCAGCCGCTTGTTGTCCGCGAGGGCGAGAACGAGGTCGCCGAGGTGTCGCGACGTATCCCCCGGAAGGTCCGCCGCCGATCGAAAGCCGCCGTCCGTCATCGCGAATCCGTCGGCCCCCGACCGGATCCGCCGCCGAGGGTGAACGGAGCCTGCCGGCGGTTCACCGCGTGGAACGAATCGCGAGGGGCGACGGTCATCTCGAACCACTTCGCCTCATCGTACGTCTGCCACGCGTAGACGCGCGCCAGCTGCTCGTTGGGGGCGGCGACCGCGCCCACATGCTCGAAGCGGTCCGCCCTCTTCTTCCGCGCGAACACCTCGTAGACGCGTCCGCCGAGGCTCACGCGACGACTCCCGCGGAGCGCAGCAGCGTTCGTCCGCGATCGGAAATGGCGGCGGTCGTCCACGGAGGATCCCAACCCGTGACGATCTCGACCTCCCGGATCCCGTCCACCTCCAGCAGCCGCTGCCGCACGTCCCATTCGATGAAATCCATGCACGGGCACGCCGTCGCCGTGAAGGTGAGGTGGACGGTGACGGCCCCCGCCTCCTCGTTCGCATCGATCCCGCGGACGAGTCCCAGATCCACGATCGAGATCGGGAATTCCGGGTCGGAGACCTCATAGAGCGCCCGGCGCGCCCGTTCGGCCAGGTCCCGGGCCGGTTCGGCGAACGCGGGGGGAGGAGGCAGGTCGCGCCCGCCCCGCGTCTCGCGCAGGACGGCGCCGAAATTCATGCCCGCCTCATACCGCGGAAGGGCGACCCTGCCGGACGAGCGGTCAACGCTCAGGCCGGGAGCCGGACGATCCGAGGTCATGCCGCAAGCAGCCGTTCGACGGCAAAGCGACTTCGCCGCAGCGAATCGACATATTGCTCGTTCATCGGGCCGCGGGCCTTCCAGCGCTCGAACACCTGCTTCCACGTAAGCGTCTCGTGGAAGAGCCAGCGCCGCGCCTCCGGGTCGTACTGGCAGGGCAACTCGTAGGTCAGCTCCACCTCGTCCGAGTCCGGGTTGTAGTGCGCCGGGAGGTCGTAACCCAGTTCCTCGCACAGCGGGACGACCGCCTTGAGCCAGGTCTGCCGGAGCTGGTCGTTCGTCATTCCCTTCAGGCGGAAGTCGAGCTGCGCGTTGTGATGCTTCCGGTCATCCGGCATGCCGAACCACTCCACGCCCATCGGGAACATCCAGTCCAGCGTCCGCTGAACGGCTTCCTTCGCGGCGCCCCCGGCCTCGGCGAAGCGCCGGATCCAAACCTCGCCGTGCCGCAGATGGAAGTTCTCCTCCATGGAGACCTTCACGAGGCCGCGCTTGAGCGGTCCGTAGCTCGTGTTGCGGTGTACATCGCCCAGCAGCGTGATCCCGGCCCGGTCGTAGAGCGCGTTCGCCGACACCAGCTCGGCCCAGTTCATGAGCGGCTGGTCGAAGCCGTAGGGATGCTTGAAGTGCGCCGGCTCCCGCTCGTAGAGCAGCCAGTGCCGGTCCACGCCGAGATCCTCCAGCAGGCGGTAGGCGATGTTCGCGTGCCCGAGTTCGTCCTGAATGATCGCCGTGGCCGAGACCATCGTGTTGGTGGAGGGCGCGTCGCGGGCGGCCATGAAATAGGCCGGCGCGCTGATCAGCTCCGTATCGCCCTGCACGGTGAGCTGCGTGATGAGCGCCCGCTTGTAGGTCTCCGTCATGTCCTCTTCGGACTCGACGATGAACCCCTCCTGCACCTTTCGCTGCAGTTCTTCGTCTGTGAACCGTCCCATACCGCGACGCCTCTCCGCCCGGACCGGGTCTTCGCCCGAAGGGCAAACCGTAAACCTACATCGAGCTCGTTTCGAGCGGGTTCGGGCTCGTGGCCGACGCATGGGGGACCAGCCGCCCGCCGGCCCGGAAGCGAATCGCCCCGCCCGAGAACGCGAGCGTCATCCGGTCGCCCGCGACCCGGAAGGCCCGCACCGAGCGCAGCGCATCGAGAAAGCGCTGCTCGAAATCCGCCTCGCGTTCCCGGCAACTCCTTCGCATGGCGGAAAGTCCGAAGAATCGCAGCGCCTCCCCTTCATACGTCCTGAAACTTCCGAAGATCCGATTGCAGCCGGCGAAGCCCGCCAACTCCCCGCTGACGTCGGCCGCCTCGTGCAGCCCCGCCAGGAATCGGAGCGCGACCGGATCGCGGAGCGCCCGCGGATCCGCGCTCCAGTCTCCGCTGTCGAACGACTCGAGCTGCCATTCGTGCGTGTACAGCGCGGGTCCCGCCTCCGCTCCGTTGCCGGCTTCCCCGTTGCCGGCCTCCCCGCCGGCGGCCGGCGGGTCGGCTGCATCCGCGGTGTCGCTGAGGGCGACGGAAACGAGCCCCCGGTCCGTGAGCACGAAGTGCCGGGTCAGGTCGACCGATGGCGCGGCCGTGACAGGTTCCCCTTGCCTCCGAATCCGGACGTCCATGCGCACGAGGCCCTCGGAAATGTCCATCCGGTGGACTTCGATTCGATCTCCAAGGAGGCGCGCGGACACATCGACCGTCCCGGTGCCGTCGCTCAGCAAGGCATGCAGGGTCAGGAACCTCTCGCGCCCCTGATCCGCGATGAGGACGGCTGCGGCATCGGTCTCCGAGTCGAGGTCGAGATCACCCTCGGCGGTGAGGAGAAGTTCGTACCGCACGTTCCCCTGGCCGACCGCCGTGCCCTCGGCGAGCAGGATCTCCGCTCCCTCAGCCGTGACGAACGTCGCATTCTCCAGCGTCTCGCGGCTGACGGGCCCGGGTCCGTCGTCGCACGCTCCGGCCGCGAACGCCGCGGCGAGGATCCCGGTGAGCGCGACGACGCGGCCGGAACGGGCCGTCACTCCGCCTCCATGAAGGGATACCGGTAGTCCGTGGGCGGATCGAAGGTCTCCTTGATCGTCCTGGGAGAAACCCACCTCACGAGATTCAGCACGGATCCGGCCTTGTCGTTCGTGCCGCTCGCTCGCGCGCCGCCGAAGGGCTGCTGGCCCACCACGGCGCCGGACGGCTTGTCGTTGATGTAGTAGTTCCCCGCCGCGTTCCGAAGCGCCGCGCCCGCGCGTTCGACGGCGTCCCGGTCGCGCGCGAACACCGCGCCCGTGAGCGCGTACGGTGAGGTGCCGTCGACCAGATCCAGCGTGGCTTCCCACTCCGAGGCCCGGTACGCGTGCAGGGTCACGACCGGCCCGAAGATCTCCTCGCACATCAGCTTGTGCCCGGGATCGTCCGCTTCGACCAGCGTGGGTTCGATGAAGTAGCCCCGGCTGTCATCGCAGCCGCCGCCGGCCAGGATGCGCGCATCGTCCGACGCCCGGGCGTAGTCGATGTACGACGTGATGCGGTCGAACGCCGTCCGGTCGATGACCGCGCCGAGGAAGTTCCGGAAATCCGCCGGGTCGCCCATGCGAAGTTCCCCGGTCATGGCGACGACCCGGTCCCGTACGTCCTCCCACATCGTGTCCGGCACGTACACGCGGGATGTGGCCGAGCACTTCTGTCCCTGGTACTCGAACCCGCCCTGCACGATCGCGACCGCGAGCGCCTGCGGGTCCGCGCTCTCGTGCGCGAGGATGAAGTCCTTCCCTCCCGTCTCTCCGACGAGTCTCGGATAGGCGCGGTAGTTCTCCACGTTCTGCGCGACGGACTTCCAGAGATGCTGGAAGGTGCCGGTCGAGCCGGTGAAGTGGATGCCGCCGAGTTCCGGGCTCGACAGCAGGACATCGCTGATCTCCGAAGCGACGCCCGGGATGAAGTTGATCACTCCCGGCGGGAGCCCCGCGGCCTCGAGGAGCTTCATCACGTAGTAGGAGCCGAGCACGCCGGTGGTCGAAGGCTTCCAGACCGCGACGTTCCCCATGAGCGCGGGGGACGTCGTCAGGTTGGCGCCGATGGCCGTGAAGTTGAACGGGCTGACGGCGTAGACGAACCCTTCGAGCGGACGGTGGTCCATGCGGTTCCGCACGCCCGGCCCGGAAATCGGTTGCTCCGCGTGGACGCGCCCCGCGAAGAAGGAGTTGAAGCGCCAGAAATCGACGATCTCGCACGCGGCGTCGATCTCGGCCTGGAACGCCGTCTTGCTCTGTCCGAGCATGGTCGCGGCGTTGAGCTTCATCCTCCACGGGCCGGCGAGCAGTTCGGCGGCGCGCAGGAGAATCTCGGCCCGGTCCTCCCAGGCCCGGTCCGACCACTCCGCCCAGGCCGTGCGCGAGGCGTCGATGGCGGCCTGCGCCTCGGCGGCCCCGGCGATGTGACAGCGGGCCAGCACGTGGCCGTGGTCGTGCGGCATCGTCACATCGAACGTCCTCGACGTTCGCACCTCGCGGCCGCCGATGATCAGCGGGATTTCGACGACCTCGCCCCTCTGGCGGCGCAACTCTTCCTTCAGGGCGGCCCGCTCGGGACCGCCCGGAGCATAGTCGTAAACGGGTTCATTTGCGGGAGCCGGGATTCTGGAGGTTCCATGGCTTCCGCCACCTGGCCGCTCCTCGCCCGCTGCCTGCGAGCCATCGGGGCCCTGTCGAACCTCCTCGACAAGTGTATTCATCAAGGACTCTCCCTGGTGGATTCGTTCGCGAAGGGACGCGCAATCTGGCGCTGCGGGACGGAGATTGAAAGGTGGTCCCGGCACGACTCGGGCCGCGTCCGCGTCCTTGGGAAGACATACGCCGTCGGGCTTTGTATCGTGGATCTGATTCGCCTGGATTCCGACGAGGGAAAACTCGAATAACATGGCCAAGAGAGGACTCTGGGCGGGCGCGCTGGCGGCTTCGGCGCTTCTGGGCCCGGTAGGGGCTGCCGCGCAGGAAGGTGTCGATCTCCTGCGTGCGCTCGAAGCTCGGCTGGGCGAGGCCCGCGAGAACGCCACGCACCTTCTGGCGCCACAATCCTTCGAGGAGGCGGCGGACCATCTGGAGGATGCGGCACGCCGGTTCGGCGAAGGCCGCGAGGATGCCCGGTTCGAGGAGCTGCTGGACGCGGCCGAGCGCTGGTTCCGGCAGGCGGAGAGTGTCGCCGCGTCGGGCCGCTCGCGTTTCGCGGAGCCGCTCGCCGCGAGGGAGGAAGCCCGCGAATCCGAGGCGGGCAGCCGCGCGGCCGAGGCGTGGGGAAGAGCCGAAGCCGAATTGAGAGCGGCCGGCAGCCGACTCGAGCGGGCGGACATCGGGGAAGCGGCTGTGCGGGCGGACCGGGCGACGGTGCTCTATCGAAGGGCAACCCGCGCGGCGCGGCGCGACCGGTACCTCGGCGCGGCCAGCCGGGCCCGGGTGGCCGCCATGAACGTGGGCGCGAGCGAACTGGCCCCGGCCGCCTTCGCCGCCGGCGAAGCGCACCTGGCCTCCGGCGCAGCGGACATCGAGGCCGACCGTCCGACCGAAGGGCCGGCTCGCGCGGGGGAGGCCGCGCTTGCGGCCTTCACGCGGGCACACCGAATTGCCGCCCTCTTCGACAGTGTGCGGCGGCGTGACGTGATGCTCGAGCGACTCGTCGACGCGCATGAGGCCGATCTGGCGCGCCTCGCGGAAGCCGCCGCCGTGGCGCCTGTCCGCGGCAACACGGCCGGAACCGTGGCGCGGGTTGCGGAGGAGGTCTCCCGGATCCGCGCGGACAACGAGCGGCTCGACACCGATCTGGCCGAATCACGGGCGCGCGTCTCCGCACTCGAAGGCCGGGTGGTCACGCTCGAGGATCGCGTGGCCGAGTTCGAGCGGCGTTTCGCGGGCGCCCGGGATGAACTGCTGGCGGTACGGGAGCGAGAGGCGCGCCTGCGCGAAGTCCAGGGCCTGTTCACCCCTTCGGAGGGCGACGTCCTGCTGATCGGAGGCCGTCTCATCCTGCGGCTGTACGGGCTCACCTTCGAGTCGGGACGGGCCGAGATCGACGAGGCGCTCCATCCTCTGCTCACGAAAGTCGAGCGCGTCATCGCCACTTTTCCCGGAGCCACTCTCCGCATCGAGGGACACACGGACTCGCAGGGTGGGGAACGCGGCAACCAGGCGCTGAGTCAGCGCCGCGCCATCGCCGTGCGCGAGCACCTGCTCGCGCGGGTGCCCATTCCGTCGTCGAGGGTCGAGGCGGCGGGCATCGGCGAAGAGCGTCCCGTCGCGACCAACGAGACGGAGGAGGGACGGGCACGCAACCGGCGCATCGAGATCGTCATCACGCTCCCCTAGTGTAGTGTTAGGGAGTCGGGGGTGGTGTCAGGGGCGTTCGGCGCGAACCGCGGCGATCACGCCCCAGACCGCCGCGCCGACCGCGAGGCCCGTCCCGATCCAGCGTCCGACCTCCGCCCAGTGTCCGGGGCGTCCCGTGCGCCATGGTCGGGTGATCTCGCGCCGCCAGTACTCCACTTCGTCGGAGATGATCTCCCGGGCTACGTCCGCGACGGGTCCGGCCAGGTGCCGGGGCTCCATCTCTTCAGTCCCCCGGGGGTCTGGAGCCGACGAAGTCCTCGCCCCCGTCCACCCGGATCGTATTCCCCGTCATCCACGCGGTTTCGGGCGCGGCGAGCGCGACCATGCAACGCGCAACGTCTTCGGGCGTCCCCAATCGACCGTGGGGGTTCTGCGCCGCCGCCTCGGCGATCATGTGCTCGGCCCCGGGGATCTTGCGGAGCGCGGGGGTGTCGGTGACCCCGGCGCGAATCGAATTCGCCGTGATCCCCTTCGTGGCGAGTTCGAGCGCCAGCTGTCGGCAGTGCGATTCCAGCGCGGCCTTGGCCGCGGAGACGGCTCCGTAGGAGGGGATCACGCGATCGCCGCCCGATGACGTCATGGCGAAGATGCGCCCGCCCTCGCCCATCAATCCGCGGTCCAGGAGCCCCTGGGTCCAGTAGACGAGCGTGTGGGCCATGACATCCAGCGTCATGTTCATCTGCTCGGGGCTCATCGCGGGGGTGTCGTCGGGCACGAAGGGAAGCAGCGTCCCGAAAGCCAGGGAGTGCAACAGCACCCGCACCGATCCCGGTGCCGCCACGCCCGCGATCTCATCCAGTACCCTGTCGCGCTTCCG
>CAZDZJ010000059.1:0-10469 GCA_964509895.1 uncultured Gemmatimonadota bacterium
ACCTCTCGGAGTGTGTCGCAATCGCCCGGCGCGACCGGCTCCAGGACACCTTCCTCGACGGCACGTACTAGTGTAGTGTCGCAGAAATCCTGCGGTCATTCGAGTGCCGCTGCATCCGTCCCCGCGGCGTTGCTCCTCCTCGCAATAGCGCTGCTATGCGAGATAGCAGAGCTATTCCTCGTCGGAGCGCCTTGCGGAGGCCGGCGCCCCGGCACTCTCGGTGTCTCGAGGATTTCTGCGACACTACACTAGGACGGCACCTGCCCGGCGGGAGGTCGAGATGCAGGTCGGAATGTTTACGGCGGCGGTGATTGCGATCCTCACGCTGCTCGGGGTTGGAACCCGGTTCTACATCTACGGGGATTTCAACGCCGTCCACTGCCTGTTCAGCCTGTTCTTCTCGACCAACCTGCTGATCTGCTATTGGGAGGCGTGTCTCTTTCTCCGGCGGGACTACATCGAAAGACGCGCCGAGCACTGGCGCGAGCGGCGACGCAAGACCGGCCGCATACCCGCCGGCGAGTTTCTTTCAACCCGCGTACCCCCGGGGCGGATGCTGTCGCCGGCGGTCTGGGCGGATGTGTGGGCCACCTACTCGACGGTCGACCCGGCCTACACGGACCGCCGGACCTTCGGCTTCAACGCCGACATCGGCAACGGGTTCGCTACGCCGCTCCCGACCCTGGTGCTCTACGCGGCATACAGCACGGGCGTTCTCCCGGCCGTCGTTGCCGGCATCGTCGGGGTCGGCCTGTTCTGGCAGTGGGTGTACGTGTCGTCGCTCTACTGGGTCAGCTTCTTCGTGGCCGGGGAGCACCGTCACATCAGCCGGCGTGAGTTCTACACCTACGTGGGCGCCACGAACGCGGTGTGGGTGTTGTGTCCGATGTTCGGCCTGTACGTCTCCGTACGCCTCATCCTTGACGGCGGTTACGGCATCCTGGGGTTCTGACCACGCCGTTGCGCGCATGTCGCACATCCACCTACGCCATGACCGCGCCCGGCTCCGGATGCCTTCGCTACGCCTCTCCCCGGCCCGGTATCGTCAGGTGCCGCTCACGGCCACCTGGTCCCGAATCAGCTTTGCCCTGGTTTCGGCGTCGGCGCCCGTGGCCTCCAGGATGACCTCGTAAAGCGATTCCAGCTCATGCGTCCTGCCGCGAACCACGCCGTCCCGGTCCACGACGATGTAGGTCGGCAAACCCTGGATCGCCCAGTCTTCGTATAGCTGGGACCGCTCCCCCACGAACCAGTTGACGAAGGGCAGTTCCATGCGACGATCCATGAACTGCTCGACCAGTTCGGTACTCTCGTCCGTGCTGATCGTGATGACCCGAAAACCCTGGTCTCCGAGCAACTGTTGGAGCTTGAGCACGTCGGGGAAGCTGGCGATGCACGGCAAGCACCAGGTCGCCCAGAAGTCGATGAGCAGCACGTTTCCGCGGTACTGGCTCAGCGACTCCTGACCGCCGCCGATGCGTTGCGCGGTGGCTTCGGGGAGCACGCTGCCGATGGTCTGATTCTCGAGAGCGTACAGGACCGGCTTGATCGCCTCGCCGCCCGCTTCGCCACGAAAAACTTCCACATCGCTGTACTCGTCGGCCACGAGCCGGGCCATCCGGGCGACCTCGGCACGCACCTTCGCCCGCTCGGCCGGTGACGTCGTGAGGTCGTCGACATCCATCAGGCGTTCCGACGCGGACCAGTACGCCCCGCGACCGCGGAGCGGGCGCCGATGACTGCTGGCGACCACCTTGTCGACCAGATCCACCCCGCGTTCACCCCCGAAGCGGATCAACCCCAGCAACATGCGGTCGAGCCGCAGGTCGTTGACATAGTGCGTGTCCAGGAGCCCGTACACCTCGTCCTCGTACTCCCGGCGCTTCGGACCGTCGATCGATCGGAGTTCGTAGAAGGCGAAACGAAGCGCCAGGAAACCCAGGTCGTCGGTGGCATTGGCCTCGACGACGCGCATTGCCGCCTGGACGGCCGGGAGCGGGTCCGGCGCCTCCAGCCCCAGCGCCGCCTCGGCTTCATCCAGGGATCGGCCCTCGTTGCCCGGCTCCCTGAGCCACTCTCCGAGGCGCTGGCGGTGGATCCGCTGCTCGGTCTTGAAGCTCTCCACCGTTTGCCACTCGTCGATCCGATCAGGGCCCGCGTCGCCGCCGGATTCGACCTCCGGGCGCGCACAGCCCGCGAGCAGCAGGCCGGCGAGGAGTGCGGTTGTGGTCCTGGTCACTTCATTGCTCCCGACCGGAAGGGTAAAGTGTCTTGGTCGAGTCGAGGGGCGGAGAGTAGCGCGTGGCGGAATCGGGGGGCAAGCAGCTAGCTCCGTCCCGAACGGAGTGGGTGAACCGAGCGGAGGAGCCACTTGCACAGGGCGAGACACGGAGGATGGATCGAGGTCGTCGCCGGCGTCATGTTCAGCGGCAAGTCCGAAGAGCTGATCCGGCGCGTGCGCCGCGCCCTCATCGCCGGCCGGCGGATTCAGCTCTTCAAGTCCCACCTCGACGACCGTTACGGGGGCCAGTTCCGCATCTCGTCCCACGACGGCCGTCAGCTGGACGCGGAGCCGGTGTCCCGATCCGTTCAGGTCGCCGAAAAGGTCCGCCCGTCCACGCAGGTCGTGGCGATCGATGAGGCGCAGTTCCTGGACGATGGCATCTGCGAAGTGGCCGATGCCCTTGCGGACGCCGGGATGCGCGTCATCGTGGCGGGCACGGACATGGACTTCCGCGGGGAGCCGTTCGGTCCCATGGGGCTGCTCCTGGCGCGCGCGGAGCGCATCGACAAGCTGACCGCGATCTGCGTGGTGTGCGGCGATCCGGCGACGCGGAACCAGCGCCTCATCGACGGGGAGCCGGCGCCCGCCGAGGGTCCGACGATCCAGGTAGGAGGCTCCGAGTCCTACGAGGCGCGCTGCCGCCGCTGCCACGACGTGCCGAAGCGGGACCGGGCCCAGAGGGAGCTGTTGCCGAGGCGTGGCACAGACGAATGGAAGGGGGTCTGAATGAAGAGACACACCTGGTCGATGGCCACGCTGCTCACGACGTCTCTGCTCCTTTTGCCGCTGCACGCCTCCGCGCTGCAGGCAACCCCGGAGCGATACCCGGATCGCGCGGCGCACCGGCCTGCGGTGCCGGGCCCGAACGGGCTCGTGACGGCGGGCCATCCGCTGGCTTCCATGTCGGGTCTCCGCATGCTCATGGCCGGCGGCAACGCCGCCGATGCCGCCGTCGCGACGCTGGCCACGCTGAATGTCGTCCGGCCGCAGATGTCCGGCATGGCCGGCAACGGCTTCGTAACGCTCTACGACCGCACCTCGGACCGCGTGTACTCGCTGGGGGCCACCGGCGCCGCTCCCCTGGCCATCGATCCCGCCAGCCGCTCGGCCGAGGAGTTGAACAAGGGAATTCACGCGGGCGTCGTCCCCGGCCTCTTCGGGGGTTGGATCGCGCTCCTGGACCGCTTCGGCACGATGAGCCTGGCGCAGGTTCTCGCCCCGGCCATCGACTACGCCGAGAACGGCCATCCCATCGAAGCCTCCGTCGTGGCGGCGATCGAGTCTCACAGGGAGCTGTTCGAGAGCTTCCCGTCGAGCCGGCGCATGTTCCTCCCCCTCGGCAGGGTCCCCGAGCCGGGCGAGACCTTCCGGATGCCCGACCTGGCGAACACGCTCCGCAGAGTCGTCGACGCCGAGCAGGAGGCGCTGGCGGCCGGCAGGACGCGCTCGGATGCGCTCCAGGCCGCTTTCGACCGGTTCTACCGGGGCGACATCGCCGAGGAGATGACCCGCTTCTACCGGGAGAACGGCGGCGACTTCACCATGGAGGACTTCGCGCGCTACGAGCCCATCTGGGCGGAGCCGCTCCACACCACGTACAGGGGATACGACGTGTACACCAGCCCGCCGACATCGCGCGGAGGGCTGGAGGTGACGATGCAGTTGAACCTCGTCGAGGGGTTCGACCTGCGGGCGCTGGGCGCCGGGAGCGCCGGGACCATTCACCTCCTGTCGGAGGCGATCAAGGTCGCGAAGGCCGACGTATACGCCTACGCCGCCGATCCCGCCCTGATCGATGTGCCTCTCGATGATCTGCTCTCGAAGGACTATGCGGCGGCCCGCCGGTCCCTCATCGACCCGTCGGGCGTCATGGTGTATCCGGGGGCCGGCAACCCGGTGCGGGTCGATGACCTCGGGCCGGGTACCGGCCGGGCGGGAGGGGCCGTGCCCGACCTGCGCCGGGGCCATCTTGCCGAGCCGTCAACCGCGGGGAGCACGACCAGCTTCTCCATCGCCGACCGCTTCGGCAACGTCGTCGCCGCGACGCCCACGCACGGAGGGGCCTTCGGCACGGGGGTCGTGGTCGGCAACACCGGCCTGACCTTCAACAACGGAAGCCGAATCGGCTCGACATCCCCCTACCCCGACCACGTGAACTACGTCCGGGGCGGGCAGATTCCGATCCTCAACAACTCCCCCATCATCGTGCTGAGGGACGGACGGTTCCACGCGGCGCTGGGGACGCCGGGAGGCGAGACGATCGGCCAGACCCAGTTTCAGGTGCTCGTGAACCTCCTCGACTTCGGGATGCCGATTCAGGAGGCCATCGCGGCGCCCCGTTTCGCGTTGAGCGGGGAGCCCAACTTCTACCTGCCCGGGGCCGAGGTCCGTTTCCGCCTCGAGGACCGGCTGCCCGGCGACGTGCTGAGGGCGCTCGAGGGGCTGGGATACGCCGTGGAACTCGCTCGCGGATACGCCTTCGGCAGCATGCAGGGCATCACGCTCGATGCCGTGACGGGGGCGCTCATGGCGGGTGCGGATCCCCGCCGCGTGGCGTACGCCGTGGGCTGGTGAGCACCCCCGAGCCGGCCCTGAGCGTCAGGCCTGGACTCGGTGCCCGCGGAGGATGTTGATGGGGGCGAGTTCCGGCCTGCGGCAGGCGGCGAGGCGGAGGATGAAGGTGTCGACGAGGGCGTGCTGCCCTGACAGGCTCGCGTGGCTCACCATGTCCGTGAGGACCATCCAGGCGGAGAAGGGGGGGAAACGGATCTCCCGCCACGTCTCGTCCCGCTGCTGGAAGGACGGCGTGTCCTTCATGTAGTTGTGGAAGCGCCGCATGAGTCGGTCGTACGGACTGGAGTCCGCGAGCACCGCCTCCCCGAGCCCCGCCTTCGCCATCCCCCGCAACAGGCGCCCGCGGAGACGGTCGAGGGGCCCGCGTTGCAACGAGCCACCGCCGACGAGGCCTGCCTCGGCTCCATACCGCGCGAGCACCTCGGGGAAGATCCCTTTCGTGCACCACACGCGGTCCTCCGCGGGGTTCACGTTGACGAAGAAACGGAGGATGCGGTCCCCATCCGTCGCACCGTAGGCGCCCGCGTCGAAGTGGATGAGTTCATTGCTCGCGTGCGTGGCGAGGCCGCGGCCGCGTTCCTGGATCGGGCGGAAGCTCGTCGTCCCGACGGTCCATCCTTGCGTGAGCGCGGGCAGGCACTCCCGCAGAAAGGCGCGAACCCTGGCCCCGTGCGCGGTGAGCGTCGCAAGAACCGTGTCGCGCAGCCCTCCGCGCTCCTTCACGCCGCGGAGGCGCCCGCTCTCGGGGTGATAGCTGACGTTCTTCGCGTTCAGCTGACGGGGAAGGTCCCGGCGCAGCCGCTCGAGATCCTGCTCCGGCGGGAGTCCCGCCGGACACGTGGGGAAGAAGACGATCTCCCCCGCTTCCAGCGCCTCGGCGAGATCGGGCCGGGGCCCTCGAACGGGCCCCGCTTCGGTGACCAGACCCCGCTCCCCCGGCTCAGCTGCGCTGACTCAGTCTCTGGAGCCGATCGCCATCACCTCGAACCGCGCCCCGAACAGGAGGGGGCCGGAGCCGAGGAAGGCGCGGGCCGGGAAGTTCTCCGTGAAATAGGTCCGGTACACCTCGTTGAAGACGTCATAGAGATCGACGTCCGAGCAGAAGACCTGCACCGAGACGAGGTCGTCCATCGTGATCCCGGCCTGCTCGACGGTACTCTTGATCGATTCCATGACGAGCCGGGCCTCCTCCTCGGCGTCGTTCGGCGGGCGGCCGTCGACCAGGCCGAGCGACCCGGACACGAAGAGCAGGTCTCCCACCCACACGGCCCCGCTGAAGGGAAGGACGCCCTCCTCGCTCGCGTGCCGCGGATTGATGTACTCGCGCTGAGCCGCAAGATCGGGAGCCATGGCCGCAAGACCTCCGGTGGCAAGAAGTGAGACCAGGATGAAGCGCTTCATGAGTCGGTTCCTCTCGTTGTCGTTCGTCGGACAATGTTCGGGAGACGGTTCCGGAATCGGCGGTCACCCGCCGCCGCCCGCCGTCTCCTCCTGCGCCGCCAGCGCCTCCCGCGCCTGCGAGACGACGTAGGCCTGGATCAGGCGCAGTTGATCGGCGTCGATGAGTCCCTCGTAGGAGGGCATCCCCTGCGGCTCCCGGCTCCCGCCCAGGACGATGTCCTCGAAGTTCCGGTGCACGATGTCCGTCGCCCGCTGCAGGTTCGGCATCGAGCCCTCGGAACCGCCGCCCGCACCGTGGCAGTGCCGGCAATACTGCCGGTAGAGTTCGGACCCCTGCTCCAGCGAAGCCGCGTCCGCGGGAAGGTTCGCGGCCACGGAGGGCACGCTGACGGGCCGCTTGCGGCGCGGCTCCGGCATTTCCGCGGTGCCCCCGACCGCGAAGGTGAAGACCCGGCCCCGCTGCTCGTAATTCGCGGCCTCGCCGTAGGGGGCTCCGCTCCGGCCGCGCGAGCCGCCCCAGCCCGCCGCCACCGTCACGTATTGGCGCCCGTCGACCAGATAGGTGATCGGACCGCCGAGGATGCCGAGCCCGGTCGAGATCTCCCACAGCTGATCCCCGTTCTCCGCGTCGTAGGCGACGAAACGGCCATCGCCGCCGCCCTGGAAGACAAGACCCGTGGTCGTCGTCATCGTCCCGCCGTTCCAGTAGCCGAGGAGGGGGACGGTCCAGCGCGCTTCCTGCGCCTTCGGATCCCACGCGACCAGGAAGCCCGCATCGTCCCGCGCTCCGTAGCGGCTCTCGTGCCCCACGTTGTTCACGCGCGGCCCGAAGCGGTGGTCTTCGATCCGGAGGTCGGTGTACACCCAGTCGGGCGGCTCGCTGCGCTCGACCCATCCCTCCTGGATCGGCAGGTACATGAGCCCCGTCTCCGGATTGAACGACTGCGGCTGCCAGTTGTGGCCGCCCAGCGCGGCAGGCGTGATGAGCGTCCACACTTCGGCGTGCACGGCTTCCGGCCTCTCCGCCGGCCGGCCCGTCTCGAGGTCGAGTCCTTCCGCCCAGTTCTGGACGATGTACTCCGCGCCCGACAGGAACTCGCCGGTCTCGGCGTCGAGGACGTAGAAGAAGCCGTTCTTCGGCGCCTGCATGATCACACGCCGCATCTGTCCGTCGAACTCCAGGTCGGCGAGCGTCATGGGCTGCACGGCCGTGTAGTCCCAGTGGTCGCCGGGGGTCGTTTGAAAATGCCACACGTACTCGCCCGTCTGCGGGCGCACCGCGAGGATCGAAGCGAGGAAGAGGTTGTCGCCCCCGCCGGGGCTCCGGAGGTTCCGCGACCAGGGGGAGCCGTTCCCCGTCCCGATGTAGAGGAGATCGAGGTCCGGGTCGTAGATGATCGAGTCCCACGCCGTGCCGCCGCCCCCTGCGACCCACCACTCGCCGCTCCAGGTCTCCGCCGCCATCTCCATGGCGTCGGACTCGAATCCGTCCGCCGGGTTGCCCGGGACGGTATAGGTGCGCCACACGAGTTCACCGTCATCCGCGTCGTAGGCGGAGACGTAGCCGCGCACGCCGTACTCGGCGCCGCCGTTGCCGATGATCGCCATCCCCTGCACGACGCGCACCGCGCCCGTGATCGTGTAGGCCTCGTTCGGGTCGATGGTGAGCGCCTCCCACACGACGTCGCCCGTCTCGGCGTCGAGCGCGATGAGGCGCCCGTCGATCGTGCCCACGATGACCTTGCCCTCGTAGAGCGCGACGCCCCGGTTCACCACATCGCAGCAGGCGAGACGCCCGCGGATGCGGGGCACGCCGGGGTCGTGGCGCCACAGACGCTCGCCCGTCCGCGTGTCGATCGCGTGCACGACGCTCCACGGCGAACTGATGTACATGACGCCGCCCACGACGAGCGGCGTGGCCTCGACGCCGCCCCGCAGCTCGATGTCGTACGTCCACGCGAGGCCGAGTTCGCCGACGTTGTCCCGCGTGATTTCGTCGAGCGTGCTGAAGCGGTCCTCCGCGTAGTTGCCGCCGTACGTGAGCCAGTTGCCATCGGGGCGCGCGGCCTCCAGGACGGCGTCGGTCACTTCGCTGGCGCTCCGGACGCTCGCCGGCTCGGGCGGCGGTGCATCGACGGTGCAGGCAGCGGCCGGAACGAGAAGCAGCAGGGCGTGGCGTCGCGTGCGCATAGGCCTCTCCAGATGTGACAATTGCCGAATGAGGCGGAAACAATAGCCCGGAAACACGCGAACGCGACACGGGCGGTCGCCAATGGACTACGTTCGCGCTGGGTCCGCACCATGATTATCTTGAGTTTATCTTCAGGCGATCGAAGGAGGAAACGACATGTCGAGCACGATCAACGTGAAGACGCTCCGGCATGAGATGCGTCGGATCATCGAGCGGGTGAGGAAGGGGGAAGACTTTACGGTGTTGTACCGGAGCCGCCCCGCTTTCCGGATCGTCCCGCTGGAAGGCGTCTCCGATCCCGGCCCCGCCGAGAAGGACTCGCTCTACGCGGCCGCGGCCGTCGGAAGGTCAACCGATGGACTGAGCGCTGCCGACCATGACCGGATTCTGTATGGTGCGCCGCGCGGCCGCTGAAGCGGTCTTCGTCGACACGGCGGGGTGGATGGCGCTCGCCGATGCTGCAGATCCGATGCACCGGGCCAGCCGACACGAGCGCGATGCGTGCCTGACAGCGGGTGGCTTCCTCATCTCCACCGACTACGTTATTGACGAGACGCTCACGCTGATCCGCGTGCGCCTGGGGCTTCACAGCGCTCGAAAATGGTGGGACCAGATCGACGCGAGCGCGCGACTGCGCTGGGAACGGATCGACCCCGTGCGTGCCGAGAAGGCTCGCGACTGGTTCTTCCAGTGGAGCGACAAGGACTTCTCCTTCACGGACTGCACCAGTTTCGTCGTGATGAAGGAACTGGGTCTCACCCGAGTCCTCACCACCGACCAACATTTTTCACAGGCGGGGTTCGAGCGTCTGCCCGGCGTCCAGGTGTAGCCACGGACTGTCAGGGCCGCAGGACGACCTCGCCGGGGAGCGCGCCGGTGAACTCGCCGCCGTCCACAGTGAACACGCCGTTCACCATCACGTAGTCCACGCCCTCGCTGAACAGGTTCGGCTCGAGCACCGTGGCGCGGTCCCGGAGGCGGTCGAGGTCGAACACGACAAGGTCGGCCTTGAAGCCTTCGCGCAGGAAGCCCCGGTCCTCCAGGCCGATGATCCGGGCCGGGAGCCCCGTCATCGAGCGGACGGCGAAGGGCAGCGTGATGACCTTCAGGTCCTTCACGTAGCGGGCGATCTTGCGCGTGAAGGCGCCGAAGTGGCGCGGGTGGGCCCCCGGCCGGGAGGCGAACGCGGGAACGCCCTCGACCCCGCTCACGGCCGCATCCGAGGCCGTGGCCGTGTAGTCCTGCCGGTAGTAGTTGATGACGTCGGCGTCGTGAATCCCGTACCCGCGCGTCCACGCCCCGCCGAGGACGTCGGGGTATCCTTCGAGCGCCATGTGGACGACGACTTCCTGATAGGAGACGTCCAGCCGGCGACCCAGCTCCGCGAGCGTCTGCCCCACATACGTCGAATCGGGGTATCCGACCACGACAACCCGGTCGGGTCCCCCGTTGTGGTCGACGATCCACTCGATGTCGCGGGCGATGAGGCCCTGCAGTTCAGGGTCCGCCCACCGGCGTTCCAGGTGCGCCCGGGCGTCGTCGAACACCCCCTCGCCGGAGTAGATGGGACTGTCCCTGCCGCCGCTCGTGTCCAACGTGTCGTGCACCAGACTCCAGCGCGGGATCATGGGGCGGGCGCCCCCGCCGAACGTCTCGTAGGGATAGACGTCCAGGTAGACCTCGAGCCCCTCCTCGCGGGCCCGGTTCACCACCAGCGTGTCCTGCCCCGAGCGCCCGAAACTGGACCGGCCGCGCGCCTTGTGGTGGCTGGCCACGACGCGGATCCCCGTCTCGCGGGCGATGTTCACGGTCTCGGCCAGCCCCTGGTTTCCGTCCACCGGCCAGTCATCCACCGTGCTCGGCAGTTCCCAGAGCGGCATTGCCGCCTCGCTCCGCTGGTGCGCGACGTAGAACCCGCCGTAGGGGGCCACGGCCTCGGCGAGGGCGATGACCTCCTCGGGCGTGCTGAAACGGGCGGGCCTGTACTCGATCCCGCCCGTTTCAGCACGCCCGAGGAGG
>CAZDZJ010000060.1:0-14788 GCA_964509895.1 uncultured Gemmatimonadota bacterium
GACCTGAACCTGGCGTCCGAGCTGCACATGGTGAGCCACTCGGCCACCGGTCACGGCGCGACATCGTTCCCGGTGCGCGTGCTGGACGACGACTTCTCGCTCTCCGCGAGCGTGATGTCCGTGACCGAGGATGCGGACAGCACCACGGTGATCATCACGGCCACCGCGGGCACCGCGCCCACGGACGCGGCCGGCCAGGTGCTGGCGGTATCGGCGGCAGGAGCAGGCGGCGCAGTCTCGGGCGACTTCCGCGTGACCCCGGACGCCGATGGTGACAACAACATCACGATTCCGATGGGCAAGACGATGGCCATCGACACCGTGTACGTGACCGCGCTCGATGACGCGGAGATGGACGAGGCCGCTAGTGAAGCGATCGAGTTCAGCGTCAGCGGCAGCACGGACCCGGCCGGGAGCTACGTAATGCCGGCCTCGATCATGCTCGTCGATGTCGATCCGGACATCAGCGTGTTGCTGAGTCACACCTCGCTGAATGAGGGATCGGGTGCGACGGTGGTTACGGTCACCGCGGCGCTGCCGTCGGGTATGACCGCGCCCGGGATCCTGACGTTCACGATCGGGGATGTCGCCGCGTGCGACGCGGTTTCGGCCTCGACTGCACAGACGTTCAGGATCGACACCGGTCAGTCCACGGGCAGCGGGACGGTGACGGTGACCCCGGCGGCGGACATCGACGACAACAACGTCGATTGTGCCGTCGGAGTCACGGTTGCTCCGGCAGCCAAGGCCAACACGGTCAACTGGACGCTCCAGGAGGCCGAGTTGAAGATCATCAACGCGGACAACTCCGAGGGCTAACCACAACTCCCGTCTCCGGACGGGACCGGGCAGGAAGGGAAGGGGCCCCGCACTCGCGGGGCCCCTTCTTTTTGTCCTCTCCTTCCCGAGCGCCGGGCGGTAGCCTGTCCCGAGACCTGAGCGTGGGCCGGGATGTGAGCCCGCGCCTCCCGCGCAGTATCTTGCAGGCATGGTTACCCGGTCGGCCGGCCGCATGCGCGTCGGCGCTTGGCTCGTCGCCGCCCTGGCGGCCTGGTTCGTCGCCTGCTCCGATGGGAGTACCGGGCCC
Organism: uncultured Gemmatimonadota bacterium; assembly: GCA_964509895.1. Classification (GTDB taxonomy): domain Bacteria; phylum Gemmatimonadota; class Gemmatimonadetes; order Palauibacterales; family Palauibacteraceae; genus Palauibacter. The sequence goes on from CAZDZJ010000060.1 coordinate 1,088, forward strand.
GGGCCGGGGCCCACGCCCCCGGCACCCAACCGCCCTCCCCTGGCGATGGGGACGATCCCCGCGCAGGAGATCCCCCTCGCCGACACCGTCCGCGTCGACATCGCCCCGTACTTCACGGATCCCGACGGCGACGCGCTGAGCTACGCGGTCCGTTCCTCCGCGCCGCAGGTCGTTGACGCGTCCTCGTCGGGGTCGTCGGTTGCGCTGGCGGGGCTCGCGCGGGGGTCCGCGACGATCACCGTCACGGCCTCCGACCCCTCGGGCCTCGAGGCCTCCCACGCCTTCGAGGCGACGGTTCCCAACAGCGGCCCGGCGCCGGCCGGCGCGCTTCTCCCCGTGGAAGTGCCGCTCGGGGAGGAGGTGGAGATCGACGTCTCGTCCTCCTTCACCGACCCGGACGGCGACGCGCTCGTCTACGCCGCGGCGTCCTCGGACCCGGCCGTGGCGGAGGCTGAGGCCGAGGGCGCCCTCGTCACGGTGCGGGCCACGGGCCGGGGGGTGGCCGCCGTCACCGTCACCGCCACGGACCCGTCGGGCCTCGACGCCGCGCAGCGCTTCGAGGTCACGGTGCCGAACAGCGGACCCCGGGCGACGGGCACCCTGTCCGACCTCGAGCTCGTCCTGGGGGAGGAGGCGGAGGTCGAGGTCTCCACCGCCTTCTCGGATCCGGACGGCGACGCGCTCGCGTGGCGGGCCGCCTCCTCCGACACGACGGTCGTCGCCGCGCAGGCGGCGGAGGGGATCGTCACGGTCCGGGCACGGGCGCGCGGGGTGGCCGTGGTCACGATCACCGCCTCCGACCCGGACGGCCTCGACGCGTCGCTCGCCTTCGAGGTCACGGTGCCGAACAGCGGTCCGGAACCCCGGGGGGCGCCGCCGCCGGTGGAACTATCGCTGGGGGACTCGGCGACCGTGGAGGTCTCGCCGCACTTCACCGACCCCGACGGCGACGCGCTCACTTTCCGGCCGTCGTCCTCGGACCCCGCGGTGGTCGCGGCGCGTTCCCGCGGGAACGCGGTGACGCTCGAGGCGCTGGCCCGGGGCACGGCCACGATCACGGTCACGGCTGCGGATCCGGACGGGCTGGAGGCATCGCTCGCCTTCGAGGTCACGGTGCCGAACAGCCCGCCCCGGATCGTGGAGCCGGTCCCCGACCGCGAACTCGCCCTGGGCGAGGAGGCAACGGTCGAAGCGGCTTCCCACTTCACGGACCCCGACGGCGACGCGCTCACCTTCCGGGCGTCATCATCGCACCCCGCGACCGTCGCGGCGCGTTCCCGCGGGAACGTCGTGACGCTCGAGGCCCTGGCCCGCGGGATGGCCACCGTCACCGTCACGGCCGCGGATCCGGACGGGCTGGAGGCGTCGCTCGCCTTCGACGTCACGGTGCCGAACAGCCCGCCCGGGATCACGGCGCCGGCGCTCGACCTCGAGCTGGCTCTGGGCGCGGAGGCGACGGTCGAGGCGGCTTACCACTTCACGGACCCCGACGGCGACACGCTCACCTTCCGGGCCTCGTCGTCGGACTCGACGGTGGTCGCGGCGCGTTCCCGCGGGAACGTCGTGACGCTCGACGCCCGGGCCCGGGGGACGGCCACGATCACGGTGACGGCCGCCGATCCCGGGGGGCTGGAGGCGACGCTCGCCTTCGAGGTGACCGTGCCGAACAGCCCGCCGGGGACCACGGCGCCGCTGCCCGACGTCGAACTCGCGCTGGACGAGGAGGCGACGGTGGAGGCGGCCTCCCACTTCGCCGATCCCGACGGTGACGCGCTCACGTTCCGGGCCTCGTCGTCGGACGCGACGGTGGTCGCGGCGCGTTCCAGCGGGAACGCGGTGACGCTGCACGCACGCCGCGGGGGCACGGCCGCGATCACGGTGACGGCCGCGGACCCGGACGGCGCGGAGGCCTCGCTCGCGTTCGAGGTCACGGTCCCCAACAGCCCGCCCCGGGGCACGGCGCCGCTGCCGGACCTCGAACTGGCGGCGGGGACCGAGACGACGCTGGATGCGTCATCCCATTTCACGGACCCGGATGGGGAGGCGCTCACGTTCCGGGCGTCGTCATCGGACACCGCGGTGGTCGCGGCGCGTTCCGGCGGGAACGTGGTGACGTTGGAACCGCGCGCGCGGGGCACGGCGACGATCACGGTGACGGCCGCGGACCCGCACGGGCTCGAGGTTTCCCGGAGCTTCGAAGTCACGGTCCCCAACAGCGGCCCGGAGGCCACGGCGCCGATCCCCGACCTGGACGTGTCCGTGGGGGACGGACTCGAGTTGCACATGTCCCTGGTCTTCACGGATCGGGACGGGGATGCGCTCGAGCACACGGCCGTGTCGTCCAATCCGGCCGTGGTCTCCGCGGCCGTCTCCGGGAGCGTCCTGAGGCTGACGGCCGCGTCCCTCGGATCGGCGACGATCGAGGTCACGGCGGCGGATCCGGCCGGCCTCGAGGCCTCGCAGAGCTTCCGGGTCGCGGTGACGAACCTCCCGCCCACGGCGACCGCCACGCCGCCCGACCTGACCCTGGCGGTGGGCGACGAGACGCTGCTGCTCCTGTCGCCCTACTTCTCGGACCCGGAGGGCGAGCCGCTCACCTTCTCGGGCACCTCCTCCAACGAAGCGCTCGTGAGCGTCACCTCGACCGCGGACACGATCCGGATCAGGGGCGTAGCCGGCGGCGCGGCGCGCGTGACCGTGGCCGCCGCCGACCCCCGCGGCGCTGCCGCCGAACAGTCCTTCCAGGTGTCGGTCCGGAGGCCCGGGTACGACATCGAGATCGCGTGGCACGACGCCCTCACGGAGTCGCAACGGGCCGTGATCGCCGCGGCGGCGAATACCTGGGCGGATGTCCTCGCGGTCAGCGAACTGTCCGACGTGCGCTTCGACGAAAGGGTGTCGTGCGGCTTTCTGACGACGACCCGGGAGGTCGAGGTCGTGGACGAACTCCTGCTCATGGTGGCGACCGTCTACGTCGACGGGCCCGGCGGGGTCCTGGGATACGCGGGCCCGTGCTACCTCCGGCGCAGTAACGGGTTGCCCATCGTGGGCCACGTGGTCCTTGACTCGGAGGACATCGACCGCATCCCGCCGGCCGGACTCTTCAATCTCGCCCTGCACGAGATCGCGCACGTCCTGGGCTTAGGCATCCTGTGGGACCTCGTCAATCCTTCGGCCGGGACGCCCGATTCGGAGACCGTCGACACGCACTTCCCCGGCCCGAACGCCGTGGCCGGGTTCAATGCCGCGGGCGGCGCGAGCTACACGGGCGGGAAGGTGCCCGTCGAGAACGAGATCTCCGGGCGGGACGGGCACTGGCGCTACTCGATGTTCGCCGGAGAACTCATGGCGCCCCGCATCCGCGCCGACGGCAGCAGCGCCCTCAGCGCGATCACGATCCTGGCCCTCGCCGACCTCGGCTACGGCGTCGACCTCTCGCTGGCCGACCCGTACGCCGTGGCGCTCCCCGATCTGCCCGGTGAACCCCGCATCGAGGCGGATGTCGGCGGCACGATCCACCTCGGCGACGACATCGCGCGCGTGCCCATCCGCGTCGTGGACGATGAGGGCCGCGTCATGGAAACCATCGTCCCCCGCGAGCGGCCCTCGCCCCTGCTGTCCCTGCCGGATCGACCGGTCCGCCTGACCCGGCCCCGCGACTGACCCGGCGGCGCGCTTGACCCGGCGGCGCGACTGACCTGGCGGCGCGTTGATGATCCGTTGATCCGCTCCGCGATCTTTGTGTGACGGTGCCCGCGCGGCTAACGTTCACATTGCGGAGTGAGGAGAGGGCATTGCCTGCGAAGACAAACCCACCGGAGGAAAAGGCGGCGACCGCGGCCGATCTGCAGCACGCCGTCGACCGGATCCTGAGCGCTGTCGACGTGAAATTCGACGTCGTCGACACGCGGCTGGACGGCCTCGACGCGCGGTTGGACACCGTCGACACGCGGTTGGACGGTCTCGACACGCGGTTGGACGGCCTCGACACGCGGTTGGACGGTCTCGATACGCGGTTGGACACCGTCGACACGAGGCTGGACGGCCTCGACACGAGGCTGGACGGCCTCGACGCCGAGTTCAACGGCGTCCAGACGCGCTGGGACGTGCGCTTCACGGAACTGAGGGAACTGATCGTCGCCATGCGCGAACGCGCGGCCGACGACCGTGCCCACTACGACGACATGTTCAGCGCGGTCCACCGCCGCTTCGACCGGGTGGAGATCCGCCTTGACGAGATCGACCGTCAGCGCCCCGCGATCGGTTTCGACCGGGGCAGCGAGGCAAGCCAACCCACCTGATGGATGGCCCCGCGCGCGGGTTCCGTGGCGGGTGCTCGGGGGTTATCATGGCCCGCCGCCTTCGGTTGGTGCGGCCGTACCGCCGGGAAACCCGGGCTCAGGCGGTCGCGTAGGTTCGTTTTACGGATGGCGACCGGTCCCGGGTGGTGCCAGTTGCGGCAAGGACGGCGATGAGCGTCTTCGTCTTCATCATTGTCATCGTGGCGCTCGTCATGTTCGGGGAGGTGACCTCGAAGTGGCTCGCGTCCCGTGAGTCCACGCCTTCGGTCGAACCGGGACGGGACGAGGAGATCGAGGGTCTGCGCGAGCATGTCGCGCTCCTGGCCAGCCAGGTGGAACGGCTGACGGAGGAGCAGCGCTTCATGACCCGTCTCCTCGAAGGCGGCGCCCGCGAAAGCGGCGCGCACGCGAGCGGGGCGCCATCGGATGAACCTCGTCCGGAAGGGCGACCGGATTCACGACTGCGGGGGCCGACCTGATGCTGAACAGAGAAGACATAGAGAGCTTCCTGATCCGCTCCGACGCGGAGTTCGAGGAACTCGACGAAGGGCTGTGGATCGTCCACCCGGAGGGCGAGAGCGCGGGACGGCCGCGGATCCTGGTGAACCACCAGCCGCCGGTGCTCGTGTGCCGCGCCGACATCCGCGACCTGCCGATCGACGACGAGGACCAGCTCGCGCTGTACCGGAAGCTCCTGGAACTGAACGCGGTGGACCTCATCCACGGGGCCTACGGCCTCGAGGACGGCGAGGTCATCCTGAGCGACACGCTCGAACTGGAGAACCTGGATTTCTCGGAGTTCCGCGCCACGCTCGAGAGCCTGACCCTCGCGCTGACGTCCCACTGGGACAGTCTCACCGCCGACATCACGACCGACTGAGAAAGCCTGAGAGAGCAAGGACCGATAAATGGGTGTCCTGGACCGACTTTCCCGACTGATCCGATCGAACATCAACGACCTCATCGCCCGGGCCGAGAATCCCGAGAAGATGCTGACGCAGATCATCGAGGACATGCGCCGCCAGCTCGCGCAGGCGAAGCAGGAGGTGGCGGTCGCGATCGCGGACGAGCGCAAGCTGCGGGCCCAGTTCGAGGAGACGCGGTCGCAGGCGCAGGAGTGGGAGCGCCGGGCGCGGCTCGCGATCCGCGAGGGCCGCGACGACCTGGCTCGCCAGGCGCTCGTGCGCGGGCAGGAGCACGCACAGCACGCGACCGAACTCGAGGCGCAGTGGCAGAAGCACCGCGCCGAGACCGAGAAGCTCAAGGACTCGCTGCGCCAACTGAACGCGAAGATCGAGGAGGCGAAGCGCAAGAAGAACCTCCTCATCGCGAAGCAGAAGCGCGCGGAGGCCCAGAAGCGCATCCACGACACGATGCAGGGGCTGCAGGACAAGAGCGCGTTCCGCGCCTTCGACCAGATGACGGAGAAGATCGAACAGGCGGAGCGCCAGGCGCTGGCGAGCGCCGAGGTCACCGAGGAACTGACCGGCGACACCCTCCTCAGCGAGTTCGCGGCGCTGGAGGCGGGGGGCGATGCGGCCGTCGAGGACAAGCTGCTGGCCATGAAGGCCTCCATGGGCCTCCTCCCCTCGGGCGAGCCGGAGGAAGAGGTCAGGGCGCTCGGCTCCGGCGCGGAGGGTGACTCGGAGGCTGCGGCGGTCGCCGACGCCGAAGAGATCCCCGAGGCGGAACTCCTCGAACTGCTGGGCGAATCCGACGCGGACGGCGACTCCGGCGACGACGCCGGCGACGACGAAGAGGCGGCCGGAGCGGGATGAACCCGGAGTCGGGCCGGAAGCGGCTCTCCTCCTCCCGCATCACGATCCTCGCCGAGGGTGCCTTCGGCGTAGAGACGGCGAAGACCGCCTCCTCGGCCGTGCGCTACCAGCCGGAACGCGTGGCCTCGGTCATCGACGCCCGTTTCGCGGGGAGCACCGTCGGCGAGACGCTGGGCTTCGGCGGTGACATTCCCATCGTCTCCACCTTCGCCGAGGCGATGGCGCTCGAGCCGCGTCCCGAGGCGCTGCTCGTGGGGATCGCGCCCCAGGGCGGCCAGCTCCCCGATGCGTGGCGGGCCGTGCTCGTGGCCGCGCTCGAGGCGGGGCTCGACATCATCAGCGGCCTCCATTTCTTCCTCTCCGACGACCCGGAGCTTGCGGCGCTGGCCGGCCGCCACGGCTGCCGGCTCTTCGATCTCCGCAAACCGCCCCCGGACCTCCCCGTGGGCGCGGGCCGCGTCATGGGGACGGACGCCTTCCGCGTGCTGACGGTCGGCACGGACTGCAACACGGGGAAGATGACGGTCTCGCTCGAACTCCAGCGCGCGCTGGCCGCCCGCGGGGTACGGACGGGATTCGCCGCCACCGGCCAGACGGGGATCCTCATCGCCGGCGCCGGCATCGCGGTCGACGCCGTGGTCTCGGACTTCATCTCGGGCGCGGCCGAACGGCTCACGCTGGAGGCCATCGCGGACCTCGACAGCGACGGCGGCCCGGGCGACGGGGGCGCGGACATCGTCCTCGTCGAGGGACAGGGGTCGCTCATGCACCCCGGCTACTCCGGGGTCACGCACGGCCTCCTGCACGGCACGCTGCCGCACGCCATGATCCTCACGTGGATGCCCAGCCGCCCCCGCATCTACGGCGGCAACCACAGCTGGGTCGTCCTCCCGGAACTCGACGAGGTCATCCGCCGCTACGAGGACGCGCTGGCCTGGGCCTGTCCCGAGGTCCCCGGCCGGGTGATCGGCGTTTCTCTCGCGACCTACGACATCTCCGCGAGCCGCGCCGCGGCCGCCGTCGAGCACGCGCGCGAGATCACCGGCCTCCCCGCCACCGACCCCATCCGCTTCGGCCCCGAGCCGCTCGTCGACGCCATCGTCGCGGCCCGGGAGGCGCACGCCGCAGGCGGCGCGGTGCGGCCGCCCGGGCGGGGCCGATGACGGGGGATGCCGAGAGGCTCCGGCGCCAGATCGAGGCGCTCCGGGAGCGCATCTCGAGACTGAGCACGGCCGTACTGCGGGTCAGTGACACCCTCGACCTGGACACGGTGCTCCAGGAGGTCGTCGACAGTGCCCGCGCCCTGGCCGCCGCCCGCTACGCCCTGATCGCGACCGTCGACGATGCCGGAGGCGTCACGGAGTTCGTCACCTCCGGCTTCACGCCCCGCGAGAAAGAGGAGCTGGTTTCGTGGCCGGGCGGACCGCAGCTCTTCGAGCACCTCCGGGCGCTTGACGCGCCGCTCCGGCTATCGGACCTGCCCGGCTACATTCGGGCGCTCGGGCTCTCGCCCGTTGCGATCCGGTCCAGGACGTTCCAGAGCGCGCCGATGAAGCACCGGGGTGTGGACGTCGGCAGTTTCTTTCTCGCCGAGAAGGAGGACGGCCAGGAATTCACGCGTGCCGACGAAGAAATCACCCTGCTTTTTGCCTCGCAGGCCGCGACCGCGATCGCCAACGCCCGCGCGCACCGGGAGGAGAGCCGGGCTCGGGCGGACCTGGAAACGCTCATCGAGACCTCACCCGTGGGTGTCGTGGTCCTCGATGCCGAGACGGGGAAGCCCATATCGTTCAACCGGGAGGCACGGCGCATCGTGGAGGGGCTGAGCGAGCCCGGTCGCGCGGTCGAGGAGCTGCTGGAGGTCATCACCTGCCGGCGCGCCGATGGGCGGGAGGCCTCCCTGGCGGATTTCCCACTGGCCCAGCAACTGAGCCGCGGTGAGACGGTCCGCGCCGAGGAGATGACGCTCTTCGTCCCCGACGGCCGGAGCGTGACCACGCTGGTCAACGCCACGCCGATCCGTGCGGCGGAGGACGGTGTCCGGTCGGTCGTGGTCACGATGCAGGACATGGCGCCATTCGAGGAGCTCGAGCGGCTGCGGACCGAGTTCCTCGCGATCGTGAGTCACGAGTTGCGGACGCCGCTCACGTCGATCAAGGGTTCGACGACGACCGTGCTCACGGCTTCGCCGGGCTTCTCCAGGCCCGAACTGCTGCAGTTCTTCAACATCATCGATGCACAGGCCGATCAGATGAGCAGCCTCATCGGCGACCTGCTGGACGCCGGGCGCATCGCCACGGGCACGCTCTCGGTCTCGACCGAATCCTCGGAGGTGGGCACGCTTGTGGACCAGGCGAGGAACACCTTCCTGACCGGCGGCGCCCGGCACGCGGTGCACGTCGACGTTCCGGGGGATCTGCCTCGCGTGTCGGTGGATCGGCAGCGCATCGTGCAGGTGCTGAACAATCTCTTCGCCAATGCCGCCAGGCACTCTCCGGAGTCGTCGCCCATCCGGGTCTCCGCACGGCACGAGGACGCGCACGTCGCGATCTCGGTCTCCGACAGCGGCCGGGGCATTCCGCCGGAGCGCCTCGCGCACCTGTTCCGGAAGTACGGCGGGACCGGGGAAGCGAAGCAGGATGTGGAAGGTGGGCTGGGCCTGGCCATCTGCAAGGGACTGGTCGAAGCTCACGGCGGGCGCATCTGGGCCAGGAGCGGCGGAGAGGGCCAGGGCGCCCGGTTCACGTTCACGGTCCCGCTGGCCGCGCACGCCGATGGCGATCCTGAATCCGCGGACGTTGTCAGGGGCTCGGCGGGCCCGCAGCAACCGCGCCGGGCGCAGTCGCGCATCCTCGCCGTGGACGACGATCCGCAGGCGCTGCGCTACGTCCGTGACGCGCTCACCACGGCGGGCTACGCCGCGGTCGTGACCGCCGACCACCGGGAATTGTCACGCGTCATCCAGGCCGAGAAACCCCACCTGGTTCTGCTCGATCTGATGCTGTCGGGGACCGACGGGATCGAGTTGATGGAGCGCGTTCCCGAACTGGCCGACCAGCCGGTCATTTTCATCTCCGCCTATGGGCGGGACGAGACCATCGCCCGAGCCCTCGGCGCCGGCGCCGCCGACTACATCGTCAAGCCGTTTTCCCCGACGGAGCTGACGGCGAGAGTTCGGGCCGCGCTCAGAAAGCACGCCGCGCCGGAACGCTTCGTGCTCGGCCAACTCGCCATCGACTACGAGCGGCGCCAGGTGACCCTGGCCGGGCGCCCGCTGGCCCTGACGGCCACGGAGTACGAGGTGCTGCGCGTGCTGTCGGCCGACGCGGGGCGGGTGTCCACGTACCGCGCCCTGTTCCGCAGGGCCTGGGGGCGGCATCCGGACCACCGCGCCCCGAAGCTCGTCCACGCCCTCGTCAAGCGGCTCCGGCGAAAGCTGGGCGAGGACGGGGCCCACGCCGCCTACATCCGAAGCGAGCGCGGCGTCGGCTACCGCATGCCCGAACCGGGCGAGACGGCTTCGGACGGAACCGGACACCGGTAGGACTCCGGCAACGTCGCCGAATTGTCGGCGCGGGACGTCGACGTGTCGCCCAAGGATCACACGGAATCGGCTACGATACGTGTGCGAACAACAGGTCTCGATGCGTGCTTCGGGGGCAGGGCATGACACATCCACGGCGTTCGGCCGACCGTATCGCGGTCGCCCGGGCGCGTATCGCCGGCTAGAGGGGAGCTTCCGTGTACTCCGCCGAGGCGCTCCTGCCGTTCGTCGAACCGGTCCTGCTCCTGCTGGTGGTCATCATGCTCGCCGTCGTAGCCCGGAAGGTGGGCAATCTCACGAGACGACGGGCCGGCCTCACCGAATACCAGCTCGTCGGGGAGATCTCCACGCTCCGCGAGGAGCTCACGGCCCTGCGGCGGGCGAGCCTGGAACCGCGGCTCGCGCACGTATACCCCGACCTCGCCAACGACATCCTTCACTTCGCGTTCAGCGATGGGACGTATCTCTCGCGAGACAACGAGGGACATTTCCTGCACCTGGGGAAGCCGGTGAGTGACGACTCGCCCTACCGGAAGCATGTCGAGATGATCGAGCCGGGGTATTTCGCCTGGGACGAGTAGTTCCCGTCACGGCCCCGTTCTCCGCCGTTGATCGTGCGTTGAGAGCCGCAGCCATCATTCGGACAGCCCTGTCGCCGCAAGTTTCCGCGCGACAACCCGATGGGTTACGTTCACGGCGTACCGGGGGTCCCCGATGTCCGAATCGAAAACAGACGCCAACGAGTCTCCGGCTGTAGTCGGAAGGCCCGCGACGGCCACCGGCCGGCGGTCGCGCGCGGACGGCCGCCGCGCATCGGAGGACCACGCATCGGACGGGATCACGATCACGCGGTGGAGTCTCGGTCTCTCGCTCGGCATCGCGCTCACCCTCCTCACGGGCGCTTTCTCGCTCGTGTGGAGCGAGACCTCGACCCTGCGCGAGACGCAGGTGGAGCTGGTCACCCGCGTGTCGCGCCTCGAGGTGCAGTTCGAAGAACTCCGCGAGGACGTCGCGGCCCTCCGCGAGGACGTCACGGCCCTCCGCGACGACATCACGGCCCTCCGCGAGGACGTCACGGCCATGCGCGGGGAACTGCGAGAGAGCGTGGCGGATCTTCGCGGGGAGATTCGGGCACTGGGCGACCTGATCCGCGGGCGCGAACCGCTGGGCGCCGGCGCCCAATAGCGGCCGATCGCGGGTATTCGGGGTCGCATCGTCCGGGGCGGCACGCGATACTACGCGCACCATGAACGCCACCAATTCGACGCCTCGGCGCAAGCGCGTCTTCAGCGGTATCCAGCCCACGGGCCAGGCGCACCTCGGGAACTACCTGGGGGTGTTCCGGCGCTGGGCCGCGATGGTCGACGAATACGAGTGCTTCTACTGCATCGTCGACCTGCACGCGATCACCCGCGAGTACGAGCGCGAGGATCTGCTGCGCCGCGTGTTCGACCTCACCGTGTCGCTCGTGGCCTCGGGGATTGACCCGGAGCGCTGCACGCTCTTCGCGCAGTCGCACGTCCCCCACCACAGCGAACTCCAGTGGTTGTTCAACACGGTCACGCCGGTGGGCGACCTCGGGCGCATGACGCAGTTCAAGGAGAAGTCCCAGGGCAGCGAGTCCGTGAACGCGGGGCTTCTCAACTACCCGGTGCTGCAGGCCGCCGACATCCTCCTCTACCGGGCCGACTACGTGCCGGTCGGGGAGGACCAGCGCCAGCACCTGGAGCTGTCGCGCGAGATCGCGCGGCGCTGGAACGCCCGCTTCGGCGACGTCTTCCCGGAACCGGAGACGCTCGTGGGGACGGGGAGCCGCGTCCGGGGCCTGGACGGCGTGGCGAAGATGTCGAAGTCGAAGGACAACACGGTGCGCATGCTGGCCGACCCGGACGAACTGTGGGCGCGGCTGCGGACGGCGGTCACGGACCCGGCGCGGGTGCGGAAGGATGACCCCGGCAACCCGCACGTGTGCAACGTCTTCGCCCTGCACGAGTTCTTCACGGACCCGGCCGACCGCGAGGAGATCGAGATCCTCTGCCAGACGGCCGGCATCGGCTGCGTCGCCTGCAAGCGCCAGCTCGCGGACAACGTCGCCGAGGAGCTGGCTCCGGTGCGCGAGCGCGCCGCGGAGCTGCGGGCGCACCCGGAGCGCGTGATCGAGATCCTGGCCGCCGGAGCCGATCGCGCCGCCGCCGAGGCCGCCCGCACGATGGAGATCGTGCGCGAGCGCATGGGCGTCGGCCCCCGCACGCTCGACGTCGACCTCCCGCATCTCGCCGGGGGCTGAGCCGGGGGTCGCCGTGCGCCGTTTCGTGATCTGGATGTACGCGCCGGAGACCCCCCACTGGTCGATGCCGGAGTGGTCCTTCGACAGGATCCGCGCCGCGCTGGATCCGGAGTGGGAGGTCGAGTCCGTGCGGGTCGCGCTCGAGGCGACCGGAGACGGCGTGCGCGTCACCCCGCCCGAGCTTCTCGAGGCGGTGGCCGGCGCGGAGGTCTACTGCGGGTGGGGGATCCGCCGTGACGTCTTCCGGGCCGCCCGCGGGCTGCGCTGGTTCCACTCGGGGGCGGCCGGGGCGCGGAACTCGCTCTTCCCGGAGATGCGCGACAGCGACGTCATCTTCACGAACTCGGCGGGCATGTACGCGGACTCGCTGGCGGACCATGCCCTGGCCGGCATCCTGTATTTCGTCCGCGGCCTGGACCTGGCGGTGCGGGCGCAGCGCGAGCGGACGTGGGTCCAGACCGCGCTGAACTCGCCCCGGAGTCCCCTGCACGCCGCGCCCGCCCGCGGCGAGGTGGCCGGGGCCTCCCTCGGCATCGTCGGCTACGGCGGCATCGGATCGGCGCTCGGCCGCCGCGCGCACGCCCTCGGCATGCGAGTTCAGGCCATTCGCCGCCGACCCGGCGCCAGGCCCCCCGAGCTGGACCGCCTCGAGGGCCCCGACGACCTGCCGCGGCTCCTCGGCTCCTCCGACTTCGTCGCGCTCACCGCGCCGGAGACGCCGGAGACGGAGGGGCTCCTCGGCACGGCGGAGCTGGCCCGCATGAAGCCCGGGGCCGTGCTCATCAACCTCGCCCGCGGCACCCTCGTGGATGAGGCCGCGCTCGTCCGCGCGCTCGAGTCGGGGCGCCTGCGCGGCGCCATGCTCGACGTGTTCGAGACAGAGCCGCTCCCGGCCGAGCACCCGCTGTGGGGGCTGGACAACGTCCTCGTCACCCCGCACGTGGGCGGCACCTCGGCCCGCTTCTGGGAACGCGAGACGGAGCTGATCGTGCGCAACATCGCCCGCTACCGGCGCGGCGAGCCGCTCGAGAACCGGGTGGACAAGACGCGCGGCTACTGATGATGATCCGTCGGGGCGCCGTGGCTTCGCTGGTCTTCCTGGCGGCGGTCTCGGTGCGGAGAGCACCGCCGTCTTCCGCTGGTGCATCGGCCGAAACTACCGGGCGGACAACCCGGTCGACCGGGCGGTCGTTGCGCTGCCGAAGGCGAACGGCCAGACGACAACGCACCACCGGGCGAGGCGAGGGGCGCGCTTTGGGACGAGATCGACATGGACGCCGCGACGTGGAGGATACCGGCGTCCCGTATGAAGGCGGGCCGCTGCCGCCGAAAGCGCCGCTCAGGGTGCTCAAGCGCGCCGGGGTCGCCTCGACGCTGCATGGATTCCGGTCGAGCGCCCAATCGTGGATGGCCGAGTCGGGCGTCTCGGCGGAGGTCGCGGAAGCCTGCCTCGCCCACGTCCCGAGAAGCCAGGTCGTTCAGGCCTACCAGCGGTCCGACCCGCTGACGCGCCGCGCTGAAGTCCTCCAAGGTTGGAGCGACTACATCTCATCGTGATGCACTGTGAAGCGGAGTTGGATCGCTGGCGGCTGCGCCCGAGGTCGCCTGCTTATCTCAAGGAACCGCAGTACGAGCGGGAACGGCGGCGGCAATCCGAACAGGTCGAGGCCTTGCGGCGGCAAGTCGAGCGGCAGACCGGGGGGAACGCCACCTTGAGGCGGCGAATCGAGCGGCTCGACGAGCAAGTGACAGGCTTGACCGAGTACTACGGGACATATGGCGTCGCGAGAC
>CAZDZJ010000061.1:0-2619 GCA_964509895.1 uncultured Gemmatimonadota bacterium
GTTCCGGACAAGGGCCGGGTCCTCACCCAGATCACGGCCTGGTGGCTGAGCGCCCACCTGACGGACGTCCCCCACCACCTCGTCTCCGTGCGCCCGGACGAGATTCGCCGCGCCGTTCCGGCGCTCGCCGCGTGCCCGCCGGACCTCTGGGAAGGCCGGGCGACGCTGGTGCGCCGGACGCGCCCTCTCCCGGTCGAATGCGTGGTGCGCGGGTACCTGTCCGGCTCCGCCTGGAAGGAGTATCGCGAGTCCGGTACGCTGGCGGGGGAGCCGCTGCCGCCGGGGCTGGCCGAGAGCGACGTCCTCGCTCCCCCGGTCTTCTCGCCGGCCACGAAGGCCGAGGAGGGCCACGACGAGAACATCACCCTCGCGCGCGTGGCGGAACTCCTGGGCGCCGGGCTGGCCGGCCGGCTGCGCGACCGTTCGCTCGACATCTACGAGCGGGGACGCGCGGCGGCGGCCGGCGCGGGCATCGTGCTCGCGGACACCAAGTTCGAGTTCGGAACCTCGCCGGACGGCGAGCTGCTCCTGATCGACGAGGTGCTCACGCCCGACTCGTCCCGGTTCTGGCCGCGGGAACACTACTCCCCGGGGCGGGGACAGCCCTCCCTTGACAAACAGCCAGTACGAGATTATTTGGAACACCTTTCCGGCTGGCGGAAGCGATATCCGCCCCCTCCGCTGCCCCCCGAAGTCGTCGCGGCCACCTCCGAACGCTACCGGGACGTGTTCCGAAGGCTCACGGGCACTGCGCTCGACGACTTCGAGCCGCCGCGGTTTGCCCCGTGACCGTCCCCGTCGCCCGCGAGGGCCTTCCCTTCATCCTGTTCTGCCTCGCCGCGACCGCACTTGCCGCCCTGTGGGCCCTGGGCGGAGGCTGGGGCCTGCGCTCGGCCGCCCCCGCCCTTTTTCTGGCGCTCACCCTGCTCGTCGCGTACTTCTTCCGGGACCCCGAGCGCCGGAGCCCCCGGGACCCGCGCCTGGTCGTCGCTCCCGCCGACGGCAAAGTGATGAGCGTGGGTCCGGTCGAGGACGAGGACTTCATGGGCGAGACCGCCACGCGCGTGACCATCTTTCTGAACATCTTCGACGTGCACGTGCAGCGGGCGCCGCTGGGGGGCCGCGTGGACCTCTACGCGTACCGGCCGGGCACCTTCGCGGCCGCGTGGCGGGAGGAGGCCGGGCGCGAGAACGAACGCGCCTCGCTCGGCATCGCCACCGGCGCCGGGCCGCTTCTGGTGCGCCAGATCGCCGGTTTGGCGGCCCGCCGCATCGCCACCTACCCGCGCGAGGGCTACACGGTGGCCAGGGGCGACCGCATCGGTCTCATCCGATTCGGCTCGCGCGTGGAACTGTTCCTGCCCGCGCGGTGGCCGGTGTCCGTCGAGCGCGGAGACCGGGTGCGCGGCGGCGAGACCCCGGTGGCGGCAGTCCGTGGATAAGGCCGCCCGAGCACCGAGAGCGGCGAGGCGCCGGCGCGCCTCCCGCGGACGCATGCGCCGCGGCGTGATCATCCTGCCGTCGGCCTTCACCATCGGGAACCTCTTCTTCGGACTCTACGCCGTCGTGGCGGCGCTGCGGGGAGACTTCACCTGGGCCGGCTGGTTCATCGTCTTCTCCGCCACGCTGGACCTGCTCGACGGGAGGGTCGCGCGCTTCACCCGCACCGGGTCCGACTTCGGCGCCGAGCTGGATTCGCTGACCGACGCGATCTCGTTCGGGGTCGCGCCGGCCCTGATCATGATCCTGCTCCACTTCGCGGGCACGGACTGGAGCTGGGTGATCGGCTTCGTCTACGTGACCGCGGTCGTGGTCCGGCTGGCGCGCTTCAACGTCGAGCAGGGCGGCGAGGCGCGGCGGCATTTCCACGGCCTGCCTACCCCCACCGCCGGCATGATCCTGGCAACCCACCACCCGTTCTCGCAGACGGCGTTCTTCCAGCAGCACCTGGGAGACCTGCCCTGGGCCCGCATCATGGTCATCACGATGGTGCTCGTTTCGATCCTGATGCTCAGCCACGTGCCGTACGCCAAGTTCCCGCGCATCGACCTGCGCGGCCGCAGGGGGGTCGCGCGGACGGCAGCGGTCGCGGCGCTCATAGTCGTGCTGCTCCTCTTCCCCGCGCACGCGTTCTTCCCCGTCCTGATCGGCTACACCCTTTGGGGACTGCTCAGGTCGGTCTTCATGGGCCTGCTGGAACGTCTGCCCGAGCGAGACCCCCTGCTCGACGCGCCGACGACGCCGGACGCCGACGTGGAGCCGCGCGATCTGGACTACCACGAACTCACCCGCGAACCCACCTTGAACGACTGGAAGGAGAACCGTTCTTGAGCCAATTTACCGTCGAGGTCCTGGTCACCCCCCGGCCGGGCCTTCTGGACCCGCAGGGCAAGGCCGTTCACAGCGCGCTCGCGTCGCTGGGATACGAGGACGTGAAGGACGTCCGCGTAGGCAAGGCGATCTACGTGGAGGTCGCTGCCGCTTCGGCGGCGGAAGCGACCGAGCGGGTCGAGGAGGCGTGCCGCAGGCTGCTCGCCAACCCCGTGACCGAGGATTTTCGCGTGACCGCTGAGGGGAGCCGATGAACGTCGCGGTCGTCACCTTTCCCGGGTCCAACTG
>CAZDZJ010000062.1:0-54097 GCA_964509895.1 uncultured Gemmatimonadota bacterium
TACGGCCGCAAGGCTGAAACTCAAAGGAATTGACGGGGGCCCGCACAAGCGGTGGAGCATGTGGTTTAATTCGAAGCAACGCGAAGAACCTTACCTGGGCTTGACATGTCGGTGGTACTTCCCTGGAAACAGGGGGGGACCCTTCGGGGAGCCGTCACAGGTGCTGCATGGCTGTCGTCAGCTCGTGTCGTGAGATGTTGGGTTAAGTCCCGCACCGGACGCAACCCTTGCCCGCAGTTGCCAGCGGATCACGCCGGGGACTCTACGCGGACCGCCGGTGATAAACCGGAGGAAGCTGGGGACGACGCCAAGTCAGCATGGCCCTTATGTCCAGGGCGACACACGTGCTACAATGGCCGACACAAAGGGCAGCAATGCCGCGAGGTGGAGCGAATCCCAAAAAGTCGGTCCAAGTTCGGATTGGAGTCTGCAACTCGACTCCATGAAGCCGGAATCGCTAGTAATCGTAGGTCAGCCATACTACGGTGAATACGTTCCCGGGCCTTGTACACACCGCCCGTCAAGCGATGGAAGCTGGGGGTACCCGAAGCCGGTGGCCTAACCTTCGGGAGGGAGCCGTCGAAGGTAAACTCAGTGACTGGCGCTAAGTCGTAACAAGGTAGCCGTAGGGGAACCTGCGGCTGGATCACCTCCTTTCTAGGGAGATGTCCTTTCGATGCGAAAGGCACACCTGGACCTCCTGCAAGTCACTCGCCTTCTTGTTCATTTCTCCGGCACGACCGCCGGCCTGCTTCAACCCGTGGCCCGTCCATGACCTTCAAGGCCGGTTTCGTCGCCATCGTCGGACTTCCCAATGTCGGAAAGTCCACCCTGCTCAACGCGTTCCTCGGAGAGCGGCTGGCGGCCGTCACGCCGAGGGCCCAGACGACCCAGCGACGTCTTCTCGGAATCCATTCGGACGAGACCTCACAGGCCGTGTTCATCGACACGCCCGGCCTTCTCGAAGCGCGCTACATGCTGCACCGCTCGATGAGGGAGGAGGCGCTCTCGGCCCTGGACGACGCGGATGTCGTGCTCGCCGTCGCGGACGCGGGCTTCGAACCGAGTCTCGAGTGGGCCGTGGAGTTCGGGCGTGCGGTCCGGGTCCCCCGGATTCTCTGCCTCAACAAGATCGATCGTATCGACCGCGCCCGCCTGGAGGGGATTCGGGCGCGAATGTCCGGGGACGGGTGGGACGGCCTGTACGCGACGTGCGCGACGAGAAGCGAGGGGGTCCGGGAGGTGCTGGACGCCGTATCGGCTCGGCTCCCGGCATCGCCGCCCCTGTACCCGGTGGATGAACTCTCCGACGCGCCCGTCCGGGTCTTCGTCGCGGAGATGATCCGGGAGACGTGCCTTGAGGAGCTGGCGGATGAGGTTCCGTACGCGGTGGCCGTCCGGATCGAGGAATTCCGCGAGCGCGGAGGAGGCCGGCCGACGTACGTCGAGGCCGTGATCCACGTCGAGAAGGAATCGCAGAAGGGGATCGTCGTGGGGGCGGGCGGACGGATGATCCGCAAGCTCGGGACCCGCTCCCGGGCGAAGATCGAGCGCTTCCTGGGACAACGCGTCTACCTTCGGCTGCGGGTCAAGGTCCTCCCGAACTGGCGCAGGAAAACGCACCATCTTAGGGTGCTCGGGTTCCGGGTTCCCGCGCAGGAGAAGTGATGCCCCTCGACGAACAGCTGCTTGAGATCCTCGCCTGCCCCAAGTGCAAGGGCGAGCTGGAGTACCGTGTGGAGGAGGGTGATGAGGCCCTGCTCTGTCACGCCTGCCGGCTCAGGTACGAGGTCGACGACGGGATCCCCATCATGCTCATCGACGAAGCGAAACCTCTCTGACGCCTCGCGGACGATCCCGCGGCCGCGGGCCGCCGCGGGACCGCGGACGGTCCCGGAGGGGCGAGCGGCCCGGAAAGAGCCTCCGATCCGGAGGTCGCGGCCGAATCAGCGGACGACTGCAGCGGATCCGAAGCGGCGCGGCCTTCGTCATCCCGGACAAGGGTGACGAAGACATCTTCGTCCGGGCACGGGATCTCGGCACGGCGGTGGATGGCGACCGCGTCAGCGTCCGGGTCGAAGACCGTGGACGGCGCGGGCCCCGGGGCACGGTCGTCGAAGTTCTCGAACGCGCCCGCTCACGTGTAGTGGGCGTTTATCATGGTGCACGAGGGCACGGGCGGGTCGCCGTCACGGAGCCGAAGCTCGGGATCGATGTGTTCATCCCGGAGCGAGACCGCGGAGCCGCCGCATCGGGAGACCTCGTGGTCGCGGAGGTCACGGACTGGGGAGAAGGAGGACCGGGGCCGGCGGGTCGCGTCGAACGCATTCTGGGGCAATCCGGGGACCCGGACGCGGTCGTGCTCGCGATCCAGGCGGGGTACGGTATCGCGGATGCCTTCCCCGTTGCCGTCGAGGCGGCGGCCGAGGCCTGCGCCGCGCGAGGGATCCGACCGCGCGATCTGAAAATGCGCGAGGACTGCCGGCGGGACCGAGTGATCACGATCGACCCCGAGGATGCGCGGGACCACGACGACGCCCTCTCCATCGAAAGGCTTGCGGACGGGGGGGGTCCGCGTCGGCATCCACATCGCCGACGTATCGCACTACGTGCAGGAGGGAGACGCGCTCGACGCCGAGGCGTGGGAGCGCGGGACCAGCGTGTACCTCGTGGATCGCGTGCTACCCATGCTCCCTCACGCGCTGTCCAGCGATCTGTGCTCCCTCGTACCCGGCGAAGATCGGTTGACGCTGGCCGTTTACCTCACCGTCGACCGCGGCGGAGCGCTCCAGGCGACGCGCTTCGCCCGGGCCGTCGTCCGGAGCGCGCACCGCCTCTCCTACGAAGAGGCGCAGTTGACGCTGGACGGCGAGCACACAGCCGCGGCGCGACGGGACCCGGGGCTGCGAGACGATCTCCGGGCGCTCCTCCGGGTGAGCCGGCGCTTCCGAAAACGCCGCCGGGAGCGTGGCAGCCTCGACTTCGACCTGCCGGAGTCACGCATCGTCCTCGACGACGAGGGGGCGCCCGTTGATGTACGGCGGTGCGAGCGGCTCGACGCACACCGCCTCGTCGAAGACCTGATGATCGCGGCGAACGAGGCCGTAGCGAACTGGGCGATCGAGGTGGGGGCGCCCGTACTCTACCGCATCCACGAAGAGCCCAATCCGGAGAGGCTCGACACCCTGCACCTCCTGGCGGGCGAATTCGGACTCTCCTTTCCGCGGCGAAACCCGCGACCCCGAGACTTCCAGCGCCTTCTCGACGCCGTGAAGGGCAGGGTGGAGGAGGCGGTCATTTCGGTGCAGGTCCTCCGAAGCCTCGCCAAAGCCCGTTACGAGACGAACAACGAGGGGCATTTCGGGCTGGCTTCCGCGGCCTATCTCCACTTCACGTCGCCCATTCGCCGCTACCCGGATCTCGTCGTCCACCGGCAGTTGACGCGCTGGCTGACGGACCCGGGCTCGGCGCGCGGGATGAGCCGCGAGTGGCTCGCGGAGACGGCCCGACACGCCTCGGAGCGGGAGGAGAACGCGGAACGGGCAGAGCGCGATTCGGTGGACGTGAAGAAGGTCGAATTCATGGAGCGACACCTCGGAGATCACTTCGAGGGCACGATCAGCGCCACGGCGCGTTTCGGCTTCTTCGTGCGGCTCGACGCATACGACATCGAAGGGCTCGTCCATGTGCACCGCCTGGCGGGCGACTACTACGTGCATGACCCCGCGAAGCACGCGCTCCGCGGCCGCCGCACGCGGCGAAGCTACCGGCTTGGCGACCCCGTGGAGGTTCAGGTCGTGCGCGTGGATCGCGAGTCGAGGCGCGTCGATTTCGACCTGGTGTGACGGGGCCCCGGAAAGTTCGCCTTCCGGGAGCAAACGTGGTCTATTCAGGGCCGGTAATCGGATACACGCGGACCCCTCAATGCCCGTGCGGGAGGGTTGGAGCCGAAGATGACGGAGCTCGCGAAACAGAAGGAACGCGCCGAGGCGCTGCGTGGCCGGCTCGATGAGCTACGGGGGTACCTTTGAGATTCCCGAGAAGCTGACCCGCATCGTTGAACTCGAGAAGAAGATGGCGGCCCCCGATTTCTGGAACGACCGGGACGGCGCGAAAGAGACGATAGGAGAAACGAACCTCCTGAAGAGCTGGACTCGCCCGTGGGCGGATTGCTCGGCCCGCGTGGATGATCTCCTCGAGATGACGACGCTCCTCGAGGAAGAGGAGGACGACGAGCTCGAAGCCGAACTCGAAGCCGGACTCGGCGGAGCGGAGACGGAGGCCGCCCGCCTGGAATCGCGGAACATGTTGCGGGGGGAAGACGCCCATCGAAGCGCGCTCGTCACGATCAACCCGGGCGCCGGCGGGACGGAGTCGCAGGACTGGGCCCAGATGCTGATGCGGATGTACGTGCGCTGGGCGGAACAGCACGACTACGATGTCGAGATCATGGATCTCCTTCCGGCCGAAGAAGCGGGCATCAAGTCCGCCACGCTCGACGTGGAAGGACAGTTCGCCTACGGGTACCTCTCGGCCGAACGGGGCGTGCACCGCCTGGTCCGCATCTCGCCCTTCGACTCCCAGGGGCGGCGGCACACGTCTTTCGCCTCGGTCTTCGTCTATCCCGTCGTGGATGAAGATATCGAGATCGCCGTGAACGACGATGACCTCCGGGTCGACACGTTCCGCGCGTCGGGGGCCGGAGGCCAGCATGTGAACAAGACGGATTCCGCCGTGCGGATCACCCACCTCCCGACGGGGATCGTCGTCTCGTGCCAGCAGGAACGCAGCCAGCACAAGAACAAGTCGAAGGCGATGAAGATGCTGCAGGCCGCGCTCTACCAGCGGGCGGTGGAGGAGAGAGAAGCGAGGCGGGCCGAACTCGAGGGTTCGAAGACCCGGATCGAGTGGGGGCGGCAGATCCGGTCGTACGTCCTGCAGCCGTACAAGATGGTCAAGGATCACCGGACGAATCTCGAGGTCGGCAACGTCGATGCCGTGCTGGACGGCGCGATCGACGACTTCATTCAGGCCTACCTCCAGGAATCCGGCAAGACGAACGCATGAACTGCCCGGCGTGCGGTTCGGGGGCCCAGGGGCTCCGCGACGGCGTCTGCACCGCCTGCTGGTACGCATCCACGGATCGTCCGCGGCCGGTAAGGGACCGCTTCGCGAAGCTCGCCCGGCTGCGGGAGCTGGGCGTGGAGCCGTATGGCCATGCCTTCGACCGTTCGCACGAACTGCGCGCGGCCCTCGCGGCCTTCGAGGAGGCGGAAGCCGCGAGCGGGGAGGCGACCGGGGGCGAGGCGGTCGTCGAGGTCGACGGCGTCCGCGTCGCGGGCCGCATTCTCTCGTACCGGGACCTCGGCGGAAGCGCCTTCGCGCATCTCGGCGACCGGGACGGCCGCCTGCAGATCCACCTTCGGCGCAATCTCCTCGGCGACGAGGGCTCCACCCTCATGGACCTGCTCGATCTGGGGGACTGGGTGGGCGTCGAGGGTGCGCTCTTCCGCACCCGGCGGGGGGAAGTCACAGTGCGGGCGGAGTCGCTCGTCCTGCTGGCGAAGACGCTCCGTCCGCCCCCCTTCGGGAAGGAGGAAGTCACCCCGGACGGGGAACGCGTCGTGCACAGCGGGTTCAGCGACCAGGCCTCCCGCTACCGGCAGCGCTATGCGGATCTCGCCGTTAACCCGGAGGTGCGGGAGGTGTTCCGTATCCGGAGCCGGATCGTGACGGAACTCCGCCGCTGGCTCGACGCGCGCGGTTTCCTCGAGGTGGAGACGCCGATCCTGCAGCCGCTTTACGGCGGCGCGCTGGCCCGCCCGTTTTCCACCCACCACCACCGGCTCGACCGCAAGATGTTCCTGCGCATCGCCGATGAACTCTACCTCAAGCGGCTCATCGTCGGGAACCTCGACCGCGTGTACGAGATTGGACACGACTTCCGCAACGAGGGGATCGATCGCACGCACAACCCCGAGTTCACGATGCTGGAGTTGTACTTCGCGTTCGGCGACTACGAAGACGTCATGCGGCTCACGGAAACGATGATCGGCGATGTCGCGCGAGAGGTGATGGGGACGACCCGTTTCGAGTACGGCGGGACGGTCGTCGACCTCGCGGCGCCCTGGACCCGGCTTCGCTGGGATGAGGCGTTCGCGGAGGCCACGGGCCTCGACCCCCGGGACGCGGCGGTTGCCGACCTCCGTGCGCTGGCCGGGAAGGCCGGGCGCGCCGACGCGGACGAGCTCTCGCGCGTCCAGGTGCTGGATGTGCTGTTCTCGGAACTGGTCGAACACCGGATCACGGACCCCGTCATCGTGTACGGTCACCCGATCGAGATGAGTCCGCTCGCGAAGCCCATGCGCGGGGAACCCGATTTCGCGGAACGGTTCGAGGTCATCGCGTGCGGCTTCGAACTCGTTAACGCGTTCAGCGAACTGAACGACCCCGCGGATCAGTGGAACCGGTTCGCGGCCCAGCGGCGGCTGAAGGAGGCCGGTGACCGGGAGGCGATGGAGATCGACGAGGACTACGTGCGGGCGCTCGAGTACGGGCTGCCGCCGACAGGCGGCTTCGGCCTCGGGGTCGACCGTCTCGTGATGCTCCTGACCGGGCAGACCTCGATTCGCGACGTCGTCCTCTTTCCCATGCTGCGCCCCGAGGAGGGACAGTCGTGAGCGGAGGCGGCGGCCGCTTCGAGCGCTTCGTCGCGAGGCGCTATCTGCGGGGAACGGGCCGGCGCATGTCGATCTTCGGCGCCGGCCGCGCCCTGGGCCGCTTCCTGCGCCGGCCATGGCGGCCCCTCGCGGGCGCGGGGACGGTGGACGAGAAGGATTCGAGACTCGTCGCGTTCATATCGAGTCTCGCCGTGGGCGGCGTGGCTGTGGGCGTGATGGCGCTCATCGTCGTGATCGGCGTCCTCAACGGCCTCCAGGAGAGCCTCAGGGATCGGATCCTGAGCGGCGGGCCGCACGCGCATGTGATGGAACTCGACAGCGGCTTCCAGATGGCCGACTGGGAGGCGGTGCTCGCCCGCGTCCGGCAGGACGAAGACGTCGTCGCCGCCTCCCCGTTCGTCTTCAACAAGGTCGTGCTCAACGCGGGCGACAGCTACAACGAATCCGTGGTGCTGCGGGGCATCCCGGACGATCCGGAGGGCATGCGGATCGCGGGGCTCATGGAGCACCTCATCATCGGCGAGCCGCCCTTCGTCCCGACCGAATCCGGCAATCCGGGCATGGTCGTGGGTCGCGGACTCGCGCAGACGCTCGGCCTCTACCAGGGGAAGATCATCACGGTCGCGTCGCTGCAGAATACGCCGCTCTCGGCCATCGGGTTCTCGCCGGCCCTGCGACGGTTCGAGGTCACCGGAATCTTCCAGACCGGACTCTACCAATACGACGATGAACTCGTGATGGCGCCCCTGGGGGAGGCTCAGGCGCTCCTTGGCCTCGGCGCGGCGGTGACCGGGATCGAGTTCGACGTGAGCGACCCGTGGCGGGCGAGGGAAGTCTCCGCGCGGCTGGAGGAGGCGCTCGGCTGGCCGTACCGCGTTGAGGGCTGGCAGGAACTGAACAGCAGTCTCTTCTCCGCGCTGCGCCTCGAGAAACTCGGCATGGCCGTCGTGCTGATCCTCATTGTGCTCGTCGCCTCGTTCAACATCGTCTCGACACTGATCATGATGGTCGCGGACCGTACGCGTGAGATCGGGATTCTCCGTTCGATGGGCGTGACCGCCGGAGGGGTTGGCAGGGTCTTCACGAACATGGGGCTCTTCATCGGCGTCGTCGGAACCGCGCTGGGGGCGGCGCTCGGCGCCATCCTCGCCTGGGCCCTGACCCGCTACGAGCTCATCTCGTTGCCCAGCGACGTGTATTTCATCGACCGGTTGCCGATCTCGCTGGCGCCGCTCGACGTCTCGCTGATCATCTTCGGATCGCTGCTCATTTCCTACATGGCCACGATCTACCCGGCCCGAAAGGCCGCCGCGCTGCCGCCGGTCGACGCCATCCGGCACGAATGATGGCGGCAACCGGACGAGATGGGCCGCCCGCGGTCCGGACGGTCGGACTCGCCCGGACGTTTCCGAGCCCGGATGGGGGTCTTATCCCCGTGCTGACCGGCGTCGATCTGACGGTCGGAGCGGGTGATTCGCTGGCCATCGTGGGCCCGAGTGGGTCCGGGAAGTCCACGCTGCTACATTTGCTCGGTGCGCTCGACCGGCCGACGGAGGGGGACATCTGGCTGGGTGGGGAGCAGGTGTCGGCCCTCACGGGGGAACGGCTGGCCGAACTGAGGAACCGGTTCGTCGGCTTCGTCTTCCAGTTCCATCACCTGCTGCGCGATTTCACGGCGATCGAGAACGTGATGCTGCCCCGCCTGATCGCGGGAGCGTCGCAGGAGGAAGCGCGGGACGGGGCGGCCGCCCTGCTGGCTCAGGTGGGGCTGGGGGATCGGGCGAGCCACCGGCCGCGGCGCCTCTCGGGTGGCGAGCAGCAGCGGGTCGCCGTGGCCCGCGCGCTGGCGAACTCGCCGCCACTCGTGCTGGCGGACGAACCATCCGGCAACCTCGACGCCGAGGCGACGCTGCGGCTGCACGACCTGCTGTTCGAGATGGTGGACGAACAAGGCGCGGCGCTGATCGTCGTGACGCACAGCCGCGAACTGGCGGGCCGCGCGGAGAGGGTGCTGCGCCTCGAGCACGGCGAACTTGTTGCTGCCTGACGCATGACGGGACGGCGCGACGGAGAAACGGGATGGACTGCGAGAACTGCGGAGAGCGCAAGGCGAAGATCACGCTGACGGAGATTGAGGACAATGCGATGCACACGCTCAATCTCTGTCCGACGTGCGCGACCCTGAAGGGTGTTTCGGCGGGCAGCGGATCCGCCCCAGTGGCCGATCTGCTTGCGCATCTTGGCGGGGCCGCCGGCGACACCCTGTTCGACACGGCCGGCGAGGCGTGCGAGTACTGCGGCACGGATGGCGACGCTTTCCGCAAGTCCGGGAGACTGGGCTGTCCGCAGTGCTATGCGCAGTTCCACCGCCAGCTCCGGGCGCTTCTCCGACGCGTACACGGCTCATCGGAGCACATGGGCAAGGTGTATGTGAGCACGGCGCCCGAGGCCGATCCGCAACAGCTTCGCCTCTCCACGCTCAGGCGACGTCTCGAGCGCGCCGTCGAGATCGAGGATTTCGAGTCCGCGGCGGACCTCCGGGACGCGATCCATGCGTTGACGGAGGTATCGTGACGGAGGATCCCGCGGCCGGACCGCCCATCGGCACCCACGGTCTCGACTGGATCGACGAGGAGGGACCGGATGGCGACATCGTCATCTCCAGTCGGGTGCGCCTCGCACGCAACCTCCAGGGGTATTCGTTCACCTCGCACGCAACCGGCGAGGAACGGGAAACTCTGCTCGCGAGGACCCGGGCGGCGACGGAAGCCACGGGTGTCCTCGAAGAGGTCGATTTCTGGGAGGTCCCGCGACTGGAGGCCCTGGACCGGCTCCTCCTGCTCGAGCGACGCCTGGTCAGCAAGGAACTCATCGGTGGGCCGGAGGGAGCGCCGCGGCGCGGCTCGGGGCTGGCCATGTCGCGGGCGCGGGCACTCGGGCTGATGGTGAACGAGGAGGACCACCTCCGACTGCAGACGCTGCGCGCGGGCTTCCAGCTCGCGGCTGCGTGGCGCGATCTCGATCAGCTGGACGAGGAGATCGGCGCCCTCCTTCCGTACGCCTTCCATCAGGAGTTCGGGTTCCTGACCTCCTGCCCGACCAATGTGGGGACCGGGCTCCGGGCATCGGTGTTCATCCATCTCCCCGGTCTCGTCCTCACGCGGCAGATCCGCAAGGTGCTGGAAGGGATGGGGCAACTCGGCGTCACCTATCGCGGTCTATACGGAGAGGGCTCGAGGATCGTGGGGAACCTGTTCCAGATCTCGAACCAGACAACCCTGGGGAAGACCGAGGAGGACCTGATCGACCAGCTCGAACGGCTGGTGGGGCGCGTCATCGGATACGAGAAGCAGGCCCGCGCCGTGCTGCTCCGCGAAGCGCCGAACGTACTCGAGGACAAGGTCTGGCGGGCGTACGGGATCCTTGGTCACGCGAGGAGTCTGCCCTTCGAGGAAATGATGAACCTCCTCTCGGGAGTCCGTCTCGGGGTTTCGCTGAAACTTCTCGATTCGCCTCGTGTAGAGGTGATCGGCCGCATGATGATCCATGCCCAGACCGCCCATCTCGCCCGCGCAGCAGGGCGCCGGCTCGATGAGGCGGATGCGGACGCGTTCCGGGCGAGCTACGTTCGAAGAGCCTTGAATGACGCGGGACAACAGTGAATCGCACCGCCGGCCGCTTCGTCGACGCCACGTGAGGCCTGGATGAACTACAACTTCACGGATCGTGTTCGGAAAGTGCTCGCGATGGCGCGGGAGGAGGCCATCCGCCTCAAGCACGACTATGTGGGTACCGAGCACATCCTCCTCGGCCTGATTCGCGAAGGCGAGGGTGTCGCCGCCGCGGTGCTCGCCAACCTGTCAGCCGACCTCGACGAGTTGAGGCGGCTCGTCGAAGCCAATATCCGGCCGGGGAAGAGCAGCTCGTCGATCGGCGAGCTGCCCTATACGACGCGGGCGAAGAAGGTGCTCGAGCACGCGATGGCCGAGACGGAGGAGCTCAATCACACCTACGTGGGGACGGAGCATCTCCTGCTCGGCCTCCTCCGCCAGGAGAAGGGGCTCGCGGCGCAGGTGCTCGGCGAAGCCGGGATCGGGCTCGACAGCGCGCGGGCCGAGACGCTGAAGCTGCTGGGGACGGACATGCCGGCCGGGGGGACACCCCCCACGGCATCCGCGGGCGACCCGGCGAGTTCGGGCACGAAGGGGGACAAGAAGTCCAAGACGCCGGCACTGGACCACTTCTGCCGCGACCTCACACAGCTCGCGCGGCAGGGAAAGCTCGACCCGACGATCGGGCGGCTGCCCGAGATCGAGCGCATGATAAAGGTGCTCTCGCACCGCCCGAAGAAAAACCCCGTGCTCATCGGCGAGCCGGGAGTCGGCAAGACGGCGATCGTCGAGGGGCTCGCGCAGGCCATCCAGCGGGGCGAGGTGCCGGACAGCCTGAAGCGGCACCGCGTGCTCGCGCTCGATATGGCCGCCGTCATCGCCGGCACGAAATACCGGGGGCAGTTCGAAGAACGCCTCAAGGCGATCGTCAACGAGACCTCGCAGGCGAAGGGCGTCATCCTCTTTATCGACGAGTTGCACACGCTCGTCGGAGCGGGCGCGGCGGAAGGCGCGATCGACGCGTCCAACATGCTCAAGCCCGCCCTTGCACGCGGGGAACTTCAGTGCGTCGGCGCTTCGACGCTTAACGAGTACCGGAAGTACATCGAGAAGGACGGGGCGCTGGAGCGCCGCTTCCAGACCGTGATCGTCGAAGCTCCATCCATCGAGGAGACCGTCGAGATTCTGCAGGGGCTGCGGAAGTATTACGAGGATCACCACAACGTGGAGATTCCCGACGCGTCGCTCAGTGCGGCCGCCCGGCTCGCGGACCGCTACATCACGGATCGATTCCTCCCGGACAAGGCCATCGACGTGATCGATGAAGCCGGCGCCCGGGCGAGGCTCGCCGCTCAGGTGCCCCCCGCCGAGGTACAGGAGTTTCAGACGAAGCTCGAGGAACTCGCGGAGTGGAAGGATGCGGCGATCAGCGATCAGGACTTCGAGCGTGCCGCCTACCTGAGGGACCGCGAGAAGGAGGTCCAGGAGGAGATCAAGCGCCAGCGCGACGAATGGGAGCGCGCGAGGGCGGAGTTCCGGCCGACAGTGGGTGAGGAAGAGATCGCCTTCATCGTCGGTCGCTGGACGGGCATCCCGGTGACCCGGCTCCGGGAAGCGGAGACGGAACGCCTCCTCCGCATGGAGGACGAACTGCACGAGAGCGTCGTCGGACAGGATGAGGCGATCGAGGCGGTGAGCCGCGCGATCCGCCGCGGGCGGGCGGGACTGAAGGACCCGAACCGGCCCATCGGCAGCTTCATTTTCTGTGGGCCCACCGGGGTCGGGAAGACGGAACTGGCGCGGGCGCTGGCGCGCTTCCTCTTCGCGGAGGAGAGCGCGCTCGTGCGCGTTGACATGTCCGAGTACATGGAGAAGTTCTCCGTGAGCCGGCTCATCGGCGCGCCCCCGGGATACGTGGGCTACGAGGATTCCGGCGCGCTCACCAAGGCGATCCGGCGGCGGCCGTACAGTGTGGTCCTGCTCGATGAAATCGAGAAGGCGCACCCGGATGTCTTCAACATTCTCCTGCAGGTCCTCGACGAAGGGCGGCTCACGGACAACTACGGCCGGGTCATCGACTTCAAGAATACCGTCGTCATCATGACGTCCAACGTCGGTAGCCGCGACATCGGCACCTCCACGCGCGTGGGGTTCACGGAAGACCCCGGCGGGATCGACTACGAGCAGATCCGCGAACGCGTCTCGGACGAGATCGAACGCGTGTTCACGCCCGAGTTCCTGAACCGGGTCGAAGAGACGATCGTTTTCCATCCGCTCTCGAAGGAGCAGCTCGGCGAGATCGTCCACATCCAGCTCCGGGAAGTACAGAAGCGCCTTGCCGAGGAGGGTCTCGAACTCGAACTGAGCGACGCCGCGATTCGTTTCCTGGTGGATCGCGGCTACGATGAGAAGTTCGGCGCCCGTCCGCTCAAGCGGACGATCCAGCGGTACGTGGAAGACGCCCTCTCCGAACGGATCCTGATGGCCGACTTCGAGCGCGGAGACCAGATCCGGGTGGATGTGACCGAAGACGAGGACAGCCTGGTGTTCGCCACGCCCACGGCTTCTTCGGCAAAATGAGGCGTCGGAGGCCGCCCGCCGGCGCGGCGAGCGGACTGACGCTGACCGGCCTGATCGTCGCGCTCGCCGCGGTGGGCCCGGCGGCGGCCCAACTCCAGCTGGACCAGTCCTCCGTCCGCGTCGATTCGGTCATCGTGGTGGGGAACCAGCGGCACTCCGCGAATCTCATCATCACAAGAAGCGGTCTCCGCGCGGGAAACGTCGTGAGCCAGCCGCAGATCCAGGAGGCGATCCGCCGCCTCTTCAGTTCCGGGGACTTCTCGGATGTCGAAATCGGAGTGGCGGAATCGGAGGACCCCGAACGCGGCGTGTTCTACATCCGCGTGGAGGAGCGCCCGTACATCACCCAGTACGTCTTTCGGGGCCTGGAACGGGTCGACGAAGACGTCATCCGCGACACGATCGGGCTGGCGGGCAACAGTCCGCTCGACCCCAGCCGGATCGGGCGCGCGCGCGTCACCATGCTCGAACTGCTGTCGAACGAAGGGTTTCCGGCGGCGACCGCGGACACGCTCATCCGCCCGGACACGGCGTTTCCTCCCGACTATCTCGTCGTCTTCGACGTGGACGAAGGGCCCCGGCTCGGGATCACGGCCATCGCGTTTTCGGGAAACGATGCCTTCACGGACGGAGAACTGCGGGCCGCGATGGCCACCGACGAGGAGGGGTTCTTCTGGTTCGATTCGGGTGAACTGAAGAGGGATGAGTTCCGGCGCGACCTCACGGAGCGACTCCCCGATTTCTACCGTTCGAACGGCTATCTCGATTTCGAAGTGCTCGGCGACACGGTGATCTCGGACCGCGTCACGGGGAAGGGCCGGATCGAGATCCGCGTGTCGGAGGGCGAACGATACCTGCTCGAGGACCTGAGGATCACGGGCAACCGCGCGTTCCCGCTGGCGACGATCGAGCCCATCGTGCGCCGCGGCCAGCACCGGCCCGAAGGCGATGAGACGTATCCCCCCTTCAACTTCACCGCCTTCTACGCATCTCCGGCGGACCTCGGGGACCTGTACCGGAACAACGGATACCTGGCGTCGCGCGTCACGCCCGACGTGCGCCGCGTGGACGTCGCCGAGGGGGAGGCGCCGAGGGTCACGGCCCACCTCGTCATCGAGGAGGGGGCGCGGAGCTATGTCCGGGAGATCGCGATCGAGGGGAACACGGCGACGCACGACCGGGTGATCCGGAATCGGCTGCTGATCTTCCCCGGCGACGTGTACTCGCAGGAACGGCTGATCCAGTCGATCCAGAACATCCAGGGGCTGAACTTCTTCGAACCGCTGCCGCCCGACGAGGCCGTGAACATCCGCCCGCGCGCGGACGGGGACATCGACATCTCGCTCCGGGTGCAGGAGAAGCAGACGGGCACGCTGAACTTCGGGGTCACGGCGTCCGGCTACACCGGGCTCGCGGGGTTCATCGGCTATTCTCAGCCGAACCTCTTCGGGCTGGCGAAGACGGGGAGCTTCCGCTGGATTTTCGGCCGCAGACAGCGCGACCTCGACATCAGCTACTCCGATCCCGAACTCCTGGGCAGCCACTATTCGGCCAACGTCACGCTCCGCAGTTCGCGCGACCAGTTCACGGGCTTCAGTCTCGGGGATCGCCGGCAAACGGGTGGCTTGACCGAGGTCGGCATACCCATCTTCGGGATCCGGAACACGCGCGTCTTCATGGGATACTCCCTGTTCGACGACGACGTTCGGGGGCTCGACACGACGAATGTGATCGGACGCAGGTTCTCACTTTTCTCGGGGTTGCGGTCCACGCTCTCCTGGCGCCTCGTGCAGGACAGCCGGAACAATCCGCTGTTCGCGACGAGCGGGGCCCGGAACCAGCTGGCCCTGCGGCAAACGGGAGGCTTCCTGGGAGGGGACGGGAACTACCAGAAGCTCGACCTGACGAGCGAATGGTTCGTGCCGGTGGGCCAGCTCGGCGGCGGACCCGGGAGCACGAGCCCACCCATCGAACTCACCTTCGGCCTCAGCTTCGAGGCGGGGCTCATCCTGGGGCGGAATCCGTTCTTCACCGAACGGTATTATGCGGGGGGCACGCAGGCGGGCATCCAGTTACGAGGGTACGACGAGGCCTCGGTAACACCATCGGGACACATCCCCGATGACGCTCCGTTCAGCGATCTCGACCGGGTGGGAGAATCGTTCTTCCGGACCGGCGTGACTTTCGGGATCAAGCTCACGAGCAGCATCTTCATGAGCGCGTTCATGGATGCCGGGAACGTGTGGCTGGACGCCAAGCAGGTCAACCCGACGGATCTTCTGGTGGGTGCGGGCATCGGCGCGAGTCTCGTGACGCCCTTCGGGCCCCTGGGCCTCGACTACGCGTACGGGTTCGACCGGCGCGATGTCCTCGGCCGGCCGGATCCGGGTTGGCAACTGCACTTCAAGTTCGGACGAGTTTTCTGAATCGAGAGGGATAATCGACATGCACTGGATCCACAGGGGCACGGGACCGGCGATGACATGCGCGTTGGCGTTTGGCGCGCTGATCGCGGGCCCATTGGCCGGCCAGGAGGCACCCGCGGTGCCGGAGGCCGTTCCGCTGCCCCCCGAGGGCACGCCGATCGTCTACGTGAACACGCAGGCGATCCTCCCCATCGCCCCCGGCGCCGATTCGGCCGGCGCGGCGTTTCAGCGCCTGCAGGGGGAGTTCGAGGGCGAGCTCAACGGCCTCGCCGAGGAGATCAATACCCTGATCGGGACGTACCAGCAGCAGCAGTCGCTCCTCGACCCGACGGGACGGCAGCAGCGGGAGCAGGAGATCCGCGACAAGCAGCAGGAGGCCGCGAGCCGCCAGCAGGAACTGGAGGTGGAACTGGATCGACGCCGCGCCGAATTGCTCGAACCGATCGTCATCCGCGTGAACGAGATCATCGAGCAGATACGGTCGGAACGCAGCTATTCCATCGTACTCGACATCTCCGCGGGTGTCGTCGCCGCGGACACGTCGCTCGACATCACGACCACGGTCCTCGAGCGCCTCGGAGTGGATCTCGCCACCCTCTCGGCCCAGCCCGGCAGCTAGCGCAGCGCGTTCGGCCTCCGACCGCCTCGGGTCCAGCCCGGTTTCGCGCATGCCGACATTCACGGTCTCCGATCTGGCCCGACGCGTGGGGGCTGCTGTGTCGGGTGACCCCGACCGTCCCCTGAGCGGGGTCGCGTCGCTCGACGTCGCGGGTCCGGCGGATTTGGCGTTCTTTGCCCGTGAAGCGATGCGGGAGGCCGTCCGGGGGACGCGTGCGGGAGCGGTGTTGACGCCGCGAAGCTTCGACCCCGCCGGCGTTCGCTTCAGCGTCCTGCGGGTCGACGATCCCCAGCTCTCGTTCGCCAGGATCGTGCGTCTGTTCCATCCGGAGCCGGAATCGCGTGCGGGGATCCATGCATCGGCGTGCGTCCACGCGGGTGCGCGGGTCGAGGAAGGGGTCTCCGTCGGACCGGGTGCGGTGGTGGAGGACGGGGCCCGGATCGGGCGGGGGACGTGCATCGGTCCCGGGACGCTGATCGGGCGGGGGGCTCGGGTCGGCGTGGACTGCCGGCTGGAGCATGCCGTCTCGATCCTCCGCGACGTCGAGATCGGCGACCGGGTGCGAGTGCACGCGGGCGCCCGCATAGGGACGGACGGGTTCGGGTACGTGCCGGGCCCGGACGGGGCCTTCAAGGTGCCGCAGATCGGTGGCTGCGTGATCGGAAACGATGTCGAGATCGGCGCGAACTGCACGATCGACCGGGGCGCGCTCGACGACACCCGGATCGGTGACCGCACGAAGCTCGACAACCTCGTGCACGTGGGACACAACGTGACGATCGGGAGCGACTGCCTGGTCGCCGCGCACGTGGGCATTGCGGGAAGCTGCGAAATCGGCGATGGCACGCAGTTCGGGGGTCAGGCCGGGGTTGCCGGGCACCTCAGGATCGGAGCCGGTGCGCGCATCGCGGGCCAGGCCGGCGTGATCCAGGATGTCCCTCCCGGGGCGGAACTCGGAGGGACGCCGGCCCGGCCGCAGCGGTCCTGGTTGAAGGAGGCCGCCCACCTGAGCCGGCTGTCCGAGCTCTTCCATCGTGTCGCGAGTCTCGAGCGCCGGCGGGCGGGCGGGCTCGCCGAAGAATCCGGGCGGCGCGACGTCGGGGAAGCCCCGGACGACCGAAGCGCTTGACGGCGACACAGCGCACGATCGCCCGGACCGTCACGATCCGGGGATACGGGCTGCACACGGGCGAGGCCTCTCGGGTGACGATCCGTCCCGCACCCGAACACCACGGCCTTCGGTTCCGTCGCCTGGATCTCCCGGACACGCCGGAGATCCGGGCGCGCGTGGAGCGTGTGCACTCCACACACCGCGAAACCGCCCTCCGGCGCGGCGAAGCCGTCGTTCGCACCGTCGAACATGTACTCGCCGCTGCCCACGGGCTGAGGATCGACAATCTCCGGATCGATGTCGCCGGGCCGGAGCCGCCCGCTCTCGACGGGAGCGCGGCCCGGTGGTGCGACCTGCTGCTGGAAGCCGGAACACTGGCGCAGGAGGGAGAGGCGCCGGCCGTGCGGGTGGACCGGCGCCTGGAATTCAGGAGCGGGCCCTCCCGGTACGAGGTCATCCCTGCGGCAACCCCGCGCATCTCCGCCATGATCGAGTTCGACCATCCTCTCATCGGTCGGCAGTCCGCGAGCGCGCGCCTGGAGCCGGTGGAATTCGCGCGGGAGATCGCGCCCGCCCGGACCTTCGGTTTCTCCGCATGGGCGAGGCCGCTGCGTGAGCGGGGACTCGCGCTCGGCGCGACGCGCGAGAACACGCTCGTCCTTTCCGCCGACGGACTCGAAGGCGGACAGGAGCTGCGTTTCCCGGATGAATTCGTCCGCCACAAGATCCTCGACATCATCGGCGACCTCGCACTCGTGGGCGCGAGGCTGCAATGTCATGTGGTCGCGGAACGACCGGGGCACCGAGGCAATCTGGAGCTCGCCCGCCGGCTCGGTAGCCGGGTCGGGGAATTCGCAGAACACGGGGAAGCGTGATGGACATCACCGAAATACTGAAGATCCTCCCCCACCGGTACCCGATGCTCCTCGTGGACCGCGTCCTCGAGATGGAGCCAGGGCAGCGGATCGTCGGCCTGAAGAACGTGAGCGCGAACGAGCCTTTCTTCGCGGGGCATTTTCCGGGCCGCCCCGTGATGCCGGGGGTGCTCATCATCGAGGCCCTGGCCCAGTGCGGAGGGCTTCTGCTGATGGGCGGCCTCGAGAACCCAGAAGACAAGGTCATCTACTTCCTCGCGGTGGACGGCGTGAAGTTCCGGCGGCCCGTCGTCCCCGGCGACCAGCTCATCCTCGAACTCGATCTCGTGCAGGGAAGGGCGAGACGCGGGAAGCTGAAGGGTGTGGCCCGCGTCGAGGGGAAGGTGGCGGCGGAGGCCACGATTCTGGGACAGGTTATGGACCGGTGACGTCGGCGGGCTACGCCCCCGGGTGTCACGGGACGGCCGTGGTAGATGCATCGGCACGTATTGCCGCAAGCGCCACGGTGGGCCCGTACACGGTCATCGGCCCGGGAGTGGAGATCGGGGCACGCGTACGGATCGGCCCGCATGTCCTCGTCGAGCGCGATACGCGCGTCGCCGATGACGTGCGGATCGCGAAAGGGGCCGTCCTGGGCTCGGATCCGCAGGATCTCAAGTACGCCGGTGAACGCACCTTCCTGGAAGTCGGGCCCCGCACGGTCGTGCGCGAATTCGCCACGCTGAACCGGGGGACTGCCGCGAACGGCCTCACGTCGGTGGGGGCCGACGCGCTCGTGATGGCGTACGTGCACATCGCCCATGACTGCCGCATCGGAGACCACGTCGTGCTCGCGAACAGCGTGACGATGGGCGGACACGTCGAGATCGGAGACTGGGGGATCGTCGGCGGGCTCGCGGGCATTCACCAGTTCACCCGCATCGGACGGCATGCGATGGTCGGGGGTGGCGCCCGCGTGTCTCGCGACGTCGCGCCCTACACCCTGGCGGGGGGCGTCCGGACGCGCACGTACGGTGTGAACCGGATCGGCCTCGAGCGCCGGGGGTTCGAGCCGGCGGCGATTCGTGCGCTGCACACCGCGTACCGGGGGATCTTTCGGTCGGGCGAGCCCCTTCGGGCGAGTCTGGATCGCGTGGAGCGGGGAGAGATGACGCCCGAAGTGCGGGAACTCGTCGAGTTCATACGGGGTTCCGAGCGCGGCGTGACCGCGGCCCGGGTGGGGCCGGACGACGACCTTCTGCCCGAACCGCGGGCGACCGGGTCCCGGTCGGCCGTGTGAGCCGTATTCCCGCCGGCGTCGTCGGGGTCGGGAAGCTCGGGGCCGAGCACGCCCGCCTCCTGTCGCAGAACGACGCGTTCGAACTGGCAGGCGTACACGATCGGTCGGCCGAGCGGGCCGGCGAGGTGGCCGACAGCCTCCGCGTGCCTGTGTTCACGGAGGCCGAGAGCCTCTACGACCGGGTCGAAGCGGTTGTCATCGCGGTGCCCACGCCGGCACACCACGCGGTTGCCGCGGCCGCGATCCGGGCGGGCTGTCACACCCTGGTGGAGAAGCCGCTGGCCGCGAACCTGGAGGAGGCGGACGCCCTCGTCGGACTCGCCGGGGAGCGAGGCGTCGTCCTCGGCGTCGGGCACATCGAGCGCTTCAACGGCGTCCTCCTCGCCGCGGATCCGTGGCTGGACCGGCCGCGCTTCATCGAGTCGCTGCGCATGGCGCCGTTCCAGCCCCGGGGCGCGGACACGACGGTGGTCCTGGATCTGATGATCCACGACATCGACCTCGTGCTCACGTTGACGGAGGCGGCTCTCGTCGACGTGCGCGCGGTCGGGGTCCCCGTCATCTCCCCCCATATCGATCTCGCCAACGCCCGCCTCTCGTTCGAGGACGGCACCGTGGCGAACATCACGGCGAGCCGCGTCGCCCTCCAGCCGCTGCGGAAGTTGCGGTTGTTCCAGCGCTCCGGGTACTTCAGCTTGGATCTGGGCGGCGGGACGGGCCATCATTATCGACGGCGAGACGCGCCCCCGGCGACCCCGCTCACGGGAGTGGAGGCCATGGTGGAGCATATTCCGCTCGATGCGCGCGGCGGCGAGCCTCTCGCCCGGGAACTCGAAGCCTTCGCCGATGCGATCGCCGGCCGGCCGAACCGTCTCGTGTCGGGGTGTGCGGGGAGGGAAGCGCTGGAAGTGGCCATCCGGATCACCCATGAAATCGAGGAGTTCGTCCATGTCGTTACTCAGGATCCGTGAGGAGCGGAAGAAGCTCGGAGGCTCGGTCAAGCGGGGACCCCGCACGCTGGTCCTCCTCATCCTCCTTGCGCTCGTCCTCATGCTGATGTCCTACCTCGGCCGGGTGTCCTGACCCCACCCCCGCACTCGGGGCCGGCGATCTTCATCTCAGCCGGCGAGGCCTCGGGAGATCGTCACGGAGCCGCGGTCGCACGCGAGATCCACCGCCGGCTGCCCGGGGCGCGACTGTTCGGGATCGGCGGCCGCGAGATGGAGGTGGCCGGCGTCTCCCGGATCGCCGGACTGGATGAGTTGTCGGTGATGGGTGGGACGGAGGTCCTGCGGCGGCTCCCCGCGTTCCTTCGCCTGGAGCGCCGGATTCGGCGCCTGTTCGTGACGCAGGACGTTCGCCTGTTCCTTCCGGTCGACTACCCCGGATTGAACCTTCGCCTTGCCCGAAGCGCCCGGCGGCAGGGCCGCCGGGTCCTGTACTTCATCGCGCCGCAGGTGTGGGCATGGCGAGAGGGCCGGGCCCGGAAGCTTCGGCGCGACTGCGATCGCGTCCTCACCGTGCTCCCATTCGAGGCGGCCCTGCTCGAGCGGTACAGGGTGCCGGTGGCGTTCGTCGGACATCCCCTGCTCGATGGGCCTCTCGCTCACGGCATCGCCGGGAAGGCCGGCAGGCGGGGCGATACCGGCGCGATCCCCGAGAGCGGCGTGGCCGCCACGGGCCGCCGGGCCGGTGCGAAGAGAGTGATCGGACTCTTCCCGGGATCGCGGGCTCAGGAGGTCAGGTACATGCTGCCGGTCTTCGCGGAAGCCGCTCGGCAGCTCGCCGGGCGGTACCCGACCCTTGAATTCCTCGTCGCGCGTCCCGCCCACCTCCGGGAGTCGCTCTATGCAGGCGCGGGCTACCCCACGGCGGAAGCGGACCAGGTCACGGAGCGGTGCTGGGCCGCGCTTTCGAAATCCGGGACCATCACCCTCGAACTCGCGCTCGCGGGTGTGCCGATGGTCGTCGGTTACCGCACGGGCCGGGTGGAGTGGGGGATCGGGCGCCGACTGGTGCGCGTGCCGTCCATCGTGCTCGTGAACCTCGTGGCGGAAGCCCCGGTCGTCCCGGAGTTCCTTCAAGATCGGTTGACGGCCCGCCGCGCGGCGGCGGCGGTCGAAGCGCTGCTCGATGAGACGGCGCCCGCCCGGCGCGAGATGCTGCGCGCATTCGAGATCGTCCGGGAACGGCTCGGGGGACCGGGGTGCGCCGCGCGGGTCGCGAGGCACGCGGTCGAACTGCTCGATGCCGACCGCGAGTCCCGGGGACGCCCGGTCCCGTCGTGCTGAGCGCCCGCGGTATCCCGGTGGGCCTTGCGGTTCGGATCGTGCGCACCGCCCTGCCCATCAGTCGGACCTGGCGCTTCCGGCACCCCGACGACCCCGGCCGGCCGTACAGACCCCTGCTCCGGCACGAGGTCCACGCCTGCTGGCACGAACACCTGCTCCCCCTCGCCTGCCTGTTCGCCGGGCAGAAGCTCGCAACGCTCGCGAGCCGGGACCGGGATGGCGAGATCGTCGCGCGGGTCCTGCAAGGCCTCGGGTATTCCGTGGCGCGCGGTTCGAGCACGCGGGGCGGCTCGTCGGGGTTCCGGCAGTTGGCCCGCTCGTTAGAGTCGGGACGCGGCGTCATCCTCACCGGCGATGGGCCCCGCGGCCCCCGCCGGTCGCTGAAGGAAGGCACGGCCCGGATCGCGCAGCTGACCGACAGCCCCGTCACTGTCGTGGGCGTCGCCGCCTCATCGGCAATGAGGCTCCGGAGCTGGGACCGCTTCCTGATACCGGCTGCGGGTTCCACGGTATTCGTCTCCCTCGGACAGGTCGGCGCGGGGAAGGCGCCGGATACGGAGCAGGTGGAAGCTGCACTTGGGCGCCAGGTGGCGCGCTGCGAGCAGGTGGCGAGGGAGGCCCGCCGGGCCCGTCCGCCGCGGGTTGTGCGCAGGGGGAGAGAATCCCCGCGCGACCGTCCGCCACCCCCCCCGCGTGGAACGGCGGTGCGCCGTTCGCTCGAATCCGGGCTCCGGCGAGAGTGGCGCCGTCCGCACGCCGCGTGGCCGTTACGGGCGATCGCGCAGGCCTATGGCGCCCTCCACGAGGGGCGTGACCGGCTGTACGATCTGGGCATCCTCACGACGCATTCCGCCGGCATCCCCGTCATCTCCGTCGGCGGCGTCACGACCGGGGGGAGCGGCAAGACGCCGCTCGCTGCCCGTATCGTCCGCACGCTTCAACAGGCCGGACATCGGCCGGCCGTCCTGGCGCACGCGTATGACGACGAACTCGGCCTGCTCGGGCAGGAAGCCCCGAAGGCGTCCATCTGGGGGCACTCGGACCGGGTTCGCACGGGGAGACGGGCTGCGGCGCAGGGAGCGAGTGTCGCCATCCTGGATGATGGGTTCCAGCACCGCCGCCTCTTCCGCGATCTGGACATCGTACTGCTCGACCGCGATGCTCTGCGCCGTACCAATGGGGCACGACTCCCCGCCGGCCCCTTTCGTGAGCGTTGGGAACGGGCCGTTGGCCGGGCGGACGCGATCATCAGCACGGGGCGGGAAGAGTGGACTGCCGATATCGCCCGGTTCGACGCCGATCTCCGCACGCGCCTCGAGGCCTTGGCCCCGGCCGTCCCCGTCGCCACGGCGGCCTTCGGCTACGGCCCCCTCGAAGCGGCCAGCGAAGGGGCCCGGGACTGGTCCGGACCGCCGGCCCCCGGCATTGCCTTGACCGGAATCATGAAGCCCAATCTCTTCTTCGCGCAGGCCCGCGCCGCATGCCCGTCGGTTCGGGAGCGGCTCGCGCTGGGCGATCACGGGTTGCCATCGGTTCGCGAGCGGGTGGCCGCGGTCGAGGCGGCGGGGCGGGGCGGCGTGCTCACCACGCGGAAGGACCTTCTCCGCCTGCGGCCGCTCTTCGACCCGGGCCTGCCGATCTGGGTGCTCTCCGAAACGCTCACATGGAAGGCCGGCTGGGAAGACGTGAGACGACTGATACTGAACGCGGCATCGAGCCGGGTTGCCGACGACCGGGAAGGCGGGAGATGACACGCATCATCGTGGCCGCGGTCGGACGGAACCGACCCTCCGAGCTCCGGAGCGCAACGGAGGCGTATGAGCAACGTCTGCGGCGGTACGTCCGGATCGAGACGGTCGTCGTCGAGCCGGCGAGGCTCCCGGACGCGCGCGCGGCCGAAGCCCGGGAGGTGGAGGCAGCGGCTATCGAGCGCAGGATCCCCGACGAGCTGGAGCTCGTTGCTCTGACACGAGAGGGGAAGCCATGGACCACGAGGACCCTCGCGGACTACCTGGGCGACCTGCACACCTACGGCCGCCCCGGCGCCGCGTTCGCGATCGGAGGGGCGCACGGCCTCGCGCCCCGGCTACTCGCCCGGGCTCGGAAGCTCCTGTCCCTGTCGGCGATGACGCTGCCGCACGAGGTCGCCCGGCTTGTTCTCACGGAGCAGTTGTACCGCGCGGGGACCATTCTCCGTGGCGAGCCCTACCACAAGGGACCGTGAGACGATCGTGAGCGAGTCGCTGGCTGCCCCCGCCGAGTGGTTCCGGGAGTGGTTCGGCCAGGCCTATCTCGAGCTGTACCCGCATCGGGATGAGGCGGAGGCCGCCCGGGCGGTGGCGCTTTACCGGGAGCGAGCGGCCCTCTCGGCGGGGGACCGGGTCCTCGACCTCGCCTGCGGCGCGGGCCGACATCTTGAACGACTCCGCGCCGGAGGCCTTCGGGCCACGGGGATCGATCTTTCCGCCCCGCTCCTCCATTCGGCGCGGACGCGGCCCGGCGTGAAGGGATCTCTCGTCCGCGCCGACATGCGCGCGCTCTCCTTCGGTGCGGAAACGTTCGACGGACTCGTGAACTTTTTCACCTCGTTCGGCTACTTTCTCACCCCGGAGGAAGACATCGAGGTGCTCCGGGAGATCCGGCGCGTCCTGCGACCCGGAGCGCCGTTCCTCATGGATTATCTGCACGCGGCGTGGGTCATCGCTCGCCTCGACCCCGAGTCGGTGGACGAAATCAACGGAACGCACGTGAGACAGACGCGGTGGGTGGAAGGAGACCAGGTCTTCAAGCGGATCGAAATCGGCGGCGGCGCGGGCGGGAAGCCCGAAATCTATCATGAGCGCGTGCGCCTCTACTCCCCGGAGGCGTTGGCTGTCCTCCTGCGCGGGCAGGGACTCGAGGTGACGACCACACTCGGGAGCTATGATGGATCGCCCTTCGGGAGTGACTCGCCTCGTCTGCTCCTGATGGGACGGGCCCTTTGAGCCCCCACGGAAACCCGGAGGTCCTGTCCCGCCCGCTGGGGGCGACAGGCTCCATCGCGCGAGCGGTGCTGGCCCCGGGTGATCCTGACTTTCTCCCCCTCTCGCACGACCTCGTCGCAGCCGGCCCGCCCCCGATGCGCCGCGCACGCCTTGGACCGAACTTGTTCGGGGTTTCCGGGCCGCCCGCCCGGAGACGCCTCAGGGCCGTCCTCCGGGGGGAGGGGTACTTCGTCTCCACAGGACATCAGCCCGTCCTTCTGCTGGGGCCGTGCTACGTCCTGTACAAGGCCCTCACGGCGATTTCCCTCGCTGCCCAGCTCGAACGGAGCCTCGGGGCCCCCGTCGTGCCCCTCTTCTGGATCGCCTCCGACGACCACGACTGGGATGAGGTGGGGAGCGTGACGATCCTCGACCGCTCGGACGCGCCGCGAGCGCTTTCGCTCCCGGTGCCGGCCGGCGGCGATCGCCGCTCGGTGGGGCCCCACGTCCTGGGCGGCCCGGAACTTCGTGTCCTGGCAACGCTGTCGGAACTCCTGACAGATTCGGAGTTTACGGGCCATTATCTGAAGTTGATACGAGATACGTACATGCCAGGACGGTTGATTTCGATCGCGTTCGCTCGACTCCTTGCCGGCGTCCTCGGCGAGCGGCCGTACGTGTGGATCGACTCCGCGCACCCCGAGGTCCGGCGTGCCGCCGCCCCCCTGTATCGCCGGTTGGTCTCCGACTCGGACCGAACCCTGGAAGCAGAGGCCGCCGGAGCCCGCGCCCTTGCGGCTGCGGGATTCGAGGCGCCCATCTCGAGCGTCGATGATGCGCTGCCGCTGTTCTTCGACGACGGAGACGGCCGACATCGGGTGCGGCTGGACGGCGCGGTGTCCCCGGCCGGGTGGAAGGCGAGGCTGGCGATTCAGCCCGAGAGCTTTTCGCCCAACGTCGCATCCCGGCCCGTGCTCGAGTCCTGGCTCCTCCCGGTGGCCGCGACGGTACTCGGACCCGGCGAGATTGCCTATTGGAGCCAACTGGGCCCGCTGTTCGATGCCCTGGAGGTCCCCCTGCCGTCCGTTCACCCGCGGGCCGCGTGGACGCTCGTGGAGCCGCGCACCCGGCGTGTGCTCGACCGGGCGGGGCTTGCCCCGGATGACCTCGCGGCGGGGACGGATCCGGTCGCGGCGCGCCTCACCCGGGAAGCTCGGCCGGAAGCGGTGGAGCAGGCGCTCGAGCAGTTCCGCGAACGAACCGGGATCGGGCTGGCCGGCCTCGAGGAAGCGGTGGCCGAGGAGCTTCCCGGACTGCGGGGCGCCGCGGGGAAGATGCGAAAGGGTGTCTTCGACGCCGTCTCGGAACTCGCTCGCCAGGTGGACCGCTCCACCCGGGAACGACTCGACACCCGACTCGATCAGCTTCGCCGGGCCGGGGCGAACCTCTACCCGCGGCGGCGTCCGCAGGAGCGCGCGCTGAACCCGCTCTCTTTCCTTTGCCGTTACGGGCCCGGACTCGTCGACCATCTGGCCGAGGCGACGGACCGGCAGGTCGCTGCCTTCTTGGCGGGTCGCGCGGGAGATGGATAGCTTTCGGCGTTCGCGGGTACCCCGACCGACGGCACGCGGGCGTCACGCCGCGAACGGACGTTTCTTCATGGAGGGCGCGACAATGGGCGGCACAGGAGATCCGAGATGACCTTCGCGTTCATGGTCGTCCTCGGCCTCATCGTCCTGATTCCCGTGCTGGCGATCGTCATCGACTCCCCGCTCTCCGAGGCGCTCGCCCGGCGCATCGGGAGCACCGACTCGGGAAGGGGACAGTCCGCCCGCATCGACGCGC
This sequence comes from uncultured Gemmatimonadota bacterium, assembly GCA_964509895.1. Classification (GTDB taxonomy): domain Bacteria; phylum Gemmatimonadota; class Gemmatimonadetes; order Palauibacterales; family Palauibacteraceae; genus Palauibacter. The sequence continues at coordinate 26,281 of CAZDZJ010000062.1, forward strand.
TGGAGCAGGAGATTCAGTACCTCACGCAGACGGTCGAGGGAATCCGGGAAGAAACGGCTTTCGTCCGCGCGCTCGTGGAAGGGGACGAGGCGCTCCCGGCGCTCCCCGCGCGGGACGCGGCGGCCTCGGTCGAGAACGACCGGGAGCGCTGATCTGATCGAGGGGAAGGCGCCGGGGCAGGGCCGTTCCGCGACGCGCGTCGCCCTCGGCATTCTCGCCAGCCGCATCACCGGGTTTCTGCGCGACGTCATCATCGCCGCGACCTTCGGCGTGGGACCCGTCACCGACGCCTACGCGGCCGCGCTGAAGATCCCGAACGCGTTCCGCAACCTGCTGAGCGAGGGGGCTCTCTCCGCCTCCTTCGTTCCGGTGTTCTCCTCGCTGATGGAGCGCGGCGATCCGAGCGGGGCGCGGAGACTTGCGCAGGGGGTCCTCGGCGGACTCCTCCTCCTTTCCGCCCTCGTCGTGGCCATCTTCGTCTCCGCCGCGCCCTGGTTGCTGGGGATTCTCGCCCCCGGCTACGACGCGGAGCTGAGCGACCTCACGACCCGCCTCGTCCGCATCCTCTTCCCGATGTCCGGGGTGATGATCGTCGGCGCGTGGTGCCTCGGCATCCTGACGAGCCACCGGCGTTTCCTCCTGCCTTTCGCGGCGCCCGTCGCGTGGAACCTGTCACAGATCGGCGGTCTCCTGCTGGGGGCTCGGCTGGGCTGGGCGCCGCTCATCGTCGTGCTCACCTGGTCCACGCTCATCGGCAGCGTGCTGCAGGTCGCGATCCAGCTCCCCGCCGTGTACCGCCTGCTGGGGACGCTCCGGCCGCGAATCGATTTCCGCTTCGAAGCCACGCGCCGCGTCGCCCGCAACGCCGCGCCCGTTGCGGCGGGGCAGGGGATATTCCAGCTCTCGAGCCTCACGGATGTATTCGTCGCCAGCCTTCTCGCGGAGGGGGCACTCACGGGGATCTACTTCGCGCAGCGCATCGCCATGGTGCCGATGGCCCTGTTCGGTGCGTCCGTGGCGGTGGCGGCCCTGCCGGAAATGTCGCGCGAGGATGGAGTCGAGGCATTGCGCTCCCATCTTTCTACGGGCGTGCGCCGCGTGGCCTACTTCATCCTTCCATCGGTCGCCGTCCTCCTCCTGCTCGGTGACCTCGTGACGTCCCTCATCTACGAACGCGGGGCCTTCGAAGCCGAGCACGTCCCGGTGGTCCGCTGGGGCCTGGGCGCCTACGCGCTGGGGCTCATCGCGACGGGGCTCACGAAGCTGTTCGCGAGCGCGTTCCACGCCCTGCAGGATACGCGAACGCCGGTCAGGTACGCGCTGGCCGGGGTCGGGACCGGCATTCTCATCGGGGCCGCCACGGCCCTGTGGATGGCAGACCGCGGCTTCGGCCTGCGGGCAGCGGCCGGGCTCGTCTTCGGAAGTTCGGTCGGGGCCTGGGTCAATCTCATCCTTCTCGTGCGCGGGCTGGGACGGCGCGGGGCGGGCGGCTGGTTCCGCCCCGTGCGCCGTTCGCTCGGCCGCATGGCGCTCGGGACGGGGCTCGCGAGCCTCGCCTTCTGGTCGATGCGCGCGCTGCTCGGCCTCCGCCTCCCGGAGGGTTTCCTCGGAGACGCCGCACTCCTCGGGTCCGCGCTCGCCGTCGGCGGCTTCTGCTATGTCGCCCTCGCCGGTCTCCCGACCGCACTCGGGACCGTGCGCGAGCCCCCGGCGCAGGGTCGGGCGTGAGCCCGCCGTCGGAGTCGAGGCGGGCGAAACTCGATGCGCTCCGCGAGCAGGCCCGCGGGTTGGACCACGAGCCGGGCGTCTACCTGTTCCGCGACGCCGCCGGGGAAGTCCTCTACATCGGGAAGGCGAAGTCTCTGCGGTCCCGCGTCGCCTCCTATTTCGGGGCCGAAGCGAGCCGCTCCGTGAAGCTCGTCCGTCTGGTCCGGGAGATCGACAGGATCGAGACGTTCCCGGTGCGCTCCGAAGCCGAAGCCCTTCTCCTCGAGTGGAATCTCATCCGCGAGTTTGGACCGCCCTTCAACATCCAGCTCCGGGACGACAAGAGCTATCCGTACATCAAGGTCACGATCACGGAGCCCTTCCCGCGGATCTTCGTGACGCGCCGGCTCAAGGATGACGGCTCGCGGTACCTGGGTCCGTTCACGGACGTGGGGGCGATGCGCCGGGCGCTTCGCACGATCAAGAAGATGTACACGGTGCGGTCGTGCCATTACCGCATGCCGAACGAGCTTCCCCCGAGGCCGTGTCTCGACTACCACATCGGCCGCTGCAAGGCGCCGTGCGCCGGACTCCAGTCCGAGGCGGACTACCGGAGCATGATCGACGAGATCCTCGATATCCTGGGGGGACGGACGGGGGCCGTCCGGCGTTCCGTTGAGCACCGCATGGCGGAGGCGGCGGAGGCGCTGGAGTACGAACGGGCGGGGGAGTTGCGGGATGTCCTGCGCGGGCTCGACCAGCTGGAGGGCCGGCAGGCCGCGATCGACCCCAGGGGCGGGAGTCACGACGTCATTGGCTTTGCGCGCCACCCCGCGGGCGGCGCGGTGTGCGGCATCGTGTTGAGAGTCCGGGAGGGGCGCCTCGTCGGCCGCCGCGTCCACTACCTGGCGAACGTCGAGGACGAACCCGACGGAGCCGTACTCGGGGCGCTGGTGAAGGGGTACTATCTGCGTCAGGCGGACGATGTCCCCTCGGAACTCATCGTCCCGGCGCCATTCGAAGAGCAGGACCTGGTTGAGGAGTACCTGTCAGGCGTCGCCGACCGCCGCTTTCGCATTCGGGTGCCGGCGCGCGGACCCAAGCGCGAACTCACCCGGGCCGCGAGCCGGAACGCGGCGCACGTCCTGGACCGGGACCGGATCGAACGGGGAGTGGGCACCGAGACCGAGGGCGCGGGGACGGGACCCTCGCCCGCCGCAGCGCGGCTTGCCGAGGCGCTGCACCTCGAGCGGTCCGCCCGCGACATCGTCTGCTTCGATGTGTCGACCCTCGCCGGACGGGAGTCGGTCGGGAGTTGCGTGTGGCTCCGGGACGGACGGCCGAACAAGGATGAGTATCGCAGGTTCCGAATCCGGGACTCGGAGGAGGGACAGACGGATGACTACGCCATGATGCAGGAGATCGTCTCGCGCTACTTCGACCGCCGCGTGCGGGAGGGCCGCGGGCTGCCAGAGCTCGTCGTCGTGGACGGGGGCAGGGGACAGCTGTCGGCCGCGCGGCAGGCCATGGATGCCGCCGGCGTCTCCGACCTGCCCACCGTGGCCCTGGCCAAGCGCGAAGAGGAGGTCTACCGGCCCGGCACCGCGATGCCATTGCGACTTCCACGCACGGACCCGGGCCTGCACCTGCTGCAGCGGGCCCGGGACGAGGCCCACCGCTTCGCGCTCCAGTACAACCGGACGCTGCGCAGCCGGCGCGCGCTCCGCTCGAGGCTGAGCGAGATACCGGGGATCGGACCGGAGCGCGAGCAGCGCCTGCTGGAACGTTTCGGCAGCCTCGACCTCATCCGCCGGGCGACGCCCGCGCAACTCGCCCGGACGCCGGGGATCGGGCAGGCGACGGCGACATCGATCGTTGCGGCGTTGCGTGAGGCGGATTCGGCGCGGGGAGCCGGCCCATGAGGCGTAGCGTCCGTCCCCCCGCGGGTCTGTGCGCGCGCTGCCGGCACCGCCGCTGGATCAGGAGCGACCGGGGATCCGCCTTTCTCCTCTGCCGTCTTTCGCGCAGGGATGCCCGCTTTCGGCGCTATCCGACGCTGCCCGTTCTGCGTTGCGCCGGCTTCGAGGCCGAGGAGGTCGCGCCATGACCCCCTCGGCGTTATCCACCGGCTCCGTCCGCACGCGCTTCGCGCCGAGTCCCACGGGCGCGCTTCACCTCGGCAACGCGCGTACGGCGATCCTGAACTGGCTTTTCGCGCGGCGACACGGCGGCGCCTTCGTGCTCCGCCTCGAGGATACGGACACGGAGCGCGCGGTTCCCGGCGGGGAGGAGATGATCTACGAGGCGCTCGACTGGCTGGGCATTCCGCCCGACGAGGGACCGCGGGAGGGGGGACCCTTCCCGCCGTACCGCCAACTGGCGCGCGCCGACCACCACATCGCCCGGGCGGAGGCACTGCTGGCGTCGGGCGCGGCCTTCCGCTGCTACTGTCGGCCGGATGAACTCGAGGCGAGGCGAGAGGCGGCGATCGCGGCGGGGGAACCCACGGGGCGCGACGCGCGCTGCCGTGACCTCCCGGCCGGTCGGGCTCGCCGCTACGAGGCAGCAGGACGATCGGCCGCGATCCGGCTTCGCGTCGACTCGGGTCCGGTTGCGTTCACGGATCTCCTGAAGGGCCCGCTCGCCATCGACGGGGACGACCTGGGGGACCTCGTCCTCGTGCGGAGCGACGGTCGTCCGACCTACAACTTCGCCGTCGCGGTGGACGACATCGAAATGCGGATCAGCCACGTGGTCCGGGGCGTGGGGCACCTTTCGAACACGCCCAAGCAGGTGCTTCTGTACCGGGCCTTCGGAGTGATGCCGCCGGAATTCGTGCACATCCCCACCGTCCTCGCCCCCGGTGGCGGGAAGCTCTCCAAGCGCCGCGGCGCGGCGGGCGTCCTCGACTATCGGGAGCGCGGGTTTCATCCCGATGCCGTTCTCAACTACCTCTCCCTCCTTTCGTGGTCATCGGAGGACGGCGAGGAGTTCCTCAGCCGGGAGGCGCTCGTCGAACGCATAGACCTCGACCGGCTGGGGGCCGCCGACACGGAAGTGGACGAGGAGAAGATGGCCTGGCTATCCGGGCAGCACCTCCGGGCGGAGCCGGCCGAAGCGCTGGCCGGTCGCTGGGCCGGCGTGCTCGACGCACGGGGATTGGGCCTCGACGTGGCCGACCTCCTGCGCGCGGCGGAGGTATTCGCGAAGCGGACCCGTCTGGTCACGGACGCGTCCGCCGAGCTCGAGGCCGTTTTCCACGCGCCGGATCTCGCCGCCGCAGCCTCGGACGCGGTGCTCTCCGCTCCGGAGGCGGCGATGGCGATCGGCCGGGCCCGGGCCGCGTGGGAAGAGGCGGCTTGGCGGCCGGAGGCCCTCGCCGAGGCGCTTCGCCGGGCGATGCGCGAAGCCGGGCTCGGAGGGCGTGCGTTTTTCCCGCCCGTTCGCGTCGCCCTGACCGGGCAGCCCCACGGCCCGGACCTCGGCGAAGTCGCTTACGCCCTCGGACGGAGGCGCACCCTCGCTCGACTCGAGCATGCGCTGGCGAATTCACCGTCCGGTTCGGACGGCGACGGCACCTGACGGCGACCATCACCCAGGTACAACCATCCGGAGAAGGAGCACACGCATGAGCTGGAGCCTCGAATGCGGTCACTGCGGGCGACCCGTGGAGCGGGGCCTCGCCACGGTCTGCCCCGATTGCGGAAAGCCCCTGCTCGCCCGGTACGATCTCGGTGCTCTCGACGGCGAGGCGCTGCGGCGGGCGTGGGCCCGCCGGCAGGGCGGCATGTGGCGCTTCCGGGAGATCATGCCCGTGGAGCCGTACGAGACGCCGGTCACGCTGGGGGAGGGCGGCACACCCCTGCTCGAGATCGAGATGGGAGGGGAGTTCGAGGGCCTCACGCTCCTCGTGAAGGACGAAGGCCTCAACCCCACCGGGAGTTTCAAGGACCGCGGGCTGTGCGCCGCCGTCACGCGCGCGGTGCACGAGGGGGCGGAGGACCTCGTGATCCCTAGCGCCGGGAACGCCGGCGCGGCCCTCGCGGCGTATGCGGCGCGCGCCGGCGTGCCCTGTCGTCTGTTCATCCCCGAGGACACGCCGGAGGGGGTCGCCCGGCGCTGTGTTCACTACGGCGCCGACATCGTCCGGGTCGACGGACTCATCGACGAATGCGGCCGTCTCTCCGCCGAGTACGGTGCGCAGACGGGCGCCTTCAACATCTCCACCCTGAAGGAGCCGTACCGGATCGAGGGCAAGAAGACGATGATGCTCGAGATCGTCGAAGCCCTGGGCTGGCGGGCACCCGACGCGATCGTCTATCCCACCGGCGGCGGCACGGGACTCATCGGAAGCGCCAAGACCCTCGCCGAGCTGCGGAAACTGGGTCTGATCGACGGAGACACCCGCCTCTACGCGGTGCAGGGCACGGGCTGCGCACCCATCGTGCGCGCGCACGACGCGGGCGAGAGGTACGCCGAACCGTGGCGGGACGCGTCGACCGAGGCCTGGGGGCTCCGGGTCCCGGGGGCGATCGGAGATTTCCTCATGCTCGACGCCATCCGGGAATCGGGCGGGGGCGGGATCGCCGTCTCCGACGAGGCGATGAAGGCCGGTGCCCGCGAACTCGGCGCGGCGGGAGTGGGTGCGGCGATCGAGGGCGGGGCCACCCTTGCGGGAGCTCGCGAACTTCGGAGGTCCGGAGAACTGCGCGACGGAGAAACCGTCATCCTCTTCAACACCGGCAACCTGCTGACCTATTGAGCGTCGGGCCGTTCGCGGGGACCGTTCTCCGTGCGCCAGGGCAGCGTTCCGGCTACTTTCAGCCGAGTCACGACTCAAAACGGAACAAGGGGTTCAGAGAGATGTTGAACACGGTTCGCATGGGCGCGAGGACGGCCGCTGCCGCGGCTCTGGCGTCGACCTTCATGACCGCCGGGCTCTCGGCGCAGGAGCAGGAATGTGCGTTCGAGCCGAACAGCGCGGCGAGTACGGCTTCCGAGAAACTCCAGGAACTCACCGAGGCGGCGACCGCCGCGGACAGCCTCACGCTCTTGACGGAGGCCTGGGAGGCGATCCAGGCGGATCCGGACAGCGACAACCCCGTGGTCGCGCTGCTGGCCGCGCAGATCCAGATCGGCCTCGGCAGCTTCGAGGAAGCCGAGGGGCTGCTGGACCGCTACGACGAACTCGCACCCCCGGAATGCGCGCTGCACGGCGAGGCGCAGCGCTACAACGCCTGGGTCCGGCTCTATAACGTGGGCGTTACCGCGTACAGCGCTTCCGAGAATCAGGCTGCGCTCGACGCGTTCATGCTCGCGAACGAGTTCAAGCCCGATCTCCGCACGTACAGCAACGCGGCGCTTCTGCAGTCGGGCATGGGAGACAACGCCGGCGCGATCGCGACGTACCAGGCGGCGCTCGCCGCCGATATCCCCGATGCGGATCCCGAGGCGTTGCGCAGTACCGTCCGCGGACTCGGCGACATGCTGGTGGCGGAAGGCCGGCCCGAAGAGGCCATCCAGGCATACAGCGACTACCTCGCCACGCATCCGGACGATGTCGTGATCCAGATCCGCTACGCCGGCGTCCTGGCCGAACAGGGACAGACGGAGGAGTCGGCGGCGATCTACGCCGAGACCCTCGGGCGCACGGACCTGACCTACGACCAGTGGCTGGAAGTCGGAGTGGGGTTCTACAACGCCCAGAACTTCGGGGATGCGGCCACCGCGTTCGGGAATGCCCGTGGCGGAAACCCCTACAACAAGGAAGCGATGGAGAACTACGTGAACGCCTCCATCCAGTCCGGCCGTCCGGGGCCCGTCATCGCGCTCGCGGACACGCTGACCCAGTGGTATCCCTACGATGCGCTTTCTCATCAGCTGCACTTCCAGGCACTCGGGCGCGCCAGCATGAACGATCGGGCCATGGAGGTCATGGGTGAGGAACAGCAGTTGCCGCTCTCCTTCACCTTCTCGCAGATGGCCACCGCCGCGGACGGCCGCTACATCGTACAGGTCGCCTTCACCAACCGCTCCGCCTCGGGCACGCAGCAGATCACGTTCGAGTTCCTCGATGCCGGCGGGCAGATCGTGATGGAACACACGCAGACCTTCGACGCCGACTCGGGGAACTTCACCTTCGAGGTCCAGTCGGGGGTGCCCCTGGCCGGGTTCCGGTACGGCACGACCGGGGGCTGACCGCCCCGTAGGTTGTGCGGGCCCGGGCGCGGGCCGCTTCCGAGCGGAGGGAGCGGCCCGCCGTCCGTTCCACACGCGCCAGACCATGATTCGAATCGCCAGCGTCGAGCCGGGGTCGATCGCCGCAGACCTCGAACTGCCGGCGGGCCTCGCCGTGCTCGAGATCAACGGCAAGCCCATACGGGACGGCCTCGACCTCCTCTTCCACCAGGCGGACCCCGCGCTCCGGGTGCTGGTCGAGAAACCGACGGGCGAGCGGTTGCTGTTCGAGATCGAGAAACCGGTGGACGAACCCCTCGGGATCGTGCCGGAGCCCGACAAGATCCGCCGCTGCACGAACGCGTGCGCGTTCTGTTTCGTGAAGGGGAACCCGAAGCACGACAAGCTCCGGGCGCCGCTCTACGTGAAGGACGACGATTATCGGCTCTCCTTTCTTCACGGCCACTACATCACGCTGACGAACCTGCGTCCGGATGACTGGGACCGGATCTTCGAGCAGCGGCTGTCTCCCCTCTACGTGAGCGTCCACTCCACGGACCCGGACGTCCGCCTCGGCATGCTGAAGAACCCCCGCAGCGCGAACATCGGACAGGATCTCGACCGTTTGGCCGAGGGCCGGATCGTCGTGCACGCGCAGGTCGTCCTCTGTCCGGACGTGAACGACGGCGAGCACCTGACGCGGACGATCGAAGATCTCTATCACCGGGGGGAAGCGGTTCGGTCGCTCTCCATCGTCCCCGTGGGCCTGACCTCCTGGAACGAGGGGCTGGGGGGAAGGACCCTTACGAGGGCGGAATGCCGCGCGGCGCTCGCGGCGACCGATGCGATCCGGGCGCGGGCGCTCGCCGAGCGAGGGCACGGGTGGTGCTACGCGGCGGACGAGATGTACCTGCAGGCGGGGCTCGAGCCGCCGGGCTCCGCGTACTTCGACGATCATGAACTCGAGAGCAACGGCGTCGGCGCGATTTCCACCCTGACGGATCGCGTGACCGGCCGCCTGGGAGAGCTTCGTCCGCTGAAGGGCTGCCGGGTCGCCGCGGTCACGGGAACCTCGATGGAGCCGACGATGAGGCGGCTCGGGGGGCTCATTTCGCGGCGCACGGGCGCCGAGGTGGCGACGGTGGCGGTCGAGAACACGCTCTACGGCCCGATGGTGACGACGGCGGGTCTTCTGCCGGGGGTGGATCACGAAAGCGCACTCCGGGGAGTGGGGGACTTCGACGTGGCCCTCTTCTCGGCGCACGCGCTGAACGACGCGGACGTGTTCCTCGACGACGTGAGCCTCTCCCAACTGCGGGCCGGCTTCCCCGGCCGCCGCGTCGAGCCCTCCCACGACCTCGTCGACGTCCTCTCGCGGCTGTAGCGGCGATGGCTCTCCGCACGGTCGCCATCGTGGGCCGACCCAACGTCGGCAAGTCCACGCTGTTCAACCGGATCCTCGGGCGGCGCGTCGCGATCGTGGCCGAGCGCCCCGGCGTGACGCGGGATCGGCAGTTCGCCGAGGCGGAATGGGCCGGGCGGCGATTCCTCCTCGTGGACACCGGAGGCCTCGTCGTCCGCCCGGATGAACACATCGACCTCGAGGTGCGGCGGCAGGCGGAGACCGCGATCGGCCACGCGGATGCGGTCGTGCTCGTCGTGGATGGCCGGGATGGCGTCCAGCCCGTGGACCGCCACGTCGCGGAGCTGTTGCGGCGCTCGGGCCTTCCCGTGCTCGTGGCCGTCAACAAGCTCGACGAACTCGCGGAGGCCATCGAGCATCTCGACTTCTACGAACTCGGTCTCGGCGACCCCGTGCCGATCGCCGCCCTCAGCGGCAAGGGATCCGGGGACCTCCTGGACCGCGTCGTGGCGACGCTCCCGGAATCGGCGGAGGGGGAGGGTGACGACGCCGACATCCGACTCGCGGTCATCGGGCGCCCCAACGTCGGCAAGTCCAGCTTCGTTAACCAGCTCCTCGGGGAAGAGCGGGTCATCGTGCACGAGGAGGCCGGGACGACGCGCGACGCGATCGACACGGACCTCGTCCTCGGAGAGCGCCGCGTGCGGCTCATCGACACGGCGGGGCTGCGCCGCCAGTCCCGGATCGTGGATGACCTGGAATTCCTCGGCCGGCTGCGGGCCGCTTCGGCCATCGGGCGGGCCGATGTCTGTCTCCTGCTCGTGGATACGCAGGCCGGCGCGGCGAACCAGGATTTCCGGATCGGACACCAGGCGTGGGATGAGGGCAAGGGTCTCGTGTTCGTGGCCAACAAGTGGGACCTGATCGAGGACCGCGGGCCCTCCGCGCTGGCCGGCTTTGAACGCGAACTCCGCGAGCGCGCCCACTATCTTCGCTGGGTCCCCATCGTGACCTGCTCGGCGCTCACCGGGAAGCGGGTGCGGAAGGTCATCGACCTCGCGTTCGAAGTGCAGGCGGAGCGCGCGCGGCGGGTGCCCACCTCCGAGGTGAACGAAGTCCTGCAGCGGCTGGTCGCTCGCCGGCAGCCTCCGCAGGGCGGGAGGGGCGACGTCAGGCTCCTGTATGGCAGCCAGGTGGCGACATCCCCACCCCTGTTCGTACTCTGGTCCAACCGGCCACACGACCTCAAGGAGCACTACGTGAGATACCTCGTCGCCGGCTTCCGGGAGGCCTGGGGATTCGAGGGATCTCCTATTCGGATCAAGCTCAAGAAGCGTTCGGGGCGCGAATGACGGCGCCGCTCCTGACGATTTCCGCCTACCTCATCGGCTCCTTTCCCACGAGCTACCTCGTCGGGCGAGCCTACGGGTACGACCTTCGGCGCGAGGGCAGCGGCAACCTCGGCTCCACGAACGCCTACCGGGTGCTGGGGTTCTTTCCGGCCGTGGGCGTGCTCATCGTGGATTTGCTCAAGGGGTTCGTGCCCGTCTGGCTCTTTCCGATGTGGGACGGGCGGACCGGGGCGTGGGCACTCGCGTACGGACTCGCGGCCATCTCCGGTCACGTGTGGCCGGTGTACACGAAGTTCCGGGGAGGGAAGGGGGTCGCGACGGCGGCCGGAACGATGGCCGCCCTGGCGCCGGTCGCCGTCACCGTGGCCTTTCTCGTGTGGATCGTGACCGTAGTCCTGACGCGGACCGCCTCCATGGCGTCGCTCGTCTCCGCGTCCCTCGTACCCATCATGGCGCGCGCGTCGGCGGCACCCCGCTCGGTCGTGTCCTACGCGCTCCTCCTCGCGATCACGGTGTGGTGGACACACCGCTCCAACCTCGCCCGGATCGTGAGACGCGAGGAATTCCAGGTCGATTGGCGGCGCGGCCGGCTCCCGCGCCGTGGGCGGGCGGCGCGGCGGAAGCGGGGGGAGGAGGACGGGTGAGCGGACACAAGGTCGCCGTGCTGGGCGCGGGGAGTTGGGGAACGGCGCTGGCGGATGTCCTCGTGCGGAACGGCCACGACGTCCGCCTGTGGGCGCGCGACCCGGCCCATGCCGCCGCCATGGGCGAGACCGGAACGAACGAACGCTACCTGCCGGGCCTGGAACTGGCGCGCCCGCTGACCGTCACGCCGGATCTTCGGGAGGCGCTTGACGCCACCCGCTTCGTGGTCTCCGTGTGCCCCTCGCACGCCGTGCGAGAGGTGCTGGGCCGGGCCGCACCCGACCTCGATGACCAGATCCTCATCTCGGCTTCGAAGGGGATCGAGATCGGGACCCACCGGAGGATGTCGGAGGTCATCGTGGAGACGCTGGGCGAGGAAGCCGGGCCCCGCACGGTCGTTCTCTCGGGACCCAGCTTCGCGGAGGAACTCCTCCACGGGCTTCCGACGGCGGTCGTGGCGGCGAGCCGGAGCGAAGCCCACGCGCTCACCGTTCAGAGCCTGTTTCGGAACGGGTACTTTCGCGTCTACACGCAGCCCGACCTCGACGGCGTGGAACTGGGTGGCTCACTCAAGAACGTGATCGCCCTGGCGGCCGGGATCTCGGATGGCCTGGAACTGGGGTCGAACGCGCGCGCCGCGCTCATCAACCGCGGCCTCGCGGAGATCGTTCGGCTCGCGCGGCACTTCGGGGCCCGGGAGACCACGCTCGGGGGGCTCGCCGGCCTCGGGGATCTCGTCCTGACCTGTACCGGAAAGCTGAGCCGGAACCGGTCGGCCGGACTCGCCATCGGGGCGGGGCGCCGGCCCTCGGAAGTGGTCGGGGAGATGGACCAGGTCGTGGAAGGCGTCCGCACCGCGCGCGCGGCGTACGAACTGAGCCGGGATCTGAACGTGGAGATGCCGATCACGGCGAGTGTATATTCGATCCTGTACGAAGAGGTCGCGCCCCGCGCGGCGCTCGCACGGCTGATGGCGCGGGAACCGAAGCCCGAACGCTGGGGCTGAGTCCCGGGTCGCCGGATGCAAACGGAAGGGGACAGCGTGGCGAACCGCATCGCCCGGAAGGAGTACTACTCGATCGGAGATGTGTGCGAGATCGCCGATCTCAAGCCCCACGTTCTGCGCTACTGGGAGACGCAGTTCTCCGCACTTCGCCCGACGAAGAACCGGGCGGGAAACCGTGTTTACCGCCCGAAGGACGTCCAGCTCGTGCAACTCCTGCGCCACCTCCTGTACACGCAGCGGTACACGATCGAGGGCGCGAAGCGCAAGCTGGATCAGCTGCGCGCGGGCGGGGAACTCGCGGAACAGGCGCGCCTGGCCTGGGACCGGGAGACCATCCGCGACCTGCGAAGGGAAGCGGACGAGCTGGTCCAACTCCTCGAAGACGCCGAGGCCGGGTGACCGGCGCCGAAAGGCCCGTCCTCCTGTGTACGAACGACGACGGCGTGAAGTCCCACGGGCTCGCGCTGCTCGCGCATGTGGCAGGTACACTCGGCGACGTGTGGACGGTGGCGCCGGACCGGGAGCAGAGCGCGATGAGCCACGCGCTTTCCCTCTTCCGCCCGCTCCGTCTGACGGAGGTCGGCAGGCGACGCTACATGGTGGACGGGACGCCGACCGACTGCGTGCTCCTCGGGTTGAAGGAGATCCTCGAGGCGCCGCCGCGTTTCGTCCTCTCCGGCGTCAACCACGGCCCCAACATGGGGGAGGACGTGCTCTACTCCGGCACGGTGGCCGCGGCGATGGAGGCGACGATCCTCGGGATTCCCGCCATCGCCTTCTCCTTCACCGGAGACGACGACGGGATGCTCGCGACCTATGAGGCGCTGCTGGGACAGCTCATCCGGTCCTGCCTCGAGCGGGATTCGTTTCCCGATGAGACGTTCTTCAACGTCAACCTCCCGAGCCGGCCGGCGAACGAGGTGGAGGGGATCAGGGTCACGGCGCTGGGACGACGCGTGTACCACGACTCGCTCCACCGGAGTCGGGACGAGGACGGCGAGGAGTACTTCAAGATCGGAGGCGGGCGTTCGGCCTGGCGCGGACGGGAGGACTCGGATTTCCGCGCGGTGCGCGCGGGCTTCGTTTCGGTCACGCCGCTTCACCTGGACCTGACGAACTTCGAGCTGCTGAACGAGGTGCGGTCGTGGCGCCTGGGCGCTTGAGGCGAAGGGATCCGGCGGCGGACTATCGACGCGACCGCCGCCGTCTCGTGGAACGGCTTCGGAACCGGGGCGTGAAGGATCTTCCCGTCCTCCACGCCTTCGACAGCGTTCCGCGGCACGCGTTCGTACCCGAAGCGATGCGAAGGCGCGCTTACGAGGACGTGCCGCTGCCCATCGGCCACGGGCAGACGATTTCGAGCCCGATGATCCATGCGCTCAGCATCGAACATGCCGAAGTCCGGCCGGGTCATCGCGTCCTCGAGGTGGGAACCGGGGCGGGGTTCCAGACGGCGCTCCTGGCGGCGCTGGGGGTCTCCGTGTTCTCGATCGAGCGGATTCCGTCTCTGCACGAGGCCGCTGCCGAGACGCTGCGGCGGCTGGGCGTCGAGGCGCGGCTCATGCTCGGGGACGGGAGCCGGGGATGGCCGGAGTACGCGCCCTTCGAGGCGATCATCGTGGGTGCGGCCGCGGTTCGGCCGCCGGCCGCGCTCTTCAGCCAGCTCGCCGAAGGGGGGCACCTCATCGTGCCGGTGGGCACCAGGCGCCAGGAACTGCGGCGTTACACGCGCCGCGAAGGCGACTTCTCCGTTCGGACGATCACCGGCGCCCGCTTCGTCCCGCTGATCGAGGATGAGGCGGAGGGCGGCGGCCCCGAGTGAAGGCCGTGGGCGCCTGGGCCGGGGTGTACGCGAAGGGCCTCGCCATGGGACTGGCGGATCTCGTACCCGGGGTTTCCGGAGGGACGATCGCCTTCATCTCGGGCATCTATGACGAACTGGTCGCCACCATCGCGGGTCTTGACCGCCGCCTGCTCGCGACGTTGCGGGAGGGGGGCGTGCGCCGCGCCTGGCAGGCGGGCAATCTCGGCTTTTTCGCCGTCCTGCTCGCCGGCATTGGCACGAGCGTCTTCACGTTCGCCGGACTGCTGCACTGGCTGCTCGCGAACCGGCCCCTCGAGCTTTGGGCCTTTTTCTTCGGCCTCGTGGCAGCGTCGGTTCCGCTGGTCGGCCGGCGCGTCTCCGATCGCCGGGCCGCCATCTGGGCCCTGGCCGCCGCCGGAACCGTGCTCGCCGCCTTCATCACTTCGCTGCCTCCACTCGTCCGGTCCGACGCGCCGCTCTTTCTCGCGGCGGCGGCCGCCGTCGCGGCCTGCGCCATGATCCTGCCCGGCATCTCCGGCAGCTTCATCCTGCTCATACTCGGCGCGTACGCCCCGGTCATCGCGGCCGTCAACCATCTCGACGTCGCGCGGATGGCAGCCATCGGCGTGGGGATCGTCCTCGGCCTGCTCGCGTTCAGCCGAGTCCTGCGCCGCCTCCTCGCCCGCCACCGGACGCCCACGCTGGCCGTGCTCACGGGGTTTCTCGTCGGCTCGCTCAACGCCCTGTGGCCCTGGAAGACGCAACTCCGTGAGCTCTATGCGCACAGCGACGGCCGGATCGAATGGCTCATGGGAAACCGCTGGCCCGACGCCGCCGGAGAGATCTGGCCGGCGCTGGGGCTGGCGCTCCTCGGCGCCGGAGTGGTCCTCGCCATCGACCGCGCCGCGGGCTCGCGCGAGGCGCACCACTCCCGACCCGCAGCCAAGTAGCGACAATCCGCCGGGCCGGGTAGCTTCCACGCCGTCCGGAATACCCGCAGCAGAGTTGAGGAGGGGACAGGAAATGGCGGACGCGCTCGCCAGCGGAAAACGGCCCGACGGATCCGGGAACCGGGACGATGCTTTCGTCCGGTCCACGTTCCGGCTGGCCGGCTGGGTCAACGAGAACCTGCGCCCGGTTCTCGTGGGCGGCGCCGGCTTCGCGATGGTCGTGGTGGGGATCGTGTACTACATGAACTTCCAGGCTTCAGTGCGCGACCAGGCGGCGTCCGAGCTCGCGACGCTCCGCATGACCGCGACCGACCCCGAAATGCTGGTCCTCGACCTCGAGGCCTACGTTGAACGCTTCGACGGCGTCGCGGCCGCGAACGAAGGCCGGCTCCTCCTTGCTCGGACGTATCTCGACACGGGGCGGTCCGTCGAGGCCGCCGAGGTCGCCAGTTCGATCACGGAAGCTCCGGACCGGCCGGTCGGCCTCGCGGCGCGCACGCTCCTCGCCTCGGCCCAGGAAGCGTCCGGCGATGCCGAGGCCGCCCTCGAGACGTGGGAAACGCTCGGCGAAACCGCGCGTTTCGCCTTCCAGCGCCGCGAAGCGCTCGCGTCCGCGGCCAGAATCCTGGCGGCACTCGGCCGGCTCCAGGAAGCCGAGACGATCTTCGCGACGATCGCCGAGGAAGCCGCACAGGAGGATCCCGTGGAGGCTGGCGTCTACCGCCTCCGCTTGGGAGAGATCAAGGCCCAGCTGGCCGGCAACGGCTGATCCCGGGCCTTCCGCCGGCGGGAGGCGTCACCTAACCGCGGCGCATCGGTGGATGGCGCATAACATATATTATGTAAACTTCTGGTTGCATGTGACCGGATGCGACCAACCATCGAGCAGCCTTCGCTAGAGCGTGAAGGTGTGGGAGTACTTGACCATCAGCGCCCTGCCCGACGAGAACGGGAGGCGCGGGTCGACGCCGCCGTTCGAACGGTCCATGTAGTACCCCTCGTTGTAGACCACCCACAGGTCCACACCCTCGCGGAAGTGATACCGGAAGCGGGCGTTCACCGACGTCTGGTCGACGGTCGAGTTGTACTGCGCGAGCGCGCTGAACGAGAGGTGCGTGTCGAGCGAGAAATCCAGCCGGAGCCGGGCGAGGTGTGTCGTCAGATGGCTCTGGTCCGGGAACTCGAACCGGTTGATGTCGTACCCCGGCCGAATCTCGAAATGCCGCGAAAGATTGAAGGCAGGATTGAGTTGCAGGCTCACCCGGCGCCCGTCGTAGAAACTCCCGGCGGACCCGCCCAGTTCCCCCCGCAGCTGGCTCCCGCGCGAGAGGCGCCAGGACACTTCCGCCTCATGGAACCAGTATTCCCCCGGATTGATCTGGAGACCCGCCACTCTGAACCGCTCGCGGATGCTCTCGAAGCTGGAACGGGAAGTCAGCGTAAAAAAGCCGCCCGACTTCATCCCGACGCGGAGCATCGGCGCGTAGGAACGCGACTCCGGCGTGAGATCCGCGTTCCTGTAGTAGTGCTCCGTGTTGCCTCCGACGGTCACCGCGCGCAGCTGTGAGTCCGCCCCGAGGAACCAGGAGTATTCGCTCGATCCGCCGAACAGCGTGAAGTCGTTCCGGAGTTGGAAGCCGAGCCGCGGCAGGTAGTCCGGGCCCACGCGCCGGTACTGGGCGCTGTAGTTCAACCCCTCCTGGCGCCGACGCTCGAACTGGGCGAAGAAGGTCCCGGCGTCGAGGGTGTTCCGCTCCACCAGGTCGTCATCGAATGTCTGGGCCCACTTGAGCGTCAGGTACTCGTCACCGAACACGCGGATTTCGCTGTCCGCGCCCCAGGCGATGTTGCGCTGACCGTAGGCGTCCACTCGCGTGGTCACGATCCCGCCGACTGACGAATTGGCGTTGAACACCTTCTGCTTGAGCCGCAGCACGCCCATGTTCTCGCCCGGCTGTCCCCCGCTGGGAGCCGTCTGCATGTTGAGGAGCCCGAAGTCCAGCCCCCCTGCCCGTCCCACGACGCGCGCCCCCCCGTAGATGCGCACCAGTTCGCCCCGGTCCAGCCCGATGCGGCGACTGAAGAACACCCGGTCCGTGAACCCGCCCGTGGCGAAGTCGAAGGTCGCCGACCGTTCCTGGAAGAACTGCCGTTTCTCCGGGAAGAAGAGCGGGAAGCGCGTCAGGTTGATTTGCTGGTCGTCCGCCTCGACCTGGGCGAAGTCGGTGTTGGCGGTCAGGTCGAGGGAGAGGTTGGAGGAGGGCGAGTACCGGAGGTCGAGACCCGGCTCGCGCGTCGGCTCGTCCGTCGTGTCCCAGTACGCGGTCTGCGCGTCCGAGGGTTCGTACAACCTCGGAAGCTGCGTCATCCCGCCGAGGAGGTACGGCGTTACGTAGACCGGCGTGGTCCGGTCCACCCGGGAAAACGTGACGCGCTGCGCCAGCGACGGCTTGCCGAAGCCGAAGAAGCCGTACTCGGGCGAGATGTCCGGGTACACGTGGCGCTCGTTCTTGCGCGAGATGGAGCGGTAGACGATGAGCCCCATCTCCACTTCCCCGCCCGTATTCTGGAACCCCAGCGACGAGAAGGGGATGCGCATTTCCGCGGACCAGCCGTCCGCCGTCTGTTGCGCGATGCCGTCCCAGTGCGCATTCCAGTCGCTGTTGAACGGCCTCGTCCCCGCGGTCCACTCGGCATCGCCCCACACGGCGCGGTCCGAGCGCGCGCCGTTCGGGTTCACGACGAACGCAACGGCCGTCTCGTGATCGTTGTAGCTGTCGATGACGACGGAGAACTGGTCGTCACCGCTGAAGCCATCGCGGGTGAAGCTGTTCGCACGGATCCCGGTGACGTCCGAATCGAACAGCCGACCCGAGACGTAGAGGTACCGGTCGTCGTAGGCGATCCGGATCTCGGTCTCCTCGGTGAGTTCCCCGCCGTACATGGGCGAGTACATGACGAGGGGCACGGGTTCGATGTCGTCCCAGGCGGGCTCGTCCACGAAACCATCGAGGTGGATGTGCCCGTGTCCCTCGAGGCGCGTGAGCGGCACCGAAGGCTTGTCGCGCCCGCCGTTCTGGGCGGCAGCCTGCGCCGGAATGCCGACCGCGAGCGCGACCCCCAGGCCGAGGGCCGCCAGCCGCGGACCGCTCACCAGATGAAGGTGTGAGAGTACTTGATCATGATGTTTCGTCCCGCCGACCACGGCAGCCTCGGCCCCAGTCCCCCGTCCCGTTCGAAGTTCAACCCTTCATTATACACAATCCAGAGGTCCGTGCCCTCCCTGAAGTGATATCGGAAGCGCGCGTTGATGCTCGTCCGCCTGTCGAGGTTGTTGTACTGCGCGAAGGCGCTGACCGAGAGATGCGTGTTGAAGGCGAAGTTGAGCCGCAGCCGGGCAAGGTGCGTCGTCGTGGCTTCGCCCCGTTCGGGGAACTCGATCCGGTTGACCTCGTAGCCGCCGACCATCTCCAGGTAGCGGGACACGGTCCACGTCGGGTTGAAGATCAGGCCCACCCGGCGCCCGTCGTAGAAGCGCCCCGCCGTCGTCCGGATGTCGCCCCGGAAGATCGTGCTGCGCGGCAGCATCCAGTCGATCCCGGCCTCCGAAAACCGGTATTCCCCCGGCTGGATCGACACGTCCCCGATCCGGAACGGGACCTGGATGTCCTCGTACTGCACGTTCGAGTAGGCCGTGATGTTCGCGGTCGACTTGAAATCGAACGACACCGAGGGGCGGATCGAGCGGGACTCGACCGTGAGGTCCGCGTTGCGGTGGTAGTTCTCGCCCATCACCAGGAGGGTGACGGCGTTCACCGTGGCGGTCGGGCCCCCGAGCCAGGTATGGGCGAGCTGGCCGCCGTAGAGCGTGAAATCGTTCCGCAACTGGAAGCCGAGCCGGGGCAGGTAGTCCGGGCCCACGCGCCGGTAGTAGAGGTTGTACCAGAGCCCGCGGTCCGTCCGCCGTTCCCAGCGCGCGCGAATGAGACTCGCGTCGAGCGCGTTGCGCTCCCTGACCACCTCGTCCTGCGTCTGCGCCCACGTCAGCGTCAGGTACTCGTCCCCGAACGGGCGCAGCTGGGAATCCAGCCCGTAGGCGAGGTTGTCCTGGCCGTTCGCGCCGTAGCGCGTGGTGAGGATCCCTCCGACGAACGAATAGGGGTTGAACACCTGCTGCTTGAGCCGCATCACGCCCATGTTCTCGCCGGAGCGGCCCGCGGCCGGCGCGGTCTGCATGTTGAGGATCCCGAAATCCAGCCCCCCGAGCCGGCCGACCAGCCGTGCGCCCCCGTAGATGCGAACGAGTTCGCCCCGCTCGAGCCCGATGCGGCGGCTGAAGAACACGCGGTCGGTGAACCCTCCGGTCCCGAAGTCGAAGGTCGAGGACCGTTCCTGGAAGAACTGCCGTTTCTCGGGAAAGAAGAGCGAGAACCGGGTGAGGTTCACCTGCTGGTCGTCCGCCTCCACCTGCGCGAAATCGGTGTTGACAGTGAGATCGATGGCCAGGTTCGACGACGGGGAGTACTTGAGATCGACGCCCGGCTCCGTCACCCGGTCCCGCTCCGCGGCCCAGAAGGAAGCGGCGTCCGAGGGCTCCCGGAGGACCGGCGTCCGGCTGAGGCCCCCGAGGACGTACGGCGTCACGTAGGCGGGCGTCGTGGGCCGTACTCCGCTCAACGTCATGCGCTGCCCCTGCGAGGGCTTGAGGAAGCCCCCCTGCCCCCATTCGCGGCCGATGAACGGGAAGACGTGGCGCTCGTTCTTCCGGGCGATGAAGCGGTAGACGATGATCCCCATCGTCACCTCGTCCCCCTCCGCCTGGAATCCCAGCGTGGAGAACGGGATCTGGTATTCCGCGAACCAGCCCTCCTCGTTCCGCGAGGTGAGGACGTGCCAGTGCGCGTTCCAGTCGACGTTGAACGGCATCACGTCGCCCGTGAAGTCGCCGTCGTTGGAGAGGGAGCGGTCCTGGCGGGTGCCGGCGGGGGTGGTGCCGAGCCAGACCCCGGTCTCGTAGTCGTTGTAGCTGTCGATCACGAAGGAGAGGAGGTCGTCGCCGCTGAATGCGTCCCGCAGGAAGGTGTTCGAGCGGATGCCCTGCGGGTCCGAGTCGTACATCCGCCCGGACAGGTAGAGGAACTCGTCGTCGTGCGCGATCCGGACCTCGGTCCGCTCCGTCATGTCGCCGCCGTGCGTCGGGGCCCACATGAACATCGGGAGCGGCTCGATCGCGTCCCAGGCCGGCTCGTCCACGACGCCATCGACGTCGATCTCGCCCGTGAGCCGCGGGATCGGCACCGGCACGGCCGACCGCAGCGACGCTGCGTCCGCTCCGTCCGTCCCCCCGGTCTGCGCGGACACCGCGGGCGGCATCAACCCGGCCGCCACGAGCAGGCATGCGGGCACGATCCACGCGGGAGGGGCCGAACGTCGTGAGACTTGACGGCGGATGCGGGCCAACGGCGGGGCCTCGACGCTACCAGCTGAAGGTGTGCGAGTACTTCACCATGATGTTCCGGCCCGCCGACCACGGCAGCCTCGGATCGAATCCCCGGTCGCGCTCGAAGTTCAACCCCTCGTTGTACACGATCCACAGATCCGTGCCCTCCCGGAAGTGGTAGCGGAAACGGGCGTTGATGCTCGTGCGCTTGTCGAGGTTGTTGTACTGCGCGAAGGTGCTGAGCGAGATCTGCGGGTTGAGGGCGAAGGCGAGGCGTATCCGGCCGAGCTGGGTCGTGGCCGACTCCCCCCGGTCGGCGAACTCGATCCGGTTGATCTCGTAGCCGCCGCCGACCTCGAGATAGCGGGACACACTCCACATCGGGTTGAAGATGAGCCCGGCGCGCCTTCCATCGTAGAAGCTGCCTACCGTGGTCTTGATATCGCCCCGGAAGATCGCCGTGCGGGGGAGCATCCAGTCGACGCCCGCTTCCCGGAACCAGTATTCGCCCGGCGGGATCGAGAGATCCGTGATGCGGAACGGGATCCGGATGTCCTCGAACTGCGTGTTCGAGTAGGCCGTGATGCGCGAGCCGGACTTGAAGGCGAACTCCACCTGGGGGCGGATCGATTGCGATTCCGGCGTGAGGTCGGCGTTGCGGTAGTAGCTCTCGCCCATCACCGAAAGCGTGACCGTGTTCAGCGAAGCGCTCGGGCCCTGGAGCCAGGTGT
Source organism: uncultured Gemmatimonadota bacterium (assembly GCA_964509895.1). Classification (GTDB taxonomy): domain Bacteria; phylum Gemmatimonadota; class Gemmatimonadetes; order Palauibacterales; family Palauibacteraceae; genus Palauibacter. The sequence continues at coordinate 47,456 of CAZDZJ010000062.1, forward strand.
GGCCGATCTCGCCGCCGTAGAGCGTGAAGTCCCGGCGCAACTGGAACCCGAGCCGCGGCGTGTAGTCGGGCCCGACCCGCCGGTAGTAGAGGTTGTAGGACAGGCCGCGGTCCGTGCGCCGTTCCCAGCGGGCGCGGAAGAGCCCCGCGTCGAGCGGATTTCGCTCGGTCACCGCCTCGTCGAACGTCTGGGCCCACGTCAGCGTGATCCACTCGTTGCCGAGGGGACGGATCTGCGTGTCCACGCCATAGGCGATGTTGTCCTGCCCGTTCTGTCCGAGCCGGGTGGCGACGATGCCGCCGACGAACGAGAACGGGTTGAACACCTGCTGCTTGGCCCGCAGCACGCCGACGTTCTCGCCCGAGCGCCCGCCCGCGGGAGCGGTCTGCATGTTCAGAAGCCCGTAGTCCAGACCTCCCATGCGGCCGACGACGCGCGCGCCCCCGTAGATGCGGACGAGTTCGCCGGCCTCGAGACCGACCCTGCGGCTGAAGAAGACGCGGTCGGTGAAGCCGCCGGTGCCGAAGTCGAAGGTCGAGGATCGTTCCTGGAAAAACTGGCGTTTCTCCGGGAAGAAGAGTGAGAAGCGCGTGAGGTTGATCTGCTGGTCGTCCGCCTCGACCTGAGCGAAATCGGTGTTGACCGTGAGGTCGATGGCCAGATTGGAAGACGGCGAGTACTTGAGATCGACGCCCGGCTCCGTGGTCTCATCGCGCTCCGTCGCCCAGTAGGCGGCGGCATCGCCCGGCTCGCGCAGCACGGGGGTCTGCTGCAGGCCGCCGAGCACGTAGGGGGTCACGTAGACCGGCGCCGTGGGACGCACCTCCCGGAGCGTGAAGCGCTGCGTCTGCGACGGCTTCATGAAGGCGAGCCGGCCCCATTCCCGCGCGATGGCCGGATACACCTGGCGTTCGTTCTTGCGGCCGATGTAACGATAGATGGTGATCCCCATCGTGACTTCATCGCCCTGCGCCTGGAATCCCAGCGTCGAGAACGGGATGCGGAACTCCGCGAACCACCCTTCCCCGTTGCGGGTCGTGCGCACGTCCCAGTGCGCGTTCCAGTCCTCGTTGAAGGGCGGAAGGTCGCCGCTGAACTCGGCGTCGTTGGAGATCGAGCGATCCTGGCGGACGCCGGCGGGGGTCGTGCCGAACCAGAGCGCGGTCTCGTAGTCGTTGTAGCTGTCGATCACGAACGAGAACAGGTCGTCGCCACTGTAACTGTCACGGTAGAAGGTATTTACGCGGATTCCATCCGGGTTCGAGTCGTACATGCGGCCGGATACGTAGAGGTACCGGTCGTCGTGCGCGAGGCGAAGCTCGGTCTCCTCCGTCTGCTCGCCGCCGTGCGTCGGGGACATGATGAACAGCGGCAGCGGCTCGATCGCGTCCCAGGCGGGCTCGTCGACGACGCCATCCACGTCGATCTCCCCGGTGAGACGGGGGATGGGGACCGGAACACCGGAGCGAAGCGATGCGATGTCGACTTCGCCCTGGGCCCCGGCTCGCGCCTGTGCGGCGAGACCCGGCGCGAGGCATGCCGCCGACAGCGCAGCGGCAACGACGACTCCCGGGCGTGGCTTCACGGTCCCATCTCCCCGCGCGGGGCGTGCAGAAGCGACATTCGAATCCTCATCCCTCTGGGAGACGGCGTTCGACCGATCTCCCGAAGAAACACGCCGGCGAGCCCGGAAGTTCAATCTCGGGTGAGGAGAAAGAACCACTGCGGACTCCATCGCAGGATCCCGCGTCGAATCGTCGCCGGCAAGGCGGAGAGGATCCGCCACGAGAGTTGCCACCTCCCCCCAGCCCCCCGACTCAGCGTGGATCGGATCGCTCGTTCCGTGATATCGGTGCTTCGAAGATCCGGGACATCCATGGTGCGCCGGAGAGCCCGATAGCCCAGGAACCGGATGCCTCGGTAGGCATCGGCGCGGCCCGCCCACCGTACGTATCGATCCGCCATTCTCTTCGGCATCCAACTGAGGAAAGGCAGGCGGTAGTGGGGCTCCACGAGCGCCCAGCGGCTGCCCGCTGTCACGTAGGCGCAGCCTCCCGGTTTCAGGACGCGGCCCACCTCGCGAAAGAGCGTTCGGGGGTCGGGCACATGCTCGTAGATATGGTTGACGATGAGAAAGTCGAAGCACGAATCGGGAACAGGAAGCCGGGTCCCGTCGGCTACGCAGGTGCGCTCCCGTTCGATCACCACCCGTGGATCCACCTCGAAGCCGAAGATCCGCTGTCCGCTCAACCGTTCGAGTTCGCGCTTCAGAAGTCCCGTTCCGCTCCCCACGTCACCGACGACGCCGGCGGCGCGGATATCCTCCCCGACGATCCGGTCGACCACCGCCGCCTTGCGGGCTCGACTCTCGCGGTACTCGGTACTCGCAAGGAACCTGTCGTAGTAGTCGCCGCCCGCCCGGCGGGCCCGCGACGCGGGGGGACTCATTCGAGGAGTTCGGTACCGCAATGCTTGCAGTGGCGAGCGTCCTCGTCATGCCCCGGCGAGGCGCAGCGCAGGCACATCCGCTCCATCGCCGCGCGAAGCTTCGCTCCACGGCCTCCCGTGATCTCCGCGGTAACGATGCCCGTCGGAACGGCGATCACACCGTAGCCCAGAATCATGAGGGCGGCGGCGAGCATCTGGCCCACCGTGGTCTGGGGCGTGATGTCCCCGAATCCCACCGTCGTGACCGTGACGATCGCCCAGTACACGCCGCGGGGGATGCTGCTGAAGCCGGCATCGGCACCCTCCAGCACATACATGGCGGCGCCCACGAGGGTGACCACCACCATCACCGCGATGACGAACACGGCGATCTTGTACGCGCTCGAACGAAGGGCGCTGATCAGAAGTCGCTCTCCGCCCACGAACTGCGCCAGCTTGAGAACCCGGAACACTCTCAGCACGCGCAGAAGGCGAATGACGACGAGCGCCTGCCCTCCGGGGATCAGCAACCCCACGAAGCCCGGGAGGACCGCAAGCAGATCGACGATCCCGAAGAAGGAGCGCGCGTATTGGCGAGCCCTTTCGGCCGAGATGAGCCGAAGCACGTACTCGATCGTGAACAGCCCCGTGAAGACCCACTCGAGGGTCCACAGGGCGCCCCGCGAGCGAATCGCGAAATCCTGCACGCTCTCCAGCATTACGACGACGACGCTCGCCAGGATCACCGCGATGAGGAGAAGGTCGAACAGCCGCCCCCCCGGCGTGAGATTTCCGAAAATGATGCGGTGGGCCTCGCACCTCCAGCGGGGCCGGGTCGAGAAGACCGGATGTTCGTCGTAATCGATCGCCGCGCGGGGCGGCTCCCGCCTCGACGGCACGTACGACATCGTCCGGTTCCTGGCCATCACAACCTCCCGATGAGGGACCGCAGACGCAGCGCCCACACCCGCCACACCGCCTCACGCACGATCGCCCCCGACATCTTGCTCTCTCCGAGGCGGCGATCGGTGAACACGATGGGTACCTCCCCGATCCGGAATCCCTTCTTCCAGGCACGGAAGTTCATTTCGATCTGGAAGGTGTACCCGGTCGAGCCGACCCGGTCGAGGTCGATCGTCTCCAGCACGCGGCGCGCGAAACACTTGAAGCCGCTCGTGGAGTCGGCGAGGCGCAGCCCCGTGGCGATGCGCGCGTACTTGTTCGCGTAATAGCTGAGGAGCAGGCGCGACATGGGCCAGTTGATGACGTTCACCCCGGCAGTATAGCGGGATCCGACCACGACATCGAAGCGTGGGGTCGCCTCGATCATGTCCGAAAGATACCGGGCATCGTGCGACCCGTCGGCGTCCATCTCGAAGATCCAGTCGAAGTCCCGCTCGAGCGCCCAGCGGAAACCCGCGATGTAAGCCGTCCCGAGTCCCGACTTCCCTTCCCTGTGCAGAACGTTCACACGTGGTTCGGCCCGGGCGATGGAATCCGCCAGGGCGCCGGTCCCGTCGGGGGACGCATCGTCCACCACGAGGACCGAGAGGCGACCGTCCTGCGACAGTATGTCCGAGATGATCTCGGCGATCGAGTCGATCTCGTTGTACGTCGGCAGGATGACGAGGCCGCGCTCGCGCCCTGCGGGAAGGGCGCTCGATTCGGCGTCCTCCTCAGGATCCCGGGAGGCCGTGAAGGGGGTGTCGGGGCTCATGGCGCCCGCAATTTATCCACCCCGGGGTCGCTTTCGCATCAGCACCGCGAGCAATCCGAACGCGACGATCTCCGCCAGCGTCGTCCAAAGGCGGGCAGCCAGGGCGACCGCCGCGGCCGGTCCGGCCGGAATGCCTGCCACCACGGTCAGCAGGCCGACGATTGCCCCCTCGCGCACCACCAGTCCTCCCGGCGCCACCAAGGCCAGGTAGCCGAGCACGTACGCGCCCGAGAAAACCCCCATTGCCGTCGGAAAGCCGATCCCGTGATCCAGCACCAGGCCTTGGAGCAGCGCCAGGAATCCGAGCCCATGGAGTGGCCAGATGACAAGGCTCCCGACGACGGCGCGGAACAGCACGCCGCGACCAGGCTCCGCTTGGCCGGATGGCGCCGCCTCACGGAGCAGACGTCTTCCAAGTCGAATGATGGCGCGCAGGACCGGAGGTGTCAGGGCCGCGGCAACGGCGAGACCGCCCGCGAGGAGCGGCCACCGGCCCAGGCTCTCGAAGGCACCGACGCCAAGTGAAGCGAGTGCCATCCCGGTCCCTGTAACCAGAACGGCCGCCTGGAAGGTGATCACGGTCCCCAGCGCCGTGGCGCCGGAGCCACCGCGAGCGCGCACGTAAGCGACCAATCCTGTGACCTGCCAGATCTTGCCCGGGATGTAGCGGCCGAGGTTGGACCCGAGCCACGCCGTGGAGGATTCCACGATCCCCGCCCGGCCACCCGCCGCCCGAAACAGCCATCCCCAGACCGCGCCGCTCAGGCACAGCGCGGCGATTCCTGAACCAACGGCGGCAGCGAGCCAGAGCGGGCGAATCCTCCACCCGGAGATCGCCGATGCATCGAGGTCCCCCCAGGTCGCCCAACCGCCGGCCAGCGCCAGACCGACCGCGATCAGCGCGGCAAGAAGGAAGGCGCTCGTGCCAATCACCACCCACTCGCGCCCCGGCGTCCTGGCGGAGCGGTTGAGACTCACGCCTCCGAACTCCGGAGTCGGCGCCGCCAGGAGATCAGCATGCCCATCCCCAGACCCGTGATGGCGAGGAGGCTGACCCAGGAACCGACCCGGAAGGGAGGACTATGGTACTCGAAGACCAGTTCATGGCGTCCGGCGGGGACTTCCACACCTCGAAACGCCGTGTTGACCCGCCAGACAGCGGTCTCCTCCCCGTTGAGGAAGGCCCTCCAGCGGTCATGGTGAATCTCGCTCACCGCCAGGAGGCCCGCGCGCTCCGCCACGACATCCAGCACGAGGCGGTCGGGTTCGCGGCGGTTTAGCGTGGCGGTCCCCTGGCCCGCCGCCGGAGCCTGAACCTGGGCCCCTGCCTCGACGACCGTCAGCCGCGCGGGAGCCGAAATCTCCCGAGTTCGTGCGAGAGCGGCGGTGGTATCGCCCACCATTTCAAGGGACGCCGGGAAGTAGGCGTACGGAAGCTCCGAAGCCAGCTCGTACAGGTGCCGTCCCCCGGCTTCCGCAATCGCGCCCACCCCCTCCTGGGCGGCGGGCATGATCAAATAGCGCACGTTCAGCAGTTCTCTGACGACGGGATCCCGGAGCAATCCCTCGTCGGGCATGATCCCGCCCACGAGTCGCGCGTAGGGCCGGAGCAGAAACTTCTGGAGCCCGCCGGCGGACGACACGCCGTAGTAGGCCAGCTCGTTCGGACGATAGTTGTCCACCGCCCCGTCCAGCGCCCCGACATACTGCTCAAGAAGTCGTCGGTTAGGTGCCCAGACGCGCTCGCCGGGCTGCGCGGTCTCGTTCAGTGCCGCGATGACGGGATCCGGAGCGAGCGCGGCCGCCGCATCTTCCACCCTGAGGTATCGGGAGCTCACCCGCCACAGGTCCATGGTCCCGAATACGAGGACCACGACCAGCGCCGCGACTCCGAACTTGCGGCGGGACACCCCCCACGCCGCGCCCCAAGCGAGCCCGAATCCCGTGAGGAGGAACAAACCGTTCAAACGCAACGCATCGATCAGCGCCGCGGTCGGCTGACGGGGCCATCCCTCGGGATACCACGATAGCAGTACGACGTTGGCCAGACCGCGCGGATTGAGCGCCGCTGCTGCACCCAGCACCAGGATCGGCCCACCGAGGAGCCACATGAGCCAGGACGAGCTCGCCGATTCGGTTTCCGGTCCGGCCGGGCCGCCAGGACCCGGGTGCGTCGCGGCGCGCCGATTGAGCACCGCCTCCCACCCGTAGCCAGCCAGGAGCGCCACCAATACGGCGACGGGACCCAACATCATCGCCGGAGCGCGGAAACTCGACATCATGGGCAGGAGTGTGTACGCGATCCGGTGCACCGGGGTGGTCGCTCCGAGCGCGAACAGGACTCCGAGGAGGCCACAGCCGGCCAGGAACCACACCACCCGCTTCCCGTCACCGTCCAGCCAGCGTCCAAATCCCGCGGAGAGGCCGAGGATCGCCAGCGCCACCGGGACGGCGCCGAGGTATTCCGTATGGAGCTTGATCGGATTCTGCCCCCAGTA
>CAZDZJ010000063.1:0-24702 GCA_964509895.1 uncultured Gemmatimonadota bacterium
CTCCTGGGCGGCACCATGCGCGCGGAGGGGCCGGTCGGTCCGGACGGGCGGTTGCTCGTCAGCGGGCGGGGGCTTCACGGCCTGGGGTATCCCCTCATCAGCAACGAGCGCGAGATGCCGTACGGGTACGGCGATGTCCTCGGTCGGTTCGACTATCGCCTGGGACCCGGAAAGCTCACGGCGACGGGATTCTGGAACCGCGAGTCCGTCCTTCTGGACATCGGACGGCTGGAAGACGCCGGGGCGGTGGGATCGGCCTACTGGGGCAACCTGGCGGGGTCGGCGAGCTATCGCGTTCCGCTGGGCGACGGCACGTTCACGCTTCGGGGCGCTCACGGACGGTTCGGGACGGGTCTGCCCCTGCCGCGCGACAAGGAGCTGGACTTCGAGGTCTCTTTCGCGGACGTGATCGCACGGACGGTTCGAACGCGGAGCGAGGCGCTGTTCGAGTCCGGGGGCGACGACATTCGCTGGGCCGCGGGTGGCGGCTTCGACTCCCATGAGGAGGTCGTGGACAGGCGGACGGTTCTGGGCGGAAGGACCGCGCACGACATCTCTCACGCGGTGCGGCGCGCCAATGTAGTGGCGGGGTGGGGGGAGGCGATCTGGGCGGTGGCGCCGGAACTCGAGCTGCGGGGCGGATTCCGGGCCAGCTACTTCTCCTCTTCCCGCCTGGCGAAGTTCGCCCCGCGGGGCACCGTCACCTGGCACATCACGGATGCGGCGGACATCCACCTCTCCGCCGGAAGGTTCTATCAGGTCGTGCGCGGACCCGAGTCGATCCTCTCGGGAGACCTCACGGGACCGACGATTGGGCGCATTCTCCCCACGCTGGGCCCGGACCTCCCGCCGCACAGCCCCGGGTCCAGCATCGCCGGGTCTTCTCACGTGGTGGTCGGCCTGGCGAACGAACTCGAGAACGGCGTCGATGTCGGCGTCGAGGGTTACCTCAAGTCCTTCGACGATCTCCCCGACGCCAACCAGCTCTACTCATCGGGCGGGGACCTGTGGGTGCAGGCGAAGGAAGGTCCCGTGCGGGGCTGGATCGGCTATTCGATCGCCTGGGTGTGGACCAACGATCCCGATGAAGAGACCCCCTTCGTGGGCCGGCAACTCCTGAGCGGAGGACTCTCCACGGATGTCCGCGAGTTCGATTTCGGTGTTCGGCTCGCGTACGCCGCCGGGCTCTCCTTCGCGTCCGTGAGCGGGGGAGCCGAGGAAAAGGGCGCCCCGAGCGGCGACGATCCGGTCCCGGTGCTGTCGGGTGCGCCGGAAGACACGTACCTGCGGCTCGACGCCGAGATCTCGCGACGGTGGGTCGCGAGCATCGGCAGTTCGTCCCTCGTGATCGCGCCGTACGTGCGTGTGCTCAACGCGCTGGACCGGCGCGACGCCCTGTTCTACCAGACGACGTCCGACCAGCCGCTCACGAGCCCCGCCCCGATCGCCTCCCTCCCGGTGATCGCCATCTTCGGCGTTTCGTGGTCGTTCTGAGACTCGAGCGTGGGGCCTGCTCGGGCCCGCCCCGTGTACCATCGCAGTTGTCGCAGCCATCGCAGACCGGAGCCCGCTCGCCGAAATAGGCGGCGATGGCCGCCCGGCGGCAGCCGGGGGTCACGGTGTAGGCCTTCATGGCGGCGCGGCGCTCGTCCTCGGCGGCTGCCCGGTCCGAGCCGGGCGGCGGGCTGCCCGGCCGGGGGCGCTCGCGCCGGCCGAACGGAAGGGCGGGGCGGCGGTTCTCGCGGACCGCAACCATCACGCAGCGCGCCGGCTCGCCGTCCCGGCCGGCGCGACCCGCTTCCTGGACATACGCCTCCAGCGATCGAGGCGCGCCGAGATGCGCCACAAGGCGAACGTTGGGGTGGTCGATCCCCATGCCGAACGCGGTCGTCGCACAGACCACGCGGATGCTCCCGTCCAGGAAGGCCCGCTGCGTCGCCTGGCGCCGCTCGATCGGCAGACGGGCGTGGTAGGGCGCGCTGGCCACGCCCGTCCGCGACAGCGCGATGGCGAGCCTCGCGCTCAGCCCTCGCGTTCGGGCGTACACGACGGCCGAACCGCCGCATGCCGTGACCTCGCGCCGCACGCGTGCGTAGGCTGCGCCCAGATCATCGGCCATCTCCACGGAGTAGCGCAGGTTGGGCCGGTTGGCGGGCACGAAGATGCGGATCGCCCCCTCCATCCCCAGGAAGCGTTCGATTTCGCGCCGCGTGCGCCACGTCGCGGTGGCGGTGAGGGCGGTCAGCGGCGGATTCCCCAACATCTCCCTCGCGCGCCCGATCCGCAGGTACGATGGACGGAAGTCGTGCCCCCACTGGGACACGCAGTGCGCCTCGTCCACGGCGATCCCCCCCACGCCCGCGTCGCGCAGACGGTCACGGACGGCGCGGTTCTCGAGGCGTTCGGGCGCGAGATAGAGGAGGTCGAGTTCGCCGCGGCGGGCGCGCTCGAGCGCTTCGTTCACCTCGTTCCGGGGCGTCGCGCTCGTCCAGCCGAGGACGCGCATGCCCCGGCGCGCGGCGCCCCCGACCTGGTCCTCGATGAGGGAGATGAGAGGCGATACGACAAGCGTGGTGCGCGGGCACAGGAGCGCCGGGATCTGGAAGCACACGGACTTGCCGAAGCCGGTCGGCAGCACGGCGAGCGTGTCCCGTCCGGATAGCACGGCTTCCACCACGCGGGACTGGGCGGGCCGGAAGTCGTCGTAGCCGAATCGCGCCTTCAGGAGTGCGCGTGCCTCCTCGAGGGTGCCGATGGCGCTGCTGGCGCCGATGCCGGTCTCGGTGGCTGCGTCGGTGCGGTCGTGCGTGCGTTCGCCGGTGCTCACACCCTTCGATGCATCGCGGAATCAACGCGGGATCAACCGCCGGCGGACGCGGCGGTCGGGGTTGGCAGGCCGTGGCAGAACCCCGCTGCGTTCGAGCGGCGCGGACGCGGGGTCTTGCCACGGCCTGCTAGGCTCCGGTGCGGCCCAGTCGGAGGACGACGGCGGCGACGAGGAGGCCGCACCCCGCGCCGGCCACGAAGTCACGCTCCGTGAACGCGCCGATGAACCACACGGCACCGCCGGCCAGGCCGAGTCCGATCTGCAGTCTCAGCCACCAGTCGCGGCCCGCCGTCGACGCCTCCCCGCGTTCGTCGGCCTCCACTGCCCGCCCCTACCGGTCGATCGGGCGAGCGACCGGCGTCTCGTCGCCGGCCTCACCCCAGCCGAGCGTCGCGCCGGCGATCGCGCCCCACAGGACATTGACCCCCAGGATCGAAAACACGACGAACACCCCCCGGCCCACGTAGAGCGCGAGGGCCGACAGGAGTGGCAGTGCGCCTCTGTCGAAGTCCAGGGCGCTCTCGCCGATGGCGAGACGGACGACCACGTAGAGCGTCGGCGCTATGGCGAAGGTCGCGCCGCGCGCTGCGGGCGAACCGGGCAGACGCGTGTAGAGCACGCCGAGCACCAGGCCCCACACCGCCCCACTACCCGCGTGCGAGAGGAACTCCGCCCCCGTCCATCCCCCCGTCAGGCCCATGCTCAGCGCCCCGACGGAGCCGAGTTCGGCGACGAGCGAGCGCGCCGCGGCGGAGACCAGAGCGCCCAGAAGTCCTCCGAGCAGCCCGAGCCCGAGGCGGGCGCTCAGGTCGAGTCCGCCCTCGACCGCGGGGCCGTGCGGCTCCCCCCCGAGGAGCACGGCCGTGGCGACGAGCGCCGCGATGAGCAGGAGGACCGCGAGCGTGAGCGACCCGCCGTCCGTCGTGAGCAGGGCGACGCCCGCCGCCCCCGCGGCGAGCGCCGCGACCCGCCACGGAAGCACGGATCCCGGCGCCGAAACGATGTTGCCCTCGCCCATGCCGTCGCTCATGCCGCGCTCTCCTTCGTCACGTGTCCGTGCGCCGCCCGTCCCGTGCCGGTGCTCGCCGTCACCGACGCTTCTCGCCGCGGTCGAGGAAGGCGCGGATTCCGGCCTGGCAGTCGTCCGTCATGCGGGCGATGGCGTTCACGCGCGCGCCGGTGGCGATCGCCGCCTCGAAGCTCTGCCCCTCGGTGCCGTACAGGAGCCGCTTCGTGAGCGCGAGCGCCGAAGCGCTCCGCCCCGCGAGTTCGTCCAGGAAGGCGGACGCCTCCCTCTCGAACTCCGCATCCGCAAGGATCCGGTTCACGAGACCCAGCCGCGCCGCCTCCGCCGCGTCGATCGTGTCCCCGAGCGACATCAGTTCGAAGGCTCGCTTCTCCCCCAGATTGCGTCTCAGGATCGCCGTCACCATGGCGGGCACGAAGCCCAGCCGGACCTCCGGATAGCCGAAGCGCGCACTCTCGGCGGCGAGCACCAGGTCGCACGCCGTGGCGAGGCCGCACCCGCCCGCCAGCGCGCGGCCGTGCACCATGGCGACGACCGGCTTCGAGAGCTTCCGCAGGAGCGTGAAGAGTTCGCCCAGCGCTTCCGCGTCCCGCAGGCTGGAGATGACCCCTTCCTCGACCGACGCCTGGACTTCCGCCAAATCGGCGCCCGCACAGAAGTCGGGGCCCCGCCCGCCGATCCCGACCACGCGCACCCGGGCGTCGGCCTCCGCCAGCGCGAGCGCCTCCTTCAGTTCCCCGACGAGCGCCCCGCTGAGCGCATTGCGACGTTCCGCCCGATCGAGGTGAACCCGGTTCACCCCGGTCCGTTCATCGATATCGATCTCGAGGTACTCGAACATGGGCGCCTCAGTCCGCCACGCGGTCGAGCAGGTCGTCGGGCACGTCGATCTCCATCCTGAGAAGCGCCGTGGCGAAGGTCTTCCCCTGTGCGTCCAGCATGAGCGAGACCGTCCCGCCCCCGCCCAGGGACCGATGGAGGAGGAAGTTGAGAGCGTGGAGGTTCGGGAGTTCGAAGCGCTCGACTTCGCCTTCGCAGATGCCTCTGAAGTGATACTTGACGCGATCTGCCGTAACCTCTTTTACCAGGACAGGATATATTGATGGGCGAAATGCGATGAGTCCGACGTTCGCCGTGTCTCCCTTGTCCCCGGAACGGGCGAACGCGATCTCCCTCAGGCGCACCTTCACAGTTCGATCGTCTCCACCTTGATGTTCGCTTCCACCACCTCGCGATCGATGAGCGCGGGCCAGAAGGCGACGACTTCCTGCACGCGCGGCCGCCCGCCCGCGAACCCCGTCACCGAGGGCGGCCCCGCAAGGATGAGCGGCGCGATCTCCCGGCCGAAGCGGGCCACCGCGTGCCGGTCCGGACTGCGCACGCCGACCCTCAGCATGACCTCGGGCAGGTCGTCCGGGGGAGCGCCCGCCAGCGGCCCGTGACACGCGCCCGCGCCGACGATCTCGGTGCGGATCTCGTCGAACACGAGTCCCAGGTGGTCGAGGCGGCCGCGCAGGATCTCGTCCGCCCGCCGGGCCTTGTCCACCGCGTCGGGCCAGGCGTACGTCAGCGAGCCCACGGCCTTGTATCCGTCGCGGTAGGCGATGGAAACCTTCAACCGGTCGGTGCGCGGCCTCCCGCTCACGCCGGCGACCCGAACGCGGTCTTCCCCGAGTTCGCGGAGCCGCATGGTCGAGAAGTCCGCGATCACATCCGGAGTGATGTACTCCCGCGGGTCCCCGAGTTCGTACACGAGTTGCTCGGTGACCGTGGCCCGCGTCACGCGCCCGCCGAGGCCGTCGTGCTTCGTGACGACGAAGGAGCCGTCGTCCCCCGCCTCGATGATCGGATAGCCGGGGAGCACGAGGTCGATCTCGCGCCAGTCGACGAGCGAGTTCCCACCGGAGGCCTGGCACCCGCATTCGTTGATGTGTCCGGCGACGACCCCGTGCGCGAGCCGGTCCCAGTCGTCCGCGGCCCAGGAGAACTCGTGCATGAGCGGCGCGTAGGTCAGGGCGGTGTCCGTCGAGCGTCCGGCCACGACGATGTCCGCCTCCTGCCCCAGGGCTTCGATGATCGGCCCGGCGCCCAGGTACGCGTTGGCCGCGGCCACCCGGTCGCGGACCGTGGAGAGCGGCGCGCCCGTCTCCATGTGGCGGAGTTCGTGCCCCGCCGCGATGAGGTCGTCGAGCGAGTCCATGAGATCGTCGCCCGTGATGACCGCCACCCGGGGCCGCCGCGGCAGCGACGCGTCCGCGAAGGCGAATCCGAGTTCGGCCCGGCACCCCTCGGGGTTCACGCCGCCCGCGTTCGAGACCACGCGGACCTCGCGCTCGAGGAGATCGTGAATGAGGTCGTCCATCAGCGGCACGAAATCGCGCGCGTATCCCGCATCGGGATCCCGTTCCCGCTGCTTCTGCATGATCGACATCGTGATCTCGGCCAGATAGTCGAGCATCAGGTAGTCGATCGGGCCGTGCCGCACCTGCAGCTTGGGCGCCTCCTGCCAGTCGCCCCAGAACCCCTGCCCCGAGGCGACGCGCACCGAGCGGCCTCCGTTGAGCCCGATCCGGGCCGGGAGCGGCTGCTCCTCGAGGCCCACGGCGCCCGAAGCCTCCTCGAGCAGGGCTTCCGTCACGGGCTCCGCCGTGGCTTCGGTCAGGACTCCGGACGGCCGCTCGCTCACAGGCTGTCGGGGAGGGTGAAGGGTCCGAGATGAGGGCCCGGGTTCCCGAGCGAGCAGCGGAGCGCGAGCGAAAGCACGGCCCGGGTGTCCTCGGGGGTCACGATCGCGTCCACGAAGCCGCGCGCCGCCGCGTATTTCGCGTCGAGCTGCTCCTCGTAGGCCTCCCGCGTCCGTTCGATCGCCGCGGCCGTCTCCTCATCCAGTTCCCCGCCCTCCGCCTCCTCGAGCTTGCGCCCGAACGCGGCCTTCACGGCGGCCGCTCCCTCCATCACCCCCATGCGCCCCGTCGGCCAGGTGAAGATGAAATCCGGATCGAACCCCTGCGCGGCCATCGCGTAGTACCCCGCCCCGCTCGCGTGGTTGACCGTGAGCACGATCTTCGGGACGCGCGCCGTGGCCATCGACTCGACCATGCGGGCGCCGGCCCGGATGATCCCGGACTGCTCGGCTTCCGGCCCGACCATGAACCCGCTCACGTCCTGCACGAAGAGCAGCGGCGTGTCGTGCCGGTCGCACAGCTCCATGAAGTAGGCGACCTTCTCCGCGCTCTCCGTGTACACGATCCCGCCGAATTTCGGCGCTTCCCCGGCCTCGCCCCGGAACATGCCCCGTCGGTTCGCGATCACCCCCACGCGAAAGCCATCGAGGTGTCCCGTGCCCGTGAGCATCTCCGGCGCATGGTCCGCCTGGAACTCCTCGAACGGTCCCTCGTCGAGGATCGTCTCGAGCACCGCCTCCATGTCGAAGGGCTGGCGGTGGTCATCCGGGAGGAGCGCGCCGGCTTCCTCCGGGGCGCGCGCCGCATCCCGCGGTTCCCTGGCGGGGTCCGGGCGGAGGCCGGGGGGGAGGCCGGCCACGAGCGACCGGATCTTCCCGATGCAGGCCTCATCGTCCGCCACGCGGTAGTGCGCGACGCCGCTCACCCGGTTGTGCATGAGCGCGCCGCCGAGTTCCTCGGCTTCCACCTCCCGGCCCGTCGCCCCCTTCACGAGGTTCGGCCCTCCGAGGCCCATGAAGCTCGTCCCCTCGACCATCACGATCACGTCGGAGAGGGCCGGCAGATAGGCGCCGCCCGCGATGCACTGTCCCATCACGGCGGAGATCTGCGGCACCTCCAGGTAGCGCCGCATGATCGAGTTGTAGTAGAAGATCCGGCTCCCGCCGTACTTGCCGGGGAAGACGCCGCCCTGATACGGGAGGTTCACGCCGGCCGAGTCCACGAGGTAGACGATCGGCACGCGGCACCGCATCGCGATCTCCTGCGCGCGGAGCATCTTCGTGACCGTCTCCGGCCACCAGCTCCCGGCTTTCACCGTCTGGTCGTTCGCGACCACGACGACCTCGCGTCCGCACACCTCGCCCACCCCGGTGATCACGCCCGCCGCCGGCGCCTTCCCATCGTACCGGTCGTGGGCGATGAGGAGCCCGATCTCGAGGAAGCCGCCTCCTTCGTCGATGAGGAGGTCGACCCGCTCGCGGGCCGTGAGCTTCCCCTGCGCGTGCTGCCTGGCCACGCGCTCCTCCCCGCCGCCCCGCTGAATCCGGTCTTCGAGTTCGCGCAGTTCCGCCGCGAGCGCGCCCATCCGGCTGCCGTCGAGTTTGCCCACGGGCGGCGGCTAGCCTGTCGCCCCGCCGGCTTCGCGTCCCCTCTCCTCGAACCAGCCGCGGATGTAGGCGACGGCTTCGGACGTGGAGGTCCCGGGTCCGAAGAGGCGGCCGATGCCGAGGTCGTTCAGCGCCTGCATGTCCTCGGCCGGGATGATGCCGCCCCCGGTGACGAGGACCGCGGCCATCCCCTTCTCGTCGAGCAGCGACTTCACGCGCGGGAAGAGCGTCATGTGCGCCCCCGAGAGGATCGAGAGCGCGACCACATCGACATCTTCCTGGAGGGCGGTGGCGGCGATCATCTCGGGCGTCTGGTGGAGCCCCGTGTAAATCACCTCCATCCCGGCATCCTGAAGAGCGGCCGCCATGACCTTCGCGCCCCGGTCGTGGCCGTCGAGCCCCGGTTTCGCGACGAGTACGCGGATCTTTCGTTCGGTCAAGCGCTTCTCTCGGCAGCGGGTCCCGCCAGCGCCCGGTCGTGCGCCCGGGTCGTCCGTAACGGCGGTTTCATGGTATCGCGGGAACGGGTCGAAGGTATCGGAGGAACGGCGCGACCGGCAACGACGATCGGGGGGTCGCAGGGTTGCCTCGGCGGGGTGTTTGCCACACCCTCGTTTCATGCGCGACGACGCGGCACGAGTACACCGGACCCTCCTGAACCTGGCGGCCTTCGTCATCATCGTTGCCGGGATGCGCGCCGCCTCCGCGCTCATCGTCTCCTTCGTGCTCGCGCTCTTCCTCACCATCCTCTGCTCCACGCCTCTGCGCTGGATGACGGACCACAGGATTCCCAAGTCCGTCGCGGTCCTCGGCCTCGTGCTCGTCATCCTCGCCCTCGGGACCGTGGCGGGGGGCCTGCTCGCAACACCCCTCGTCGAGCTCGGACGCACGGAAGCCCAACTGGATCTGCTCTTCGCGGAGCAGGTCGAGGCGCTGGAAGCCACGCTCAGCGACTTCCTCGTGCGTTTCGGGCTCCAGTCTCCGCTGCTCGATGCCGACGAACTCGTCTCGCCCGGCTGGTTGCTCGGCCTGATCCGGGAACTCGTCGAGAACCTGGGGTTCATCCTCGCCAACGGATTCCTGATCATCCTCACCATGGTCTTCATGCTGCTCGAGCTCTCGAGTTTCCCCACCAAGGTCCGCGTCGCCCTCGGCGAGGCCGACGCGACGGAGGCACGGGCAAACTGGGAGAAGGTCGGGAGCGCGGTCCGGCGCTACGTCGTACTCAAGACGATCGTGAGCCTCGGGACCGGTCTCTGCATCTGGGGACTCATGGAGCTTCTGGGCGTCAGCTACCCGATTCTGTGGGGGATTCTCGCGTTCCTGCTGAACTACGTGCCCAACATCGGGTCCTTCATCGCGGCGGTGCCGCCCGTGCTGGTCGCGTGGCTCACGGTCGGCGTGGGGACGGCGATCGCCACGGCGGCCGGATTCCTCGTCGTCAACATCCTCTGGGCCAACCTCATCGAACCCAGAGTGATGGGCTACAGCGTCGGCCTGTCGACGCTCGTCGTCTTCGCTTCGCTCGTCTTCTGGGGCTGGGTCCTCGGGCCCGTGGGGATGCTGCTCTCGGTCCCCCTCACCGTGATGCTCCGGATCGTTCTGGGGACCAACGAGTCCACGCGCTGGATCGCCGTCCTGCTCGGGTCGGAGAAATCGGACGAGATCACGGCCGCGATCGAGGGGGAAGTCGCGCTCGCGATGGGGGGATCGGAGCCGGGGCGCCCGGGCACTCCCTGAGGGTCAGGCGGCGGCGCGGCGGAAGATCCGCAGCGCTCCGGCTACGTCGGCATCCGTCGTATGCAGGTGGGGAACGACGCGCAGATCTCTTCGGCTGTAGGCGTTGAGCAGGACGCCGTTCTCTCGGCAGCGGCCGGCGAACTCCGGCGCGTCGACGGCGGTCGTCCGAAAACGGACGATGTTCGTCTCGACGCCCTCCACGTCGACCTCGAGGCCGGGGATGCCGGCGAGTCCTTCGGCGAGCGTCCTGGCCCGCGCGTGATCCTCGGCGAGCCGCTCGCGGTGGTGCTCGAGTGCATGGATGGCGCCGGCGGCCACGATGCCGGCCTGGCGAAATCCCCCGCCGTAGAGCTGCTTGAAGCGGCGGGCGCGCTCGATGAGATCGGCCTGACCGGCCAGGGCCGAGCCAACGGGGGCGCCCAGCGCCTTCGAGAAGCAGACGTTCACGGTGTCGAAGCCGTCCGCGAACTCCGCCTCGGGGATCCCCGTGGCCGCGGTGGCGTTCCATAGCCGGGCGCCGTCCAGGTGCGTCGCGAGGCCCGCCTCGCGCGCGGCGTCCAGCATCTCGCGCAGGAGGTCGAGCGGCCACACCGCGCCGCCCGCGCCGTTGTGCGTGTTCTCGGCGCACACGAGCCGCACGGGCGACTGCATGCGGGCCCGCACGGTCCCCATGTCCAGGTTGAGCCCGGCCCGCAGCGACGAGGCGCCGAACATGCCGCGCTCGCCCCCGAGGGGGTTGATGACGACGCCCGAGATCGGCGACGGCGCCCCGCCCTCTCCGTACCAGATGTGCGCTCCCGAGCCTATGAGGACGGTGTCGCCCGGCTCCGTGTGGGCGCGCAGGGCGAGCTGGTTGCTCATCGTGCCCGTCGGCACGTACATGGCGGCTTCCTTGCCGAGGATCTCCGCCGTCCGCCGCTCCAGCTCGAGCACGGTCGGGTCGTCCCCGTAGCAGTCGTCCCCCACGGGGGCCGCCGCCATCGCCGCCCGCATCGCCGGCGTGGGGCGGGTGACCGTGTCGCTGCGCAGATCGATCATGGGCCGCGCTCCGTCCGCCGCCCGGTCGCCCGACGCGGGCCCCTGGTCGATCCTCCCGCCCAGTCCCGTGCGGCCTCCACCACGCGATCGATGTCCGACGGGTCGTTGTAGACGCCGATGGAGAAACGCAGCATGCCGGTGCGGATCGCGAGGCGGATGCCGGCGGCGGTGAGGTGCTCGTAGAGCGCGTTCATGGCGGGGTCGTCGGCCGTGTAGTGGCGTCCGCCGCCGCTTTCGCCGACCGAGACGATGTGCGCCAGGTGGGGTCCGGGCCGTCCGACGACCGGAAGGCCGAGGTCCCGAAGTCGGTCCGACAGGTCCGCCGCCAGGCCGCGCACGTGCGCCTCCACGCGGGCCACGTCCCAGTCGGAGAGGAGGTCCAGCGCCGCCGCGGTCGCCGCCGCGCCGAGGTAGTTGTAGTTGCCCACGTCGAAGCGGAGCGCGCCCGCGCGGAAACGGAGTTCGTCCTCCGAGTACGCGGTCTCGTGCGCGTCGAGTTCGATGCCGAACCGCGCCACGTGGACGGGCGTCATCGTCTCGGCCACCTCGCGCCGGACGTAGAGGAAGCCGAACCCGTACACCGAGAGCAGGGCCTTCTGCGCCGCGACGGCGAGCGCGTCGACGCCCAGTTCATCGACATCGGTGTGGCAGGCGCCGATCGACTGCGCCGCGTCCACCAGCGTGAGCGCGCCGACCTCCCGGGCCGCGGCCGAGATGGCTGCGACCTCGGTCACGAACCCCGGAGCGAAGGTGATCGTGGGGAGCGTGACGAGCCGCGTGCGTTCGTCCATCGCCGCGGCCGTCGCCTCCACCGGGATGTGCCCGTCCTCCGGGGCCACCGACCGCACCTCGATCCCGTGCGAGCGGACGAGACTGTACCAGAGATAGATGTTGTTCGGGTGCTCGAGCGCGGGGCACAGCACGACGTTGTCGCCCGCCTGCCAGGGCAGACTCGCGCCGAACAGGTTGAGGCCGTCGGAGACGTTCTTCGTGATCGCGACCTCTTCGGGCTGGGCACCGATGAGCGAGGCGAAGGACGAGCGCGCGCGATTCACGGTCGCGACCATCTCCCTCTTGTCGCCCCGGCCCGAGGTTCGCCCGCCCAGGTGCCGCTCGATCGCCGCCCGCACCGGTTCGGCCATGAGGGAGTTCGCGGAGATGTCGAAGTAGGGCAGCTCGCCCGCGCCCGGGAAGAGCGCTCTCACGTCCGGGTTCATATGCGCTCCCGGATCGCCATCGGGCTTCGGTTCACGCGCGCCTCCCTTCGGAACGGGCGACGAGAGACGCGCCGACCATGTCGCCCATGATGTTCACCGTGGTGTTCGAGATGTCCACCAGACGGTAGATGCCGCCGACGATCGCCGCGACCTCGATCGGCAGGTTGAGCGCCTGCACGTAGACGAGCGCGACCACGAAGCCGCCACCCGGGACCCCGCCCGTGCCGTGCGAGAGCAGCATGCCCAGGAGGAGGATCGTGACGAAATCGGCGGGAGCAAACGTGACGCCGGCCGCCTGCGCCGTGAAGAGGAGGACGGCCGTGAGCATGACCGAGGTCCCGTCCTTGTTCAGTTGCGCCCCCAGGGGCAGCACGAAGGAATAGACGCCGCGCGGGAGTCTGAGCTGTTGAGCAGTCTCCAGCCCGACGGAGAGCGAGGCCAGGCTGGACGTCGTGGCGGCGGTCGTGGCCCACAGCGAACCCGTGGCGCGCAGGAAGGGCCAGGGCCGGTAGTCGCTGAAGAACCGGAGCAGGAGCATGTACCCGGTCACGATCACGAGTTGCGCACCCCACACCCCCGCGAGGAAGCGTGCCATCGGGCCGATCAGGTCGGCACCGTAGCGACCCACCGTGACCGCGACGAGGGCCCCGATCCCGACCGGGGCGATCCACAGGATCATGTGGACCAGACGCCGGAAGAGGCGTGCCGCGTCCTCGAACAGCGTGGCGAGGCGGGTGCGGGGGCCGTGCCCCAGCGCCATGGTCGCGACCCCCAGCATCAGCGCGAGGATGACGAGTTGTACGACGTTGCCGTCCCCGAAGGCGCGGAAGACGTTCGTCGGCACCATGTCGAGGAGGACGTCCGCGACGGACGGCGCCTCTCCCACCGGCCCCGAGGCCGCCTCCGAAACCGGCTCCGCGACCGCGTTCGCGAGTTGAATCCCATCTCCGGGCCGCAGGAGGGCGATGGCCGCGAGCCCCAGCGACAGGGCGACGAATTCCGTGGTGAGGAAGTAGCCGAGCGTCTTCCCGGCGAGCCGTCCCAGCGTCCGCGTGTCCGCCAGAGACGTGAGACCCGCCAGCAGGTTGAAGAAGACGAGCGGGGCGGCGGCCAGGACCAGAAGCGTGATGAAGAGGTCGCCGATCGGCTGGATCGCGGCCGCGCGCCCGCCGAGGGCCGCGCCCAGGGCGACGCCGGCGAGCATACCGATCAGGATCCGCCCGCCGAGCCCCACCTTCATTCAGCGGACTTCGGCAAACGGATTGAGCACTCGCAGACCGTCGTAATCCTGCTCGGCGCTCAAGTCTTCCGAATACACGATGTCGCAGCCGCAGGTGCGGGCCGCGGCGAGAATCGCGCCGTCCCAGTACGACAGCTGGAAGCGCCGGCTGATGCCAGCGGCGGCGCGGAACAGGTCGAACGTGATCTCCTGGATGGGAAAGCGTTCCAGCGATTCGATGAACCTCAACGCCTGCGAGGGCGCCAGGGCCTGGGGCCGGCTGGGTTTGGTCACCTGATGGTAAAACTCCTGCAGGACCTGCACGGACAGGGTCAGGTCCTCACGGTCCAACAGATCGTTGGCCGCTCGACATTTCTCGTCTTCCCCGGGAGAAGGGCTTACCGCATAGATCAGGACGTTCGTATCAACGAAGCGCACGACGCTCGTAGAGTTCCTCACGGGAAACGTTGTCCGACGCTCGGAATCCGCTGCGCGTGGCGCGAATGTCGTCCAGCAGTTCCTTTCGGAGCCTTCGGCTGCGCTCGCGGGGCGTCTCCACGACCTGGGACGTCCGGCCGGCGGACGCGCCAGGCTCTCCTGCAAGACTTCTCAGGTATCCCCTGACGAGTGCCGAGACCGACGTATCCAGCTCCGCGGCCCGGATGCGCGCCATCCGATGCGTCTCTTCATCCACGGATACGGTGATGTTCCTCATGGCACAGTCTCACAGTTGATGTGATCCACAGCGTAGGCGTCCGTGGAACCTGACGCAATGAGACGAGAGGAATTGCGCCTGGGGCGAGTGGCTCGCGTCACGGCCTGCGTTCGAAGCGTACGCGGGCGGCGCGCTCCACGCCGAGTTCATCGGTGGTCGTGCCGTAGAGGCTCGTCTCCGTGGCCCAGGGCACCGAGCCCGGATCCACGCGGCTCGGCCAGCGGTAGCGCGCGACGAGGGTCGCCCCCGCGTAGACGTCCGCCTCGACCATCTCCGCGCCGACGGCGGCGGCCTTCTCGACCCACAGCCGGCCCGCCTGATCGAAGAAGAGGTCGGCGAGCGGCCCCTTGGTCTCAGGGATATCGAACGCGGGTTCGTCGAGGTTCCCCCGCTCCATGTCCCGCTCGAGGCGGCTCCGGGCGTATTCCCGCTCCTCCGCGCTCAGGGGCGGGCCCGGGTCGGGCGGACCGGTGATCTCCGACACGGAACCGTCGGCGGCGTGAAGTTCGACCGCGTAGGTGGAGCGCGAGGCGCTGGCCCAGGCGCCCCGGGGGCCGTGGGCCCGCAGCCAGAGTGGTCCATAGGGCTGGTAGAGGTACAACTGGGCGGTGCCGCTGAACCCCTCCACGAGCCCGCTCATGTCGATCGTCACGGTCCTGTGCCCTCGCGCCGCCGCTTCGGGTTCGCGCATCACGACCGTGTCCGCGTTCCCGTCCGCGTTCACGTGGACGCGACCGTGGACGAACAACTCGCCGGAACTCCGGAGCGAACCGATGTCGACGAGCCTCCCCTCGGCGTCGAAGGTGACGGGGGCGGCCCCTCCCTGCCCGCCGAACAGCCGCTGCTGCACGCGCAGATAGGTGGCGGCCGCGTCGCCCAGTTCGAACGCCGTGTAGCGCGCCTCCTGGCGCACCCACAGTTCGCCTTCCGGCGAGAACCCGAGGCAACACGGAACCCTGAACTCCTCCGGGCCGTCCCCCTCCCCGCCGAACAGGAACAGGAACGCGCCGTCGGCATCGAAGACGCGAACCTCGCTCACCCCCCGGTCGACGACGAGAATCCGGCCCCGCGGATCCGCCGCCACCGAGGCGATGCGGCTGAACAGGTACGCATCGTCTCCCTCGAATTCACCGATCTCGAGGTCGACCGTCCCCTCGAAGGTGGGGACGGCGGTGTCGGGCACGGGCGCATCGCCCCCCGCGCAGGCCGCACACAGGACCAGGATCGGGGCCCATGCCCCGACCCGCTTCGACCATCCGGTCATGACGAGACTCCTTTGCGTCCCCGCCCTACGGCCGGCGGGATGGCGGGGTTCCGAGTTCGAATCCGTCGCGATCGAACCGGTGGCCGCGCTTGAGCGTGAAGCGTACGGACTTCAGGTTCTCCACGCCCGCCGTGGGATCCTGCTCCAGGAAGACCAGGTTGGCGTACTTCCCTTCCTCGACCGTTCCGATTTCGCGTTCGAGGCCAAGCGCGAGCGCGCCGTTGCGGGTGGCGGCCCGGATCACGTCCTCCATGGGCATGCCCACGAGCTCGTGGAAGTACGAGAGTTCGTCATGGAGCGCCGGCCACTCGGAGCCCGGGGCGGGCGGCGCGTCGGTCCCCGCCGCGATCGGGACGCCGGCCTGCCAGGCGCGGCGGGTCAGTTCGACCCCTTCCTCGGGGCTGCACCGGCCCCGAACCCCACGTCGGCGCGGATCCGGAGGCGGACCCTCCGGCCTCTGCGCCTCTCGCTCGGCCGGCGGCCCGGCGAGGCTGTCCCGAGCCATCGCGCTGTCGCGAGCCGCCGTCATCCGCTCGCGGAAGAAACCCACCTTCAGCGTCGCGTCGAGCACGACGCCGCGGCGCGCCATCTCCTCCAGCACCTGGTCGATCTGCGGGCTGTCCAGGTCCACGTCGACCATGCCGGTCCGGCGGCCCGCGAACGCCTCCGCGATGATGTCGTCCGGGAGCGCGGCGCTCGCGAGACTGCACACGTGGGACATCGAGGTGACCCCCGCCGTCGCCACCTCCATCGGCAGGGCCGGCCCGACGTGCGTGTGGGACCAGACCGGCATCCCCTGGCGCCTGGCCTCCGCGGCGATCCGGGCCAGGAGGGGGCCCTCGATCGAGGCATAGGTCTTGAGCCCTGTCGCCCACGTGCCGCGAGCGAGCGCAATCGTCTCGGTCAGGTCGGTCTCGTCGTCGACGATCTGAAGCCAGGGTACGCGCCCAGGGACCTCTCCCATCGACGAGGACCGGGTTCGCGGATCGACGAAAAAGGACTCCCCGGCGACCAGGGCGGCGTAGTGGATGTCCGGCGCCGGAATCTCGCCCACGAGCGCCGCCCGCTGCAGTTCCGCGAGCGCGCGCACGTCGCCCGCCATGTCCCGAACCGTCGTCACGCCGCCGTAGATGAAACGGTTGAGTTCGAACTCGGCCGCGGCCCGATCCGCGCGCGTGGCCAGGTGCGTGTGGCTCTCGATCAGTCCGGGGATGACGTACAGCCCCCGCGCGTCCTCGACCTCCGCCTCGGGCCCGACATCCAGCGACAGATCGTCGGCCGGGGCAATTGCGGCGATTCGCCCGTCCCGGACGATGATCGACATGTCCGGCATGAGCGGGGCGCCGGTGCCGTCCAGGATGGACACACCCTCGTAGACGATCGTCTCGGATTCCGCGTTCGGGTTCCGGGACGGTTCCCCGCTCCGGGATTGCCCGGCGAGAGAGGCGCCGAGCGCGCCGAACACCGCCGTGCCGGCAACGACCGCCGTGGCAGCGGCCGCCGCCCTCGCCCACGGAGCCCTCGCCCACGGAGCCCTCGCCGCCGACGGTCGGCGGCCCTTTCGGTTCGACGTCATCCTCATTCCCCCCATACGTCGCGCATGACGCGAAGCGCGTTGAGTCCCAGGATGCGCTCGATCCTCCCGGACGAGTGTCCGCGCGCGAGGAGCATGTCGGCAAGCTTCCGGAACTGGTCCGGACCCTGGAGATCGGGAATGAAGGGGACGACGCCGGGGCGCTCGCCCGCCGCGCTGATCCCCGCTCTGCGCCGCGCCTCGACCTCCCTGCGCGCCGCCTCGTAGGCCGCGTCGAGATCATCCACGGCCGTCGTGCCGCCGTCGGTGCCGATGCCGACGTGCTCCTCGCCGCACACCTGCACCGCGTGCTCGATGTGCCGCACCACGTCCTCCGCCACCGCCATCCCGTCGGCCGCGAGGAACGGCATGAAGTAGATCCCCACGATGCCGCCGCCCTCGGAGACGAGCCGCAGTTCCCGGTCCGTCTTGTTGCGCGGAAGGTCCGTCACCGCGCGGCAGCCCGTGTGCGTGATCGCGACCGGCGCGGCGGAAGCGTCGATCCCGTCCAGGCAGGTCCGCTCGCCGCTATGGCTGAGGTCGACCAGCGTCCGTGTGGCGTTGAGTCCGGCGACCACGTCCCGCCCGAAGTCCGTGAGTCCGCCGTTGTCCGGCACCATCGATCCGTGCCCGAGCTGGTTGGGGCCGTTGTAGGTGAGCTGGATGATCTTGACGCCGAGGCCGGCGAAGACGGCGACCCGCCCCGCGTCGTCCCCCATCATGGCCGCGTTCTGGAACCCCTGGATGACGCCGACCCTGCCTTCGCGCGCCGCCTGCTCGATGTCGTCCGCCGCCCGGACTTTGAGGAGCGCGTCCGGATGGTTCCGGATGATCCGGTTCCAGCGCGCCACTTCGGCGACTGAGTACTCGAACGGCTCCTGAGGACCCGCGACGTAACCGATGGTGGTGTTGACGGAGACCGTTCCCGAGGCGAGGACGTCGGCGAGCGCCCGCTCGTCCAGCGTGAGCGGCCCGTTCTCGGGGTCGCCTCCGAGGGGCCCCCGCGAGCCCCGGCGGTTCGGATTCCGGATGCCGCCCAGCATGTTGATGACGAACGGGTCGGACTGGGCGCGGCGCGCCTGCGGCACCCGGACTCGCCCCGCGACGCCGGTGGCCGCGAGCGCGAGGCCGGCGGCGGCGCCGAGAAACGTCCGGCGCGCCATGTGCGTCGGGCTCGCAGTCTCCATGCGTGAGGGTCCCTCGGGTTCGGCGTGCTTCCCGGGTACAGCGACAGCCCCGCTCGCCCTCCGGCGATGCGGCGAACCGGCGGAACGTGCGGAAGGCGCCCCTACAGTAGGAGAAAGCGGACGTGCGGGCACATGTCCCGCCGCGCAGACCGACGGCCGTTCAGCGCTCCACCGCGTGGACGACGATACGCTCCACGTCGAGGGCGTCGCGCCGGATGCCGACCAGGCGGCCTCCCGTCACGTGCAGCGGAGTCAGGCCGTCCGGCAGCCGCACCGTGGCCCGGACCTGGGCGCTCGGCGCGTCGGCGCGAACGAGACGCCACTCGCCGCCGGCCCCGGGGTGCAACACGCCACCGAGCCCGAGCCAGAGCGCGTCGTCCGGGATCTCGTAGACCTTGACCCACAGGAGGCCGCGGTCGTCCGCGAGGAGGCCGCCGATCTGCGGGAACGCGTCGCTCGGGGGCAACCGCTCCATCATTCCGAGGTACATCCCGCGGTCTCGGGCGCGGAGTTCGGCTTCGAGTTCGGACCACGCCGCGGCCGCGTCCTCCGTTCGATCGGCCTCCGGCAGCGCGATCGTGCGACCGACCGCTCCGTTCGGCCCCCGAACGTCGATCGCGGCCTCGTATCCGTCCGCCGCGAAGAGGGAGTCGCCGAGGATCGTCACGCGTGGGAGCGGCGTGAACGGGATCGGCTGTCCGCGGAGCCGTCGCATCCCTCGGAGGTCCCCCAGCGCGCCGCGCGGCTCGCCGTCGGGACCGAAGCGGGCCAGCACCCAGCGGTCCGGGATGGCTTCCGGGGTGTCGGGCGGTCCCCCGAATTCCAGCGAGGCGAGCAGGATGTCGCCGTTCGCGAAGGATCCGAAGAGGACTTCGGGGGTCACCGAGTACTCCGCCGCCTCCTCCACCCTCAGGCGGCTCGCGCCCACGAGTTCTCCGTCGGCGCCGAAGGTGGACAGCCGCAGGTTCCCGGCGTCCCACACGCCGATCAAGCCGTCGGGCGTGAGCCACAGCCCGGTGACGTCCCCGAACTCTCCGGGTCCCTCGCCGAGGCGGCCGATGGTGTTGAGGAAGGTCCCGTCGGGGCCGAACACCCGGATCTCGTTCACCCCCTGGTCCGAGACGACGAGGCGCCCGTCGCCAAGGAGAAACGCCTGCCCGATCGAACTGAACAGGTACGCGTCCGCGCCCTCGAGTTGCCCGATCTCGACCAGGGGTTCGGGATCGACCTGCACCGCCTCCGACTGCCCCGGGACGTCGCCGCAGCCCGACAGACCGGCGGCCAGAGAGAACCAGAGGCAGGTGCGGACCCCGGGGGGCGCCGTCATCAGGTGTCCTCCTCGCCGGCGCCGAACTCGTCGGGGCTCCCGGCTGCCAGGGCCGCCTCGAGATCCAGCCAGAAGGGCTCCCAGATGTGTCCGTCCAGGTCCCCGAGAGTTCGCGCGTACATGAACGGGTAGTCCTGCGGTTGCTGCAGTTCGTCGGCCCCGTGCGCGAGGGCCGTCTCCATGAAGCCGTCCACCGCCTCGCGACTCTCCAGTTGGAGCGAGACCAGGACCTCCGTCGCCGCGCGCGCGTCCGCCAGGGGCCGCGGCGTGAACGTGGCGAACCGCCCGTGCGTCACGAGCATGACGCGGCAGGTGCCGCCCATCTCCATCCCGAGGGTCGCCGCGTCGCTGAAGTCGTCGTTGAAGGTGAAGCCGAGCGCCGCGAAGAAGGCGCGGGAGCGTTCGAGACTCTCCACCGGGAGGTTGATGTAGACGTTCATGGAGCGGGTTCCGGGTTCAAGGGCTGCCGCAGCAAGCTGGTTGCGGTTGAAGCGGGGAGTCGCCCACGCAGCGACCGATAGTGTACGGGGGCCGTGGGCGCCCGTGCAGCCCTCAACTGGCCGACGCCCACCGCAGGGATACCTTTCGGCGACCGCAACGAAAGGCTCGGCCCGCCAGAAACGGACAAGGGAGAACGTGTACGACGTCATCGTCATCGGCGTGGGAGGGATGGGCAGCGCCGCCGTCTACCACCTCGCGCGCCGCGGCTGCAGCGTGCTGGGCCTGGAGCAGTTCGGCGTTCCGCACGGGTTCGGGTCCTCCCACGGATTCACGCGCATGATCCGCCTCGCCTACTTCGCGGGCGCCGAGTACGTGCCGCTGGCGCGGGCCGCGTACCGGGAGTGGCGGGAGCTCGAGGAGGTCTCGGGCGCATCGATCCTGCGGGTCACGGGCGGCCTCGACATCGGCGTCCCGGGGGGCTGGAACGTCGAGGGCTCGCGGCGGGCGTGCATCGAGCACGGCCTTCCCTTCGAGGCACTCGACGCGGCGGAAGTGAACCGTCGGTTCCCCGGCTACCGGCTCCCGGATTCGCTGCGGGCCATCTACCAACCCGACGCCGGCTATGTGCGGTCGGAGGTGGCGATCGAGGCCTACGCCGCGGCGGCGAAGTCGCACGGCGCGGAGATCGCGACCGGCTCCGAGGTTCGGGGTTGGGAGAGGCGCGGCCCCGGCTTCCGCGTACACACGGCGCGCCACGCGTACGAAGCGAGGAAGCTCGTCTTCACGGCCGGCGCGTGGGTCGGCCGACTCCTGCCGGAACTCCGCCGCGCGTGCCGGCCCGAGCGACAGGTCGTGCTCTGGACGGAGCCCCTGCGGGCGGCTCCGTTCGTTCCCGAGCGGTTTCCGGTCTTCGTCGCCGTGGCCGGCTCGGGAGGCTACTACGGGTTCCCGAACGCCGGCGGCCGGGGATTCAAGATCGGCAAGTTCAACCACAGGCGTGAGCAGGTGGGCGATCCCGCCCGCCTGGACCGGGAGTGCCACCCGGAGGACGAGGCCGTCCTGCGCGAACCGATCGAAGCCTGGTTTCCCGAGGCGAACGGCCCGACGCGCCGCATGGCGGCCTGCATGTTCACGAACACGCCCGACGAACATTTCATCCTCGACCGGCTGCCGGACACGGAAGGTGTGTACGTCGCGGCCGGCTTCTCCGGGCACGGCTTCAAGTTCTGCGGCGTGATCGGGAGGATTCTGGCGGACTGGTGCACGGATCGGGCCCCGGAGTTCGACCTCGGCCCGTTCGCGTTGAGTCCGGAGCGCCGGGCCCAGTGGCGGCAACGGTCGAAACCCGGCCCCCACCACGCCGGCGGATCGCACTTGCAATGATTCGCCCGGCACCGTACGACCCACGTAACCGTGCAAGAGTCGATGGTGAAGGAGCCATGCATTGAACACCGATCAGTTGAATCACTACAGGCAGAAACTCGCCTTCGAGACCGACGCGTGGGACGTCAAGGAAGCACTGGACCGCGGGGATCCCGTGGTCGTGGTCGACGGACGTTCCGCCGAAGCCTACGCCCGCGAGCATATCCCCGGTGCCGTGAACCTTCCGCACCGGGAGATCGGCCCGGAGTCCACGGCGTCCCTCGACCGCTCGAAGCTCTACGTCTGCTACTGTGGCGGAAGCAGTCGTGTTCACAACCTGATGTGAACATTGACCTTGCGGGATCCCAACCCTGTTTTCCCGCTTTTCGGTTCCCGCCAATCGACTTGGGTCAGGCGCGGACCCTCGGGCGACTCTCCAAAGCCTTCCTGAGCTGTCCAGCGTCGGCCTGCTGATAGCAGCGCAGCACCGTCTGAGCCTCCTTCCACCCACCGAGTTCGCAGAGCACCTTCAGCGGAAGCGCCATGAGGTCGGACGCGAACTTCCGCCTCAGCGAGTGCCAGCCCCTCCCGCGCTTCGGTTCGAGCCCCGCCAGCGTCTGGGCTTTGTCCCACCAATACCGGACCGCCGACAGGCCCGCGCACCGCGAGGTGTCCTTGGGGGCAGGCAACACCGGAGAGTTTCCGGCGTCGGGATACCTGCGTTGCGCAGCCTCTTCCAAGGCGACGACGGCCTCGTCGGTCATTGGTGTGACGTGCTCGTAGCCGGTCTTCTCATGCTCCGCCCGCCACACGATGGTCCTGTCCTCGAAGTCGATATCCGCCCACCGAAGCTGACGGATCGCGCCGATTCTGTGTCCCGTTTCGTGCGCGAGCACGAGCGCGACATGGAACCTCCAGTCAACCCGCCGAGAGATTCCGAGCAACGCCCCGTACTCCTCGTCGGAGAGGACGACCCGGGTGGGGTTCTTCTCCTTGGGCGTCTTCAAGCCCCTCAGCGGATTCGAGTCGAGAAGGAGCCTTCCGTTCTCGTCTCTGGACTTCGAGGCCCAGTTGAGGACCGCGATCAGGAATCTCAGGTCGAACTCGACCGTCCGGTCGGACACGGGTTTGCCGCTGGGTCCAACCTTGCCGACCCTCCGAGCCCGGATGAAACGATCCCAATCGCGCTGCGACAGGGTCGCCGGATCGCGGTCGTTGCCGAAGAACCCGAGGAACATCCTCATCGCAACCCGGTCGTATCGCCGCGACCTGTCGGCCTTGGTCGGCGTCACCTCCTCACCGTAGATGTCAAAGAGCCTTTCCAGCGTGAGCGGCTCGGGTTCGGCTTTGGCCTTGCCGTTGGGCTCGTGAACCGCGAAGCCCGCGGCGGCCTCGTCGGCCTGCCTCTTGGCCCGAGTCCAATCGCGGTGCTTCAGCGACCGGGTGAGCCTGCGCCCGTTCTCGCGCCACTCCATCTGGTAAAGGCCGGTCTTGGGATCGGTGAACACCCTCACCCGGTTCCGGCCCCATTCGCCGACGCTGTACGAGCGCCGATTTCGTTTCGTGCGTGCCATCATTCGATTCCTCTCGTGATGGACCGCACGACCTGCGCGAACGAAACTTCGCGGAGGGAAGGCCCTTCCGCCAGTTGAAGTTGCTCGAAGGCCGGTTTCCGTCCCGGAAATCCGGTCACCGGGGCCGGGCGGCGAGCGCACATCGACATCGGGGTCCGTGTGCGCGGACACGCGTTTCGGACGTGCACTCCAGCGACGGCGCATGCCTTTTTCCGGCTTGCGGTTGTGCCACGGCCTGCGGGGCGGCGGTGCCGCGCCGGAACCTGCGGTCGTGGCCGGAGCGACCCCCATCTCTGGACGCTTGGCGTGCCACGGGGGAGGGTTGGGATGTGCACGTCATCCCAACCCTCCGCGGGAGGTCGCTCCGGGCCAGCGATCCCTTCGGGAAGGCGGCCCGAGACTCGCTGAGGGCGGTCGCGGATGGTTTGGAGGCCACCGCCAGCGGCCTTCAGCCCTTCGGAAGCACCCGCGCCCGTCTTGCGTGCATTCCGCCGCCGGGTGGGGTGGACCTGCTCACCTCGCCGGGTCGATCTTGCGGACGAACGCGAACGGTGCCGAGTCTTGGTGGGAACATGGGGAGCACCGCCCCCTTCCCACCGCCAGAGCAACCTTCCCCGTGTCGGAGGGAGAGACCCATTCCTGCAAGGAGCAGCCGCCGTGATCGACCAGCCCACGATCAAACCGAGAACCCCCAGCGAAATCTTCCCCACGCTGAGCGAGGACTTCCGCCGCCGCGTGGTGAAGCGCGCACTGAAGCACCGTCCAGAGTCCAAGGCGCTTCGCCGACAACGCGGAGCCGCCCTGAAGCGTCTTCGGGTGGACGGATACCGGGACGCCAGCCGCGCGCCCCGGCCGAAGCTCCTCCAGCCCGTCCTGGAGGCGATCCAGCACCACGATCAGGACCTCGCCCGCGCCGTCCTCATTGCTTGGATCGACTCGCACGGCGCGCTTCGCGACCGGGCCGCCAAACACCTTGCAAGCAGGGGCATGCCCGTGCCCGAGCCACCGGACGTGCGCTTCGATTCGTTCTGGACGCACGAGGAATGGCGCGCCGAGCGCGAGGCGTTGGCGGCGACCGACGACGCGGTGGACCGCGAATCCGCCGGCCTGATGCTCTGCCTGCTGGCCCGGCGCTTCCCCGCGCCGCCGCCATTGGTGTCGCCGCTCTTTCAGGATTGGCTCGACATCCTCCAAGACCTCCGGCCCAACGCGCCCGAATGGGAGGAGGCCGACACCCTCATCAAGTGGATGGACGACATCCGGCGAGACAAGGAGCGCGAACTGATCGGCTGGTGCAGGGAGCAGATCACGGGCCTTTGCGCCTCCCTTCAAGAGCGGTTCGGCGAGGAACTGCGCTACTTGGGGATCGACCCGGACCCGTGGCCCGGACTGGTCGAGGACAGGCCCGCGCTGACCAACTCGGCCCTCCCGCTCCTCATCTTTCTGGAAGTCAGCTTCGAGGCATACGAGCCCATTCGTCCCCAAGCCCCCTCGCGCGACGAGGAGATTGAGCGGTCCGTACAGCGCCGCGAGTGCGAGGACGCCATTTTCGCCGCGGTTGATGCGTGGCGTGAGCGGGTTGCCAAGCCCGACCCGCCGGACGAGGACGGATCCGGGACCGAAGCTGAAGCCTCGAAGGGGAGCACGGCTTCCAAGGCGGCCGACGGTGCGGAAGCGGAGCCGGAACCCGATTCCGGTGCGCCCGAAGACGACGGCGAAGCCGCCCGGCGCGAGGTCGAGGCCCTTCGAGGGGACCGCGAGAGACTCGAAGCGGACAACCGGACGCTCCGGGAGGCCAAGACGCTGGGAGACGAGGAGGCCGGACGGCTACGGGACGAGGTTGCCCGGAGCCGGCGGATGGAGGAGCACTGGCGGCGCGCCTACGTCGAAGAGCGCAGGC
>CAZDZJ010000064.1:0-2848 GCA_964509895.1 uncultured Gemmatimonadota bacterium
TGTACACGATCGTGGGGACCGCGCGTCCCTCCTCGTGGTTCGCGGGACGAAGGAGTACGAACTGGAGGTCGCGGCCCGATTCGCTTACGAAGTCGACCAGCTCCGCCCGGCCCCACGCCACCTCGTCGATGAAGGGGTTGATGGCCGTCGCCTGGGTCGGGTTCGCAAGGTCGGGGCCCGCGACGAACAGGTCGGGCGGATCGCCGAACGACTGGGACGCGTACATCATCGTGGTGGTGCTGTCCGCGCGGACGAGGCCCGCCAGGAACGCGTCGTCCAGGATCAGGGTCTCGGCCGCGCCCGAGTCCGACGTGCCCGCCCCGCCGCGCGCGTCCGCCCAGCCGTCCGTGAAGCGCGTGTAGCCGCGCTGTTCCGTCTTCTCGTTGTAGAGGGACAGGTACGGGCGCGAATCGGGATCGAGGCCGGGCTCGCCGTCATCGTCGGCGACCCGTGCCACGCGGTGCGTGATCCCGGTCTCGGCGCCCCGGGTCAGCCGCGCGCCGCCCGAGCCGTCGGGCGCAACTCGCCAGATGTCGTGCTTGCCGTAGAGCAGGACCGCGTCGTCGTCCTCCAGCCAGGCGCCCGGACCGAAGCCGTGCGGCGGGATCACGTCGGTGGGCGTGTCGTAGTCGGTGTTGGCGAAGTTTTCCGCTAACCCTGACGTTACGTCATGCTCGGCGCCGGTGCGAAGGTTGAGCGTGTGGTACGCCGAGCCGTCCCACGAGAGCAGCCACTCGCCCCCAGCGCTGGGCCACTCGTAGCGAACCCGGGTGAGGAGCGGGCGCCGCTCGCCGGTATCCGTGTCGATCGCCCGGACGTCGTGGTAGGGACGGCCGAACTTCGCGCCCCAGGGATAGGGTTCGTCGGTGTCTTCCAGCGCGGTCTGCCAGCCGTGCAGGAGTTGCGCGTTCGCCATGATGTCCGAGCCGAGCACCACCACGCGGTCGTCTTCGACGTGCCAGACGGCCAGCAGGGTGCGGCTGCCGTCGCGGCCCTCGTTGACCCTCTGCTCCGGGAAGAGGCGAACGTCCTTCGTGTGCCAGATCTGGAGGTCGGGCAGGTCGGGCTCCGCTTCCTCCTCCGCCGGGTCCCGCGGCGCGGCGTCCTCGGGATCGTCCGCGTCGCCGTTGCCGGGGTCGCCGCCCTCCTCCTCCTCTTCCGCCTCTTCCTCCACCGGCCTCAGCCCCACCGAGATCATGCGGCCGTCGTCGGACCAGACCGGTGCGCGGTGGCGCACGACCTCGAGCGTGTCGGGGATGCCGGCGGTGCTCGGGCCGAGGACCGTCATTTCGATGCCGCGGTCCAGCTGGCGCCAGGCGAGTACGTCATGGGTAGTGCCGTCGGCCGAGGCGGCGTCGCGGGAACGGAGCGCTGCGAGGTCGTGGGAGTCGTCACGCCAGCGGAGGCTGCGGTACGCGGACCCGGAGGCGTCGGCGGAACGGATGGTGCCGGCGGCCGCGTCGTAGACCTGTACGCCGTTGCCCACGTCGGTGCCGGTGGCGACCGCGAGCGCCAGCAGGGGCCCCGTCGGGCTCCAGGCCATCTCGCCCGCGTTGCCCAGAGTGGTTTCGGCCCCCGTGGCCAGATTGACGATGCGCACGTCGGCGCCCTTGCCGGCCGGCTCTTCAGGCGGGTAGCCGCGGAGCGCGATGAAACGGCCGGAGGCGTCGAAGCGGCGCTCCGAAACGGCCTCGAACTCGCGGATCTCGCCGGTCTGCAGGTCCATCACCGACGCCTTGTCGCGCACCGGTTCGTCCTGCTCCTGGAGCCGCTCGCGTTCCTCCGGGGGCAAGCCGACCGTCCAGGCCAGCCAGCGGCCGTCTGCGGAGAAGGCGGGGGCGCTGCCCCACGGGAAGACGCGGGTGGAGTCGTCGGCCAGCTTGCGCACGCGGAGTTCCGACGTCTCGTCCACGCGGGTGACGACGTACGCGACCCAGTCGCCGGATGGGGAGAGAGCGTTCGCGCCGAGGCGCTCCCAGCGTCCGTAGTCGTCGGGGGTGACCAGGGGGCGGTCCTGGGAGGACGCGGGAGTGGGTATGGCGAGCAGGGTGGCGACCGTCAGCAGGGCTGTGAGGGGCGGGCGAGCGTACATGGGGACTCCCGGAAAGTGCATCGTGATTCATCGTGTGCGTGCCCAAGCATCACGGCCGGGGCACTGCGGCGCAAACACGCTAACTTCCGGCAATGTACGAGCGCATCGTCTGTCTGACCGAGGAGCCGACCGAGATCCTCTACCGGCTGGGAGAGGACCGGCGCATCGTGGGCATCTCCGGATTCACGGTGCGGCCCGCGCGCGCGCGCAAGGAGAAGCCGAAGGTGTCGGCGTTCACCTCGGCGAAGATCGATCGGATTCTCGCGCTCAAGCCGGATCTGGTCTTCGGCTTCTCGGACATTCAGGCGGACATCGCGGCCGAACTGATCCGGAGCGGGGTCGAGGTCCACATCTTCAATCACCGGTCGGTGGCGGAGATCCTGCGGACGGTGCGGGCCGTTGCGGGACTGGTGGGTTGTCCGGAGAAGGGCGAGCGGCTCGTGGGTGAACTCCAGGCAGGCCTGGACCGGGTGGCCGAGCGCGTCGCCAGGCGGGCCGCGACGTTGCCACGGCGGCCGCGCGTCTACTTCGAGGAGTGGTACGACCCGCTGATCTCGGGTATCCGCTGGGTGTCGGAGCTGATCGAGCTGGCGGGCGGCGAGGACTGCTTTCCGGAGTTGCGCGAGTGCGGTCTGGCGAAGGACCGGATCATCGCGGACCCCGGCGAGGTGGTTCGCCGCGCGCCCGACGTGATCATCGGCTCGTGGTGCGGGCGCAAGTTCCGGCCCGAGCGGGTGGTGGCGAGGGAGGGGTGGG
>CAZDZJ010000065.1:0-2614 GCA_964509895.1 uncultured Gemmatimonadota bacterium
CGTCTCGGTCGATTCGCCGATGGCGTTCGGCGAGGCGTTCGTTGAAGCGATGGAGCGGGAGGACCTCGGCGTGATCGTGGCCCGGGTCGACGCCGTGGGCCCCGACAACTACGGGATGGACTTCGCGCTGCCCGAGAACGCGTTCCGCTTCAAGCGCTGCGTGCAGGAGCGCCGCGCCGCCGGGACGGGCTGGACGCCGCCGCCGCAGCCGGGACACGCGAGCAGCGCCTAGCGCGCCTCCGAAGCTACCCGCGCCACCACGTCCCGCACCCGGTCGCGGAACGCATGCGCCCGTTCCATGACCTCCCGTTCGTCGACCGTGAGCGCCCGGCCGTCCCTCACGACGATCCGTCCATTCACGAGCACTGTGGAGACGTCTCCCCCACGGGCCGCGTACACAAGGTGGGAATAGACGTTGTAAAGGGGCGTCAGTCCGGCACGCCGCGTGTCGAGGAGCACGATGTCGGCGCGCTTCCCCGGCTCGAGCGAGCCGATCCGGTCGTGGAGGTTGAGCACGCGGGCTCCGCCCATGGTGGCCATGCGGAACACGGTCGTGGCCGGGAGCGCCGTCGGGTCCGCGTTCGTGTACTTGTGGAGCTTGGCGGCCGTGTCCATCTCGTCGAACAGGTCGAGATCATTGTTGCTCGCCGCGCCGTCGGTGCCGAGTCCCACCGGGATCCCGGCGGCGAGCAGTTCCACGACCGGCGCCGCCCGATGGATCCCGAGTTTCAGGTTGCTCTCGGGATTGTGGGAGATCCCCGCGCCCCCGGCGGCGATCCGCGCGATGTCTTCGTCGGTCAGATAGATGGAGTGCGCGAGAACAGTGCCCGGGCGCAGCGCACCGATCGACTCGAGCGCCTCCACCACGCCCATCCCGGTCAGTTCCGTCGCCGTCGTGAATTCGCTCGCGTCCTCGGCCGTGTGGATCTGGAACGGGGCGTCGTAGTCCATGGCCAGCGCCGCCGCGGCCCGGACATCATCGAGCGAGGTCGTGTAGAGCGAGTGCGCGGCCGTGCCGGGGACCAGCGTGGGGTGGTTTCGATACCGTTCCATGAACGCAGGGGCTTCCGCCAGCGTCGCGTCCGGCGAGGCGAAGTCGGGGGCGGGGAAGCCGATGACGTGTGGGCCCATGACGGCTCGGATCCCGGCGTCGATCGCCGCCCGCGCCGCAGCGTCCCGGAAGTAATACATGTCCGCGAAGGTGGTCGTCCCGCTCTTCAGCATCTCGATGGACGAGAGAAGCGTGCCCCAGTAGACGAACTCCGGATCGACGAGTTCGGCCTCGGCGGGGAAGATGTGCTCGTTCAGCCACGTCATCAGCGGCATGTCGTCGGCGAGACCGCGGAGGAGCGACATCGCGGCGTGCCCGTGCGTGTTGACGAGCCCGGGAATCACCAGGTGGCCCGTGGCGTCGAGAACCGGTACGTCGGCCGGACGGTGGCCCTCGGCATCCAGCACTGCGGAAATCCGATCGCCCTCCACGAGCACGGCGCCGCCCTCATGGACGGTGCCGGCGTCGTCCATGACCACGACCGTGCCCCCGTCGATCAGGAGGCGGCCGCCCTCCCCGCCTGCATCTGCCGCGTCAGAACCGCTCGAACAGGCGGAGAGGAGGACGCCGGCCAGGAGGAGGGACCCCGCGCCGACTCCGGGCAGGATCTTCGACAACGCGTTTGCCGGCGGTTAGCCGTCCTGGGGCTGCGGAACGATCCGGATGTAGGGCAGGGGCTGCTCCCAGCCGTCCGGGAACCGCCGCCGCGCTTCCTCATCCGTGACCGCCGGCGCGATGATCACGTCGTCGCCCTGCTCCCAGTTCGCCGGCGTGGCGAGCTGCTTCTCGGCCGTCAACTGGCACGAGTCGAGGAGCCGGAGGATCTCGGCGAAGTTGCGGCCCGTGCTCATCGGGTAGGTGAGCGTGGCCTTGATCTGCTTGTCGGGACCGATCACGAACACCGAGCGCGCCGTCGCGTTGTCCATCGGCGTGCGGCCCTCGGAGGTGTCGCCGGCGTCGGCCGGCAGCATGTCGTACGTCTTGACGATCTCGAGCGTCGGGTCGCCGATCAGCGGGTAGCCGACCGCGTGCCCCTGCGACGCCTCGATGTCCTTCGACCACGCCTCGTGGTCGCTCACGCCGTCAAGAGTTCCTGGGCGCAGGCCCCAATGATCGTGACGACGAGTTTGTCCTCGATCTCGGGATAGATCAGCTCCAGGCAGTCCGCCCGCCGCATCAGACTTCCATGAGGTCGCGAGTGAGCAGCAACGCGACCGGCGACAGCGAACTCTGCGAGAGCGTGTACGCCTCCGCGATCTCCTTCGCGACAAGGGCGGGATCCCGCGCGTGGTGGTAGGGGATGTTGAGCGCCTGGAGCAGACCCTCCGTCACGATCCCGCCACGCGTGTGCCACGGATACGGCTCCCCCCAGTGGCCCCGGACCGCGATGAGCATGCAGAGCGGGACGGAGTAGAGTTGGGCGAGGGAGATGATCCCGTTCATGGCGGCGAAGAAGCCGTGGTTCTGCATGAGCAGGATGTGGGGTTCGCCGGCGAACCAGGCTCCCGCCGCAATGCCGACCGCCTCTTCCTCCTTGGCGACCTGGATGAGTTCGACCTCGGG
>CAZDZJ010000066.1:0-32577 GCA_964509895.1 uncultured Gemmatimonadota bacterium
CTAGCAGGCCGTGGCAAAACCCCGCGTCAGCGCCGAGAGCGGTGAAGCGCTCGCCTGATAAGGAGCGACGAGGGAGCATAGCAGCGCTACGTGACCGAGGAGCGACGCGAAGCGCAGCGTTTCAGGCGAGATGCAGCGCCGCTCGAACGCAGCGGGGTTTTGCCACGGCCTGCTAGGGCAGGAGGATGCCGCCGGCCACAAGGAGTTGCTGTCCCCCCTCGAGCTCGTACCTGGCCTCGACGTAGGGCGTGAATCCGACGAGCGGGAAGCGGAAGCCCGCGATGACGTTCATCCCGAAGAGGCGCTCTTCGACGCCTTCCATCCCGTCGGAGGGTATCGATTCCCACGCCACGTTCAACCCGGCGCCGGCATACGGGATGAGGTTCGTCACGCTCGGAACCGAGATGTCACCGATCACGTTGACGTTGAGCTCGCGATAGTCGAAATCGCCGCCGGGATCGCCGAGACCCGAATCGGGGAAGAAGTAGTCGAACGAAGCGGCCGCCCGAATGCCGGAGGTGATCCAGGGCAGTGCCACTTCGACACGCGGGCCGATGCCGAAGTCCGCGTCGTCGCCGAACGTTACCTGGCCTCCGAACTTGAACCCCTGCGCGGCCAGCGGCGCCGCGTCCAGGACGATCACGAGCAGAGCGATCAGCGATCCCGACCCGCTTCGACGCATGCACCCCTCCCTGTGTCGCGTTGTCGATGGCCTCCCGACAGCGTTGGGACGCGGCAACCGGGTAAACGGTTGCACCCCGGCGGCGGATTCCGAACTTTCGTCCACCCACTCGCGTACGAGGCCCCATGGACAGACTCCGGATCCCCAACTTAGCCACGTATCTCCCGATCGCACCCTCCGATCTGCTCCTGGCCGCCCCCGTCGCGGCCCGGGTGCTGTTCGGGATGAGTCCCGCGGGACGCGCCCTGCAGGTGGCGGCGCTCGGCATCTACGCGGGTAGCGCGGCGCTCGACTGGGCGGTGCGGGCCGATGCCCGCCGCGTGGACTTCGAGGACGCCTTCGGCTACGACCCGCTCTCCCCGCCTCCGGCCTCCGAGGAAGAGCGCCGGGAGGATGTCCAGGCTCTCGTGGAGCGGCTCAACGCCAACTACGTGCCGATGCGGACGCCGCGGAAGGAACTGGCGGAACAGGTGGACCTGCGGCTGACGGATTATCTCGCGGAGCTCACGGGGCAGCGCCTGGAGACGAGCGCCCAGGTCCGGGAGTTCATGCTCGCGCAGATCGTCTTCCCGTTCGCACTCGGGGCGGCGGACCCGCTGACCGGCGATGTCGCGATCTTCAGGAGCACGGGCGTGTTCGAGCCCCACGTCATCGCGCACGAATTCTGCCACCGCAAGGGATACATGAAGGAGGTCGAGGCGCAGATTCTCGGCTACTTCGCGTTGGCGAATTCGAGTGAACCCGTGCTCGAGCAGTCGGCCCGCTGCGAGCGCCTGGACCGGCAGCTCTGGGTGCTGGCCGATCGCGACGCCGCCGCGTACAACGACCTCCTCGGCGACACCGGACTGCGGGAGGAGTTGAAGGATGCCTTCGCCGTGCGCCACCCGGCGGAAGGCCCGGTCAGCGGCATCGCGGGTCCGGTGATGAAGAAGGCCTACGATGCCCGCATGAAGATCACGGGACAGAACGGCCTCTCGGACTACGACGAGGGCTTCACCAACTTCCTCATGGCGACCGAGCGGACCGCCGCTTCGTGAACCTCCAGGATCCGGCACTGACGTTCGCTCTCGCCATCACCGCGGGCGTCGTCGCGCAGTCCGTCGCCCGGCACGCGCGCGTCCCCGGCATCCTCTTCCTGCTCGCGGCGGGCATCCTCCTCGGGCCCGAGTTCGCGAACGTCGTCAGGCCCGACACGCTGGGCGAAGGCCTCAATCCCATCGTCGGCCTGGCCGTGGCCGTGATCCTCTTCGAGGGCGCGCTGCAACTGAACATCGACCGCTTGCGCCGCGAGGCGCTCACCATCCGGCGGCTGATCACGCTCGGCGCCGTCGTGACAATCGCGGGAGCCACGGTCACGGCCATGCTCGCGCTGGGCTGGGACTTTCGCATTGCGCTGCTGTTCGGCGCGCTCGTTTCGGTCACGGGACCCACGGTGATCAACCCGCTGACGCGCCGGATTCGCCTGCGCACCAACCTCCGGACGATTCTCGAGGCGGAGGGCGTGCTCATCGACCCGGTCGGCGCCATTCTCGCGGTTGTCGCGTTCGAGCTGGCGCTCGCTTCGACTGCGGGGGATGTGGGAGCCGGCTTCCTCGGCCTCCTCACGCGCCTGGGTCTCGGCTCCGTCATCGGCGTCGCGGGAGGCGTCATCATCGGCGGGCTGCTGAGGACGCGGCGCGCGATCCCCTCCGATCTCCGGAACATCTTCACCCTCGCCAGCGTCCTCGCCCTCTACCAGGGCTCGCACGCCATCCTGCCCGAAAGCGGCATCATGACCGTCGCCATCGCCGGGCTCGTCGTCGGCAACATGGGGCCCCGGCATGCCCGCGAACTCGTTGAGTTCAAGGAGCAACTCACGTTC
The DNA here is from genome assembly GCA_964509895.1 of uncultured Gemmatimonadota bacterium. Lineage (GTDB taxonomy): Bacteria > Gemmatimonadota > Gemmatimonadetes > Palauibacterales > Palauibacteraceae > Palauibacter. Next base: position 2,544 of record CAZDZJ010000066.1, read on the forward strand.
CTTCTCGTGGGGCTCCTCTTCGTCCTCCTCTCGGCGGCGGTGGACCTCGACGCCGTGCGCGCACTCGGCGCCGGGGGGATCGTGACCGTGGTCGTGCTCGTCGCCGTCGTCCGCCCCCTCTGCGTCCTCCTGTGCACCTGGGGCGCGGGCCTGAGCCGGAACGAGCAGGCCTTCCTGGCCTGGCTGGCCCCGCGCGGCATCGTGGCCTTCGCGGTCTCCTCGCTCTTCGCGTCGGAACTCGCGCACAGCGGGATGGAGGCGGAAGGCAACGAACTGCGCGCGATGGTCTTCCTCGTCATCGCCGTCACCGTGGTCTTCCTCGGCGGGACGGGCGGCCTCATGGCGCGCGCCCTCCGGGTACGCAAACCGTCCAACTACGGGTTCGCCGTGGTCGGGGCCAACCCGATCGGACGCGCGCTCGCCCGAACGCTGCGGGCGGCCCGCAGCGGGGATGCACCCATCGTTCTCATCGATACGAACCCGACGGAAGCGAGCGCGGCGGAGGGGGACGGGTTTCGCGTCGTGCTCGGCAATGCGAACGGGTCGCGCGCGCTCATGAAGGCCGGCGTCGACTCGCGGCGCGCGGTCGTGGCGCTCACACCGAACGAAGGGGTGAATCTGCTCATCGCGAAGCGAATCGAGGAGAGTGCCCCGGGCGTGGACCGTCTCGTGGCCATAGACCCGCTCTCTCCGGGCGTCGGACCGGAGCAGGTCGACGAAAGCGGCGCGTCGGTGCTGTTCGGGCTCGGCGTGGACTTCGAGCGCTGGGCGCACAACTTCCGCCGAGACCGCGTCGAGATCGAGCCCTTCATCTTCGAGGGCATCGCCGGCCTCCGCGCCACGCAGATCGAGGCCCTGGCCGATCGCCGGTTCCCCGCCCTCGCCCTCGTGCACCGGCGCGGACGTCGCGAACAGCCCGTGTCGAGCGGCACCACGCTGAGACCCGGCGACATCGTCTGGTTCGGCTGGTTGCGAGAGCAGACGGACCTCGTGGAGGCGCGACTCGCCCGGACCGGATTCCGCCGCCCGGAAGTCGAACCCGCGGATGACGGAGGGCCGACGGAAGAGGGCGGCGGCGCGGACAGCGGTGGCACGCCCCCGACGGACGAGCCACATTCGGGTCCATGAAGATCCATACCGCCAGGCGCACGCACGGCTTCACCGAATCCGTCATTCGGATGATGACCCGACTCTCGAACGAGCACGGGGCCATCAATCTCTCGCAGGGGTTCCCCGACTTCGAGTCGCCCGACACGCTGAAGATCGGGGCCGCCCGTGCCATCTACGACGATGTGAACCAGTACGCCATCACCTGGGGCGCGAAGCGGTACCGCGACGCACTCGCCGCCCACTACCGCAGATGGTACGACCTGGATGTCGACCCGGAGGCGCACCTCACGATCACCTGCGGGGCAACCGAGGCAATGATGGCCGTCCTCCTTGCGGTCGTGGATCCGGGCGAGGAGGTCATCGTCTTCGAGCCCTTCTACGAGAACTACGGTCCGGACACGACGCTGTGCGACGCCACGCCGGTGTTCGTGCCTCTGACCGCGGAGTGGCGGATCGATTTCGAGCGCCTGCGGGCGGCGTTCAGCCACAGGACGCGGGCGATCATCGTCAATACGCCGAACAACCCCACGGGCCGCGTGTTCAGCCGTGAGGAGCTCGAGAAGATCGGGGTCCTGTGCCAGGAGTTCGATGCCTACGCGATCACCGATGAAGTCTACGAGCACATCCTCTACGACGGGGCCCGCCACATCCCGATGGCGACGCTCCCCGGGATGCGGGACCGGACGATCACGATCAGCGCCGCGTCGAAGACCTTCGCCATTACGGGGTGGCGGATGGGAACGATCGTGGCGCACCCCGAGCTGTCGGACGCCATCCGCAAGGTCCACGACTTCCTCACCGTGGGGGCCCCGGCGCCTCTCCAGGAAGGGGTCGCCGCCGGGCTCGAAATGCTCCCCCCGTCCTACTACGAGGGACTCGCCGATCTGTACGGCGCGAAGCGCGATCTCTTCTATCCGGCGCTCGTCGAGGCCGGGTTCCGCTGCCGGCAGCCGGAGGGCGCGTACTACGTCCTCGCGGACTTCTCGGAGCTCTCGGATCTGCCGGATGACGAGTTCGCCTTCTGGCTCACGCGCGAGATCGGCGTGGCCCCCGTCCCCGGGTCCAGCTTCTTCCACGATCCGGAAGATGGGCGCGGGCTCGTGCGCTTCGCCTTCTGCAAGACGGAGGCCGTGCTCGAACAGGCCGCCGAGCGGCTCGTGACCATCAGGGCGCGCGTGTGAAGCTCCCCTCCGTCGAGCGGCTCGCCGCCGCCGCGTGGGTGACCGCCCGGCGTTTCCCGGTGGTTCTTGCCTGCGCGGCCGTCGCCGCGATCGCCGCCATGCGGGCCATCAATGCGGAGACGGCGGCCGAACTGCGCCTCGTCGCCACGGCGGCCCTCGGCCTTCCCCTGCTCACGGGACTCACGCTGTTCGCGGAGCGCTGGAAGCTCGCCTGGCCCCGGCACTGGGCGCTGCGCGGACTCGGACTGGCCGCGCTCGCCCTCTACTACTGGCAGTGGCCGAACTGGGGCGAGAACATCGCCGGCCTCCGGCACTTTCACCTGACCGCGACCCTTCACCTGCTCGTCGCGTTCATCGCCTACGCCGGCGTCCGCGAGCCGAACGGTTTCTGGCACTTCAACCGCACGCTCTTCTTCCGTTTCGGCCTCGGCGCGATCTACACGGGCGTCCTCTTCGCCGGACTCTCGATCGCGCTCTTCGGGATCGAGAATCTCTTCAACATCGACATCGCCGATGAGAACTACGGCCGCCTGTTCTTTTTCCTCGGCTTCGTCTTCCAGACGTGGTTCGTGCTCGCGGGCGTGCCGGACGACTTCGAGCAACTCGAGGGGCGCGACGACTACCCCGTGGGCCTGCGCGTCTTCGCCCAGTACGTGCTCCTCCCGCTCGTGGCCGTATACCTGCTGATCCTCACGGCGTACCTCGGACGCGTCGTCATCACGACGACATGGCCCAGCGGCTGGATCGGACTCCTCGTTTCCGCCCTCGCCGCCTTCGGGATCCTGTCGCTCCTCCTCGTACATCCCAGACGCGGACGGGAAGACCACGCCTGGATCGACAGGTACGCCCGCATCTTCTGGATCCTGATCATCCCGTCCATCGTCATGCTGCTGCTCGCGATCGGGCAGCGAATCGGACAGTACGGGATCACGGAACGGCGCTACCTCCTGCTCATCCTCGGCGTCTGGCTGGCGGGTGCCGCCCTCTTCTACACGGTGACGAGATCCCGCGAGATCAAGGGGATCCCGCTGACCCTCGCCATCATCGGCGCCGTCACGTTCGTCGGCCCCTGGTCCGCCTACGCCGTGGCGGAACGGAGCCAGGTGGGCAGGCTCGAAGGTCTGCTCGCGACGCACGGCGTGCTGGCGGAGGGCAGGATCTCGCCGGTCGCGGCCGAAATCCCGAACGAGGACTGGCAGCAGATCAACGATGTCCTGCTCTACCTCATCTCGTGGCACGGGACGTCCGCCATCGACGATTGGTTCCGGGGCGGCGTGGCGTCCGTGGATACGATCGGAGACGGGATGGCGGCCTCGGTGAGGGTCGCGGAGGCCGGACGCCGGGCGACGCTCATCGCGGACCACTTCGGGCTCGTGCCCGCCGAGGGCCTGCTCGCGGACCCCAACGGCTACGTCGAGATCAGACCTCCGGGCGGAGGCGGCGCGGTCATCCCGGTGTCCGGCTTCGATGACGCCGTGTTCGGACGCAATCTCCTCGGAGGACGATACCCGTTCGAAGGCGACTCCCTCACCTTCGAGGCCACCGCGGACAGCCTGGGGACCACGGTTCGCCTCGGGGCCGGAGAACCGACCGCCGTGTCCTTCACGGAACTCATCGACCGCGCGCGGCGTTCCGGGACGACGACGGCGCCGGGCAGGGTGCAGTTGCCGGCGGACTCGCTGCAGCTCGAACTGCCGGCGATCGGCATGACGGCCCGTCTCCAGGTCACGTTCCTGCTTCTCCGGGACGGCGGCGAGGGGCTGCGGCCGACCCGCGTCACCGGCACGCTGCTCCTCTCGCGCGACGCGGAATCCCCGGATTCTCCGGGGTAGCGTACAACCTTTCGGTACGGACCGCGGTCGTACGGGATGGAACCCGACCCGGTGCTTTCGCGTATTCCCTGAAGTCGCGTGAAGCTTCCCCCGCCACTGGAGCCGACGTGAAGTTGATTCGAAGAGTCGCCGCCGCCTTCACCCTGTGGGCCCTCGCGATCGGCGTCTGGGCCGCCCTTTCCCACCTCACAAACCTTCCCGGGCCGGCGCGGGCGAGTACGGCGACGCTGGAGGGCGTGGCGGCCGCACTGGAGCGGGCGCATACGCCGGGCTCCGTTGGCGCGTCGCAGCGCTTCGCCGCGGCGCAATTGAGGAGGACGGCGCATGCCGCCGGACGGATCAACGGAGCCATCGAACGGGCCGTGGGGGAGTGGGTGGACCGGCTCGGGCACGCGGCCGCCCATCGCCGCGATGTCGCGTCCGGATCCCGAGTGGTGTTCGTCGAGCCCTCGGCCAGGGTGACGGTCGACGGCGAACCCCGCATCACCATCCGCATGGATGCGAGATCCGCGCAGTCACGCGCGCAGGCGCTCCTGGACCTTCACGCGCTGCGCGTGACATCGCGCCAGCGCCCCACCGCACTACGTGATCGCGGCGGGGGATACTGGATCGACCGGACCGTGGAGGTCCCGGCCGGATCGTCGGAGGCGGACCTCAGGCTGCGGGTGGCGCGGCTGGGCGAGACGCTCTCGCTGAAGGCCGTGGAGGCGGGATCTCGGCTGGACGACGCACCGATCCACCTGGAGGTCGATGCCAATCTCGACCGCAAGAAGCTCAAGGAGCGGATCGAGAAGCTGCTGGATCTGCTCGAGGACCTCGAGAACTTCGAGGGCGGCAACCCACACTAGTGTAGTGGGGCGCCGTTGGGCGCTCGCGGCCCGGACCGGCCTGGTCGTCGCACTTCCGCTGGGAGGTGCCGCACTCGCCGCATCCGCGCCGCGCGCCCACGCCGAGCAGGAGACGCACGCGCGTCACGCCATGCCGGCCGACGATGGCCCACCCGCCACGTCCACGGCGAGCATCCGCATCGTCGACGACCCGCAGCGCAAGGAACTCGCCGTCATACTGGGGCCGATCGACCTGCCCGCCCGCTCCTCCCATCACATGGCGCAGCTGCCCGTGCAGGAAGGCTTCATCCCGTTCGATCTCACGATCCGGGGCTACCGCACACATATCCTCGACGACGAAGGCCGACCGGTGCCGCGCGTCGTGCTGCACCACATGAATCTGCTCGATCCGGGACGGCGCGAGCTCTTTCTGCCGATCATGCTGCGGGTGCTGGCGGCAAGCCACGAGACGCCGCCTCTGAGCCTTCCGGGATGGCTGTTCGGCATCCCGATGAAGGGCGGTGCCAGGTTCCTGGCGCTCACCATGCTGCACAATCCGACAGATGTCGCCTACGAGGGCGTCACCGTCCACCTGACGCTCCAGTACGAGCGCCGCACCCTCCTGCCCGTCTACGCGGTCGCGCCGTTCCACCTGGACGCCATGTACCCGGAGGTCTCCGCGGCGAAGGCCTGGGACCTTCCGCCGGGCCATTCGGTCAAGAGCTGGGATGCAAGTCCGGCGATACCGGGGCTCATCATCGGGCTCGGCGGCCATCTCCATGCCCACGCCTCCCGGCTCCGTTTCGAGAACCTCTCGACGGGGGAGGTGCTGTACGACGTGCGGCCCAGGCTGGATGGCGGGGGGCGCGTCCTGGACATCCCGGCGCTCGTGTACCGGGGTCGGGGCATCGGCCTGCCGGTCGTACCGGCGTACCGCTACCGGATTACGGTCGAGTACCGGAATCCGTTCGATTCGGTGATCGAGGATGGTGGCATGGGGTCCGTCGCGGGCGCCTTCATCCCGCTGGAGGCCTTGCCGGCCGCCAATCCCCGGGCGTCACTCTTCGCCGCCGACTATGACTGGGTCCTCCGCAGCCAGATCGAACACGGGGCCGTCCACGAAGGACGCGAGGGGTCCGACGATCATGACGGATCCGGGGACCGGCTCAGTTGTCCCGGCTGTACTCCACTTGACCGCCGATGATCGTGTAGTCCACCGCCGTCTCCAGGATCTCGTCCGCGGGTATCGTGAGAATGTCCCGCGACAGGACCGTGATGTCGGCAAGTTTCCCGACCTCGAACGTTCCCTTGAGGTCTTCCTCGAACGCCGCGTAGGCGTTTGCCCACGTGTACGAACGGAGCGCCTCCTCGCGCGTCATCGCCTGCTCCCCGAAGAAGGTCGCGCCCCCATCCACCAGGCGCGTGACCGTGCAGTGAAAGCTCGCCAGCGGATCCGAGTTCTCGACCGGCACATCCGTGCCGTTCGTCACGATGGCCCCGGCCCGCATCAGATCCTGCCACACGTAGGCGCCCGAGCGCGCCCGGTCCTCGCCGAGGCGCAGGGCCACCCAGGGACCATCGGAGCAGGCGTGCACCCCCTGCATGGAGGCGATGATGCCCAGTTCGGCGAAGCGCGGGATGTCCGCCGGATCGATGTGCTGCGCGTGCTCGATCCGCCAGCGCAGGTCGCTCATGTCGGCGTGGTCCGCGAACGTGCGCTCGTAGAGGTCCAGCACCTCGCGGTTCGCCCGGTCTCCGATCGCGTGCGTGTTCACCTGGTAGCCGCGCGCGATCGCCAGCCGGGCGACGCGCTCGATCGCCTCCGGCGGGTTCGTGGCCAGTCCGGTGGACGACGGCATGTCCGCGTAGGGTTCGAGGAGCCACGCGCCGTGCGACCCCAGCGCCCCGTCCGCGACCTGCTTGATCGACCGCACCGTCAACCGATCCCCCCCGTACCCGACCATGTAGTAGTCGTCCAGCCGTCCCTCGAGCGTCTCGGCACCGCCCTGCAGCATCACGTAGAGCCGTACCGGGAGCCCGCCCTCATCGGCGAGCGTCCTCAACAGATCCACGGTCCCGAAGCCGGAACCCGCGTCCTGGAAGCTGGTGATTCCCTTCCGCAGCAGGTCCTGGTTCGCAAGTCGTACCTGTTCGCGGGCACGGGCCTCGCGCTCCGCTTCCGAGCGGCTCGCCTCCTCCTCGCTGAAGGCCCTTCGCGCCAGCCCCTGCGCAGTCTCGCGCAGGACGCCCGTGGGCCGTCCCGTCGCGTCGTGCACGATCTCGCCACCCGGGGGGTTCGGCGTGTCGGAATCGATGCCCGCCAATTCCAGCGCCTTCGCGTTCACGAAGGAGGCGTGGCCGCTCGCGTGCGTGAGGATGACCGGGTTCTCCGGGCTCACCGAACTGAGACCGTCGTGGACCGGCTGCCCCTCGACCATCGGCTCGGGCGCCTCGCTCCACTTCTCCTGGTGCCAGCCGCGGCCGCTGATCCAGGCGCCGGGCTCCGCGCTCGAAGCGGCCTCGCCCACGAGGCTGACGATGTCGTTCCACGTGTCGGCGGTCGTCAGATCGAGGATCATCTGGGCGTTGCCGAGACCCATGAAGTGGCCATGTCCCTCGATGAAGCCGGGGATCGCGAGCCGACCCCCGAGATCGATCACCTCGGTCCCTTCGCCGATCCACCCGGAAACGTCGTCGTCCGAGCCGAGCGCGACGATTCGCCCATCGCTTGACGCGAGGGCGCTGACAACCTCCCCGCCCTCGCCCGCGAGCGTCGCGATCTTGCCGTTGGTGAGGACGAGTTCGGCGAGGCCTTCCGCCGATCCCCCCTCCCCGCCAACCGTCGTTTCGCCGTCCTGGGCACAGGCGGCAAGGGCGACCAGGCAAAGCGATCGCACGAGAACGGCCGGCACTTCGTGAACTCGCGATTCACGATGTCGAATCATGGTCCTGACCTCTGTGTTGAACAGTTTGGCTGATCATAGCGGCCCGCCGCGGATGACGCACAGCGGGCGAGCCTCCGCAGCCCCGGCAGCTTCCCGCCCAAGGCGGGCCCTGGCGGGATTGCAGTGTCGCAGGAATCCGCGAGTCACCGAGCGCGCGATCTTCCGGCCTGCAGGACTTGACCCGCCGACCCTTCCTGCCTCATCATCCCGTAACCCGAACAAACACCGATAATCAGAGAACAGATACCGAAGAGCGGAGGCGGGAGGTCATGCCTGGAGGTTCGGCGCAGCGGCGCTCGATCCGGGGACGCGGGAGCGCACACAATCCGGCGAACCGGTTTCTCCCCCTCGCGGTGGAACGGGAGGCGTGGACCCGCGCCTCGGATCCGGATCCCCGGACCGAGATCCTCGAGGACCGCTCGCGTTCGATCATCTCCTGGAACAACAGCCCGGACCTCGGGTTCGACGCCAGCCTGAACCCGTACCGCGGGTGCGAGACGGGCTGTTCATACTGCTACGCGCGGCCCACGCACGAATACCTCGGGTTCTCGGCGGGCCTCGACTTCGAGAGCCGGATCCTGGTGAAGCCGGATGCGCCGGCGCTCCTCAGGCGCGAACTCGCCTCACCCCGGTGGAAGCCGCAGGTGCTCGTGCTGAGCGGCGTGACGGATCCCTACCAGCCACTCGAGCGGCGTCTCGGGATCACCCGCCGGTGCCTGGAGGTGCTCGCAGAAGCCCGTAACCCGGTGGGAATCGTGACGAAGCACCACCGCGTGACGCGGGATATCGATCTGCTTCGGGAGCTCGCACGTTACAACGCGGTGCAGGTCCAGGTCTCCGTCACGACCCTGGATCGCTCGTTACAGCGGAGCCTCGAACCCCGCGCCTCGACCGCGGAGCGACGGCTGGATGCGATCGCGCGGCTGTCGGAAGCCGGCATCCCGGTGGGCGTGAACGTGGCGCCGGTCATTCCGGGGCTGACGGACCACGAGATCCCGGCCATCATCGAAGCGGCGGCGGAGGCCGGAGCCCGAAGGGCGATCTACATCATGCTGCGCCTCCCGTTCGGGGTGGCTCCCCTGTTCGAGGATTGGCTGGAGAGGCACCGTCCGGACCGGGCCCGGAAGGTGCTCAACCGGATGCGGGAGTTGAGAGGCGGGAGCCTGTACGCGTCGAAGTACGGCGAGCGCATGCGCGGGCGCGGCCCGTTCGCCGAACAGGTCGCGCGGCTCTTCTCCCTGGCCCGTGCGAAGCATGGGATCGAGCCGCGCGACTACGACCTCTCGACGGATCACTTCAACCCGCCGAGGGCCGGCCCCCAACTGCGCCTCTTCGACTAGGGTCGTAGACGTCCCGGCGCCACCTCGGCCGACGCTCCGGCTCCTCCAACACGACCGTGAGCGCTTGCGCCGTGCCGTCACGCACGATGCGAACCGCCACCTCTCCGGGCTCGAGGTCCGCGAGAGCTTCGCGCAGATCGCCCGGGTCGCCGACGTCCGCATCGCCGATTCCGACGATCACGTCCCCCGCCCGCAGGCCACCCTCGGCGGCCGGCGTTTCCTCATGGACCGACGTCACGAGCACACCCTCTTCCACCCCGAAATACTCCGCGAGCTGATCGCCCAGACTCTGCGTATTCGCGCCCAGTCGCGGACGCCCGGCCAGATAGAAGGCGCGCGTCACCCCTTCGAGAGCTCGATCCCGCGCGTCGCGGGCCAGCTCCTGCGCTTCGCGCGCCCGCTCCCGCGCGGCCCGCGAATCCTGAACGTAGGCGCGGGACAGATCGATCTGCGGCGAAACGAACGTGAGCCCGCCGCTCCTCCTGTACCGCTCGCCAAGCTCGACGGCCAACTCGCGCTCCTGACCGTCGCGAAGCACCGTGAGATCCACCGTGCGGCCAGCCGGCGTCTCACCCGTCAGGCGTCTCAACTGCGCGACGCTCTCGAGGCGCTCGCCGTTCCAGGCCACGATCACGTCGCCGTCTTCGATGCCGGCTTCCGCCGCCGATTCCCCGCCGATGGCCTCGACGATGTAGACCCCCCGCGCCCGGGACATCCCGAGCTGCGTCGCGCGCTCCTCGTCGACATCCGTTACGTCGACGCCCAGGTATCCGCCGCCGCCGGAGAGCGACAACCGGATCGATCGCCGAAGATCGTCTTCCTCCGCCTCCTGGGCCGCGATCGGCGCCATCCCCGCGTACAGCCCGGCGAACAGTGCCACCGCGAGCCCGATGCCGAGCGAATCCTTCCAGTTCTTCATGTATCCTCCTCCGGGACTATCCCCCAACCTGGTGTGCTACCGGTTCGGTTTCCTGTGGGGTGCGACAGCTCCGGGGAGAAGTCGGTTGCCCGCCCGGAACCGGCCCGGCGAGGGCCGACCGCCGGGCGATCCCGGCTCAGCGATCCGGAGCGAAGAAGAGGGGGATCCCTCCTTCGGTCGGGGCGATGACCATGTTGTTCGACCCTTCGCCGATCCTTCCCAGCATCTCCAGGTAGCGCCAGTACAGGTAGCGCTGGCCCGAGATGCCGGCGAGACTCTCCGCGATGATGTCCTGCGCATCCCGGATCCCCTCGGCTTCGGCGCGCTGCTGGTTCGCCTGTTCGACGACGACCTGGGTCTGGTATTCCTCGGACTGCACCTGCTGCTCGCGCGACAGCTTGGCCTCGATCGCCTGCCGGATCGTCTCCGGCGGCACGACCTCCCTCACGAAGAAATCGGTGATCTCGACGCCGCGCGGGTTCAGGCGCTCCGTCATGAGCGTCTCGATGCGCCCGGAGATGCCCGTCCGGTTCGTGGAGAGGATATCCGAAGCCTCGATCTCGGCGATCGCGTCCCGGATCGCGGAGCGGTACGTGTTGTAGACGAAGGAGGCAACCGCGTTCTGGTTCCCCACGGTGAGATAGAGATGGACGGCGCTGTCCGCGTTGATGCGGTAGCGGTACGCCGCGTCGACGGCGATCTGGAGCTGGTCGGATGTGAGCGCGTCCAGACGCTCCGCCTGTCCGCCGGCGGGATACTGGACTTCCCGCAGGGGATAGTTGGTCCATGAGCGCAGGATGTTGTGGTACAGCCCCTGCATGTACGGGCGCTCCGCGACGGCGCCGGTGACCGGGTTCCGCTTGACCGCCACCTCGTATTCGTCGACGCGATTGAAGCCGAAGACGAACAGGATGAGCACGAAGAGAACCCCGGCGACCGAGACCACGGTGCCGATGCGAAGCGATTTGACTGACTGAGCCATTCTTGTCCTCCCGAAAACCGAGACGTCGTCCGAACTCGTCGATGGCGCCCGGACAGAGTTACGCACTGCTCTACGGATTGCGTCCACGGAAAGATACTCGCGCGGTCGCCCGGGCCACACCTCGCCGGTATGATCCACACGGCCACACCTACACAGCTTGCGGAGGAGCATTCGTGTTTCGACAGACGCTGCGCACCGCCCTGCTGGCGCCGGCCCTCGTGTGGGCCTGCTCGTCCCCGAATCCCGAGTACGACGTCATCATCCGCGGCGGAACCGTGTACGATGGCTCCGGAGACCCGCCCCGTACCGCGGACGTGGCGATCGCCGGCGAGACGATCGCCGGCATCGGCGACTTCGCTTCCGCCTCCGCCGCCACGACCGTCGACGCGACCGGGCTCGCCGTCTCCCCCGGCTTCATCAACATGCTCTCGTGGGCGACCGAATCGCTCCTCGTCGATGGCCGCTCGCTGAGCGACATCCGCCAGGGCGTCACCCTCGAGGTGTTCGGAGAGGGCAACTCCATGGGCCCGCTGAACCCGGAGATGAAGGCGGACATGCTCGCGCGGCAGGGAGACGTGCGATTCGAGGTTCCGTGGACCACGCTGGGCGAATACCTCGACCACCTCGTGGAGCGCGGCGTCGCGACGAACGTCGCCTCCTACATCGGAGCGACGACCGTCCGCGTCCATGAACTCGGCCACGATGACCGCCCCCCCACCCCCGCGGAGCTGGGGCGCATGCAGGATCTCGTGCGGGATGCGATGCGGGAGGGCGCCCTCGGGGTCGGGTCATCGCTCATCTACGCGCCGGCCTTCTACGCCGACACCGACGAACTCATCGCGCTGGCGAGCGCCGCGGGTGAGTTCGGCGGCGGGTACATCTCGCACATGCGCAGCGAGGGCAACCGCCTCCTCGAGGCCGTCGACGAACTCATGACGATCGCCCGGGAGGCCGGCGTGCGGGCGGAGATCTACCACCTGAAGGCGGCGGGCAGCGACAACTGGGGGAAGCTCGATCAGGTCATCGCGCGCGTGGAGGGGGCCCGGGCCGGGGGCCTCGAGATCACGGCGGACATGTACACCTACACCGCCGGCTCCACGGGGCTCGACGCGGCGATGCCGCCATGGATCCACGAAGGCGGGCACGACGCCATGATCGAGCGGCTCCGTGACCCCGCGACCCGCGAGCGGATCGCCGCGGAGATGCGGACGCCCACGGGCGAGTGGGAGAACCTGCTCCTCGCCGCCGGCTCCCCCGACCGCGCCCTGCTTGTCGGCTTCCGGCAGGACTCGCTCAAGTACCTGACCGGCAAGTCGCTCGCCGAGGTCGCGGAGACGCGCGGCACCGGCATCGAGGAGACCGCGATGGACCTCGTCGTGCAGGACGACAGTCGCGTGGGGACCGTCTATTTCATGATGTCCGAGGACAACGTGCGCCGGCAGATCGCCCTGCCGTGGGTGAGCTTCGGATCCGACGCGGGGTCGCTCGCCCCCGAGGAGCCCTTCGTGCGCTCGAGCACGCACCCGCGCGCGTACGGAAACTTCGCCCGCCTGCTGGGCCGGTACGTGCGCGACGAGGGGATCATCCCGCTGGAAGAAGCGGTTCGGAAGCTCACGTCGCTCCCCGCCGCCAACCTGCGCCTCGAGGGACGAGGGCGGCTCGTGCCAGGCTACTTCGCCGACGTGGTGGTGTTCGATCCCGCCACGATCGCCGATCACGCGACCTTCGAGGCACCGCACCAACTGGCGACCGGAGTCCGCGACGTGTTCGTGAACGGCGTCCAGGTGCTTTCCGCCGGCGAGGCGACGGGCGCCACTCCCGGACAGGTCGTACGGGGGCCCGGCTGGGAGGGCGCCGCTCCCGAGGCCACCGCATCCGCCGCGCCTTCCGAGATGCCTGCCCCGGCGGCCGGCGGCCCCACCGCCGGCCAGCGGATCGCGCTGATCACCGGATCGACCTCCGGCCTCGGCCGCGAACTCGCCCTTCGACTGGGCGCGCGCGGCGACCACGTCATTGTCCACGGGCGCAACGAGGAGCGCGGGGCGGAAGTCGTGGAGACCATCAACGCGGCCGGACCCGGGAGCGCCCGCTTCTACCGCGCCGACTTTGCGTCGCTCGCACAGGTCCGCGAGTTCGCGGAGGCGCTGCTGGCCGACTACGACCGGCTCGACATCCTCATCAACAACGCGGGCTTCGGCTCGGCCCCCGACGAGCGGCTTCTCACCGAGGACGGGCACGAATACCGCTTCCAGGTGAACTACCTCTCCACCTTCCTCCTCACGCACATGCTGATGCCGAGGCTCGCGGAAAGCGCGCCCGCGCGGATCGTGAACGTTTCATCCGGCGCGCAGACGCCGATCGACTTCGACGACGTGATGATCGAGAACGACTTCAGCGGCCGTCGCGCCTACGCCCAGAGCAAGCTCGCGCAAATCATGTTCACGCACGATCTGGCCGAGGAGTTGGAGGGGACGGGGATCGTCGTCGGGTCACTTCATCCCGCGACGTACATGCCGACCGGCATGGTGAGGCGGCTGGGCGCGACCCCGCGCTCGACGATCGCCGAGGGAGCGGATGCGGTCATGCAGGTCGTGGACTCCGACGATTTCGAGAGCGGGCAGTACTTCAGCGGACTCGAGCCGACCCGCGCCAACGCCCAGGCCTACGACGCGGAAGCCCGGGCCCGGCTGCGGCAGCTGAGCGAGGCGCTGACCGGCGTCCGCTGCCACGTGGGACGCTGTCGACAGGCGGTCGCCCGCTAGGGTACACTAGTTCCCTCTCGCGCCGCCGTCGAAGGCGCGGCTGTCGGAGGCCCCCCACCGGATGCCCGTGTCCCAATCGATGTAGATCCCCATCGCCTGCCCCTGTCCGCCCCGGGTTCTCATGGCGTGCCCCATGTCTTCGTAGAGCCGCTTCGTGTCGGGAGAGAAGCCCCACTCCTCCAAGGACGTCACGTCGGGCAGCCACTGGTGGTGGATCCGCGGCGATTCGATCGCGCGCCCGAATTCCGAACCGGTCATCCCGTGATCGATCACGTTCAGCACGACCTGGAGCGTCGTGTTGATGATGGTCCGCCCGCCGGGACTCCCGATCGCGAGGACGGGCCGGCCGCCCTGCGCCACGATCGTCGGCGTCATGCTCGACAGCGGCTGTTTCTCCGGCGCTACGAGGTTGGGCGGCGTCCCGATCGTCCCGCGTGAGTTGGTGCGCCCCGGAATGGCGTTGAAGTCGCCGAGTTCGTTGTTGAGGAGGAAGCCCGCTCCGGGGACGACGACGCTCGAGCCGTATCCGAATTCGAGCGTGTAGGTCACCGCGACGGCGTTCCCCTCCGAATCCACGACGGAGTAGTGCGTCGTCTCCTCGCTCTGATTGACGAAGGCCCGGTTGAAGGCCGCGGAGTCGCTCCGGGAGGCGCTCTGCACGTCGATGCTCGCCCGCAGGCGGTCGGCATAGGCCTTGGAGGTGAGACGTTCTATGGGCATATCGGGATTGAACTTCGGATCCCCGAGATGGAGTGCCCGGTCCGCATAGGCGCGCCGCATCGACTCGGTCAGCAGGTGCAGGTAGAGGGCGGAGTTGTGGCCAATCTCCACGAGATCGTAACCCTCCAGGACATTGAGCATCTGGACCAGGACGGTGCCGCCGGAACTCGGAGGAGGCATCGAGTAGATGTCGTAGCCGCGGTACGTCCCGTGGATCGGGACCAGCTCATCGGCCTCGTAGCGCGCCAGGTCTTCTTCCGTGATCAAGCCCCCGTGCTCCGCCATGAAGTCGGCCAGCAGCTTCGCCGTCTCGCCGCGGTAGAAGCCATCGTGCCCGTCGCGCTGGATGCGTCGCAGCGTCTCGGCCAGATCCGGCTGCCTGAAGGTTTCTCCCGGCTCGTACATGCGGACGCCGTCCTTGAGGAACGCCTCGCGGGTGGCGTCATAGATCGGCCCGGCCCGACCCGGGAGGGAGCGCAGCCAGTTCTGCATCGCCCAGGTGGACGGCATGCCGTCGGCGGCGAGCCGGATCGCCGGCTCGAGCAGATCCTCCCACGGGAGCCGTCCCAGGCGCTGGTGCGCCTTCCACATGCCGGCCACCGTGCCCGGCACGCCGATCGCGAGGAGCCCGATGTGGTTCGAGTTGTCCCGGACCTCTCCGCTCCCGTCCAGGTACATGCGCTCCGTCGCCGCCAGCGCCGCCTTCTCGCGGAAGTTGAACGTCGTGACCTCGCCGTCCGCCCCGTGGTACACGAGGAAGCCGCCGCCCCCGATGTTCCCCGCCGACGGCAGCGTCACGGCGAGCGCGAAGGCGGTGGCCACCGCCGCGTCGACTGCGTTTCCGCCTCTTTCGAGGATCTCCCGGCCCGCTTCCGAGCCGAGGTAGTGGCTGCTCACGACCATGCCGCCGCGCGACGGCGCGGCCATGCGCCCCGACTGAGCGGCGAGAGGTCCGACGAGGAGCGCGGCGATGGCCCCGGACAGCACCAGGGGCCGAACGGCGAACGAGAACGCGGACTTTCGGGGCATCAGGGCGCCTCCTCCGAGGGATTCGTGGGCGAGGCCGCTCGATTCGTGGACGGTCCCACCCGATTCGCGCGCAATGTCGGGCGACTCGGAGCGGTCGGAAAGAGCGGCCGTCAATGCGAGGGCGGCACGAGCGCGATGGCCCGCAGGGGGCCGCCCGACCCGCCCGAGATCTTCATGGGCAGCGCGATGACGGTCGCGCCTCGGGCCGGGAGGCGATCCAGATTCGTGAGATTCTCCAGCCCCGGCGCGTTCGCCGAAGCGACGATCCGGTGGACGATGAAGTCGGTGGAGGCCCCGTAGTCGATGGACGCGACATCGGCCCCGAGGGCGGCGGCCCCCCGTTCCTCGACGAGCAGGCGCGCGGCCTCCTCGCCGTAGCTCGGGAAGTGGAGTTGCGAGGCGTCGCCCGGCGTATCGTCACCGAGGTACGCGAGGGCGTCGGGCCAGCGCGCGCTCCACCCCGTGCGAAGCAGAACGAGGCTCCCGGCCTCGATCCGGCCGTGCTCCGCCTCGTGCGCCTCGACATCGGCCGCGGTCAGGCGGTAGTCGGCATCCTCGGCCGCCTGGGCGGTCATGTCGATCACGACCGCCGGACCGACGAGTCGCCGGAGGGGAATCGATGCGACGTCGGGCCCTCCGTCGGAGAAATGGATCGGGGCATCGATGTGCGTGCCGCCGTGCTCGGCGGTCGCCAGCGAATAGGCCGAGTAGAAGTAGCCACCCTCCGTCACGCCGAAGGCCAGTTCCTGCAGTTCGAACCCCGCGGTGTCCGTCGGCCAGTAGACGGTCTCGTCGCCGAAGGCGTGGCTCAGGTCCACGATGCCGTATCCCTCGAGATCGAGCGGCAGGACTACGCCGCCGACGTCGTCCGATTCGGCCCGGGCCTCCCCTGGCGTCTCGACCCAGACGGAACAGGCGGTCGCCGCGCACGCGACGAGGGCGGCAGCGACCGCACGGGAAGACTGGGATGTCGCCATGGTCTGCTCTTCTCCTCTCTCCCGGGGCCCTCCGTGAACCGGCCGGTAAAGGCGTCCAATGAGGCGTTCGGTGGGCCGTACGCATCCTGAAAGTGGCGACCCGCACGTGGCGAAGCGAGATTCGCACATGCGCACGATCACCCGGGGGCTCCTCGTCGTCTTCGTCGCCTCGCTCGGGTACGGGGCGCTGCCGATCTTCGCCAAGCTCGCGTTCGCCGAGGGGGTGGAGGTGCTGCCCCTGCTGGCGTGGCGCTTCCTGCTGGGGAGCGGCCTGCTGTGGATCTTCGTGCTCGTCACCCGGCGTCCCCGGCCTCCGCGGGAACGCCTGATCGCCCTCGGTCTGCTCGGGCTGGTCTACGCGTCCAACGCGGTGTGCTACATGCTCGGACTCGACCGCCTGCCGGCCTCCGTTGCGACGCTCGTCCTGTTCACCTATCCGGCCATGACCGTGCTCCTGGCCCGCTTCTGGGTCGGCGAGCGCCTCACGCCGCGGCGCGTCACGGCCCTTGGGCTCGCCACGGCCGGGTGCACCCTCACGGTCGGGACCGGCCTCGAAGGGGGGGACCCGTTCGGTGTGGGACTCATCCTGCTCGCCGTCGTGTGCCTGGCCGGGTGGATCGTGCGGAGCCACGGGGTCTTCGCGGGGCTGCCCCCGGTCTCCGCCACGGCTGCCGTGCTCACGGTGACGGCCCTTGCGATCTCGCTGGCCGGACTGGCCACCGGCGGGATCCGCGTGCCGCTCGCGCCGGCGCCGCTGCTTCTCATCGGCGCCATCGGCCTGTTCTCGACCGCGATCCCGATCACGGCCTTCCTCATCGGCATTCAATGGATCGGCCCGGCCAGGGCCGCGACCGCCGCAACGATGGAACCCGCCGTGACGCTCGCGCTCGCCGCCGCCGTGCTCGGCGACCGCCTCTCGGCCGGACAGTGGCTCGGCGCCCTGCTCATCCTCGGCGGCGTGCTCTGGCTCCGGCTGGAACCTCCGCGCTCCAACCTTCCGGGCGCAGGGCGCGTCTCAAGGTCGGAAACGGAAACGCAGGCCATGCATTGATCGAAGCGAACGGCAAATCCCGGAAGTACGGGCCACACGCGGCGGGGCCTGGAGCGCCCACCGACGTCGCGGCGGACGTGCGGGCAGCGGCGTTCGGCGATGACGAGGCGTTCGAGCGCATCTACCGCGCCCACGTGGCGCGGGTGTACGGCCTCGCGTGCCGCATGGCCGGGAGCGAGCAGGCCGACGAACTCACGCAGGATGTGTTCGTGCGGGCCTGGGAGAAGCTCGGGACGTTTCGCGGAGAATCGGCTTTCAGCTCCTGGCTGTACCGGTTGGCCGTCAACCTCCTGTGCAGCCGGCTGCGAGCCCGGCGGCTGCAGCGGGAACGCGAGACGGCGAGCGAGATTCCACTCGCCACGGCCCGGGCACGGCGCGACAGCATCGAGATCCGGCTCGATTTCGAGGTCGCTCTCGAGAGGCTGCCGGAGGGAGCGCGCGAGGTCTTCGTCCTGCACGACGTGGAAGGATACAAGCACCGCGAGATCGCGGAACTGATGGAAATCACGCCCGGGACATCGAAGTCGCAATTGCACCGGGCCCGGATGATTCTGAGACGTCACCTGGACAGGTAGGTGAGCCCATGACAGACCGGGAAGAGCGAAGGGACCGCTTTCGGGACCGCCTGTCGGAGTACCTCGATGGCGACCTCGGAGCCGCCGAAGAGATCCTCCTGGAGCGGCACCTGGAACGGTGCGAGGACTGCGCACGGACGCTTCTTCAGCTCGAAGCCGTGGTGGACCGGGCCGGGAGCCTCGGTACGCGCGAACCGGCCGAGGATCTCTGGCCCGGCGTCGCCGCCCGGATCGGCGCGCCCGCCTCCGATGACGCGGGCGCGGCGCCCGGCGGCCCGGAGGGGCCGGCCCGGCGCCGACCGGCCACCCGCGGCCTGGCCCGTTTCGCGCCGCAGCTCGCTGCAGGCATCGCGTTGGTGTGGCTGTCGGGCGCGCTGGTCTGGATGGCCGTGGCGCGGAACGACCTCGAGGACAACCCGGGTGGCGCGGGGGCCGCCCCGGTGCTCGGCACCCCTTCGCTCCGGCTCCCCGGCACACAGAACGCCTCGACCCTGGAGGGTGGCGGAACGCGGGCCGAGGAGTACGCCGACCTGATTGGCGAGCTCGAACGGGCGCTGTTCGACGCCGAGCGACCGCTGCCTCCGGAGACCGTTGCACGGATCCGCCGCGCGCTCGTGACGATCGACCGTGCGATCGAGGACGCGCGGGCAGCCCTGCTCGAACTACCCGATGACCCCTACCTCCAGGAACACATGGAGCACACGATGCGGCGCAAGTCCGAGTTCCTCTCCCAGGCCGTTCAACTGGCGGCGACCGACTGATGCCCCCGGCCATCCTCCTCCCGGCGGCACTGGCTCTCGCGGCGGCGGGCCCGGGCGCGCGCGACACGACGTTCATCGTGCCCGAGGGCGCCCGCATCGATATCGAGCACCGGGAGGGACAGGTCCGGGTGATGGGGGTCGGCGGCCGCGAGGTCCGGGCCGTGCTGGACGACGATGACGGGGCGCTCCGCGTTCGATCATCGGGTGGCACGATTCGCCTGGGTACGAGCCGGGACGGGGACGGCGCCGACCTGCTCGTGTGGCTGCCGGAGGATGTCCGGTTGAACGTGACCGGACACGAGGGTGACATCGCCGTGGTCGGCATCGTCGGTGGCACCGTGGGCGTGAGGACGGCCGATGGCGACATCGAGATCGACGGTGCGGCCAGCGCAAGCGTCGCCACGCTGGACGGCGACGTGAGCATCTCCAACGCCGGATCCGCCACGGTCAGCGTGACGGACGGCGACGTGTGGCTCGACCGGATCGCGGGCCCGGTGAGCGTGAGCGGCATCGACGCGGACGTCGTGGTCACGAACGCAGACACGCGGGCCATCTCCGTCACGACGGTGGACGGCGACATCTGGTACGACGGCGCCCTCCACGCCGACGGCAGCTACTCGTTCAGCAGCCACGATGGAGACGTGACCTTCGCCGTCCCGGAGGCCGCGGGCGCCCGCTTCTCCGTCTCCACCTTCGATGGAGAACTCATCCCGTCGTTCCCCGTCCAGTTCCGGGGAGGCCGGCTACGGGGCGGCGAGTTCACGGTCGGGGATGGAGCGGCCGCCGTGGCGCTGAAGTCGTTCGACGGGGACATCCTCCTCATCCGGCCGGGGGAACGCACCCCCGACACCGAGTAGCGATCAGCTCACGAACAAGTCAGCTCACGAACAAAGAGGGAGCAGCAAGATGCGGAATACAGCGCGACGACTCGTCCTGGCGGTGGCAGGTCTGCTGTGCCTGGGGGCGGCGGAAGCCCGGGCCCAGGACTTCGAATGGCAAGGGTCCGTGGATCGCGGAGACGCGGTCACGATCCGGGGCGTGAACGGCTCCATCACGGCGAGCGCGGGGAGCGGCAGCGAGGTGCGGGTGCAAGCCAGGAAGGAATGGGATGACGACGATCCGGAGTCGGTCCGCATCGAGGTCGTCGAGGATTCGCGAGGCGTCCTGATCTGCGCCGTCTACCCGTCGAGGCGCGGGCGCGACCCGAACCGCTGCGGCCGGGGCGATGACTACGAGATGAGCGTCCGCAACAACGACGTGAAGGTGCACTTCACGGTCGAGGTTCCGGCCGGCGTCGAACTCGAGGCGCGGACCGTCAACGGGGGAATCGAGGCGCGGGGGATCGCCGATGACGTGGAGGCCCGGACCGTGAACGGCGGCATCGCGGTGGAAGGTGACGGTCCGGTGTCCGCGGAGACCGTGAACGGGTCGATCGAGGCGCGGCTGGGGAGCGAGATCTCCCGGGATCTCCGCTTCAAGACGGTAAACGGAGGGATCCGGCTCGTGCTCCCGAACGGCACCGATGCCGACATCGACATCCGCACGGTGAACGGTTCCATCGACACCGAGTTTCCGCTCACCATCCGAGGACGCTGGGGACCGAAATCGGCCTCGGGCGAAATCGGTGCGGGAGGACCGCCGATCGAGCTTCGCACCGTGAACGGAAGCATCGCCCTCGTGCGCGGAGGCTGACCTTCGAAGACCGGATGCCATGTAAGGGAGTCCGGTAAAGCACGCACGGCATTGTATCCGTAACCTTTCATTCTGATAGTGCGTTACGGTTCTTTATATGATGTGACGCATTGCGGCATCCACCGCCGCCCTCCGGCGCTCTCACGGGGGCGGGACGGTCGCTCCCGCGTTCGTCGTCCCGTCCCCTTTTCTCTCCACCGGGATCGCCATGCCGGCCACATGGCGAGCGCAGACCACGCCTGGCCTTGATCCGCTATAGAATAACTTATATAGTTAGTATAGCGAAGTTTATATAGCGGAGGCAGGTGGCGCGATGAGCCTTGACCACATTCTGCTCGGCCTGCTGCGCGAGCCGGCGACCGGGTACGACCTGAAGAACGCGTTCCGCGAGCGCGTCGGGCATTTCTGGTCGGCCGAACTCAGCCAGATCTACCCCACGCTCAAGCGCCTGGAGGAGCGGGGGCTGCTGCGGAGCCGACTCGAGCCTTCGCCGAAGGGGCCGAACCGCCGGGTCTACACGTTGACGGACGAGGGCCGGGCGGTGCTGCTACGCTGGGTAGGCGGCAACCCGGCCGTGGGTACGGAACGGTTCGCCTACCTCGCCCAGCTCTACTTCATGGATTCGATCGGCGACATCCGGCAGACGCGCGCGTTCATGGCCGCCCTGCGGGACCACATGGCGCGCTGGCTCGCTCAACTGGAGGCGCTTGAAGCCGAGATCACGACCGACCATGGCGATGCACCGGAACGCTACGGCGATGCGGGCTTCCACCAGTTCGCCACGTTGCGCATGGGCATTCGCTCCATCGGCTCGAAGGTGGCATGGTGCGACGAAACGCTGGCGGCGATCGACCGTCGGCTCGCGTTGCGTCGGGAGCCGGTGTCATGACCCCGCTGCTCGACGGCCTTCTTCGGATACACGTCGCGGCGGGGTTCGTCGGTCTTGCCGCGTTCTGGATCCCCGTGTTCGCTCGCAAGGGGGGCCGCGCGCACGTGCGGGCGGGACGCATCTACACCTGGTGCGCGTACGTCGTGGCGGTGACGGCGCTGATCGTCGCGGGCGGGCGGATCGTCACACACTGGGCCCAAGGCGTCGGCGTGGCGGAGCGGCCCGACCTCTACGGTTTCCCTCTTTTCCTCGGCTACCTCGGCGTGGCAACCCTCGCGATGGTCCGCCAGGCGATCCGGACCGTGGCCACGCGCCGCGCCCCCGAGACGCTGCGGACCCCGTTCCACGAAGCGCTTGCCTGGGCGTCCATCGCCGGCAGCGTGATCGTCATCGTCTTCGCGGTGGGGGTGTGGTCCGGCCTCTCGCCGGTGCTGTTGGGGCTGAGCCCGGTCGGTCTGTTCACGGGCCGGAACATGCTGCGGCTCATGCACAACCCGGGGGCGGAGCACATGGGCTGGTTTTACAGCCACATGGCGTCGATGCTCGGCGGCGGCATCGCGTTCCACACCGCGTTCCTCGTCTTCGGAGCGCAGCGGCTCCTGGAGTACGAGATCGCGGGACCGCTGCGCATCGTGCCGTGGATTCTGCCGGCGGCCGTCGGCATCCCGGCGATCCGGATCTGGACCCGGTACTACCGGCGAAGGTTCAACCCGGCGGCGCGAACGCCCCGGTCACCATCCCGGGCCGCCGGGGTCTGAAGGGGCCTTCAGCCGAGCGTGGGGGCGAACGTCGGGGCGCGGCGCTCCTGTGTGGCCTGCTCGTAGGCGTAGGCGATCCGGAGCAGCGTCGGCTCCGTCCACGCGGGGCCGAAGAACGAGATCCCGGTCGGGAGCCCTCTCACGAAGCCCATCGGCACCGTGATGTCGGGGTAGCCCGCGATCGCGGCGGGCGCCGCCGACGATCCGCCATCGAGACGGTCGCCCTTGATGTGGTCCGTCGGCCAGGGGAGGTCGCGGGTGGGCGCGACGATCGCGTCCAGCTCGTGCTCCCGCGCGAGGCGGTCGATCCCGTCCTCCCGGTTCGCGCGCTGGATCGTGGCCACCGCGTTCAGATACTCGGGGTCCGTCAGCGGCCCGCGCGCCTGGGACGCGATGAGCCGTTCCTGCCCGAAGTACGGCATCTCGCGGTCCGCGTTGCGTTCGTTGAACTCGATCACCTCGGCCAGGCTCTTCACGGGCGCGTCCGGCCCCAGCCCGGCGAGGTAAGCGTTCAGATCGGCCTTGAACTCGTATTCCAACAGCACGAGCGAGAGCGGGTCGTTCCAAGCCGCCGCGTCCATGTTCGCCGGGTCGATGATGACGGCGCCCTCCGCCCGCATCGCCTCGATCGCCTCGTCGAACAGCGCGAGGATGCGCGGGTCGAAGCCCGGGAAGCTGCGCACGACGCCGATGCGGGCGCCCTCGAGCCCCGCCGGATCGAGGAACTGCGTGTAGTCGGCGTGCCCCCGACCCTCGCTCGCCGCCGTGGCCGAATCGCGCGGGTCGACGCCGACGCAGGCGCCGAGCAGGATGGCCGCGTCCCGCACCGTCCGGCACATGGGTCCCGCCGTGTCCTGTGAATGGGAGATGGGGATGACCCCGGCTCGACTCCACAACCCCACCGTGGGCTTGATGCCGACAATCCCGTTGCTGGAGGAGGGGCACATGATGGAGCCGCCCGTCTCGGTCCCGACCGTGAGCGCGCACAGGTTGGCGGAGGCCGCGACGCCCGATCCCGAGCTCGAGCCGCACGGGTTGCGGTCCAGCGCATAAGGGTTCCGGCACTGGCCGCCGCGCGCGCTCCAGCCGGAGGTCGCCCTCACGCCCCGGAAGTAGGCCCACTCGCTCAGGTTGGCCTTGGCGAGGATGACCGCCCCCGCCTCCCGCAGCCGCGCGGCCACGAACGAGTCCTGCGGCGGGATCGAGCCCTCAAGTGCGAGCGAGCCCGCCGTCGTCGTCATCCGGTCGTGCGTGTCGATGTTGTCCTTGAGCGCGACCGGGATCCCGTGCAGGGGCCCGCGGACGTTCCCGGCCGCCCGCTTGGCGTCCAGTTCGTCGGCGATCTCGAGCGCGTCGGGGTTCGTCTCGATGATCGAGCGCAGTTCGGGCCCCTGCCCGTCCAGCGCCTCGATGCGATCGAGGTACAACTCCGCGATCGACCGGGCCGTGCGCTCGCCCGAGGCCATGCTTGCCTGGAGCTGGTCGACGGTCACCTCGTCCAGCTCGAACGGCGGCACGGCCGTCGCGCCGCCCGCGGGACCGGCAGCGGGATCGTCGGACCCACCTTCCGGCGCGCAACCCGAGGCCGCGGCCACGGCGCCGAGTCCGCCGGCGACGCTGGCCCCGATGAAACCGCGACGATCGATCATGGGGCGTCGTCGGTGATGATGAGCATGCCGAGGCCGCGCAGCGTCTCGTTGAGCGCCGCCACGTCCGTCTGCACCAGCTCTTCCAGTTCCGCCAGGTGCGCCTCGAGCGCCTCGCGAAGGATGACCTTCACCTCCATCTCCTGGTCCGTGGGCCGGAAGTCCGCGATGGAGAGCGCGCCGACGAGGTAACCGAGCTTCTGCAGGAGCCGGGCCTCGAAGCGCACGCCGTCCTGGCCCTGCCCCGTCAGGCGCAGGTCGACCATCGTCTCCTGCAACTCCATGAGCTTCTGCCTCAGATCCTCCACCGACGCCGCGAGGTCCTCGTCATCCGCGAACCGCGACAGCGTACGGAGCTGCACCCGCATCGCCTCGACGCGGTGCACCGCCTCGCCCGCCCGCACCACGTCCTCCCGCACCTCGCGGATGAAGGCGAGCTGCTCGGCGATGTCCGCCTCCGTCCCCGCCGAATGCGGGTCCTTGAGGACCGTCAGCGGCTGCTCGTGCGTCGCCCCGTCCACCGTGAGCCGCACGGTGTACCGCCCCGGCGGCATCAGGATCGAGATCTGCTGTCCGCCCGGCGCCGGCCTCCCCTCCTCGCCGACCTCGATGTGCTCGGCGTACCTGGGCGGCGTGAGCATCCGGATCGGCGCGTTGGGCTCATCGCGCAGGTCCCAGTGGATCCGGTTCACGCCCGCGCGGTTCGGCCCCTCCAGCGTGCGCACGACCGTCCCCGCGCCGTCCAGGATCTCGACCGTCGGCGCCTCGGAGGCCTCCGCCGCGAGCCAGTAGTTGAGCGACGCTCCGTACTGCGGATCCTCCCCGATCGTGGGATCGTCGTACGGGATCGAGGGCGGCGTGATGGGCCGGAAGCGGTACGCGTCGCGTGGCGCGAACAGGTGCGAGGCCGCCGCCATCACCTCCGGCGTGAGCTGCTGGATCGGCGACAGGTCGTCGAAGATCCAGAACCCGCGCCCGTACGTCCCGACCACGAGATCGTTGAAGTGCTCCTGAACCACGATCCCCGACACGGGCGCCGCCGGCAGGTTGTTCTGCAGCGGCTGCCAGTCGTCCCCGTCGTTGAAGGAGACGTAGATCGCGTTCTCCGTCCCCACGTAGAGCATTCCCGGCCTAACCGGGTCCTCGACGATGATCTTCGTGTAGCTCAGCATGCTGGGCGGGATCCCGTCGGTGATCTTCTCCCACGAGGCGCCGAAGTCGCGCGTCCGGTAGACGTGCGGGTCGCGGATGTTGACCTGGTGGCCGTCCGCCGCGATGTAGGCGGTGCCGGCCTCGTAGCGGGAGGGCGCGATGCTGCGCACGGCGATCCACTCCGGCAGCCCGTCGACGTTGCCCGTGACGTCCGTCCAGTTCTCCCCGCCGTCGCGCGTGATGTGGAGCTTGCCGTCGTTCGTGCCCGCCCAGATGAGGCCCGCTTCGATCGGCGACTCCGCGATCCCGAACACCGTGCCCGCGTACTCGACGCCGATGTTGTCGCCCGTGAGCCCGCCCGAGAGTCCCATCCGGCTCCGGTCGTTCAGCGTCAGGTCCGGGCTGATGACCTCCCAGCTCTGTCCGCGGTTCCGCGTGCGGTGCACGTGCTGGCTCCCCACGTAGACCGTCTCGTTGTCGTGCGGCGAGATGTGAACCGGCGCGTCCCAGATGAAGCGGTAGCGGACGCCGGAGGCCGGCCCCCGGCTCTGCTCCGGCCACACCTCGACGGGCCGGTACTGCCGGCGCTCCTCCTCATAGCGGACGACGATCCCGCCCACCATCCCGGACCCCGAGGCCGAGGACCACACGATGTTGGGGTCGGTCGGATCCGGCGTGGCGAAGCCGCTCTCGCCTCCACCGACGTGGTGCCACATGCCGCGCGGGATGTGGTTGATGCGCCGGGTGCCGAGGATCCGGCTGTTGCTGGGGCCGCGGTAGGTCGGCTCATCCTGCTTGTTCCCGAGCACGTTGTAGGGGACCGCGTTGTCCACCGTCACGTGGTACATCTGCGCGTTCGTGAGCCGCTGCCGGAACCACGTCTTCGTGCGGTTGATCGAGATCGACAGCCCCTGGTCGTGCGCCACGATCATGCGGTCCGGGTTCGTGGGGTCGATCCACATGTCGTGGTGGTCGCCCCCGGGCGCCTGCGCGCGCGGGATCACATCCAGCGTGCGGCCCCCGTCCGTCGACACCGTGAACGAGGCGGTGAGGAAGTAGGCTTCGTCCTCGTCATCCGGGGAGATGACGACGCGCGAGTAGTAGTGCGGCCGCCCCATCGCGTTCCGATTGCGCGTGATGAGCGCCCACGTCCGGCCCCCGTCCTCCGAGCGCCACAACTGGCCGTCCTCGGTGGGCTGGCCGTCCCACGGGATCCCGTCCCCCGTCTCCAGCATCGCGTACACGCGCTGGGTGTTCGAGGGCGCGACCGCGACCGCGACCTTTCCGACCGGCTTCTTCGGCAGGCCGATCGTGTTGTCCGGCCCGTTCAGCTTCTCCCACGTGTCCCCGCCGTCGCGCGACACGTGCAGGCCCCCGCCCGATCCGCCGCTCGTCCGTCCCCAGGTGTGGATCTCCAGCTGCCACGTGCCCGCGAACAGGACGCGCGGGTTCGACGGGTCCATCGCGATGTCCGAGCACCCCGTGTCCTCGTCGATGAAGAGGACGTGCTCCCAGCTCTCCCCGCCGTCCGTCGTCCGGAACACGCCCCGCTCCGGCTGCGGCCCGTAGGCGTGGCCCAGCGCGCACACATAGACGATGTCCGGGTTCGAGGGATGGATGACGAGGCGCGGGATCCGTCCCGTGGGTTCGAGTCCCATCAGGGTCCACGTCTCCCCGGCGTCCGTCGACTTGTAGACGCCCTGCCCGATCGAGATGTGGCTGCGGATCTTCCCCTCCCCCGTCCCCGTCCAGACGATGTTGGGGTCCGTGGGAGAGACGGCGAGCGAGCCGATCGACTGCACCGGCTGGTCGTCGAACATCTCGTCCCAGTTCACGCCGCCGTCCGTCGTCTTATAGATCCCGCCCGAAGCCGCGCCCACGTAGTAGGTGTACGGCTGGCCGGGAATCCCCGCCGCCGCGCTGAAGCGGTTCCCCTCCGGGCCGATGTTCCGCCACCGGAGCGTCTCGTACGCCGCGGGATCGGGAGCCGACTGCGCCGCCAGCGGTGCGACCGAGGGGAGCGAGAGGATGAGCAGCGCGAAGAACGCGCAGAAAGGTCGGAAGCGCATGTTGTGCCTCGCCGGGTTGAGCTGGACGAATGCCGGAAATGTGCCGGGAACGCACGGTGCGCCGGGGAAGCCCGGCTGACAAGACCCGTCCGCCCCGCCCGGCGGGAGGCGTTGAAGGCGGGATGATGACGCTCGGGATCGTGGAGTCGGACTTGGAGGCGACTCCCGCCCGGAGCTATGATGTGTCGACCATGCAGCTTCCCTCGATCACCTGGCAGGACGTCCAGCAGATGCCGGACGACGGCAATCGCTACGAGGCGATCGAGGGTGACATCTACATGACCCCGGCCCCGACGTTCCGCCACCAGCGCGTGAGCCTCCGACTGCTGGTGGCCCTGGACCGGATCCTGGAACAACCCGGGCACGGAGTCGTAGTGCCGGCCCCGTTCGGGGTGGAGTTCCCGGCCACCGGAGAAGGCGTTCAGCCCGACCTGCTGTTCGTCTCCAACGACCGGCGTGGACTCATTACAGACGCGGGGCTCACGGGCGCACCGGACCTCCTCGTCGAGATCCTCTCACCTTCCACGGCCAGCCGCGACCGCGGCCTCAAGCTCCGCCTCTACGAGCGCCAAGGTGTTCGCGAGTACTGGATCTTCGACACCGACGAAAACGCCGTTGACGTGTGGCGGTTCGGGGAGGATCCCGCACACGAGCGCTTTGCAGAGACCCTCCCGGTCAAGCTCGGAACCGAAGAGGTCGGCTCGATCGACCTGGAAACTGTGTTCGCCCCCGACCTCTGAAGTTCGGAATGTCGGCCTAAGCCCGCCTACTCAGTCGTCCCCACCCTCCCGCCGGGCACGTTCGTCGCGGATCAACCGGGCCGCCTTGACGCCGAGGTCGGTCGTCGGGCGCAAAGCCAGGTGCTCGCGAAACTCCCACCGCTCCACCTCGCGCTCGATGGCGGCGAGTACCACCTCGCGGATCGTGACGCGGTCCTCCCGCGCTCGCTGCCGGAGGCGTTCGAGCAGGTCTTCGGGTAGATCCAACGCAAGACTGGCCATGTCCTTACAAGGGCCTGACCTGAGGGTGATCGCAAACGCGAGTTGAGAACCGGTTGAGGGTCCGGGCGATCGTGGGGTTGGATTTGGAGACGACCCCCGCCCGGAGCTATGATGTGCCGACCATGCCGCTTCCCTCGATCACCTGGCAGGATGTCCAGCAGATGCCGGACGACGGCAATCGCTACGAGGCGATCGAGGGCGACATCCACGTGACTCCGTCCCCGAGCCTCCGACACCAACTCATTAGCTGGCGGCTCTGCAGCGCCCTGGACCGGTTCCTCGTCAAGGCTGGGCATGGGTTGGTGTTGTCTGCGCCGTTCGGCGTGGAATTCCCGGCCACGAGCGAAGGCGTCCAGCCCGACATTTTCTTCGTCTCCCGGGAGCGGCGCGAGATCGTCACAAAGCGCGGTATCGTGGGTGCGCCGGACCTGGTGATCGAGATCCTCTCCCCTTCCACAGCGGGCCGCGACCGCAACATCAAACTCCGGCTCTACGAACAGCAGGGAGTGCAGGAATACTGGGTCGTGGACCCGGACGAGGACTTCGTTGACGTGTGGCGCTTCGCGGAACAGCCCGCGCACGAACGCTTCACGGAAGCGCTCCCGGTCAGATTCGGAACCGAAGAAGTGGGCGTAATCGATCTCGAATCCGTGTTCGCCCCCGATTTCTGACCTTCAGAGCCAGACGTCCGACTCGGCGGTGAGGTCGCCGCGCTCGTCGCCGGTGTTCACGACGCCGCGGGGTTCGACGACGATGAGTTTGACCTCTTCCTCGGCAACCGGGCGGTGCCGCACGCCGCGCGGGACCACGTAGAGTTCACCGGGGCCGATCTCGACAGCGCCGTCGGGCAGGTCGATCCGCAGCGTGCCCTCGAGGATGAAGAACGCCTCGTCCGTGTCGGCGTGGTCGTGCCACACGAACTCGCCCTTCACCCGCACGATCTTGAACTGGTAGTCGTTGACTTCGGCCACGACCCGTGGCTGCCAGTATTCCGGCAGCAGGCCGAACTTCTCCTCCAGGTTGACGACGCTCATCGCTCCTCCGGGGGCGGGATAACGCGAGTGAGATACTCCGCGAGTTCCGGCTCGGGGGACGCGGCCCGACCCTCCTCCGGCGTGGGCGGATAGCCGGACAGCGCTCGCGAGGGGAGCGGCACGACCCGGTCGCCGGTGGCGGTGTTGAGATCGCCGTCCTTCACCCAGCCGTCGGAGTAGATGAGGAACGTTCGCGTCCAGCCGTCCGGCAGCGGGGGGAACGCCGCGGCGTCGAAGCGGAGGGTGATCTCGTCGCCGGCGTTCTGGATCACATAGCGGTCGTCGCCCTCGGCCACGAGGTCGGTCACGTCGCCGAAGCGGGTGTAGCGGCCGAACAGGTCGTGCCAGCGCGGCTCGACGGTGACGGAATCGTAGTCGAACCAGTGGGGGCCGTAGCGGCCGCCCTTTCTGAACTCGCGCGCGAAACCCCGGTAGTGGATGTCCGCGTCGCGCGGGGCGAGCGACGTCACGCGGTGTTCGTCCGCCGCGGGGTGCGCCGCGCCGGTCGTGAAGAAGACCTCGTCCCAGTAGACCATGAGGTTCGTGCGGATCCGCACCCGCCGGTCGTCGGTCGGGAAGAGGCCGCGCAGGTCGGCGACGACCGTCTTGTCCTTGCCCGACGGGAAGCCGAGGCCGGGGACCGCGGGCTGCCACTCGCCGCCGGGGCCCATCACGTCGAGTTCCGGGAAGTGCGGCGCGAGCGCGTCCGACTGCCCCATCGCCACGTTGATGCTCGCGTCCGTTGGGAAGATCCATCCCGTGAGGAAGAGGGTGACGTCGCC
>CAZDZJ010000067.1:0-3548 GCA_964509895.1 uncultured Gemmatimonadota bacterium
CCGTGTGGGGCCACCGGCCACGACCACCTCCCCACGGACGGGACGCCGGTGGCCCCACACGGGGAGCACCACGGTGACGCCGGCGGGTGCCTGATGATCCTGGCGTCCTGCAGCGCCGCCTCCGCGACGACCGTGCAAACGGCCATCCTGGTGCGCTTCCCGGCCGTCTCCGTTCGGGCGAATCTCGACGTCGCGCCCATCCCGGTCGCGGTCTCAATAGGCGTCGAAACCCCTCCTCCCCGCCACCACGCCTGACTGTCCGCGCTCCGACCCGGGGCGCAACCCGTGAAGGCCGGCCGGCTCGCCCGGGGCGCCTCCGCAACCGGAGGCAGCACTCCCACGCAGTCGGACGCGCGCCCGTCGTGCCCGAGGCGCGTCCCCATCCACATCGGGACGGTCGTCTCGCACCCGGGCATCCCCTCACGGGACGTATCGACATCCTCACGGCGAGGTGCACATGTATATCGAGCGGATCCCGGCAGTCGCGCTGGCGATCGCACTCTCGGGTTCCCTGGGACCGGCGGGCGCCACGGCGCAGACGCCGGCCTATGCGAACAACGGCGATCCCACGCTGGCCGCGCTCATCGCGGAGGCGCTGGAGGGCAACCCCCGCGTCCGCGGCGCGCTGTCGGAAGTACAGGCCGCGCGCGCCCGCGTCCCGCAGGCCGGGACCCTCCCGAACCCCATGGTTGCCTTCACCCAGCATCTGCGGGGTCCCCAGACCCGGGTCGGGCCGCAGACGTCCGGCGTGTCGCTCAGCCAGGCATTCCCCTGGTTCGGCACGCTCTCGGACCGAAGCGACATCGCGGCGGCCGAGGCCGAGAGTCGCGGCGAGACCTACAGGGAGCAGGCAGCCGAAGTGGTGCGGCAGGTCAAGCTGGCCTACTACGACCTCGCGTACCTCGATGAAGCGCTTCGCATCACCGGAGAGGAAGAACAGCTCCTCCTCCACTACGAGGCGCTCGCCCAGGCGCGCTACTCGCAGGGCTTCGGGCAGCAGCAGGCCGTCCTCAAACTCCAGGCGGAGGTCACGCGCGTCCTGAGCCGCCAGCAGGAACTCCTGCAGCAGCGCACCGACTTCGAAGCCGCGCTCAACATCCTCGCGAATCGGTCCGTGGACGCCCCCATCCCGATCATCGAAGTCGGCGAACGCCCGCTTGCCAGCGTTGACGACGAGCGGTTGCGGGCAGCCGGGCTCGACGCCAGGCCGGAGGTGAGATCGGCCCGGCTGCGCATCGAGAACAGCGAACGCGCCGTCCGGCTGGCAGGTCGACGCTACAGGCCCGACTTCTCCATCGGTCTCGGGTGGGGCAGCGTTCTCGACCGGCGCGACGACGCGGGCCGCCGTGACCCTCCCCCGGACAACGGACGCGACACCTACAGCCTGACCCTCGGCGCGAGCATCCCCGTCTTCAGGTCCAGCTACGACGCGGGCATGCGCGAGGCCGCCGCGAGTCTCACCGCCGCCGAGGAAGCGTACCGGGACGCGGTAAACGGGGTGGCGCTCGCCGTCCGGTCGACGGCGTTCCGCCTGGCCACCATCGAAGGACAACTGGACCTTTTCGAGCGCGCGCTCCTCCCGCAGGCGGAGCAGGCCCTGCGCGCGACCGAGGAAGCGTATTCGGCGGGCGTCACCGGCGTGCTCGAGTTGCTGGACAGCGAGGCGGTCCTGCTGGACGTCCGCCTGGGCCTCGCGCGCATGCGCGCCGACTACATGAAGGCGCTGGCCGACATGGAACGAGCCATCGGCTCGGCCTTTCCGGAGGAGCAACCATCGTCCCCGGGCGAGGAGGGATCATGAGGAACACGAAGAGGTTTCAACTGGCCGCAGTCGTGGCGCTGGGGGTCGTGATCGGCGCCGGAGGGGTGCTGCTGCTGATGCGCATCCTGCCCGGGGAGCCCATGAGCGAGATGTCGGCGGGAGGCGGCGAAAGCGGAGCCCTCGCCCCCGGCGCACAGGCCGCCGGCGCGGGCGAACGCAGGATCCTGTACTGGCGGGCGCCCATGGATCCGAACTACACCTCCGACCGGCCGGGCAAATCCCCCATGGGGATGGACCTGGTTCCGGTCTATGCGGACGAGGGTCTCGCGGACGGCCAGGTCCGGGTGAGTCCGAGCTTCCTGCAGAATTTCGCCGTGCGCACGGCCGAGGTGCATCGCGGCGCGCTCCCCGTCTTCATCCGCACGGTCGGCGTCTTGGCGCACAACGAGGAGCGGGTGGTCTCGGTCCAGACCAAGTACGAAGGCTGGATCGAGCAGGCCAGCGTGAACAACGTGGGCGAGACTGTCGACAGGGGAGATGCGCTCTTCGAGATCTACAGCCCGGAGCTGGTCTCGACGCAGCGCGAGTTCATCGGGGCGATGGAGTACGTCGGCCGCCTGCGGGAGGGCGGAGCCTATCCGGAAGCCATCGAACGCGCGCAGTCCCTCCTGGAGGCGACCCGGGAACGCCTGCTCTACTGGGACATGACCGAGGCGCAGATCGACGCGCTCGCCGTGTCCGGGGAGGTCGAACGCACAGTCCGGGTCTTCTCGCCCGCCACCGGCTTCATCGTAGAGAAGATGAGCGACTCGATGGAAGGGTTGCGGATCGGCCCCGGGATGACGGTGCTGAAGATCGCCGATCACTCCACGCTCTGGGCAGAGACCGAGTTCTACGAGGACGATCTCAGGCATGTGGCCGAGGGCGAGGCCGTGGAGATCGAGGCGGACGCATTCCCGGGCCAGCGCTGGGACGGGCGCATCCTCTTCTTTCGTCCCGCGGTGAACGCGCAGACGCGGACGCTCACGGCGTTCGTGGAGGTGGCCAACGCCGACCTGCGGCTCCGGCCCGGGATGTACGTCGACGTGACGGCGCGCGCCAGCGGCGCGTCCGACGCGGTGATGGTCGCCGCGGAGGCGGTGCTGCACAGCGGAACCCGCGCGGTGGTGATCGTGGCCCGGGGCGAGGGCGTGTTCGAGCCGCGCGAGGTCGTGCTCGGAACCGAGAGCGAGGGGATGCAGGAGGTGACGTCGGGGCTGACCCCGGGCGAGCAGGTCCTCGTCTCGTCACAGTTCCTCATCGACGCCGACGCCAACCTCAAGGCCGCCATCTCGCAGCTCTTGAGCGGCGCGGAATCCGGGCAGCCTGCTGCAGACGGCGAGATGCAGCACGGAGAGATGGACCACGGCGAGATGCAGCACGGGGAGATGCCGGGGCTGCCCGGGACGATGCAGGGCGCGGCCTCCGGCATGCCGCCCGGCCGCTGACGGAGGTCCTTCATGTTCGCGCGCATCATCGACGGCTCCATCAGGAACCGGCCCCTGATCCTTGTCGGCGCCCTCGCCGTCGTGGTCGCGGGCATCTTCTCGCTGTCCCGCACGCCCATCGACGCGATTCCGGATCTCTCCGATGTCCAGGTCATCATCCAGACGGAGTATCCGGGCCAGGCGCCGCGCATCGTCGAGGATCAGGTCACCTACCCCGTCGCCACACAGATGCTGGCGGCGCCGTTCGCCCAGGTGGTGCGCGGCTATTCGTTCTTCGGGGTGTCGTTCGTGTACGTGAT
>CAZDZJ010000068.1:0-6136 GCA_964509895.1 uncultured Gemmatimonadota bacterium
CCGGACCGCGCTCGCAAACCGCCGCCGAGTGCGGACCTGATCCCGTTCGGCGGGAACCTAAGAGCGGGAATCAGACCCGCAAATCCCGTAAGTCCAATGATCGCAACAGATCCGAAATCGAAATCGGACGTTGGATCAGCGAGTGGTAGAGAGGTTGGCCATCCTCTCCATGCACCAGCAGCTCGAACAGGTCCCTTCCATTGGCGTCGATGCGCTGTCCCGCTTCGTCCTCGACCACGAAGGCGGCGTAGACGACCTCGTCCGAAAGGATGAAACTCGCGGCGAAGGTGCCGCTGGCATCCGGCTTCAGCCGGGCGAGTTCGACGTTGCGCAAGCCCCGGTTGTACATGCCGTCGCTTTCCGTGCGAAAGTGACCGCGCAGCACCAGTTCCTGCTCGCCTGCCAGCGTCTCGATGGGCGCGTAGGTCACCTGGACGCGGGAGTCCGGCACGGGCGCCTCGGGTGAG
Source organism: uncultured Gemmatimonadota bacterium (assembly GCA_964509895.1). Taxonomy (GTDB): domain Bacteria; phylum Gemmatimonadota; class Gemmatimonadetes; order Palauibacterales; family Palauibacteraceae; genus Palauibacter. Next base: position 468 of record CAZDZJ010000068.1, read on the forward strand.
AAGCGCAATCGAACCTCCCCGGCACGCCCACTCTCCTGCGCACCCGCGATGGCCGGAAGAGACGCCGGAACCGACGCCAGGGCGGCCGACACGATTGCTGCGCATCGCATGCTCCTTCTCGCCTTCTCAATCATCGGGGTCCTCCGCGTCGGGTTTCGCCGTGAGGGGGCGGCTGCCGGGATCGGTCGGGGGAAGCGTCGATCACGCCGGATCGAGGCTGGGGGTCACGATGAGGATGAGCACGGGGTCCTCGGCGGAGCGGCGAGCCGATCCCAGCACCACCCTCTGGCCATCGCGGATCGTGACGGAGGCTTCGAGAAGGGGCCCGAGCACCTCCATCCGGAAGACTCCTCCCTCACGCTCTCTCAGGGTCGAGGTACCGGAACCTCCTCCGCTGAGCGTCACCTTCGCACGGACGTGCCGGGTGGACGTTCGTGCACTGACGTCCACGTGGATCGCCAGCGGCGCTTCCGAGTCGTCGGCGACGATTCGCTGCGACCCCGTGCCTTCGACGGTGAAGTTCGCGCCCGGTGCAAGGCCGACGTTGAGGACCGACGTCGACAGGAGCCGGTATCCCCGGAAGTTGAACAGCCGCCTGAGTTCGCTCACGACGTCGCTGATCTCGGGGTCGTCATCGGTGAATCCGTCCGCCTCGACCAGGTGGAAGACGAGCTGCACGTTTTCCACGGTCTCCACGGCATCCTCGCGCTCCTGCGCGCTCGCGACGCCCGGATGGAAGCCAAGGGCCAACGAGGCAATCAACGCGCCTCGGGTACTCTTCCTCACTCTCGCGTTCAACTTTCCGCTCATCAGTCACTCTCCTCCGGGCTGAGCAGCCATACGACGGCGATGTCGGGATCGTTCGTGGGGAAGACCACGAACGGCCGGTCGGCCTCCACATCCATTTCGCTCACCATGCTCCGTGCGGGGGACGCGTCGGGGCCGCCCGCTTCCTCAATGGCTCCGTTGGGCAACAGGATCAGCGCCGCCACGACCGCGGCCGCCGCGAGCGGGGCCACGGCCCACCTGCGCCACGCAGGTCGCCGGCGCGACGGCAGCACGAGTTCGGGGGACACGGCCGGCAGACCTTCGCTCAGCCGGTGCGCCATCGCCGACATTACGGCGTGCATGTCTCGTTCGGCCCGGGCGATTCGCTCGTCGCCCTCGACTCCCCCGCAGTCCGGGCCGGCGGCCCCGTCGAGGCCGTCTTCCGGTCGATCCGGACCGTCGTCCCGTTCAGTCATCTCCCACCTTGATCTCCCGCTCCCCGGGCTGCGCCAATATCTCTTCCCGCATCCTGCGCCGTGCGCGAAGGAGGTATACGCGCAGCGTGTTGGGGTTCATCTGCAGCAGTCGCGCCGCCTCCGCGGGTCTCATGCCCTGTAGCGCCACCAGGTCGAAGACTTCCCGCTGCGCCATGGGCAGCTCCTTCAGAAGCGTCCGAATCCATCGCAGCGTCTGCTTCAGCTCGATGTCAGCGAGGGGATCCTCCGCGCCCGGTGCCGGCGGCCGGGTCAGCCACTCGGCCGTACCGGTCAGCTCGGTCAGCCGTCGCTCCTGCCGCTTCGCCCGCTGGTGATCCAGGCTGGCGTTCCTCGTGATCCGGTAGACCCAGCTCGTAACCCTGGCGCGACCATCGAAGCTCCCGATCGATCGCAGCGTCTTCATGAGGACGACCTGCGCGACGTCCTCCGCATCGTGAGGGTCGCCGGTCATGACCAGGGCCCACCGGCATACCAGGGGACGGAGAGTGCCCGCCAACCTCTCGAGCGCCCCTCGCTCTCCCTTCCTGGCCCGTTCGGCCAGATCCAGGATCTCTCGGTCGGAGAGCATGGCGCTCTCGGCCCCTTCCCCTCACGTGGCTTTCACAGGTTAGACGCGCACGGCCGGTGCACCGTTACCTGGCGCTACCGTCGTAGTCTATTCGCGCGGATCGGGGCAGAGGAACTGCGACTTCCCGGCGGAAGCGGGCCGGCAGACTCGGCCGTCAGGGTGGAGCCGGGGCGTCCGCCACGGCGCGGAGGGCTTCGATCCGCGGAGGGTCGATTCGGGGGGCACCGACGCGAGGGGCACCGATCCTCAGGGCATCGATCCGGCGGGCAACACCCTCTTCGTAGTCGGTCCCTTCGAAGCCTTCGCTCTTGAACTGGATGAACCCCGCCCGATCCAGATACAGCGTCGTCGGGTAGGCGAGGATCTCGTAGTCCAGGGCGAGACCCTGGTCGTCGAAGAGGACGGGGAACGCGAGGCCGCCCTCCTCGATTTCCTGCGCCACCCGATCGCGAGAAGATCCGGCCGTGGCGACGGTGAGGAAGACGACATCTTCGTCGTCTTCGTACGTCTCCAGGAGTTCGACGAAGTGCGGGAACTCGTCGAGGGCCGGGGGGCACCACGTCGCCCAGAACTTGAGCACGACGATCTTGCCCTCGAGGTCGCTCAGCCGCCACTCGACGCCGTTCTGGTCGGCGAGGGCGAACTGCGGCGCCTCACGCTCGAGGCGGTGGCCGAGTTCGCGTCGTTCCAGCTCCTCCTCCACAACGGGGCGGCGCTCGGCGAGCCGCTCCTCGACGGCCCCGGGCGGGAGGCCGGCCGCGGTGGCGGCTTCCTCGGCGAGACGCTCGAACCAGGAACCGCCGAAGGCCAGCGCCTTCACGAAGGCGTCCAGCGCCTCCGCCGCCCGATCCGTGCGCAGGAGGTGGCGTCCGTATTCCCCCAGCGTCCAGGTCTCCCTTGACTCCGTCGCCACCCGCTCGAACAGCTCGCCCGCCGCTTCGATCCGGCCGAGTTGCGTGAGGGCGCGCGCCTGGAGGATGCGGGCGGCCTGGATCGCGTCCTGACGCGACCGTTCGCGCTCGTCGCCCTGAAGGCCGGCGTAGAGGTACCCGGGCCGATGGGCGCGGAGGTTCTCCTCGATCGCGATCGCCTCCTCGAGCACGGCCCGCGGCTCGATCCCGAAGTAAAGCAGGCTGCGGAGCGTCGACAACGCCCCCTGCCGCCACCGAACCGCGTCCATCGCGGCGTCGAACAGTTCCCGGGCGACCTCAGGCTCGAGCGGTGCATGAGGAGGCTCGGCCGCGACGGTCACCGCCGCCGACACCGTCCGGCTGCTCGGCGCGTCACCGGGTATGGAAGCGACCGCACGCTGGACCGCGACCGAGTGGTTCCGGGCCACGAACGCGCCGCGACTCGTGAGATCCGGCGACTGAAGCCCAGCGGCCGCCGTACGCGCCGCTTCTTCCATCCGGGGGCCCTGCGGATCGCCATACATGGCGTCCTGCCAGTCGAAAACCAGGTCCCAGTACCTCAATTCGTCCGCCAGGACGCCGCGGTCGGGCGCCGCTTCGAGGCGTGCCAGCCAGCGGTCCGCGTCGTCTTCGCGCCGGAGCATGCGGAAGTCGTATCCCGCCGCGAGCCGGTACAGAACGGGGGCCGCGGCGTCCGAATCGTCTTCGACTTCGTTGGCGAGCACGTCCAGGGCGGCCCCGATCGAATCCCTTACGATCGGGCCCCGGTCGCCCTCCTCCTGGTCTGCGCGCGCGACGTGGAGCGCTCCGACGGCGTGGAGCAGGACGTGGTCGTCCGGCCGCATGTCCCGCACCTCGGCGAGAATCGCGCCGTAGGCGGCGAGTTCGCCGAGGTCCAGCGCCGCCTCCTCGGCCTCGTCGTAGATGACGGGACGGTCCGGCGCCTGGCGGAGCGCTTCCGGCAGAACCCGCAGGATCGTCTCCGCGTAGCGCCGGTCCGTCCCGTAGACGCCGGCCCAGCGCAGGTCGCTGACGTACCCCTGCCACGCGGCGGCTTCCGAGGGCTCGAGTTCGAGCGCGCGCTCCCACGCCTGCGCGGCTTCCGCCTTGAGATCGAAGTAGCTGGCCAGCGTGGCGTAGTGCCGGTGCGCATCGGCGGCGGCGGGGGCCGCGACGCGCGCCGAATCATAGCGTGCCATGGCGCGCTCGAACTCGATGGCTTCCGCGTCGGCGGCCGCAGCGGACATCAGTTCGGCGTATGAGCGGGTTTCGCCGAGGAGCCCGCTGCCCTCTTCGACATCTTCACGGCGCACAAGGATCAGCGCCGCCACGACCGCGGCGGCGGCGAGCGGCCCGACGGTCCACTTCTTCCATGGGGGTCGTTGACGGGCGGGCGCGGCGTGCCCCTGCACCTCGGCGGGAAGACCTTCGCTCAGCCGGTCTGCGATCGCCGTCAGGACGGCGTGCATATTCCGTTTGTCCCGCGCGATTCGCTCGGCGTCGCGATACGCGAAGGGGTCCGAGCCAGCGGCCGCGGGGATGTCGTCGTCCGGACGATCCAGCCTGTCGTCGTGCTCAACCATGATTGCCCCCCGTTTTCGCCTCCTCGGGCTGCGCCAGCATCTCTTTCTGCATCCTGCGCCTGGCGCGAAGCAGGTGGACGCGCAGCGTGTTCGGATTCATCCCCAGCAGCGGAGCCGCCTCTGCGGGCTTCAGGCCCTGCAGTTCCACCAGGTCGAAGACTTCTCGCTGCGCCATGGAAAGCCCCTCCATAAGGGTCCGAATCAGTCGCAGGGTCCTCTCCATCTCGAGGTCATGGAGGGGATCCTCCACCCGGAGTGTCTGCACCTCGGCCAGCCACTCCGCCTTCTCGGCCAACCGCCGTTCCCGCCGCTTCCCTCGCTGGTGATCCAGCGCGGTGTTTCTCGTGATCCTGTAGACCCAGCTCGTGACTTTGGCACGACCATCGAAGGTCCGGATCGATCCCACCGTCTTCAGCAGGACGAGTTGGGCGACGTCCTCCGCGTCATCGGGATCGCCGGTCATGACCAGGGCCCAACGGCATACGAGCGGCCTCGACCAGCTCGTACAGGGCCACGGTCGGGACGCCCAGTTCGTCGCGCCGGCGCAGGAGCACCCAGTCGGCACCGATGTCGAGAACGGCGGCACTTCCGGGGATCGTGAGGCGCCGGAGCCAGACACCGTTCGCATCCAGGAGGTGCAGTTCCTCGCCGGGCGCCAGCCACGCGTGGGTCTTGACCCAGAAGGCGCCGTCCGGAAGCGCAATAACGGCTTCGTACGCGGGGAAACGCTCCGGAAGCTGATCCCGGATCCGCGGCCAGGAGTCCCGCTCGAAGTTCCGACGCGCTCCGGGGTCGTCGTACCGCGCCAGCCAGCCTTCCCGATACCTGTCGACGCGCCCGCCCGTCACCGTGAGGTCCGGGCCGGCCCAGCGGGCGACCCGGGTGACCCGGCCCGTCCAGTCGACGTGCTCGAGTTCATAATCATCCGCCGTCCCGTACCACACGCCCGGGCCCACGGGCGCGAACACTGCGTCCTTCCCCCAATAGCGCGGACCGCTCGCCCCAGGCTGGATGAAGAACCGTTCGGCACCCGGAAGCCCCGAGCGCAGGGTCGCCGCGCTGTCCCCCTCGGCCGCCACGAGGGACGTGCGCCACCGGTAAACGTCCCCCTCGGCCAAGCCCTCCTCGTAGCTCTCGCCCATGTCGTCGGGCCAGGGCGTGTACACGAGCCGGCCGTCGGGTGCGCAGGTGAGATCGCCGTAGGGACGAACGCCCGCCGCAACCAGCGAACGCGAGTCGAGCACGCTGCCATCGACATCCAGCTCCGTGACGCGGTCCAAGCTCCAGTCGAAGACGGTGAGCGGTGCCCCGGGGCAGTTCCTGAGTAGCCGCAGCCCCCTGT
>CAZDZJ010000069.1:0-66427 GCA_964509895.1 uncultured Gemmatimonadota bacterium
CGGGAATATCGTGTCCCCGTGATCGATCAGATTCTCTACGGCTCCATTGCGCTCATCGCGCTCACGAATCCGCTGGCCGAGCTGCCCTTCTTCTTCGCCGCGACGGACGGGTTCTCGCGGGCGGCGCTCAGGCGTGCCGCCGTGAAGGTGGCGGTGGGCGTTCTCATCGTGCTCACCGTCGCCGCCCTCGCCGGCGCCCGTATCCTCGCGCTGTTCGATGTGAGTTTCGCCGCGTTCCGGACGGCGGGCGGGCTCGTCGTCATCCTCGCCGCGCTGGAGATGCTCCGCGGCGCCGGGTTCGGGATCACGGGCGTACGCCGGGATCCGGGCGAGGCGGAGGACCACCTGTGGGTCCCGCTCGTCATGCCGCTGATTGCGGGGCCGGCGTCGATCACGGCCGCGATCACGCTGGCGCTCGACGAGTCGGGCGCCCTGATCGGGATTCCCATCGCCACGCTGATTGCGGTCTTCGTCGCGGCCATCGGCGTACTCGCGGTACTCCTGGCGGCCAGCTTCCTCTCGCATGCGCTGAGCGGACGGGCGGTCCGGATCTTCGAGCGCTTCTCGGGCCTCATCCTGCTCGCCATCGGCTGCCAGATGTGCCTCGGCGGCATCCGGGAGTTCTTCGCCGGCTGAACGACATCTGGACATTGGCGGATCCGGACCGGTCGGTCGTCTACGAGACGATGTCGACGACGACGCTCTCCTCGAAACGGGCGGCGAGGTCGGAGAGGAAGCGCGACATGGTGCCGTGGTGCCCCATGAGGAAGCGGCTCACGAAGCGGAAGACGGCGCTGTACACTTCGCCCTCTTCGGTGATCGTCACCGTCGCGCCCGTGCCGGCGGGTTCGATCTCGAAGATCCAGCGTCCGCCGAAGGGCATTCCCTCCGAGACGATCGTCGACACGAGCCGGGTCGGCGGCTCGCTCTCCGTCAACTCCATCGGTAGCGGCCCCGTGAGCCCGAGTTCGACCCACGCCGGCTTCCCGTCCCGCGCCGGAAGTTCCTCGATCCCCTCGACGGAGGGTCGCCATTCGGGATACGCCCGGTAGTCCGCGATGGTCGCGAAGATCTCCTCCGGCGAGGCGGCGAACTCGGCGCGCACCGCCGCGATGTGGTTCCGGGGCAGTGAACTCCCGACGCCGTAGACGACCGCGACCAGACCCGCGATGACGATGAGCATGCCGATGATGATGCGCTTCAGTGTGCGATTCATGGGGTGGTTTCCGGCGCTGGAGAACGGTCGTCCCGGAGGATGGGTAGCGTGAGACACGTCGGCCCGCCCTCACAGGCGATGCAGAGTGCGTCCCCCGGGAAACACGTGACGTCGCATCCCGCTTCACTCATGAGCCTGCGGGTTCCGGGAAATCCGTCGAGCGCGATGCACCGCCTCGGGGCCGTCGCGAGGACGTTGAGGCTGAGGCCCCCGGAGGCGTGGAACTCCTCGTCGCCCGCTTCCAGGATCCGGATGCCGCGAGCCCGCATCAGTTCGTAGAGCGCGACCGGGAAGAGGCGGGGGTAGACGAGCGCGAGATCCCGGTCCAGCGGACTGACGAGCGACAGGAGGTGCAGGCAGGCCGCGCTGCCCTGCCACACCGGTAGGTCGAAGGCGAGGAGGTCGATCCCGAGCGGCGACAGGATACCGCGGAGTTGATCGATGCCTGCCTGGTTCGTGCGGAAGCCGCGGCCCACGGCGATCGTCGCCTCGTCGATCCACATGAGGTCTCCGCCTTCAGCGGCCCCCGGGGCCTCGATCGTGCCGATCACCGGCAGCCCGAGCCGCCGGTAGAGCGCCTTGTGGCTCGCCACCTCGGGCTGTCGCAGCTTCTTTCCCGGCCGCAGCAGGATCGCGCCGGCGGGCGTCATGAAGGAGGGGTCGAACGGGAACATCGCGTCGGCGAGGCCATCGTCCGCCGCTCCCTCGATCCAATCGACCTGCGCCCCCGAGGCCGCGACGCACGCCGCGAAGGCGTCGTACTGGCGGAGGAGCCGGTCGGGCTCGATCGGCCCCGCGTAGTGCCAGCGCGCCGGATCCGCCTCCAGCGTCGCCCGGCCCGGCCGGCGCATCGCGACACGCCGGAGCGGCGCCACCATGCTGGAGACGCCGAAGCTCGCGGTCGTCGCGGTCTTTCCGGGGTCCGGTCGAACGACGCTCTTCGGCACTTCGCTCATCCGATGGAAGGTAGTGTCGTGTCGCACCTGGCGCCGCGCCGGTAGCTTCGCTCCGCAGCGGCCAGATCCGAACCCGTTACGGGGAGCCACAGACGTGACCCGAGACCGATTCCTGAGCGCCTCCACCTTCTCCGAATACCTGGAGACGGTCGAGAAGAACCGCGAACTCTGGCACGCCCTGGCCCGGCGCGCGGCGGTGGACGAGGCGACCCGGGACCGGGCCCGTGCCATCCCGGGACGATGGAACGTCATCGCGCTGACCGAGGACTGGTGCGGGGACGCGATCAACACCCTGCCCGTGTTCGACCGTCTGGCCGAGTCGACGGGGAACATCGAACTGCGCGTCCTCCTCCGGGACGAGAATCCGGATCTGATGGACGCCCATCTCACGAACGGGACGAGCCGGTCCATTCCCGTCCTCATCGTTTACGACGAAACGTTCCGCGAGCGAGGATGGTGGGGTCCGCGTCCGGCACCGATCCAGGAATGGGTGATGACGGAGGGGATGCAGCTGGAGGTGGAGGACCGGTATCGCGAGGTCCGGCGCTACTACGCGCGGGACAAGGGCCGCACGTCGCTCGACGAGTTCCTCCGGATTCTGGAGCGCGCCGCCATCGACTGAGCGGGGAGCAGCCGCTCTCAGCCTGGCGCCCGTCCCGAGTCCTCCCGCCGCCCGCGGGCCCGCATCACGACGAACACCGGGACCCCGGCCACGAGAAGGAGGAAGCCCCAGAACACGATCTCGGGCCCCGCCCCCGCAATGGCCCAGAAGGAGAAGCCGAAGGCGAGCGTCGCCAACACCAGGCGACGCACGGCTCCCGTGGCCTGCGTGGATCCGGTCGCGGCGGCGCGTTCGCGAAGGGCGAGGAGCAGTCCCGTCGTACTCGCGAACACGTAGGCGAGCAGGGTCGCGAGCGTGGACAGCAGGATGAGGAACGTGAAGGCCTGGACGAGGCCGCGCGTGTAGTTCATCCCGATGAGTACCGTCCCGACCGCCGCCGCGAAGATGAGCCCGAACGACGGGGTGCCGCGCGAACTGAGCCGCGCGAAGGCGTGCGGCAGCAGGCCATCCTGCGCCGCGGCGCGCGGGAGTTGTCCGGAGAGCAGGATCCAGCCGTTCAGGGCGCCGAAGCAGGCGATGGTGGCGCCGGCGCCGATCACGAGGCGGCCGGCGTTCCCCCAGATGGAGCCGGCCGCGTCCGCGAAGGGTGCCGTGGAGGCGGCGAGGTCCCCTGGCGCGATGATGCCCATCACGGCGGACGTGCTGATGATGTAGATCAGCGCCGCGACCACGGTGCCGAGGATCGTGGCCCGCGGAATCGTGCGTGCGGGCTCCCGAACGTCGGCCGCCGGAACGGTCGCGGCTTCGAGTCCCATGAAGGCCCACAGCGTGAGCGTCACGGTCGCGGTGACGGCGGCGACCGGACTGCCTCCCGTGGGATTGAAGGGCCGGAAGTGCTCCGGCTGGAAGTAGAGGAAACCGATCGTGCCGATCGCCGCGAGCGGAAGGAGCTTGAGCACGGTCGTCACGAGCTGCACATGTCCCGCGGCGCGCACACCCCGGACGTTGACGAACGTCAGGCCCCAGAGGGCGGCGAGCGACGCGATGCCCCCGGCGACGGGCGACGCGCCCAGCACGGGCCAGAACACGGTCGCGTAGCTCACGGTCGCCACGGCGAGGGCCGCGTTGGCCGTGAGTAGCGAGATCCAGTAGGACCAGGCGACCCAGAAGCCGATGAAGTCGCCGAAGCCCTCGCGCGCGAAGGCGTAGGGGCCGCCGATCTTCGGGATCAGCGCGCCGAGCCGAGCCATCACGAGTGCCAGGCACATGGCGCCGCCAGCGCTCACGAGCCAGCCGACAATGCTGATCCCCCCGTACGGGGAGAGCGATGCGGGGAGCAGGAAGACGCCCGAGCCCACCATGCTCCCGACCACGAGGGCCGTGCACATCCACAGCCCGAGGGCGGGCCTGGGCGTCACCGCGGGCCCGCGGGGGGCACTACACTAACGATTGCCCCGATAGCTGCGGACGGGGGGGAGCCGGGCGCCGGTCCCGCCGGGCGGTTCCGTCTCGGCCACCACCTCGAGCGTCAGCGAGCCGATGCCGTCGATGGAGGCGCGGACGACCTCGCCGGGCTGCAGGAAGCGCGTCTCGCCGCGGACCGCGGTGCCCATGCCGACGCCGCCGGAGGTGCCGTTGTTGATCACATCACCCGGGAAGAGCGTCGCGATCGAGGACCCGTACTCGATCAGTTCCCACAGGGTGTGGATCATGTCGCCCGCCGTCGCCTCCTGCATGCGTTCGCCGCCCACGTCCAGCGTCTGGCGCAGGTTCTCCATCGGGTCGCCGTAGAACTCCTTCGGAACGATCCACGGACCCATGGGCGCGAACGTGTCGTGCCCCTTCCCCACGAACCAGTCGGAGGTCATGGGGTTGCCGCCGGGCGGTCGTCCCCCGCGGTCGGAGACGTCGATCGTCACCGTGTACCCGAAGACGTGGTCCTGCGCGTCCCTGGCATCGACGTACTTGGCGGAGCGCCCGATCACGGCGCCGAGCTCCACCTCCCAGTCGGTGCGATCCCGGCCGAAGGGGATCACGATCTGGTCCCCGTCGCCGATCACCGCGCCGCGCGTCGGCTTCAGGAAGAGATAGGGGACCCCGCGGTTCTCGCGCCGCTGCCGCCGGGCTTCGCGCCGCTCTTCCTCGGTGCCCGCCTCGTTGACGTGGCTGTAGAAGTTGACGGCCGCGTTGAGGATCTTTCCCGGATACATGATGGGCGGGAAAGTCCGCACGTCGTCGAGGTCGTGGACGAACTCGGCTCGGCCGCTCCCCGACAGCCCGCCCCGGGCCACGAGGTCGTTGACGATCTCGTACAGGCGGAGCCGAACCCCGTACTCGTAACGGCCGATGAGATCGACCATGTCGGCGGGCGCCGGAACGGGCGGATACGCGGGGTTTCGTTCGAGCGCCCGGTTCGCCTCCCCGATGTCGACGATGAGTGCGTCACGCAGCACCAGGGACACGCGCGGCTCGCCGCCGATCTCGAACGTTCCGACCTTGAAGGGCTCCGCGATCTCGATCTCCGGCCCCCCCTGCGCCGCCAGCGGGGCGGCGACCGCGCAGACCGCCACCGCCAGCATGGCCAACGTCACGGGCGTCGTGGCCGAAGCGGCCCTCGTGATCTCTTTCATGCGCCCTCTCTCGGGTTGTAGGCCCGGTTCGCCGGCAGCGGTCAATTGCCCGGGTCGCGCCTGTAGTTGCCCACAGGCGGCAAGCGGACGCCCATATCACCGACCGGCGGCGGCCCTTCCACGACCGGGAGTGCGATGGTTCCGATCCCGTCGATCGTCGCCGTGACGACATCGCCCGGCTGCAGGAATCGCTCCTCGCCCATGCCGACGCCGCCGGAGGTGCCGAGGTTGATCACATCGCCCGGGAAGAGCGTCAGGATCGAGGAGGCGTATTCGATCAGCTCCCACAGCGAGTGGATCATGTCTCCGGCCGTCGCCTCCTGCATGCGCTGGCCGCCCACGTCCAGCGTCTGGCGGAGCTGCTCCATCGGGTCGCCGTAGAACTCCTTCGGCACGATCCACGGTCCCATGGGTGCGAACGTGTCGTGCCCCTTCTCGACCAGCCAGTCCGAGGCCGTGGGGTTGCCTCCCGGCGGACGCCCGCCCCGGTCGGACACGTCGATCGTCACGGTGTATCCGAAGATGGTCTCCTGGGCATCGTCCGCCGCGACGTACTTGGCCGCCCGTCCCATGACCACGCCCAGTTCCACCTCCCAGTCGGTCTGGGTCCGGCCGCTGGGGATGATGATCCGGTCGCTGCCTCCGATCACCGCGCCGCGCGACGGCTTGAGGTAGAGGTACGGGACGCCCCGGTTCTCACGCCGCAGACGGACCGCTTCCTCTCGCTCCCCTTCGGGGGCGTCTGCCGCGACGCGGCTGTAGAAGTTGCTCGCGGCATTCAGGATCTTGCCCGGATACATGATCGGCGGGAGGATCCGCACATCCTCGAGGTCGTAGACATAGTCCGCGCGCGTGGCGCCCGAGAGCCGGCCGTACGCCACCGTTTCGTTGACGATTTCGTACATGCGCCGCTGGAGGCCGTATTCGTAGCGGCCGATGAGGTCGAGCATGTCGGTCGGCGGGGGGATCCTCGGAAACGCACGGTTCCGCTCGAGCACCTCGTTCGCCAGCTCGATGTCGACGATGAAGGCGTCACGCAGCACGAGCCCGACGCGCGGGATGTCTCTGATCGCGAACGTCCCCACCTTGAACCGTTCCACGAGGACGATCCCCGCGACGTCCTGAGCGGCGGCCGAAGCGGCGGACAGGAGAACCGCGATCATTGCGGCCGGAAGGGCCCGTGCGGTCCGGTTTCGTCTGGGCAGTGCTGTTCTCATGGGTCTTTCCTCTCGGTTGGGACGGGAGATTTCAGGGCACCAGGCCGTCCAGCTCCTCGATCGTGGCTGTGGACGGACCGCGTTCCGCCTGAAGACGGCGAGCGGTGGCTTCGGCGGCCCGCATGACGCGTAGCAGATTATCTGCGGCCAGCGCCCGGAGTTCCGATTCGGACCATCCGCGGCGCGAGAGTTCGGCGAAGAGGGCGGGGTAGGTCGACACGTCCTCGAGCCCCAGCGGCCCCCGGTCGATCCCGTCGTAGTCGCCCCCGATCGCGACGTGATCGACGCCCGCCACGTCGCGGATGTGCTCGATGTGCGTGACGACATCGGCCATCGTGGCGCGCGGGCGCCCTTCCGGCGGACCGGAGTAGTCGGCGACCTCCTGGTTCACGAAGGACTCCACGAACGTAACCATGACCACGCCGCCGTTGTCCGGCAGCCGGCGCAGTACGTCGTCCGGGACGTTGCGGGGATGATCCGTGATCGCCTTCGCGGAGGAGTGGGAGAAGATGACGGGCGCCTCGGCCACGTCGAGTGCGTCGTGCATGCTGCCCGGCGAGACGTGCGAGATGTCGACGAGCATGCCGAGCCAGTTCATCTCGCGCACGACTTCCTCCCCGAAGGCGGAGAGTCCGCCGAGTTCGGGCAGCCCGCAGCAGGAGTCGGCCCAGTCGATGTTCACGCTGTGCGTGAGCGTCATGTATCGGACGCCAAGGGCGTAGAAGGCGCGCAGGGCGCCGAGCGAGTTCTCGATTGCGTGCCCGCCCTCCATCCCGAGCAGCGAAGCGATCTTCCCGCGGTGGAACTGGTCCATGACCTCCGCGGCGGTGCGTGCGAACCCCAGGTCTTCGCGGTGGTCGGCCACGATCTGGTTCGCGATGTCGATCTGCTCGAGCTGCATGCGCGCGCCACCGCCCTCCAGCATGACCGATGCGGGTACGTAGACGGACCAGAACTGGGCCCCCACGCCACCGGCCCGGAGGCGGGCGAGATCCGTGTGCCCCGGCGTGGGGCGCGAGATGTCGTAGGCGCGGACGTCGCTGGGGGCGTCCGCGTTCCGGATCGCCCAGGGGAGGTCGTTGTGTCCGTCGAAGAGCGGTACGCTCGAGAGCACGCGCTTCGCGATCTCGAGGTGTTCGTCCTGCGCCCGCGCGTCCTGCGCCGAGAGCCCGACGACAATCGTGGCCAGGCCCGCCATCGTCAGGGTTCGGGGAAAAACTCCCATCATGTTGTGCGATCTCCCTTTGAAGGCGCCGGCAATCGGGACGGAGTCCATACAGGATTCTCGCGCCGGAGACGGCGCGCCGCCAGCCGTAGCGAGTTGCCGCGCCGTCGGTGGTGGCGTGGCGGTCGCGCGCAGGTGCGAACGTGCTTCCCGCATGGGTATCTTTCCGGTGTGCTGATCAACTGCGATATGGGCGAGAGCTACGGGCCCTGGGAGAAGGGGGCCGATGAGGCGGTGATGCCGCTCATCGACCAGGCGAACATCGCCTGCGGGGGCCACGCGGGAGACCCGGACACGATGGCGCTCACGCTGCGGCTGGCGGCCGAACACGGGGTGCAGGCGGGGGCGCATCCCGGCTATCCCGACCGCCGCAACTTCGGCCGGCTGAAGCTCGACTGGGCGCTCGACTCGCTCGTGCTCGAGGTGCAGGCGCAGATCGGCGCGCTCCGGGCGGTCGCGACGGCGCTGGGAATCGAGCTTCGACACGTGAAGCCTCACGGAGCCCTCTATCTCGCGATGATGAAGGATGACCGGCTGCTCAAGCGGCTGGCGGAAGGCGTGGCCGCCGTGGATCCCACGCTCACGTTCGTCCTGCAGGCGACGCCGGAGCGGAGACGTCACGCGGCCATGCTCGAGCACACGGGGCTGACGCTGTCCTTCGAAGCTTTTGCAGACCGTGCATACGCGGCGGACGGGCGCCTGCAGGCGCGCGGGATCGACGGGGCCGTCCTCTCCGATGCGGAAGCCGTGGCAGGCCACGTGGCGAATCTGCTCGAAGGATTCGTGGAGACGCCCGAGGGCCCGTTGTCCGTGCAGGCCGAGACACTCTGCGTGCACGGCGACAACCCCTCGGCCACGACGGTGCTCCGCCGCATCCGCGAGCTCGTTCCGCGATCGTAGCGGGTCGCCGGTGATCGCCTTTCCGGGGCCGGTCAGCGCCCTGGTCACCCTGCCGGTGGTCGCCGACCGGGACGGGATCCTCCGCGTCCTCAGCCTCGAACGTCTTGCGCGCGACGCGCTGCCGGATCTGCGGACGACGATTCCGGCCTTCAACCGACTCCTCCTGGAAGGCTCGCCGGAGACGTGGGATCCGGAGGAGGTCGAGACCCTGCTGGCCGCCGCCGCGAAAGAATGCCTCGCGAAGGCGCCCCGGATCGAAGGGGGCGACCCCGTCTCGCTGCCCGTGTGCTACGATCCGGAACTCGCGCCCGACATCGACGATGTCGCGACGCACGCGGGCATGAGCGTGGACGAAGTGGCGCGGCTCCACAGCGGCGCAACGTACGCCGTCCTCGCCACCGGGTTCGCTCCGGGGTTCGCGTACATGGGCGACGTGCACGCAGGGATCGCGATGCCGCGGCTGACGACGCCCCGGAGGCGTGTGGAAGCGGGGTCCGTCGGGATCGCGGACCGGCGCACCGGCATCTATCCGGCAGCGGGGCCGGGCGGTTGGCGCCTGATCGGCCGCGTTCCCCCGGCGATGTTCGACGATCCGGCGGAGCGGATCGCACGTTTTCGGCCGGGCGGCACGGTCGAGTTTCGCCCGATTGCCCGGGACGAGTACGAGGCGGTGGGCGGATGAGGCCGCACGGCGTCGTGGATCGCCCCGGCCCGCTGTGCACGATCCAGGATCCGGGCCGGCGGACCGGCCGCCGCGCCGGTCTGGCTCCCGGGGGTGCGATGGATCAGCGGGCGTACCTGTGGGCCAACCGGCTCCTCGGGAACGATCCGGCGGCGGCCGCGCTCGAGATCACCCTGGGCGGTTTTGCTCTGCGCTTCGCCGTGGAGACCGTTGTGGCGCTGACGGGGGCTGACTGCGTCGCCACGCTCGACGGCGCTGAAACGGGCGCCTGGCGCACCGTGCGCGCCGATCCGGGCCAGGTGCTCCGCCTCGGCTACGGCGCGAACGGTATGCGCGCCTACATCGCGTTTCCCGGCGGGCTCGATGTCCCGACGGCGTTCGGCTCCGCGTCGGCCGTCGTGCGCGACGGACTGCCCGGGCTGCTCGGCCGGCCCCTGCGCGCCGGCGAACCCCTCCGCTGGCGAGAGCCCGGGCGCGCGTGTCCGGTCCGGCGCGTGCCGGATGAACTCGTGCCGCGCGAGACCGCTTCGCTGGCCCTGCCGCTCATTGCCGGTTACGAGTGGGCCGAGTTCTCGCAGGCGGACCGGAAGCGCGTGTTCGACGAGGAGTGGACCGTGGACCCGGCGAGCGACCGCACGGCCGCCCGCCTGGCCGGCCCCGCCCTGAACTCGGGCCCGCGCGTCCTCGACTCGACGCCTCTCGTCGACGGCACCGTCCAGGTCACCGGTGACGGCCGCCCGCTCGTCTTCATGCGGGACCGCCCCACGATCGGCGGCTATGCGAAACTCGGCTCCGCCGACCCGGTCGCGCTGGACGCCCTCGCGCAGGCCCGACCCGGCACGCCGATCCGCTTCCTCCGAGCCGACCCGGGTGCCCTCCGCCGCGCGCTTGCCAGGCGGGAGTGGTTCTTCGGGATCGGCGAAAGTTGAACGTCCGGGCCGATTTATCTTATATTTGAGGTTCGGACGCAGTTCAGGTGGGGTGGATCAACGGGGTGGAGGCATCGTGAATACCTGGACGATGTTGCCGCGTCATGGCGCGCGGCCCCTTCGAAATTCGCGTCTTTCTCTCGCGGCTCTCGCGGCTTGGGCCGTTGCGGCAGCCGTTCTCGTTGCCCCCGGCGAGGTGTCGGGACAGAGCCTCCGTGGATCCACCGCATCGCTCGACCGCCAGAACCGCGTCGCGCGCCAGCACGACTTCACCTTCATCGCCAATCCGGCTCAGCTCGAGCGGTTCGTAAACGGCGGCTACCTCGTGCGCGTCCCGACGTCCCGCGACTACGAACTTCACGACATCTCGTTCCCCTACGCGCGACCGGAAGTGAAGCTGTTCATCTCCCGTCTTGCCGCGCAGTACCGGCGGGCGTGCGGAGAGCGACTCGTGGTCACGAGCCTGACGCGGCCCAGGAACCGGCAGCCACGGAACGCCTCGCCGCGCTCGGTGCATCCCACCGGCATGGCGCTGGACCTGCGCCGGCCCGGCCCGACGTGCCGCGGGTGGCTTGAGCGCGTGCTGCTTCAGCTCGAAGGTTCGGGGGTGCTGGAGGTCTCGCTGGAACGGCGGCCGCCCCACTACCACGTGGCGGTCTTCCCGAGCCAGTACGCCGCCTACGTGGAGCGGATTTCGCTTGCCGGCGGGGGCCGGTACCGGGTGAAGGCGGGCGATTCGCTGTGGGAGATCGCCCGCCGCCATGCCACGACCGTGACGCGCCTCCGGTCCGCGAACAACCTCGACGGCAGCCGGATCTACCCCGGCCAGGTCCTCACCCTGCCCGGCTGAACCCGCTCAACGCGAATGAAGCCTCCGGGCTTCAGCCTCCGGCGCTCCGTCGCGGGGGACGGCACTGCGGCCACTGGCCCGGCCTGCCGCCCTGGCCGGCCGGCAGCACCCGTGTGTCGCGCGGCACCCGGTCGGGATCCTCGGACGCCTGATAGGCGAGCATGGCGGCGAGCGTCGCGTTATTCCGCAGGTCGTCGAACACGATCTTGTCGAAGGTGTCCCGGTTCGTGTGCCAGGTATACTGCCGGTAGTCGGGGTAGTTCGACTGCAGCCGGAACCCCGGAGCGGGCTTGCAGATGAAGGACATGTGGTCGCTGCCGCCCGTCTCGGGCACCCCGGGGATGTCGAGTTCGATGTGTCCGGTGATCTCGACCGGGATCTTCGAGAACCAGCGGCCGAAGTGGGCCCCGGCCCCGGTGAAGCCCTGCATGCGGATGTAGTCGATCCGCCACGTTCCGTTGTCCTGGTTGAACGCGGCCTGCAGGCCGTCCACCACCTCGGGGTTGTCCGCCGCGAAGGCGGTCGAGCCGATGAGTCCCTGCTCCTCGCCCCCCCAGTGACCGACGAGGATCGTCCGCCGCGGGTTCGGATAGGCACTCTTCAGGAGGCGCATCGCCTCCATCATCATGATCGTGCCGGTGGCGTTGTCCGTAGCGCCGGAGGCGCCGTCCCAGGAATCGAGGTGCGCGCTCAGGACGATGTACTCGTCCGGGAGTTCGGTACCGGGGATTCGGCCCACGACGTTGAAGGCGGGCACGTCGCCGAGGAACTCGGCCCGCGCATCGATGCGCACGCGGGGCGACTGGCCCCGGTTGGCGAGCCGGGCCAGGAGGCCGTAGTCCTCGCAGCTCAGGTGCAGACCCGGCACCGTCCGGCTCGGCGAGCTGAAGATCTTGTCCACGCCCCAGCCCTGCGACCAGCGCCCGGTCAGCAGGGCGACGGCCCCGGCATCGGCGATCCGCTGGGCGAAGTCCCCGCCCACGTTGCGCATGTTCGCGAAGAACTCCCGCCGCGCCTCGTCACGCGCGGCCCGCATGCGTTCAACGGTCTCCTCCGTCGCGTGGTCCTCCCAGGACTGGTCCTCGCGACAGGTCGGCTCCGCGAAGGAGATGGCGACCGCCTTGCCCGCGACCGATGGCAGCCAGGCGTCGAACTCCTCGCGCGAGGCCACGTTCGGGAGCATGGCCACATCGGCCTCGACCGGGCCGTCCGTACCCGGACTCCAGGCGAGCATCATCCCCTCGAGCGAGCGCACGCGCGGCGAAATGAGGTCGATGTGCGTGTAACCGCGGTCCCATCCGATCCACGTCCCGTACTCCTGCTTCTCCGCCTCGATCCCCCAGGCTCCGTACTTCGACAGCAGCCAGTCGGCGGAGGCCTCGAACCCGGGAGACCCCATGAGCCGCGGACCGATGGAGTCGACCAGCGCCTGGGCGAGATCGAACGCCTGCGAGTCCTCGCCCATCCCCTCCTCCCACAACTGGCGAATGACGGGATCGTCGGTGGGGAACGTCTGGGCGACGGCATCCGGCACGCCCGTCGCGCCGATCAAGGCCGTCAAGGCCAGGAGGGTGCAGAGCATCCGCTTCATCGTGTTCGGTCCTTTTTGTGACCCTTTTTCTTTGTCAGCGGTATGTTCAGGCGATAGGGTGTTGTGGCCCGGACGTCCGCTCCGGAAACTGCGTTCCCCGGCTCCTGGCGGCCACGGCTGGCTTCACTCGAACGGATCCCGACTTCAGGCGGAGGCAACCATCCGCTTCACGACCGGCAGCCGGCGGCAGAACCGTGCGTGCGCTCCGACAGTGGTCGGGATGCTGGCCCTGGCGCAGGGGGCCGTCGCGGTGTCGGGATGCGCCACGCTCCACGCCCAGGAACCGGATCCCGTACGCCTTTCGGGCTACGTGCGGGTGGCGGAAAACGATGAGGTGATCCGGGCCGCGAGCCTCGAAATCACGGAGTCCGGTGTCACCATCGGGACCAACCGCTTCGGGTTCTACTCCATCGAATTGCCTCCCGGCCGGTATTCGATCCGGGTCGCCAGCATCGGCTACGAGACCGTCGACCGGGTGGTCGACCTCCGGGAGACGACGTCGCTCGACTTCGCCCTCCCGATCCGGGCGATCGCCGTGTCGGAGCTCACGATCACGACGGACCGGGAACCGCCCGACCTGGATCCGGCGAGCGTGGACATGAGCATCATCAGGCTCGACATGCCTGCCCTCTCCGAGCTTCCGGTGGTGCTCGGGGAAGCGGACCCGGTCCGTACGCTCACGCTCTATCCCGGCATCAGCACGGCGAACGACGCGACGACCGCGATCAACGTGCGCGGCGGAGCCGGTGACGAGAATCTGATCCGCCTCGACGATTCCGAGGTCTTCAATCCCGCTCACGCCATCGGCCTCTTCTCGACCTTCAACTCCGATGCGGTGGGAGACGTCACCCTCTACAAGGGCGGGATTCCGGCCCGGTACGGCGGACGGCTCTCCTCGGTCCTGGATATCCATCAGCGGGAAGGGAACTCGCGCGAGTTCGAGGGGGCGGCGACGATCGGCCTCCTCTCCAGCCGGCTGAGTCTTCAGGGACCCCTCTTCGATGGGAGGGGATCCTGGCTCTTCGCCGGACGGCGAACGTACGCGGACCTCTTTCTCGGCCTGTCGAGCGACCCGTCGATCCGGGAGAGTACCGCCTACTTCTACGATCTCAACGCCAAGACGAACGTGCGCTACGGCGCCACGGGCCAGGTCATGTTGTCGGGCTACGCCGGGCGCGACCGTCTGAAGATCGGCGAGACGGCCTCCGCCGGCTGGGGCAACGTGACGGGCACCCTGCGCTGGAATCACGTCTTCGGGTCGGTCTTCTCTCATGTGACGCTGACGTACAGCGACTACGACTACCACCTGCAGAGCAGCTTTGACGCCCGCGCCGCATCGCTCGACGCGGGCATACGGAACCTCAGCCTCAGCATCGATGAGTCCTGGGATCTGACCCCGCACGACAGGCTGCAGTTCGGCATCGGTCTCCGCAGCTACGAGATACATCCCGGAAACATCAGCCCGGGAGAGGGGTCGGCTGTCGTCCCGCAGGAATTCGAGACCCGGAAGGGCCTCGCTCCCGAGGCGTACGTCGAGCACGAGACGGAGATCGGGCGGCTGGGGTTGCGCTACGGGGTTCGCGGCAGCGGTTTCCTTCGCCTCGGCGAAGAGACGGTCTATCAGTACGCAGACGATGAGCCCGTCGTGTATCGTCCCGAGTTCGGCCGCTACGAGCGCGGCGTCGTCACGGACAGCACGCGGTACGGCCGGGGAGAGACGATCGTGTCCTACCGGGGACTGGAACCGCGGCTCGGGCTGCGCTTCGAACTCGGCGACGCCTCGTCGCTGAAGGCGAGCTACTCGCGCACGCGGCAGTACCTGCGGCTCGTCACGAACACGAACTCGCCGACGCCCCTCGACCTGTGGGACCCCGTCGGACCGTACGTGGAGCCGCACGTGGCCGACCAGTTCGCGCTCGGCTACGTGACGACGCTCGGGCGGGGTCGGTACGCGCTCTCGAGCGAGGTCTACTACAAGAGCACGCGCAATCTGGTCGACTACGTCGACGGAGCGGACATCTTCATCACCCGCCGGCTCGAGACGCTCCTTCTCGATGGGGAGGGTCGCGGGTACGGGGTGGAGTTCCTCGTGCGCAAGACACGCGGCCGCCTCACCGGCTGGGCCAGCTACACGCTGGCTCGCTCGAAGCAGCGGACCCCGGGGCTCACGCCGGAGGACCCCGGGATCAACGGAGGAGAGTGGTATCCCTCTCCCTACGACCGGACGCACGACTTCGCCCTGACGGGCCTGTACAGACTGGGCGAGGACTGGAGCGTGGGCGCGAACTTCATCTTCGCCACGGGCCTGCCCACGACGTTCCCCGTGGCCCGGTACCGGTTCGCCTCGCTGATTCTGGCGGAGTACGGCCCGCGCAACGCCGAGCGGCTCCCCGCCTATCACCGCCTCGATGTGTCGGCCACCAGGCGCTGGGGCCGCGGCGAGCTGCAGTTCGGCTTCTTCAACCTCTACAACCGCTTCAACGCCCAGGCGATCGCTTTCCGCCAGAAGCTGGACTCGCCCCTCGTCACCGAGGCGGTGGAGACCGCGGTCTTCGGGCTGGTGCCGAGCATCAGCTACCGGTGGCACTTCTGATGGCTCGGGCCCGCGCGGTCGGCCGCGTACTGGCGTGCACCGGGTTCCTCGCCGCGGCGGGTTGCGAACGGGTCGTGGACGTCGACATCCCCGACCCGGAGCCGAGGCTCGTCGTGGAGGGGCGGATCGAACGCATCAAGGAGGCGCCGAGCGGCGGGCAGCGCATCCGGCTCTCGACGACGGCCGGCTTCTTCGACAACCGACTGCCCCCGCCGGCGACGGGCGCCAGCGTCCTCGTCGTCGATGGGTCCGGCCGTGCCTTCCCGTTCCCCGAGGTCGAGCCGGGCGTGTACGAGACGGAGAATCTCTTCGCGAACGTCGGGGAGACGTACACGCTCATTATCGAATACCAGGGCGATGTGTACGAGGCGTCGGCTCTGCTGCACGAAGTGGCGCCGATCGACTCCCTGTACTTCCAGTACGAGGAGGAGTCGCTGATCATCGAGGAGGAGGGCTTCCGCGCCGCCATCGACTTCGTCGACCCCGCGGGGGTCGAGAACTATTACCTCTGGGAACAGCTGATCGACGGTGTGAACGAGATCCCGCCCGATCCGCAGAACAACCTGAACCTCGTGAGCAAGGACGAGTTCTACGACGGGCGGGACGTCATCGGCTTCCAGCCCAGCGATGAGATCGCCATCGCGACCGGCCAGCACACGGCGATCCGCCAGATCGCGCTCTCGAGGCTGGCGTACGAGTACTACTACCAGCTCTTCGAACAGAATGCGCTCGGCACGGGGAATCCTTTCTCGTTCCCGCCCGCGACCGTACGAGGGAACATCACGAACCTGGATCGCCCCCACCGGTTCGCGTTCGGCCTCTTCGAGGCGGCCGAAGTGAGCGTCGCCGAAGCGACCGCCCCGGATCGGTAGCGAGTTCGTCGTGTTCGAGGATCCTGCCACCATGAAAGCCGCGGGTGCGACGCTCGCCCTGGCGCTACTGTGGCTCGTCGAGGGCGCGCTCCCGATGTTCGAGGGCCGGAGCGCGAGGGCGGGGCACGGGGCGCGGAACCTCGCCCTCGGCGTGGGGAATGCGGCGATCACCGCCGTCATCTTCGCCGCTGCGACGCTGTTCGTCACGGAATGGGCGAGGGAACGCGGTTTCGGCCTGCTCCACCTGCTGGAACTGCCGACCGCGGCCCGGATCGCCGCCGCCGTCGTGCTCTTCGATGCGTGGCAGTACCTGTGGCACCGGCTCAACCACCGGGTCCGCTTCCTGTGGCGCTTCCACCAGGTGCACCACTCCGACGCGGAACTGGACGCCACCTCCGGGCTCCGCTTCCACACGGGAGAGATCGTGCTCTCGTCGACCGTGCGGCTCGGCGTGCTCCCGCTGCTCGGCGTGACGGTGCCGGAACTCCTCGTCTACGAGGCGATCCTCCTCCCGATCATCCTCTTCCACCACAGCAACGTGCGCCTGCCGGGCCGGGTCGACCGGTGCCTGCGCTGGCTGATCGTCACGCCGTGGATGCACTGGGTCCATCACTCCGACTACCAGCCGGAGACGGACTCGAACTATTCGAGCATCTTCTCCTTCTGGGACCGGGTATTCGGGAGCTTCCGGCTGCGGTCCGAGCCGCGCGGGATCCGGCTGGGGCTCGAGAACATGGAACGCTCGGAGTGGGGGACGCTGCGCGGCATGCTGGCGATGCCGTTCCGGCGGGGGCGCCGCGAGTAGGCAGCCGTCGTCGCGGGGGCGGGGCTGGCGAATGGGCGCTCCGGGCCTGCGCCGGGGCGCCGGGGCGCTGGTGGTGGTGCTGGCGGCATGCGACAACGCGGCCGCGCCGGTCGAACCCGGTGATCGCGGCACGGGGCTGGACCCGGTCCCGCCGCCCGTCGATCTGTCGCGGGCGTGGGCGACGTCGACGCCCGCGGCGGAGGGGTTCGATCCGGAGTCGCTTCTGGATGCGTTCGCCGGTGCCGAGGGCGCGGTGTCGAACATCCGGACGCTACTCGTGGCGCGGAATGGGCGGCTGGTCGCGGAAGCGTACTTCGGCGGCATGCATCGCGACTCGGCCTTCGACATGAGGTCCGTCACGAAGACCGTGACGGCGCTTCTCGTCGGCCTCGCCTCGGATCGCGGGCTCGTCGATCCGAACGATCTGATGACGGATCGGCTGTCGCATCCGTCGCGGCGGTCCGAGCACGGCGGCATTCGCGTGCGCGACCTCCTCACGATGACGAGCGGCATGCAGTGGTCGGATGAGGAGGACTTCGGCCCGTGGGTCCGTTCCGGACGGCCCGTCGGCTACGTTCTCGACCTGCCCATCGTCGCCCCGCCCGGCCGCCGGTTCATCTACAACACCGGCGGGTCGCACCTGTTGTCCGTGATCGTCGAGAACGTGGTCGACGGGAGTGCGCTCGAGTTTGCGGAGCGGGAGTTGCTGGGTCCGCTCGGGATCGAGGACAAGCGCTGGCCGGTCATGCAGGACAGCGTAATCGTGGGCGGTGCGGCGCTGGCGCTCCGGGCGCGCGACGCCGCGAAGATCGGACAGCTTCTGCTGCAGGGCGGCCGTTCCGGCTCGCGACAGATCGTCTCGCGGGAGTGGGCGGAAGCGCAGGTCGACCGGCTCGTGTCGCTCGGCGACCTCGGCTACGTGCTGCGGGACGCGGCCTACGGCTACCAGACCTGGAATGATCGCCAAGGAGGAGGCGACCGGGTGTCCGCCTTCGTCATGTGGGGCTACGGCGGCCAGTACGTGTGGGTTGTGCCGGCCCGCCAACTCGTCGTCGTGGCCCAGACCCATTGGCGCGGCACCGGCGATTTCGAGGGGCGGCAGGCCGACGCGGTAGCCGATCTCATCGTGCGCCCGGTCATCGCCGCCGCGCTTCCGATCCGTCGATAGCAGACCGCGCCGGGGAAGGGCCCGCCGCACCGTGCCGCGGCGGCGCGTCACGGCCTATCTTCCATCGAAGGCCTCGACTCGGTCTCGTCCCGGAGAAACGCCCGATGCGCATTGCCGCCCTTGCATTCGCCGCCGCAGTGGCCACCAGTGCGCTCGCCGCCGGGGCCGGGCCGGTCGCCGCCCAGGAGTCCATGCGGGGGCTGCTGGACCCGCCTCCCATGGACGACAGCCCCGGCATGCGGGTCTTCGTCGCCTCGTGCGTGGAGTGCCACGGCGGGCAGCGCACCGTGCGGGCCCCCGGGCTCACGACGCTCGGCGCGATGACGCCGCGGGCGGTGCTCGGTTCGCTGGAAGGGGGCCGTATGCGCCGGCACGGGGAGGATCTCACGCCCGACGAACGCCGCGCCGTGGCGGAGTGGCTCACGGGCGCGGTGCTGGTCGAGACCCGGCTGCCATCATCCGCCTTCTGCGCGGCGCCCCCCGCCGGAGAAAGCGTCGTGCATTGGTCCGGCTGGGGCGGGGGGGATGGCGAGACCGGCTTCGTCGACGCGGACCGGGCGGGCCTGACCGCGGCCGACCTGCCGAACCTCGAACTCGCGTGGGCCTTCGGGTTCCCGGACGTAACCCAGGTGCGCTCGAAGCCGGCGGTCATCGATGACCGGATCATCGTCGGCTCGGCGTACGGCGAGGTGTATTCGATCGATCTGGAGAGCGGCTGCGTGCATTGGGTGTTCGCGGGCGATGCCGCCGTGCGCGGCGCGATCGCCGTCGGTGCGGGGCCGAACGGCGAGCCGACGGCGTTCTTCGCCGATTTCCGGACGAACGTGTACGCGATCGATGCGACGACCGGGGTCCTCCACTGGCGTGCCACCGCCGCGACCCACGCCGATCACGTCGTCACCGGGAGCGTGGCCGTCCACGAAGGCCGGGTGTTCGTCCCGCTCTCCTCGATGGAGATCATCAGCGCCGGCGATCCGAGCTACGAGTGCTGCACCTCCAGCGGCGGCGTCGCCGCCTTCTCGGCGGTGAACGGAGAAGCGCTGTGGGAGTTCCGGACCATCGCCGGGGAGCCCCGGCACACGGGCGAAAACGAGGCCGGGACACGTCTCTTCGCGCCCTCCGGGGCACCGGTCTGGTCCAGCCCGACGGTCGACGCCGCGCGCGGCCTCCTCTACATCGGAACCGGCGAGAACTACACGCGACCGGCGACCGGCGGGAGCGACGCCCTCACCGCGCTCGACATGGAGACGGGCGAGGCCGCCTGGACCTTCCAGGGGCGGGAGGACGACGCGTGGAACATGTCCTGCCTGTCGCCCCGCTTCCAGAACTGTCCCGCGCCGACCGGCCCGGACCACGACTTCGGCATGGCCCCGATCATTGTCACAGCCGAGGACGGATCCCAACTCCTGATCGCCGGCCAGAAGTCCGGGATGGTGTGGGCGCTGGATCCGGACTCGGAAGGCGAACTCGTGTGGGCGCGCCGCGTCGGCAAGGGAAGCTCGCTCGGCGGCATCCACTGGGGCCTCGCCTCCGACGGACGCCGGGCCTACGTGCCGAACGTGGACAACCCGTTCGCGATCATCTCGGACCCGCGGTCGGGCGCCTCCACGCAGATGAACGCCGAGGATCCGCCGACGCCCGGCGTGTACGCGCTCGAACTCTCGGGCGGTGAGGTCCTGTGGCACGCGCCGCCCGACCCGTCCGTCTGTCAGGGCCGGTCCGGCTGCATGCCTTTCTTCTCGGCCGCGCCCACGGCCATCGAAGGGGCGGTCCTGGCGGGGAGCCTGGACGGCCACCTGCGCGCCTTTTCCACGGAGGACGGCGCCGTGCTCTGGGATGTGGACACCGCCCGCGAGTTCGAGACCGTCAACGGCGTGCCGGGCCGCGGCGGCGCCCTCGACGGGCCCGGGTCCGTCGTCGCGAAGGGTTATGTTCTCGTCAACTCGGGGTACGACCTGTTCAGCCAGATGCCCGGGAATCTTCTCCTCGCCTATCGAGTACGCCGCTAGCTCAGCACGATTCCGGAGGCCGCCATGCGTGTTCGCAACTCCCGATTGATCCCCTGGATCCCCCTCGCCGCGCTTTTTGCGGCACCCGGTCTCGCGGCTCAGGAAGGGCGGCCGCTCGAACTCGAGGATTACTACCGCCTCAAGGACGCGGGGAGTCCGGCCCTCTCGCCGGATGGGTCGCGCGTCGCCTACGTCGTCACGTCGGTCCTCGAGGAGGAGAACCGGCGGCACAGCGAGATCTGGCTGGTGGACGCCGACGGTTCCGGGGAAGCCACGCGCGTGACGAGCCCGAGCTTCAGCGCCTCCTCGCCCCGCTGGAGTCCGGACGGCCGCTACCTCGTCTTCTCGTCGAACCGCCCGGATCCGGGCGGCTCGGGCGGCGGGAGCACCTGGTTCCTGCGCATGGACCGGCCGGCGGGGGAGGCGTTCCGCCTGGAGGGACTGCGGGGATCGCCCGTCTTCAGCCCGGACGGACGATGGATCGCCTTCACACGGCCGACGCCGCCTCCGGCCCCGCCCGAGCCCGAGTGGGCCTCCGACTTCGAGCGCCGCACCGTAGAGCGCTTCGACGGGCGGACGTACGACTGGATGAACTACCGATTCGACCGGCGAGGCTACCTGCCGGACCCGCGCGACCCGAACGCGACGCCTCCACGCGAGGTGTACCTGCTGCCGGCCGACGGCGGGGAGGCGCGGCAACTCACGGAACTCGGCTTCGACGCATCCGGACTCGCCTGGAGCCCCGACGGCCGGCGTCTCGCCTTCACGGCCGATGCCCACCAGCGCGACGAGCACTCGTACGAACGGTCGGATCTCTGGGTCGTCGACCTGGACGGCGAGGTGAAGCGGCTCACGGACGACGGGTACAACTACGCCTCGCCGGCCTGGTCCGCCGACGGCGCGCGGCTGGTTGTGCGGGGGAACGAAGGGCTCGACATCATCATCCGCGAGGCGCGGGACCGCGGAGCCCCCAACGATCTCCTCGTGTTCGACGCGCAGAGCGGGACACGGCTCCGCAACCTGACCGCCGATTGGGACCTCATCCCGGGCGGACCCACGGTGAGCGCGGACGGCGCGCACGTCCTGTTCTCCGCGGGGATCCGCGGCAACACCCATCTCTTCCGCGTCCCCGAGGGAGCCGGTGCGGTAGAACAGTTGACCGAGGGGGATCGCCAGCTCGGCAGCTTCTCCTTCTCGGACGATTTCTCGCGCGTCGCCTTCCGCATGACGGCGCCCACCGAGCCGGGCGACATCTGGGTCGCCAATGCGGCGGACGGCGCGTTGCACGGAGAAGTCCGCCTCAGCGCCGTCAATCGAGAACTGCTGGCCGAGGTCGAACTGTCGAACCCGGAGCGTCTCTCGTTCCGGAGTCCGGACGGGACCGGGGTCGAGGGCTGGATGCTTCCCGCGCGCGGCTACGCGGCGGGGCAGGGCGGGTTCCCGATGGTCCTGCAGATGCACGGCGGACCGCACGGGGCCTACGGCAACACCTGGTCGTTCGACCAGCAGCTCCTGGCGGGGCAGGGGTACATGGTGCTGTTCACGAACCCGCGCGCCTCGACCGGCTATGGTGAGGACTTCCGCTGGGGGACGTGGGGGGGCTGGGGCTTCAACGACTACGACGACGTCATGGCGGGCGTCGACCACGCGATCGAAAACTACGACATCGACACCACCCGCATGGGCGTGACCGGCTACTCCTACGGCGGCTACCTGACGAACTGGGTCATCACGCAGACCAACCGCTTCGCCGCCGCTATCGCCGGCGCTTCCATCTCGAACTGGGTCAGCGACTACGCCGTGGCCGACATCCCGCGTACGAAGGAGAGCGAGTTCTACGGCCCGCCGTGGGAGGAGCGGGGCCTGGAGAACCTCCTGCGTTCCTCTCCCATCATCCACGCGAAGGGCGTGAGCACGCCGACCCTCTTCGTCCACGGGGAATCGGATCACCGGGTTCCGATCGAGGAGGCCGAGCAGATGTACGTGGCGCTCCGGAAGCAGCAGGTGCCCGCGAAGTTCGTGCGCTATCCCGACTCCTACCATGGAGGATGGACGCCGTGGCGCATGGTGCACCGCATGTGGGTCCAGCTCGAATGGTGGGAGCAGTGGCTCCGTCACTCCGCGACCTCCGATCAGTGAGCGGTCGAATGAACCAAGCCATGAGCCGACGCATGAGCCAATCCGCCCGATTCACGCGCCGGTCCCGCAGGGTTTCCCGACTCGCTCCTCTCCTCGTGCTGGCGGCGTGCGAGTCGGAGGTGGACCTGTCGCCCGAGCGGTGGGCGGCGGACTACGAACGGTTCATGGAGGCGCAGTCGGTGGACCGGACGGAGGCCGGCGTGGCGACGGGGGAGAACGGCGCGGTCACCGTCGCCTACAACGGGCTCGCGGCGAGGGCCGGGCTGGAGGCGCTGAGACAGGGAGGGAACGCGATCGACGCGGCGATGACGACCGCGCTCATGCAGGTCGCGCTCACGGCCGGCGCGCCGATCAGCTACTTCGGGATCATGTCGCTCGTCTACTACGACGCGGAGACGGACCGGGTCCATACGATGAACGCCGAGTGGAACACGGTGCTCGGAGAGGACGAACCGGCCAGCATCCCCGGCGGGGTGGACCTCTCGTCTCCCGAGGGGAGGTACGGTCTGGCCGTGAGCGGACGCACGGCGCTCGTGGGCGGATTCATGAAGGGGGTCGGGGCCGCGCACGAGAGGTTCGGACGACTCCCCTGGGGCCAGATCTTCGAGCCGTCCATCCATGTCGCCGAACACGGTTTCCCGATCTCGAAGAAGGTGGAAGGCTACTGGGAGGGGCGGGCCGCGGACCTCGCCCGGCTGCCAGAGACGAGGGCGACCCTTCTGAAGGAGGACGGTTCACCCTACGTAGAGGGAGATGTCCTCCGTCAGCCCGCGCTGGCCGCGACGCTGCGGGCGGTCGTCGAACAGGGGACCGATTACATGTACGGCGGCCCGTGGGCCGGGAAGGCGGCGGCCGCGATCCAGGCCGATGGGGGCCGGATGACGGTCGAGGACCTCGCGGCCTACGAGGTCATCTGGGACGAGCCGCTCGTGGCGGAGCTGGGCGGCGGCTGGGAGCTGTACACGAACCCGCCCCCGAACGCCGGCGGGGTGGCGATGATCGAGGCACAGCGGCTCGCGGCGGCATCCGGGCTGCTTGAGGAGGGCCATTGGACGGCGTCGCCGGAAGCGCTCCGGACCGCGCTCGACGTGACCCGCGCCTCGCTGCTCGACTTCCTGCCGCCGGAACTGGCCGCGTCGCTGATCGGCGGCGAGTTCACGCCGGCGGCGCGCGTCACGCCGGAACACGCGGATCGACTGTGGAACGTCATCCAGGCCGGGCTGCCCTTCGGCAACTGGGCGCCACGCGGCCCCGGCCACTCCGACGACGTCGTGGCCATCGACCGCGACGGCAACATCGCCGCCATCACCCACAGCATCAACGCGGTCCTGTGGGGCAAGACGGCGATCGTCGTGGACGGAATCACGATCGGCGACCCCGCCTCGTTCCAGCAGACACAGATCGCCCGCCTCGAGCCGGGGTCGCGACTGCCGGCGCCCACGCAGACCGGGATCCTCTTCCGAGACGGCCGCCCCGTACTCGGCTTCGCCTCCATGGGCTCGGGCCTGCACCAGCGGACCTTCCAGGGGCTCCTGAACGTGACACACTTCGGCATGACCGTGGACGAGGCGATCGATACGCCCGACTTCTTCATGCCGAACTCGGATCCGGCGACCGGCGCCCTCACGTTCCGCGTGCCGGGCGGGAAGTTCCCGCCAGAGGTCCTCGACGGGACGGGCTACGCGTACGAAGAGA
The DNA here is from genome assembly GCA_964509895.1 of uncultured Gemmatimonadota bacterium. Classification (GTDB taxonomy): domain Bacteria; phylum Gemmatimonadota; class Gemmatimonadetes; order Palauibacterales; family Palauibacteraceae; genus Palauibacter. The sequence continues at coordinate 24,040 of CAZDZJ010000069.1, forward strand.
TCTTTCCCGCGGAGGCCCGGTTCGGTGGGGAGGGGTTGTGGGTTGCGATCCAGCGCGATCCGGTGACGGGTGCGCTCAGGGCGGCGTCCCACAACCGCAACAACAGCGCCGCCGTGGCCTGGTGAGGGCGCACGCGGGCATTCGGGCGGCTGGAGGGCTCGCGACCTCCCTCCTGCTTTGCGCCTGCGCGACGGCCCCGGCGCCGGTAACGACGCCGACGACCCCCGAGGCCACGTCGTCGTCGTCGGCATCCCCGGCTGCGGGCGCGACATCTTCCGGCACGGCGGCCGGATACCAGCAGACGCTCTTCAACGATTCCCACTTCCATCTTCTGAACTACATCCAGCGGGGTCCGACGGCGCGCGAGTTCCTGGAAATGACGGCCGGACGAGTAGGGCGGGTGGCCATGTTCGGGATCCCCCTGCAGCAGAAGTGGGACTACTTCCTGTCGGGCGACCACGCGCCCGACTACTACCTGAGCACGAACGCCGACCTGTACTACTATTCGTTCGTGGATGCGGTGATCGCGCAGGAATACCTCGCCTTGCCGGAGGCGGACCGCCGGCGCGTCGATCCCATGATCACGGGCTTCAACCCGGCGGACATGTACGCCTCCGACCACATCGAGCGCGTCCTGCTCACCTTCCCCGGCGTGTTCGCGGGCATCGGCGAGTTCAGCATCCACAAGGAGTTCGTGTCGTCCAAGGTCTCCGGGCACGCGGCGAGCCTGCGCAACCCGGCCCTGGACCGGATCCTGGCCAAGGCGGCGGAGATCGGCCTCGTCGTCATCTTCCACAACGACATCGACCACGTCCGCTCGAGCGACCCGCCGCACCACGCGCAGGAAGTGCTGGACCTGTTCGCCCGCCACCCGGAGACGGCGCTCATCTGGGCCCACACCGGCCTGGGCCGCTTCATCGCGCCCGCGGAAGGGCACGTCGCCTGGCTCGAGGGGTGGCTCTCCGACCCGCGCTACGACCATGTGGCGCTCGACATCTCCTGGGATGAAGTGGCTAAATACGTCGTGAACGACGACGCGAGCGCCGATGCGTGGGCGACCCTGATCGGCCGGCACGCGACGCGCTTTCTCTTCGGCACCGATGCCGTGGCCCCCGCCGACTGGGAGAGCTACGTCGCCAACTACACGGTGTACGCGCCGCTGTGGGAGCGCCTCGATCCGGCGGTCCGCGCCCGGGTCGAACGGCTCAACTACGAGCGCATCTTCGACGCCGCCATCCCCCGCATCCGCGCCTGGGAAGCACGCCGGTTGACCAGCCGTGCCGGAGGCTGAGACGCTGCAACGGGGTACCCCGACAGATATCGCATACCGGGCATCGCGGTCTCCCTGACCGCTTGACGGGGCGAGTCAGGAAAGTTCCATTTCGGCATCGCTAATTCCGATTTGCGACGCAAAATGGAACTGGTACGTCGATTTTTCGAGATTCCGGAGCAGAGCTTCTTCCTGTTCGGTCCGCGCGGCACCGGCAAGTCCACCTGGTTGCGGGAACAACTGCCGGGCGCGTCGTACCTGGATCTCCTCGAACCCGCTGTGCACCGCAGGCTGAGCGCCCGTCCCGAGCGTCTCCGGGAGATTCTCGCCGGCTCGCCCCGCAGTGGGAACGTCGTCATCGACGAAATCCAGCGCATCCCGGAACTGCTGACCGTGGTTCATGCCATCCTGGAGGAACCGACGCCCCCGCGCTTCGCGCTCACCGGATCGAGCGCCCGAAAGCTCCGCCGGGGAGGCGTGGACCTGCTGGGTGGCCGCGCCCTCCACCGGACGCTGCATCCGTTCATGGCGTCCGAGTTGCCCGACTTCGACCTGGAGCAGGCGCTGACCCTCGGGCTCCTGCCCCTCGTGCTCGATGCGCGCGACCCCGAGGGTGTCCTGGACGCGTACGCGAGCCTCTATCTCGAACAGGAAGTCACGGCCGAGGGACTGACGCGGAACGTCGGGCAGTTCGCGCGGTTTCTTGAAGCCGTCAGCTTCTCGCACGCCTCGCAACTCAACGCCGCGGCCGTCAGCCGCGAATGCGAGGTCCCGCGCCGAGTCGTTTCATCCTACATCGGCATCCTCGAGGATTTGCTCCTCTCGTTCCGGCTGCCCGTGTTTCGGAAACGGGCCAAACGCGCGACTGTGGCCCGGGAGAAATTCTACCTGTTCGACGCGGGCGTCTTCCGGTCGCTGCGACCCCGGGGACCCCTCGACCGGCCCGAGGAGGTCGACGGCCAGGCGCTGGAGGGTCTCGTCGCTCAACATCTGCGCGCATGGGCGGCCTACTCCGGATTCGACGCCCGCATCATGTTCTGGCGGACGCGAGGCGGGTCCGAGGTCGATTTCGTCGTCTACGGAGACAGTGGATTGCATGCGTTCGAAGTGAAGAACACGGGCCGGGTCGACTCGGCGGATCTGCGGGCGTTGAGGACCTTCCGGCAGGACTACCCGGAGGCCGAGGCAGCCGTCCTCTACCGGGGCCGGGAACGCCTGAAGATGGGGGAAATCTGGTGCCTCCCGGTCGACGACTTCCTCCGCCGACTCGTGCCCGACCGGACGCCGCTGGGATGGCTGTGACGACGGCGTCGCGCTGGCGGCGGCGGCTCAGGGCGGCGCGCGAGATTTACGAGGGGCTGTACATCGCCCCCTACCGCGCCACGATCCACCGCGAATACCTGCGGCAGCACGACGCGTTCATGCTGATGGGCTTCTCCGACCTCCTCGGCGTGCCCAACCCCGTGCAGTTCTACATGCTCGAGCTGTATCCGTCGCTCATCGAGGAGTTTCACGAGTGGCACATTCGGGTCGGGATGGAGCGCGGGCCCGAGGGCGGCTTCCGCTGTTGCTGAGCGAGGCGCGGGCCCCGCTCCCGTTTCCGGACCGGCCGGTCCTCTTCTTCGGCGGCAAGGGCGGGGTGGGGAAGACGACCATGGCCGCCGTGGCCGCGCTCGACATGGCCGCGCGCGGGCGGCGGACGCTTCTCGTGTCCACGGATCCGGCGCACTCTACCGGGGACGTGCTCCAGGCGAAGCTGGGGGACCGGCCGCGGCAGGTCGCCGAGGGGTGCTGGGCCATGGAGGTCGATCCGGAGCGGGAAGCGGATCGTTACATCGAGGCGGTCAAGGCGCGCGTGGAGTCGGCGGCGCCGCCGCGGCTTCTGGGCGAGGTCTACCGGCAGATCGACATCGCGCGCGTCTCTCCCGGGGCCGTGGAGTCGGCCCTCTTCGACCGCTTCACGCAGATCCTCGAAGCCGAGGGAGACGCCTACGACCGGATCGTCTTCGACACGGCGCCCACTGGCCAGACGCTACGACTGCTCTCCCTGCCGGAGTTGATGACGACGTGGATCGGCGGGCTCATCAAGCGGCGGCGGAAGGTGGGCGCCCTCTCGCGGATGTGGAAGAACGTGGCGGAGTCCGAGGCGGTGGATCTCGACAACGACCCGCTCCTGCGGGCGCTCGAGGAACGCCGGGACCGCTTTCAGGAGGCGCGCCGGATCCTCACCGATCCCCGCCGGACGGCGTTCGTGTTCGTCGTGATTCCCGAGCGCCTGCCGATCTGGGAGACCGAGAAGGCCGTCGAAGCCCTCTCGAAGCACGGCGTCCCGGTGGGGGCGATCGTCGTGAACCTGGTTCTCCCGGAACGCGAGGGCGGGGCAGGTGAGGACCCCTTGTTCGCCGCCAGACGCGAACGCCAGGCGGCCTATCTTGCGAGGATCTCACAGTCTCTCGGAGATTGGCCTGTCCTCCGCGTCGACCTCCAGGACGCCGATCCCGTGGGGGTGGACGCACTTAGGCGGATTCCCGTATTCGATACTGCGGAGGAGGTTGTCCGATGAGCGCGATCGTCCTGCTGGTGATTGGTCTGTCGGCCTTCCTCACGGGAGTCCTCATCTACTCGCGCTTCATCGCGGGCAAGGTCTTCAAGCTCGACCCGGATTTCGTCACGCCGGCGCACGAGTTCCGGGACGGCGTCGACTACGTGCCCACGAACAAGCACGTCCTGTTCGGCCACCACTTCACCTCGGTGGCGGGGGCGGCGCCGATCGTGGGTCCGGCGATCGCCGTCATCTGGGGCTGGCTGCCGGCCTTTCTGTGGGTCGTCCTCGGGACGGTCTTCGCCGGGGCGGTGCACGACTTCAGCGCCCTGTGGATCTCGAGCCGCCACAAGGGGCGGTCGATCGGGACGCTCACCGAGTCGATCCTCGGCCAGCGCGCCCGCGTCCTCTTCCTCCTCATCATCTTCTTCCTGTTGCTGATGGTGAATGCGGTGTTCGCCGTCATCATCGCGAACCTGTTCATGGCGAACCCCGGTGCCGTCGTCCCGGTGTGGGGATCGCTCGTCGTGGCGCTCATCGTCGGCTTCCTCATCTACCGGACCGGGACGGGGATTCTCATCCCGTCGCTGGGGGCGCTCGCGACGCTGTACGTGCTCATCTGGTTCGGGCAGGACATGCCGTTCACGCTGCCGGACTTCATCGGGTTCAGTCCGACCGAGGCGCAACTCGCCGCGGCGGGAGGCGATGCGGCCGCGGCGGGAGAGGCGGCGGCGGCCGACGGGCGGCGCGTCGGATGGATCGCGATCCTCTTCGCCTACACCTTCGTCGCCTCGGTGCTGCCGGTGTGGCTGCTCCTGCAGCCGCGCGACTACGTGAACGGACATCAGCTCTTCGTGGCGCTCGGACTCATCAGCCTCGCGGTCATCGTTGTGAACCCGGAAGTCGTGGCGCCCGTCGTCAACCGCGACCTGCCCGCGGACACCCCGAGCTGGCTGCCGCTCCTCTTCATCACGATCGCGTGCGGGGCGATCAGCGGGTTTCACGGCCTGGTCGGATCGGGTACCTCGTCGAAGCAGTTGGCGAAGGAGACGGACGCGCGCTACGTGGGTTACGGCGGCGCGATCGGGGAGGGGACGCTCGCGGTCACCTCGATCATCGCGTGCACGGCCGGCTTCGCGATCTACCTCAGTCGGGACGTGGGCGCGACGCAGGGTCTCGTGCTCTGGCAGGAGCACTACGGCAGCTTCGAGGCGGCGACGGCCGGGGCCACGACCGCCTTCGTCAACGGCGTGGGCGTGCTCGCGGGCGGCCTGGGGATCCCGGAGAGCGTGGCAGTGATCTTCGCGTCCGTCGTCGTGATCAGCTTCGCGGCGACGACCCTCGACACGGCGATCCGGCTCCAGCGCTACATCATCGGCGAACTGGGCGTCGAGTACAACGTGAAGGCGATCCAGAACCGCTGGGTGGCCACCGCGATCGCCGTCGTAAGCTGCGCGCTGCTGGCGCTCTCCGCCGACCGCGGCGCCGGCGGCATGATGATCTGGCCGCTGTTCGGCACCACAAACCAACTCCTGGCCGGCCTCACGCTGCTCATCGTGTCGCTCTTCCTGATGCGGCAGGGACGCCCCTTCTGGGTGACGATGATCCCGATGGGGTTCCTGCTCCTCATGACGACGTGGGCCATGATCATCAACCTCGACCGCTTCTTCGGCACGAACCAGTGGATGCTGCTCGTGATCGGGGCCGCGATCTTCATCCTCGAGATCTGGCTGCTGCTGGAGGGCGCCGCCGCCATCCGCCGCGTCCGCGCGCGAGCGTTACAGGCGTAGCATCGGCGGGGTGTTCGGTCAGGCGTTCAGAATATCGGAGATGATCGCTCTGTGATGCCGGTGGTGAAGGTGCAGGAAGCGTAGCCACTCGGCGGGCGTGAAGTGGCCGAGGACGTGGTGCGGAAGCGTGTGCCTGCACGCGGCCAGTTCCGCCAGTCGCGACTCGAGGTCTGCCGCCAGCCCGCGTAACGCATCGAACCCCCCTCGGAGATCGGCACTCTCCAGGCCGGCGGGCAGGGCGAAATCCGGGGCGGGGCCGCGGCCGCGCGGAATCGAGCCGTATTCGAGGAGCGATACGCCGATCTCCTCCGGAGCGTGCGCCCGGGCCTCCGGCTGCGGCAGGGTCAGCGCCTCAACGACCCATCCCAGCACCTTCCGGTCCGAGAACAGGAGGTGTTCGAGGTGGTCTTGCACACGCCAGCCTGAGACGTCGGGCGCGCAGACGCCCATCACGTCGGGATCGGCGGTGTGTTCGAGGCAGCGGTCGATGCCGGCGCGGAGCCCGGCGAGGGAGTCCTGCGTGGTGTAGGGTTCGGAAAGGCGATTCACGCTGCGGCCCGGAGATGGTTGGGTGGCCGGTGCGGGCCGGCCTGTCGGCGGGCCCGGCCGCCCCCGTCGGGACGACCGGTCCCTCCGATGATCATCCGCCCAATCTACCAGTTCATGGCGAGGTTGAGCGTCAGGCTGTTCGCCGGGCCCGAAGCCGGGCCGTACGCGTTGCGGCCGCCTTCGACGTTCAGCCACAGGCCCGACCCGACGTTGAGCCGTCCGCCCACGTGGTAGCCGTACAGACCCCGGGTCGTGCCGAGGAGCGGCATGCGCGCCACCGGACCATGAAACTGGCCCGCGCCGAACGGCCCCGAACCGGGCTGTTCGGACAGCACCAGCCTCGCATACGGCGTGAAGACGCCCCGGCCCGTGAGCGCGTCGACCCCGTATCCGACCTCCGCATCCAGCCGGCGACCGCCGAAGCCGAGACCGTAACCGTTGCGCGTCAGCCCGGTCGCGCCCTGCGCCCACAGCCGCGCCAGCCCGCTCGCCGTCGATCCCCAGGAAGGACTCAGGCCGAGCGACAGGCCCCGGCCCCCGCCCTGCGGGTTGAGCGCGATGGACCCGCCGAGTCCCCACTCCTCGTAGTCACTCTGCTCGTGGGCGACGAGCTTGCGGCCGTGTACGGCGATCGTGAGACCCCGCTCCAGGTCGAGGAACGTCAGGCCACCGCCCAATTCCATGCCGAGTCCGGTCTCCACGTCACCGCCGTCGCGACGGATGCCGACGCGGAGCTGTGGCTGGATCATCTCGCCCGAGGCAAGCGTGTATCCCTTCGAGGTTTCGACCATCACCCGGACGCGACTCACATCGGCGGTGAGTTCGCTCCGGCCCTCGACTTCCTCCGAGTTCACCTGCGCCACGAAGCCGTCCGACCGCAGCGCGAGCGCGAAATCGCCCGGATCGTCGGGTGCCACAAGCTCGCCCTGCACCCCAAGGCCGACCATGCGCATCGAGATGTCGCTCGTGGGGTCCCGCTCTCCACCGCCCGAAATGTCGAGCCGGCCGAAGCCGTACCCGAGCACGCCCCAGAGGGAGAGGCGATGGCTGAGCGCGAATCGTGCGTATGGGAAGGCGCTGGTCAGGGACGTCGACACGTCGCCCACGTCATCGTCGCCGGCACGCCCCAGTTCGAACCCGCCCGATCCCCGGCTGTGAGACACGGCGAGTCCGGCCAGCATCGACCCGAACTCGTAGTCGCCTCCGAGCGCCGCCGTGACGACCTCTCCGTCATGAACTCCCTCGCCGCCGCCACTGGAGAACCGCATCATCTCACCCGCGCCCCAAAGCGAGTAACCGGCCGCCCCTTCCGCGTCCTGCCCGGAAAACTGGAACGAGGTCTCGCCAAGGAGTCCGCCGACGGATGCGGGCAGGAACGCGGCCGGCCCCATCAGGGCGGCCCCCGTGGCGCGCGTGTTCCCGGGGCTCGTGCCCGCGGGCGACAGGGCGCCGAGGCCGCCGAACAGCCCGCCGTGAGCGCTCAGCTGAGCGAGGTTGATCGAGCGGCCGCCCACCGTCACCTGGTCCGGTCCCGCGCGCGCGTGCGACACGCGGTCGCCGATCATCTCCATGGCCTGGCTCGCCACCGAGCGGCCGAACCTGTCCAACCAGTCCGCCGCCGCCATCTCCGCCTCCGCGGTGGAGAAGTTCCGGTAGAACCCGGCCCCGACGATGAACTCGACGCCCTGGTAGACCGGCAGGTCGCTCTTGTAGGAAACGGCGTAACTCACCTTCGGGGTTCCCGTATCCTCATCCCCCCGTACCGTCGGATCGTCCCAGAAGTACTCGACGAATCCTCCGCCCGCCTGGGCTACGGCGATGACTTCCCTGACGAACGGCCTCCCCTGGAAGTCCAGGTTGTCGATGGCCGTCCGGCCTTCACGCCAGGGGTCGGCGCCGTGGAAGATCACGTACCCTTCGGGAGTGAAGACGAACAGATAGATCGGGCCGGACTTGAACGGGCCGCCCTCCTCTCGCATCAGGGCCTTCCACTCGGTCGCGCGCTGGAACCCGACCAGCCCGACGAGTTCGAGCAGCCAGTCGAGTGAGCCATGGACGAACTGCCTGAGCGTTTCGCGGTCCACGACATCGGCGGCCCTGACCTCGGGGAGCGGGACGGGAGGGAGCGGCTGCCCGGCCCCCGAGAGATCCTGGTAGTATCCCCCCACCACGACCAGATCCGTTCCGGCCACCCGGGAATGGTACTGGAGGGCGTAGCTGTCCTTGCAGCGGGGGTCGTCCGGATCCCGCGGGTCGTCCCAGCACCACTCCACGAACCCGCCCCCGGCCGCCGCGGCGGCGATCATCTGCTGGACGACCCTGGCTCCGTTGTCGTCCACGATCTCGAAGATGTTCTTGCCGTCCAGGGTGGGGTCTTCACCGTGGATGAACACCTGACCGTCGGGGGTCATGAGGATCACGTACATGTTCCCCACGTTGTAGTCGCTGCCCTCCGTCCTCACGGCCTGAATGAGTCGGGATCCTTCGTTGATGTCGGTGATGGCCGCGGAGACGGCCGTCACATGGGTGACGAACCCCCTCAGAGTCTCCCGGTCCACGACTTCGCCCGCCGTGACTTTCGGCACCTGTGCGTGGGCGGAGGGCGGCGCCAGGGCAGGGATGCCGAGAGCCAGGAGCGAGACAACCATCGGTAGCGACTTCATCCGGTGCACGATGTCGTCCTTTCGCCTGTTCGCCTGTCCTCTACGGGTTCGGACACCGCGAACGGTTGCGGCGGGGCGTCAGGGGTCGATCTCGACCGCGATCTCCACGGCGTCCAGATCCTCGGCGGCGAGTTCGTCCTCGCCCGTGGGCATGCCGTTGATCTTGAACATGTAGGTGATGACGTCAAGGTACTGCTCGGTGGGCATCCCTCCCGGATTGTCCTCAGGCATGGTGGCGACGATCTCGTCGAGGAGGTCCTTGACGGAGGCACCGGCCCAGGACTGGATGAACGGTCCCCCGAAATCCTCCTCGAAGTGGCACTCCGCGCAGATCGTCCAGAACACATCTTCGCCGCGCGTGGCCTGTTCCTCGCTGAACACACCCTGCGTGGTGGTGGCCGTGGCTTCGGCCTCCGCTTCCTCGCCCCCTTCTTCCTGGGCGGCGATGGCGGACCCGCCGAAAAGCGTGGCGATGGCCGCCGCGGCGAGCGACGCGCGCAGGTGGCGCCCCGGTCCTGTCAAGAATATCCGCATTGAGGTATTACCTCGCTCGATGGTGGCTCGGTGAAGTCGCCCAAACCTGGATTCCGAACCGGGACCAGGGCAAGTGCGCGCGCTCACCCCTCCCCGCTGTCCGTCGTCACGGCGTCCTCCTCCTCCGATTCTTCGTCATCCTCCGGCGGCCGCGGGCGGTTCATGCGCAGCGTCACGCCTCCGAAGAACGACGAACCGGAACGGTTGACCTCGTGCTCTCCCTCGTACAGGTAGTCGAGGATCGCCTGGTCCCAGGACAGCCCCGCCTTCGCGACGAGTTCCATCCAGGGACCGTAGGCCGTCTCATCCGGGGCCTCCGTCGTGCCGCTCCAGATGGTGATCCGGGAGTCGAACCCGAACCGGGATTCGCCGCTCGATCCCTTGAGCGGCATCTGGATGAGCACGCTGTCCGTCATCGGCAGCCGGAACACATCCGGGTCGTATTCCGCTCCGTAGCGGCGGTAGCGCGCGTAGTTGCGCTGGTTCATCTGGAACACGTCGAGGTTGGAATTGATCCCGCGCGTGATGTAGTCGCGGATCTCGAACGCCGCGTCCCGGTGCCGCGGATGGTCGGGACTGTCGACGTAGCCGAACCCGGGCATGAACCAGCCCTTGTTGAATCCCCAGTTGCGCTCCGTGACGCGGCCCCGCCGCACGAGGCCCGAGTACTCGCTGAACAACTGGACGACCTGGTGCGAGGGGTACCCGTGCGGATTCAGGAAGATGTCGGGCAGCCAGCGGCCCCAAAGCCGGTTCCGGATGGGGGCTTCGGGATAGATCGGGTGGTCGTCCCGCGACCCCGTGGTCGCGTCGATTCCCAGCGAACCCAGGTACCCGGCGTGCAGGATGAAGTCGGGCGTGATCCGGTACAGGTCGTAGGCGAGCTGGGCCCCGTCCGGGTTCGTGAACGGGTGGATGATCACGTTCACGTCGTCGAGTCTGGCCCGCTGCTCGGGATCGGTGAGGAGGAGTTCCGCGTGCCGGAGGACGTGGCTCGTCGACGAGACTTCGTTCGCGTGCTGTCGCGCGGAGTAGATGACCGTGGGCTTGAACGTGGTCGCCTTCACGCGGGACCAGTGAGAGGCCGCGATCGGGGGCATGAGGTCCGCCGCCCAGGTCTCCCTGCCCAGATAGGACTCGCCGACCTTGTACATCGTCGCTTCGTCGAAGGCCTCCGCCATCTTGGCGAGGATCTCGTGGCCCTCTGGCGGCGGGATCGGCGTCTCCCACTGAACGAGGCGCTCGCCACCGTAGCTCCATCCGCCGGGCAGGAGGCTGCGCCAGTCCGGGAGCGCGGCGGGCGTGCCGTTCGCCGCGAGACGGGCGGTGCGGCGTGACTCGGGGTCCTGTTCGTGCGTCCACTCGGCCCAGACTTCAAGCGACCCCAGCCCTTGCCAGGTCAGCTCCGACGCATAGAGTCCGGCCGCCCGTAGCGCCTCGACTTCACGCACCGTGGCCTCGACCTGTTCGGCGGAGACCATGCCCCGGTCGACCTGTCGCGGCGGAGCGTAGGTGAGGAGGCTGTCGCGCATGTCGGCGTCCGTGTCGACGCGGACGCGGAGCCCGAGGTGCGCGATCCCCGGCTCGCCGGCGCGCACGACGGCCAGCCTCGCCGAGGGCCGCTCGAGACCGGTCTTCGGGATGTCGAGCCTGATCGTGTCCGCCGCGCCGGCCGCATCCGCGGTGGCGACGACGACCGCCGGCCTCGAGGTGGCGAAGCCGGTGAAGCTCACCCGCAACTCCGCGGCGCCTCCATCGGCGCGCGGCCGCATGATCGGCAGGATGCGGCCGGGGAAGGTCAGCCCCTGCCCGCGCGAGTTTCGGCCGAGGAGGTCGAAGAACTCGATCGTGCCGAAGTAGATCTCCTCGTGGAGGGCGTCCATCGGGGCGTGGATCTCGTTGTCGATCTCGAGCCGGTAGTTGGGCTCGCTCATCTCGAGCTCGACGGTGAGTTCGCCGAAATAGGGCGCGTCCGCGCTACCCCCATCGGGGATCCCGTCGTGCCGGTCCATCACGTAGTCGTAGACGGCCGGGAGGACGACGCTCTGGTAGTGGTCCCAGAAGGCCTCGGGGTCGGTGACGATGCGTTCGTCGACCAGCGTGCGGTCTCCCGCCGCGGCGCGGATCCCGCCCGTCGTCACGCGGACGTGCTCGTAGTCCTGGAAGCGGTCGAAGTACGGGCGCATGACCCACCGGGGCTCGAAGTCACCGGACAGAATCCCGGCGCCGTCGGAGTTGGTCACGTGCACCGCGTACGTCGGTCCCTCGGTGGTCTGCTCGAAGCGGATCCGCTCCAGGTCGAGGCCGAGTTCGCGCGCGAGGACCTCGTCGATGGGGAAGATCTCGTGCAGCCAGCGGACCGGCGTGTGGATCGCCTGCTGAGGCCACTCCGCCGGCGGATCGTTGCGGCGGAAGCGGATGACGATCTCCGCCACGTCGCGCTCCCTCAGCATGGGGAGGATGACTTCCTCGAGCCACGAGTAGCCCTGCTTGAAGGCGGAAAGGACGCGGACCTCGACGGCGTCGGCCGGCGCCCCCGCCTCGATCAGGGCGTCACGCGCCTCCTGCTCCAGCGCGCGCCGGATCTCCGGCGGCTCGCTCAGGCGGGCCCCGACCTGAATCGGATCGGCGGCGGTTGCCGATGCGGCGGCCGGGAGGACATGGGTCCGGAACAGCTCCCGGAAGCGGTCGACTTCCGAGGGCAGCGTGAGCGTGTCGGCGAAGATCGTCGCCGCCCGCTGGACATCGCGCTCGTCGACCCTGACATCGACCGCGGCGGCATCGGGCAGACCGAGCGCTTCCGCGGCCCGGGTCCGTACGTACGCCTCGAGGCCGGGGTCCGCCTTCTCGACGGAGAACAGCACGTCCGCGCGTGCGATCTGCCGGTCCGCGAGCTTGTCGGCGATGCGGCCCAGCTTGTAGAGGCCGATCGCCGCCTGGCCCACGGGCGAGTGGCCGGACAGCGCGTCCCACAGGCCGCGCTCGACGTCGTCGACGGTGGGGCGGTCGTCGCCACGCTCTGCGAGGTGCGGGAAGGTCCGGGCCAGCTGATCGAGCGCGCGCTCGGCCCCGGCGGCGTCCGCGCCGGAGACGACGAGGGCCGGTTTGGACCCGAAGGCCGCCGGGACCACCTGGATGAGCCCTTCGCCGGGGGCGAGCGAGCCCGGATCGATCTTCGCGCTGTCGGCGAGCTGGCCGGTCAGGGCGTTGTCCACCCCGGCCAGGACCAGCGTGGGCCGGGCGGCGGCCCCTTCGATCGACGCGGCCGGCTCGACGAGCGGCACCGTGAGCCCGGTCGATTCGAGCCCCAGACGGCCGGCCAGCTCCGGCAGTCCGTCCACGCCCCCCCCGCCGGGCGCGAGCATCGCGTCCACCCGGTTCGGCAGCACGCCTCCGCCCAGCAGCCCCTCGGACGTATAGAGGTTGGAGAGGTCCATGTCGTCCTTGCCGCCGCTCCCCGGCCGGCCCGCGATCGGCCCGGGGCGATCCGGCGCCGCCCGTCCGGCAATCCGGATCGTGGGGCCGCCCGCCAACCTCGCCTCAACCGACTCGAGACCGGGATAGGCCAGACGCGTTCGGGGAGCCTCCGCGTCGTCCGATTCGTCTCCTTCCTCAGGCTCGGTCTCTTCCGTCTCCTCCCGGCTGGGTGCTTCTTCCCCCTCGGCGAGTCGGCGCAGGAGTGCCGCGGCGGTGCCGAGGTCGGCCTCGTCGACATCGATGTCCGCGATCACCCGGCCGACGCCCGCCCGCCCGGCCCGGACGCGGGCCTGGCTCAGACGCACGCCCGCGCCCGTCACGCCTCCGGACTCCAGCGTTTCGGCCACGTCGTCCCGTACCTCGCCAAGCCCCGCGGTGGAGAGCGTTCGCGTGTGTGGCAGGACGCCCGCGAAGAGACGTGCCGCGGCGTGCAGCCCCGCGTCATCCCCTCCGACGACGATGACCCAGGTGCGTCCGCCTTCCTCGTGCACCGCCACGGCCCCCTCTCCCGAGTCCAGCGAGGCCGGGTCGACGCCCGGCGCCCGCAAACCCGCGGCCTCGAGTCCGGCCCGGCCCACGGCGATCCCGATCTGACCGCCCTCCGGGCTCCGGGACAGCGGCAGGTCCATCGCCATCGTCTCGAATCCCAGCCGCGCGGCGACCTCCGCAGCCGCCGCCAGGACGGTCGCGGACGGGTCATCCCCGAGCACGAGCGCGGCGTTGACGAGATCGGGTACGCTGTCGCCGTTCGTATCGGCTACAAGCATCCCGAGGTCGAACAGGGTTGCGAGATCCGGAGGCTCCTGGGCTGCGAGCGCGGGGGAGCCGGCAGGCGCCGCGAACGCCGCCGCGAACGCCGGCAAAACCCGGAGGAGGCGCGTGCGGGGCTTCATCATGTCCCGTCCTTGAAAAGTTCGAACATCACGTCGCTCGTAGGAGCTTCACGTCGTTGGCGAGCACGCCGACGCCCTCGACTTCCACCTCGACACGGTCGCCGGGCCGGAGGGTCGACGTCTTCCCGGGGGTGCCCGTGTAGATCACGTCGCCGGGGAGGAGCGTGAAGTATCGGCTCGCGTATGAAATGATCTCGGGGATGGAGAAGATGAGATCGGAGGTGCGCGCGTCCTGCACGACCTCGCCGTTGAGGCGCGTGCGGAGGCGCAGATCCTCCCAGGCGGTTCCGGTCACGATCCTGGGCCCGAGCGGGCCGAACGAATCGCTCCCCTTCGCCCTCAGCCATTGCAGGTCGTCGCGCTGCCAGGTGCGCTCGCTCACGTCGTTGCCGGCGGTCACGCCGAAGATGTGGTCCCCCGCCTCTTCCGGACCGACGTGGCGCGCCGCCCGCCCGATCACGACGACGACTTCCCCCTCCGCGTGGACGACCTGCGCGTCGGGAGGGATCTCGATCGCGGCGTCCGGCCCGACGAGCGAACTCGGCAGTTTGGCGAACAGGCCGGGTTCCGTCGGTTCCGGCCGGGTGCCGATGGGGCTGTTGTCGAGATGGCTTCGGTAGTTCAGACCTACCGCGATGACCTTCGAAGGGGTTGCGGGTGCGAGGAGGTGGAGCTCCGCGAGCGGCGCCCGCCACCCGGTGCGGACCTCCGTTTCGAAGGGAGGCCCCGCCAGTGCCTCGACCATGCTGTCCTCGATGATCCCGTCCGCCAGGACCTCGTCCTCGACGACCCCCCAGCGGGCGCCACCGTCGCCGGCGGTCGCGGCGGCTTCGCGGTCCGCGGCGCCCGGCGCGAGGTAACGGACGTACGCGGTCACCGCTCCGTTCCGATCACCCCGTCCGGGTCCACGCTCAGCCCTCCCCGGTGGGGATGTGCTCGGCGAGTTCGACCTCGAACACGAGCGGCGAGTAGGCGGGGATCGCCGGTGGCCGGCCTTCGGTCCCGTACGCGAGATCGTACGGCAGGACGAGCTTGCGGCGCTCGCCCATCCGCATGCCCGTGACCCCTTCCACCCATCCGTCGATCAGGGCGGTCGAGCCGAGGATCATTTCGAGCGGCTCGGGCGGGTCGTGGTCGTGACTCGAGTCCACCTTGCTGCCGTTCGGGAGCCACACGGTGTAATGCACACCCATCTCGTCGCCGTAGCCCGCCGGCGGACCGCTCCCCTCCTGCAGTACCTGTATGAAGAGGCCGCTCTCGGTCTCCTCCATCGCATCGAGATCGACCGAGAGCTCGTCGGCGAAGGTGATGTCGCGAAGATCCGTGATCACGCCCTCGGGCGTGCCCGCCGTCTCGGCCGCCGCCGCCTCGCCTGCATCCTCCGACGCGTCCGCGGCCTCCTCCTCCGCGTCGCCCGCGCACGCCGCGGCCACGGACACCAGCAGCGCGGCCGCTGCGGTGGTGAACCAGTTCGATGCTCTATCCCGCATGGAAGTCCTCCGAGTGTGGAAAAGTGGCGAATCGCTCGAATGTAGCGGCCTTTCGGCGCGCACTGCCAGTGGCATTTCCGTGACACGACGCTAGTATCGGAGCATGAAAACTCACGTGCTGTTCCGACCGCTGTTTCGTGCCGCGGCCTCCGCCGTTTGCGGTGCCTTCTTCGTGTTGATCGCGGCCTGCGCTCCCGGTCCTTCGGGCGGCGAAGAGCCCGGCGCGACGGCCGCAGCCGATCTCACGCCCGCCCAGGAACTCGTGGCGCGATCGGTGGACTTCCACGATCCGGAGAGGATCTGGGGAAGCCGGCCGATCTCGATGTCGTGGGTCGGGACCGATGGCGAGGGAGGGGAGCGGGTCGCCGTCGACCTGGAGTTCGGCGCGGACGAGCGCGACTTCGCCTTCTCGGGCCGCTATCGCGGGTCGCAGATGGAGTACGCGACGACGGCGGGTGGCTGGACCGCGACCGTGGGAGGGGTCCCGCAGGCGGACCTCCCCGAGGCGGACCGCGAGCGTCTGCGCCTCCATCGCGAGGACGGGATGTTCTGGCGCAGCTACTACGGGTTCCTGGCGGGCCTGCCGATGAAGATCTCCGACCACGGCTCCCACCTCGATCCCGAGGTCATCGAGACCACCTTCATGGGCCGTGACGCCCACGCGGTCCGCGTCACCTACGATCCCGACATCGGCGGCGACACGTGGTACTTCTACTTCGACCCGGGGACCGCTCAACTGGTGGGTTGCCGCTTCCATCACGATGAGAGCGCGAACGACGGCGAATACATCCTCTTCGAGGGTCTCGTCGAGGGTGGGGGGCTGCGCCTGCCGCGGTCGAGGGGGTGGTATGTGAACGCCGACGGCCGTCACCTCGGGACCGACGAGGTGGGGACGATCCGGGTCGGCCCGTGAACCCCCGCGGTCGAGGCCGCTCGGCGCGTCGCGGCACTTCCATGGCGGCGATAGGGGTCGCCTCTCTCGCCATCGTGCAATGCTCGGAGTCCCCGACGACACCGCCTCCCCCGCCTCCCCCCATGGCGAGCGGGGATTGCGTCGTCTCCTTCGTGACGGACGGAGATTCGATCCGGTGCGCCGACGGCCGGGAGATCCGGCTGCTGTCCATCGATGCCCCGGAAATGGCGCAGCGACCCTGGGGCGAGCGTGCCCGCGAGGAGTTGCTGCGCGTAGCCCCGACGCACACGGCACTCGGCGTCGAGTACGATGTCGTCCGCGTGGACAGCTTCGACCGCGACCTCGCCTTCCTCTTCCTTCCCGACGGGCGGATGGTGAACGAACACATGGTCGCGAGCGGATACGCGCTCGCGTTCATCATCCCCCCCAACCGCCGTTACGAGGAGCGGATCGAAGCCGCGGAAGCCGCCGCGGAGGCGGAAGGACGGGGACTGTGGGCGGAGTGGGGATTCACCTGCCGGCCCGCCGACTTCAGACGGGAACGCTGCTGAAGCCGGCGGGAGGCCGGGCGGAGTATCGGGCGGCGGCCGGTCAGTAGAGCGACGCCATGAAGCGGGACTCGATTCTCAGGTAGCTGGAGCCCCCTCCCGGGACTTCGGCGAAGATCTCACGCCACTCGGGCGTGCCGAGAACTTCCGGAAGCTTCTCGTCGCGTTCCTCCTTCGAGGCCCACCGGATGATCCACGTGACGTTCGCGGAGCCCAGCTCGTCCTGCTCCGCGCCGCGGACTTCGGGTGGAACCGCGGATTCGATCCAGAACCCGACGAGATCCAGGTGCTCGCGCAGGTAGCGGATATACTCCCCCTTCGCGACCTCGGTGTACTCGTCGTATCGGGCCGGATCGAAGTGGTAGTTGCGGATCTCGTAGATGGCGCCGTCCTGCGCCTGCGAATCGGCCCCGGACGCCATGGCTTCCCCGATGGCGGGCGCGCCGGCTTCGGCGGCTTCGGCACTGGCCGTGGCCGCTACGCCGATGATGCCGATGAGGAAGATGGCGCCGAGGGCGAGGATTCCCGGGGTTCGTCTCGAACCTGTCATTCGTGCCTCCGTTCAGCCCGTGGTGCGGGCCAGGGCGTCGACGAAGCGGTCGACCTGCTCCGCCGTGTTGTAGATGTGGGTCGACACGCGGATCGCGTTGTGGCCGTCGCGCTGATGCTCGTCGATGTGGGACGAAATGCTCGCTTCGAACGCCCCCACGGCGGCCACGGCGTCGAGATCCTCCTTCTCGAAGATCGTCGATCCGGGGGCGCTCTGGTCGCGGGCGCCGCTGAGGAGCGTGATGCCGCTCGTGTCCGCGAGGCGCGACTTCAGGTGATCCGAGAGGAACCGGCAGCGCGCCTCCACGGCGTCGAGTCCGAGTGTCGCGACGAAGTTGACCGCGGTCCCGATCGCCGCGCGCACCGGGAACGCCGCGGTGCCCGGCGGGCCGAACTGCGGCTGCTCCGGGGTGCCGTCCGGCGCGAAGGCCGTCCGGATCCGGTCGCGGGCATCTCGGCGCACGAAGAGGAAACCGGTCCCGGCGGGCGCGAGCATCCACTTGTGCAGGCTCACGCTGTACGCGTCGCACCCAAGCTCGGTCAGGTCGATGGAGAACTGGCCCACGGCCTGCGCGCCGTCCACCAGGCTCACCAATTCCCGGTCCCGCGCCAGTCCGCAGATCGCCTGGACGGGGTAGAGGTGGCCGCCGCGCGTGACGTGGCAGAAGGACACCGCGCGCGTCCGGGGGGTGATCGCATCCTCGAACCTCGAGAGAATCTCGTCCTCCGGGGGCAACGGACTGGGGATGAAGACCTCGCTCACCCGGATCCCCTCACGCACCTGCCGAAACTCCCACGGGCGGCGACCCGCCGGGTGCTCCTGGGTCGTGATCAGGACTTCGTCGCCGGGATTCAGCGCGACGCCGACGCTCTGCAGATGGAGCGCCTCCGACGCGTTCCGCGTGAGCGTGAGTTCATCCGTCTCCACCGAAAACAGGCCGGCGAGTCCGGGCAGGACGTGTTCCGTGATCCGGGCGCTCAGATCGGACCGCGCGCGGGCCGGGAGTTCGGCCATGGCCCGGTATCCGGCGGCGACCGCGTCCACGACCGGGCGCGGCGGCATCCCGATGCTCGCGTTGTTCAGGTAGGCCGTACCCGGCTCGACGAGGAAGTGCGCGCGGACCTCCTCCCAGTCCGCGTCTCCCATGCCCAACGGCGCAATGAGCGGCGGGAGGTCGGCGGGCGACGGGTCGTCCCCGTTCCAGACGGCGCAGGCGGGCAGGCCCAGCGCCGCGGCGCCGGCCGCCCCCAGGCGGAGCCAGTCCCTCCGGTCCATCATGCCGTACCGGTCGGCTTCGCCCGCCCGGGCGCCGGTCACGCCGGAGCCGGTCATGGGCAGCACGCGGAACTGCGGGTGAAGGACATTGAGTTCCCGCTGGGGAAGCGCAGGGTCAACGCGTCCCCGTCGATCTCGACCCCGGTGGGTTCGAACGGCCCCTCCCCATCCCGCGCGGTCATCATGAGCGGGCTCGCCGGGAGCCCGGCCATCGTCCGGCCGTAGGAGAGGTGGTGGAGGTGCTCGAAGGTGAGCGTCTCACCGTCGAAGGTGTAGCGTCCGCCTTCCCCGGAACCTCGCTTCGGCTCCTCACCGTCCATGACGAAGAAAAGGACCTGCCACTCGCTGTCCGTGAATACGATGCGGCCGCGCACGGGGTGCCGCGCGCCCGCAGCGAGCACGTATTCGTTCGCGGCCCAGGCCCCGGCGAGGGCGTCGGCTTGCGCGGAAAGCGACCCCTCCCGGTCAGGTGTCGAAGAGCCGACCAGGCTTCCGGCCAGACCGGCCAGACAGAGGGAGAAACCGAGGACGGCAGGGGACGGTGTGGGCATGGGTGGCATCTCCGGGTGGCCGGGATTCGTTCGTCCCGCAACGTGGAACGGACCGCGGCGAGCGACAAGCGGCGTCGGCTTCGGGGTCGCCGGTCCCGCGCGATCCCCGTACCGTGGAATCGTCCACCGGAAGCCCCGCGGGTGCACCGAAGCGAGAGGGTCGAATGATGCGAACAGAGCGGCGAACAACGAGCGTGGTCTGCGTACTCCTGAGCGTGGCGGCGACGGCGTGCGGGGCCGTCCTGGTGGCTCCGGCCCGGGCCGGGGCCCAGGAAGTCGGCCCGCCGAACGGCGCTCTCGTCATCGTGGGCGGCGCGATGCGGAGCCCCGAGATCGCGGAGCGCTTCGTGCAACTGGCCGGCGGGACGGACGCGCGCATCGTCGTCATCCCCACCGCGGGCGGGGCCGAGTCCTACGGACCATCGTTCGGGGGGGTGCGGCCCTTCCAGGCGGCGGGGGTCGCGCACCTCACGGTCCGCCACACGAACGACCGGGACGAGGCGAACAGCGAAGCCTTCGTGGCCGCGATCCGGGAGGCGACCGGGGTCTGGTTCACGGGCGGACGCCAGTGGCGCCTGGTCGATTCCTACGCGGACACGCGGACGGAGGATGAGTTGTGGGCGTTGCTCGAGCGCGGCGGCGTGATCGGCGGCTCGTCCGCCGGCGCGACGATCCAGGGGTCGTACCTGGCCCGCGGAGACACGGCGACGAACACGATCATGATGGGGAGCCACGAGGAAGGACTCGGATTCCTGAAGAACACGGCGATCGACCAGCACCTCCTGTATCGGAACCGCCAGTTCGACCTGCTCGAGATCATCGAAGCCCGGCCCGAACTCCTCGGGATCGGCATCGACGAGAACACGGCGATCGTCGTGCAGGGGGACCGCTTCGAGGTCATCGGCGAGTCGTACGTCGTCATCTACGACAACCGGAGCACGCTCGACAGCGGGGGCCTGTTCTACTTCCTCGCGCCCGGCGATCAGTACGACCTCGCGACCCGGGAGGCGTACCGCCCGTCCCGGGGTCTCGAACCGCTGGGCCGCGTCGAAGCGCGCCCCTGGCCACGCCGCCAGCCGGAGCGTTGACCCGTCGTTCCGTCGGCTGATTGCGCGGAGAGCCCACTGAGCCGCACCCCCGGGGGCGCCCGGTGAGACGAGGGCTCGTCCTCGTCGCCCTCATCGCGGCCGGGGAGGGCGTCTTCCTCCTCCCCTTCGTCCTCGCGCGCGTCTTCCGGCCGACGCTGCTCGACGCGTTCGGGATCACCAACCTCGAGTTGGGGACCGCCTTCTCGCTGTACGGGATCGTGGCGATGGCGGCCTATTTCGCGGGCGGGCCGCTCGCCGACCGGTACTCGGCCCGCCGGCTCATGGCCCTCGCGCTGCTCACGACCGGACTCGGCGGGATCGTTCTGGCCGGCTTTCCGCCCCCGCGGACGATGAACGTGCTGTGGGCCTTCTGGGGGATGACGACCGTCCTCCTCTTCTGGGCCGCGATGATCCGGGCCGCGCGGGAATGGGGCGGGCAGTCGGCGCAGGGCCGCGCCTACGGCTTCCTCGACGGGGGCCGGGGTCTGCTGGCCGCGCTCGTCGCGACCCTGTCCGTGGCGGTCTTCGCCTGGCTCCTGCCGGGCGAGGCGTCCGCGACGACACCGGAGGAACGGGCCGCCGCCTTCCGCGGGGTCATCTGGGTGTTTACGGGGATCACGCTCGCCAGCGCGGTCTTCGTGTGGTTCGTCGTGCCCGACAGCACGCCGGGGGCGGACACGAGCGGCCGGCCCAGGCTGTCGCTGAAGGGGGTCCGGGCCGCCTGCCGGATGCCGGCCGTGTGGCTGCAGGCGATCATCGTCATCTGCGCCTACACGGGGTACAAGGCCACGGACGACTTCTCGCTCCTGTCGCGGGACGCGCTCGGGTTCGACGATCTCCAGGCCTCCGGGATCGGCACGCTCGCCTTCTGGATCCGCGCCGCGGCGGCCATCGCGGCCGGCTTCCTCGGCGACCGCATCGACGCCTCCCGCGTCATCGCGTGGGGCTTCGTGATCCTCATCGGCGGCTGCCTGCTGATCGCCTCCGGCGTCCTCGTGCCCGGCCCGGCCTGGATGCTGATCGCCACGATCGTGACCGCCAGCGTGGGCATCTACGCGTTGCGCGGCGTCTACTTCGCGCTCCTGGCGGAGGCCGACGTGCCGCTCGCCTTCACGGGAAGCGCGGCCGGCCTGGTGTCCGTGCTCGGCTTCACCCCCGACGTGTTCATGGGCCCGCTGATGGGCGTGCTGCTCGACAACTCACCGGGCCTCCCCGGACACCAGCACGTGTTCGCCGTCGTGGCGGGCTTCGGCGCCATCGGCCTCCTCGCCGCCCTCGCCTTCCGCCGCGTCACCCGCTAATCCGTTGGACGCACGACGGCGCTGAGACATCGCCAGAACCGACGAGGTCGCTTGACACTCATAGGACCGGTCATCAATACTGGTCATATGGAAACGATCAACGCATCCGATTTCAAAGCGCGCTGCCTCGCCATCCTCGATCGCGTCTGCGAGACCGGGGAGCGCGTCGTCATCCTCAAGCGTGGGCGGGCAGTAGCGGAACTCTGGCCGCCAAGCCACGCCCGGGCCGAGTACCCGCAGGGGGAACTGAAGGGCACAGTGACCGTCGTAGGCGACATCGTGGGACCCGCCGTTCCCGAGCACCACTGGGAGAGTCTCGGCGATGACGGCACTGTTTGACACTCACATTCTGATCTGGTGGTTGAACGACGTCTCGCGACTTTCGCCGAAGCAGCGGGAGGTCGTTGAGTCTGCGAGCGCGGATTCTCCCTTGCTCGTGTCGGACATCTCTCTGTGGGAGATCTCCACCCTCTACGATATGGGCCGCATCCAACTGGCCGTCCCGTTGCGAGAGTGGTTGGACAAAGCGGTCGCCCCGCCCCTGGTCAGGCGGCAGGGGATCTCGCCGGCCATCGCGGCAGAACTGGCCGTCCTCCCCGACTCCTTCCACCGGGATCCCGCGGACCGCATCCTGGTTGCCACAGCCCGAGTGTTCGGCGCTACACTGCTGACGCACGACCGCAGGATCATTGACGCGAACCTGGTGGAGACTCTGTCATGAGCCGCAGCCTCCAGGAGCGGCCGAATGCCGAGGCAAGAGTGTCATGGCGCCCTACGGCACGAGTTGCGTCTCCCGCTTCCTGAGCACGAACAGTCCTTCCCTCATACTCGACACGATGATGTTTCCGGAGGGGAAGAACGGGTAGTTGCTCCAGGATCCCGCGAACCCCGGAGTGTCGGGGCTCCCCGGCACCGTGTCGAAGAAGCCGGCCGGCACGGGGTTCTCCGGATCGGAGATGTCGAAGATCCGCAGGCCGCTCACGTAGTTCGACTGGTACATGAGGTCGCCGCGGATGTAGAGGTTGTGGTCCGACGCCGCGTTGTCCTGCACGAACTCGCGTACGAGCACCGGATCGTCCAGGTCCGCGACGTCCCACACGAGCGTCCGGGTCCCGGTGGTCCCGCCCGACAGTTCGTCGAGTTCGTCGTTCAGGTAGAAGTAGCGCTGGTCCTCCGAGAGCCACCCCTGGTGGGAGTACGCCACGTTCGGGTAGGCGGCGTTCGAGATCGGCGCCGGGTTCTCCTTGTCGGTCACATCTGCGATGCCGAGCTTCGTCGCGCTCGCGTTGAAGCACACCTCCCGGCCCGCATGGTCCTCGTCCGGGCCCTCGTAGATGACGCACTGCGCGTCGTGGGTGTAGCCGCCCGACCCGGCGTTCCCCGTCTCCGGGTCCGCGAAACAGCCCGCGAAGGTCGGGTTCAGCGGATCGCGGATGTCCACCATGTGGAGGGCACCTCCGCACGTCTCGCCGCCCCCGCTCCCGCCCACCACGTAGGCGAAGCCCGACTGCTCGTTGATCACGATGTTGTGGGCGGAGGCGAACTCGTCGTAGAGCGCGTCCTCATTGAACTCTGCCGGAGGGTTGGCCACGTCCCGCAGACGGGTCAGATCGAACACCTGCATGCCGTGCTCGCCCGCGTTGTCCGCCACGATGAACGTGTGGTCGGCGTAGACCTTCATGTCCCGCCACAGGTTCGCGGTCGCGCCCTCGGTGAGGGGGAGGTTCCCGAGATAGACGGGATTCCCGGCGTCGGTCACGTCGATGAACGAGGTGCCGTCGAAGCGCCCCAGGATGGCGTACTCGCGGCCCGTTTGCGGATCCACCCAGCCCCAGATGTCGCTGACCATGATCCCGCGCGCGCCTCCGACTTCGCGTGCGGGGAGGAAGGAGACGAGGTCCACCTCGGAGCAGTCGAATCCCGCCACCATGCCGTCGTCGGAGCACGGCAGCTCGTCGCCGGTGACCGCGGCCAGACCCGACGCGGATTCGTGAATGGGGGCGGCCGCGCTCCACGTCCCGCCCGCTTCGCGTTCGAATACGAAGCCGATCCCCTCGAAGAACTCGGATCCGGGGGCCCCGACCACGGCGAAGCCGTCGCCGCCCGCCACGGAGTTCCCCATGAAGCCCATGAGGCCGCGGGTCTCGGCCTCCAGCACCGCCTCCTCGGTCCACTCGCCGTCGTCACCCGCGTGGAGGACGTGCGCCGCGCCGGAGAAGGCGCCGGTGCCGGGTGCGCCCACCACGAGCCCGCCGGCCGCGGCGGCGAGGGAGTAGCCGAAGAAGGCCGCCGGGGCGGGCGAGGCGGCCCCGATCGTGCCGGTCTGGGACCACGCCCCGCCGTCGTCGGCCGCGAAACGGAAGACGGCACCCTGCGCCTGGTTGCCGAGGGGGGATCCGAGGTACGCCTCTCCGTCCAGGAGCACGGCGGACAGCCCGGCCACCATGCCGCCGGCCGGCGTCAGACGCGTGACCTCAGCCCATGTGGCCCCGGTTCGGCGGAACACGTAACCGGTCCCGGCCTGCGGCGGGGACGGCGCGGCGAACTGGCTGAGCGCGAAGGGCCCCGGGGCGCCCACGAGCGCCAGATCGCCCTCGATGCTCACAGCCGCCCCGAAACGGGCGTCGGCCGGCGCGTCCGAGCCGGTGAGTTCGACCGACGTCAGGCCCATGTCGGATTGCACATACGCGAAGACGGAGCCGCTCGCCCCGCGTCCCGGGGCCCCGACCACGCCGAACTGCGCGCCTCCGCCGATGGCGACCGACGAACCGAAAGCGTCCCCCGGCGCGGCGTCCGGCGCCTGCAGCTTCTCCCAGAGGCTCCAGGTGTTCCCTTCGCGGACGAAGACGTACGCAGCGCCGCGACCCTCGTTTTCCTTCGGCGCGCCCACCACGAGCACATCGCCCCCGACGGCCAGCGCCTCCCCGAAACCGTCCCCGTACGATCCGCTCGGCGCCGATATGGCGGCGACCTCCGCCCAACCGTCCGCGCCGCGCCGGAATACGTGGACGCTGCCGGCTTCCGACCCGGGCATCGGGAATGCCGCGAACTCCCCCGGCCGCGAAACGAAGATCTCATCGCCGGAGACGGCGGCCGCCGCGCCGAAGCCGATCAGCGGCGCCGCGGCGGGCTCACGCGGGCCGCCCGCATGGGTCTGCGCGGCCGCTGGACCCGGCTGTCCCGTGACAAGAAGCACTGCGATGGCGCCCGGGAGAGCGAAACGTGATCGTGGGGATCGCATGATAAGGCTCCTGATGGTGATGGCCGCGCCGCGACGGGCTGCCCGGCGTTTCGGAGGCGGTGAAGGTAGGACAACCGCGGGTCTTGCGTAACTGTCACATCGCGCGACAGCAAGGACGAGATTGCGCACGGTTCCGGGCCATCAGCGCCCGATTCCCAGAGAACGCTCGACCGCAAGCGAAACCACTGGCCTGGAGGCGCAGGTGCAGAGAGCAGGATCGGTTGCCTCATCCGGGTTTCTCATCATTGCCATGACTCTGGCAGCCTCCGGCACTTCGGCCCAGGAGACCGCCGGGGAGGTCCAGGTCGACACGCTGCGCGACGGGCGAATCGTCATTTCCAATTCCGACCCTCCCGCCCTGGCGCCCGGCCTGGCCCCATCGCTCGTGGAAGAGCTCCGTATCGGATCCCTCGACGAGCCGTGTTCCGCCTTCGGCGACGTGTTTTCCCTTACCGTAGACAATGCGGGACGCATCTACGTGGCCGACGCCCAGGCCGACGACATTCGGGTGTTTTCGCCGGAAGGGGAATGCCTTCGGGTGTTCGGCGGGGCCGGTGAAGGACCGGGGGAGTTCGCCATGCTCGCGGGCATCGTCTGGCAGGAACCGGGTCTCCTCTGGAGCATGGACGCGCTCCACAATCGGCTCACGGTCTCCGATTCCGTCGGGAACGTTCTGGCGACGCACCGACTCGGCGCCTCGCGCGCGGCCAGCCTCCCCTGGCCCCTGTGGTCGGACGTGCGAGGGAACCTGCACGTGTACAATCACGCCGAACGCAGAATCGACAGGTACGGCGCGGGTCCGGAACTCACGGCAGAGGGCGCCTTTCCGATACCTGAGGGCAGCGTCGAGTTCTACTCCCGAACGTATACAGCCGGAAATGCGAGGTTCCAGGCACAATCGCCCATTCCGCATTCCCCCGGCACGGAGTTCACCGTGGACCGCGATGGGGATGTCTGGCTCGCGCACGAGGGGGCGTTCGACCTGCACGAGGTCACCTATGCCGGAGACACCCTCCGCACCGTGCGACTCCTGCGGCCCGCACCCAGACTGGAGGGTCGAGAGCGCGACAGCCTCGCCGCCGCCACGGGACTCGACGAGCGCCGGCTCCCCAAACACAAGATCGTCCTGGAGGACGTGAACGTGGGCGCCGACGGCTGGATCTGGGTTACCAGCCGCGAAGGCGCAATCGAAGCATGGGATGTCTTCGATGCGGACGGCATCTATCGGGGGGTCGTTGTTCCCCCGGTCCCCATCGAACCGCGTCCGTTCCCGGTGTTCGGGGCCGGCACGATCACGGCCGTAACGCGGGGCTCCCTCGATCTCGAGTACGTGGTGCGCCTACGCGTGGTTCGGTGAGGTCGCCCGCCAGACACTAGCGGAAGCGGATCGCGACCCCGAACTGGGCCTGCCACTGGGAGGCCCCGATCTGCGGCAGGTAGGGAACCGCGGCGCGGACCCCGCCGGTGTCTCCGAACTGGAGAGGACCCGCGTAGCGCGCGCGGAGCGGGTCGTCCGGTTCTGGCGTCATGTTGGCCAGGTCGAAGTCGTCTTCGATGCGGTCTTCGACGCTGAGCAGCTTCACGATCGGGTTCACGGTCTGGACATGCCCCCACGCGCTGTCGACCAGGTTCAGGACGTTGAGTACGTCGAGCGTCAGCGCCACTTCCGCCCCGCCCAGTTCCAACGGCTGGCTGAACCGGAAATCCAGCTCGTTCGACCACGGCGTCCGGCACGCGTTCCGGTTCAGGATCCGCCGCCGGTTCTCCAGGAGGCAGGGTGCCTGCAACATGAGCTGCTCGAACAGGAGTCCGCTGATCGGCGCCTGCCCTCCCCCGGGGAAGTCGAACCCGCCCGCCGTCACGTAGATCAGGTCGTTGGCGAGGTCGAGAGCCCGGCCGAAGCCGGGATACGTGTCGCCGTTGATGTCGTCGGCGTACACGTAGGAGTACGGCCTGCCGGACTGCCCTACGTAGAGCAGCGACAGCCTTCCGCCCCCCAGCAGCCGGGGCAGGGCGGCCGTCGCGCTCGCCACGAGCCGATGCGGCCGGTCGAAGAGCGACGCCTGGCGCAGCGGGTCGTTCGGATCGCCCGAGACCGCCGTGAAGCCGTAGTTCGCGATCGCATCGAGCGAGGCGAGGCTCTGCACATCCGAAGAGCGGTTGTATGCGTATCCGACATCCACCGACAGCCGGTCCCCGAACTGCTTGCGCAGCCGGGCGCTCACGGCATATGAGAAGTTCCGCGCCCGATCGCCGATCCTGATGACCTGCGCGAACGCCTCGTCCACACGCCGCGGAATGAAGATCGGCTCCCGGGCGTCCGGCGGCTCTCCGGGGGGCGGGTCGACGAACTCGCTGCCGGCCCCCGGGTCGCCGAACACCTGGCGGGTCCCGTACCCGAATCCGTACGTGAATCCGTTCTCCTCCGTTCGTTCACTCTCGGGGATGGCGGGTCCGATGTTCAGGTCCTCGAACGCGATCTGGTTCACGGCGCGCGTGTAGATCCCCTCGAGCGACAACACGAGTCCCGCCGGCAGGCGCTGGTCGATCCCGAACGAGGCCTTGAAGTCGCGGGGGAACCGGAAGTCGGGGTCGAAGGCCGTCACGGTGGGAACGCCGAAGTCGCCCCCCGATCCATCGGCGCACGCCGTCGGGGATGGGGCCCGAGGGTCGAAGATCGGCACGATCTCCGGGTCGGGAACCCCGAGATTCCGCCGCCGGCACGTCAGGAAGACGGAGGAGAGGCCCGTGTTCTGATACGCGTTCGCCAGCCACGCGAACGGCGGCCGGCCGGTGAACAGGCCCGCCCCGCCCCGGATCTGCGTGCCGCGGTCCGCGCCGAGACCCAGGTTGAAACCGGCCCGCGGCGAGAACATGACGGTCCCGCTCGGCAGCTCGCTCGTATCGAGGCCGAACGAACTCTCCACCGCCGGATTGTGGGCCGGCGCGTCCGGCATCAGAGGCACGTCCATGCGCACGCCGAGCCGCACGTTCAACCGGTCGCCGATCCGCGCCTCCTCCTGGACGAAGGCCGAGAGCTGGTTCACGGAAAACCGCGCGGTGCCCGCATCCTCCGCGAGGGGGACGTGGATCACATACTCGCTCGGCGTGTTCGCCTGCAGATCGTCGGCCGAGTTGAAGTAGTAGCTACCGAGGCTTCCGGGCAGATACTCGCGCCGGATCGAAAACCGTTCGAACCCGCCGCCCACGGTGATGTGGTGGTTCCCGAGAGCCAGCGTCAGCGCGTTCGAGATCTGCAGGATGTTCTGGTCGAGTTCGCCGTCCGGCCCCGAATAGTTCGAACCCGCCCGCACTTCCCTCCGGAACCCGGCCCCGGGGACGCCCCCCTGGAGCCGGACCTCGACGCGCGGGAAGAGCGCGTTCGCCGTCTCCCGGTCGCGCAGGAACTGCACGTTCACCATGAGGTCGTTCGACAGCGTGGGGCTCGGCGTGGACAGCCATTGCGCGCCGACCGACTGGTTGCGCGACTCGATTCGCGTGCCGGTGGACGACATCTCGTACACGTCGCCCGGCAGGCGGTTGGTCGCGGGATCGTCCGCCGCGTAGGCGAAGTTGTAGCGCAGCATGAGGGAGTTGTTGGCGTCGGGACGCGCGTCGAAGCGTGCGAACACGTTCGCCAGATTGTTTTCCAGCGTGTACAGGCCCGCTTCGCCGGCATCCGCGCCGTAGCCCCCGAGAAGCTTCGATACGCGCGCAATGGAGTCGGGATCGAGCTTCGTCCGCACGATGTCGTCGACGCCCACCGTGAACCCATCGGGCGGCCGCTCGCGGCCCTCGAACTCCCCGGCGACGAAGAAGTGCAGCCGGTCGCGCACGATGGGGCCGCCGGCATCGAAGCCCGCGAACACGTTGTCCAGCTCACCCGGCTCCCGCAGGTGGCCGCCGATCAGCGCGTCGCCGACCAGCGCGTCGTTGCGGAAGAAACCGAAAGCGGATCCGCCGAACTCGTTGGACCCCGTCCGGGTCACGGCGTTGAGGACGCCGCCGGTAAACCCCGACTGGCGGACGTCGTACGGCGCCGTGAGCACCTGGAGTTCCTCGATCGCCGAGAGCGGAATCACGCGCCCGCTCGCCTGCCCCCCGGCCACGCCGGTCGGGGACAGGCCGAAGACGTCCTGGTTGAGGGCCCCGTCGACCTGGATGTTGTTGAAGCGGATGTTGGACCCCGCCACCGAGGTGCCCATCTCGTCGATCGCCACCAGCGGCGAGAGTCGGGCGAACCCCGTGAAATCCCGGGATATCGTGGGCAGGGCCTCGATCACCTCCCGGTTGACGACCCTCGTCGAGCCCATCCGCGTGGGGTCGAACTCGGGGTCCGTCTCGACGCGGATGGACAGTTCGGGGAGGGGCACGGCTTCCTCGGAGAGTGCGATCTCGAGTCTCAGCCGTTGGCCGGCACTGAGTGTGAGGTCCTCCCGGGTCACCGTCTGCAGCCCGATGCGCGAAGCTTCGAGCGTGTAGGGCCCGCCGGGCCGCAGATTGGCGAGACCGAAGCGACCGCCGGCGTCACTGACCGCTGTATGGATCGCCCCCGTGAGAGTGTGACGGAACTCGATGCGGACGCCGGACACGGGCGCGCCGACGGCATCGACAACGATCCCCGCGACGCCGGCTGTCGTGATCCCCTGGGCATGAGCGGACGTCGGTCCGGTCACGGCCGCGAGAAGGACAGCGGTCAGCGCGAAGCCCGCGATACGGCTCACAGGTACGTCGCTCATGGTCTCCCACCTCCCTGTCCGGAGAGAACAGTGCGTACCGATTCAGTGTTGTGGGTCCAGCCGCGGTACCGCCCGCCGGCCGCCTCTACCTGAAGCGGATGCCGATCCCGAACTGGGCCCGCCACTGCGAGGTGCCGAGTTGCGGCACGTAGGGAACCGCGGCCTGGACTCCCCCCGTGTCGCCCGTCTGCAGCGGCCCCTGGTACTGCGCGCGCAGCGTGCTGCCCAGGAGGGGATCCGGCACGCGATCCTTCACGTTCAGCAGCTGCACCACCGGATTCACGGTCTGGACATGTCCCCACTCGCGGTTCATGAGGTTGAGGACATTCAAAACGTCGAGTCTCAGCGTGACCTCCGCGCCGCCGACCCGGAAAGGTTGGCTGTAGCGGAAATCCACTTCGTTCGACCACGGCGTCCGGCACGAGTTCCGGTGCATGATCCGCAACCGGAGCTTCTCGAGACAGGGTTCCTGCTTGACGAGTTGCTCGAACAGGATGGCGCTGACGGGGGCACGTCCTCCCCCGGGGAAGTCGAACGCCGCCTCCGTCACGAAGATCAGGTCGTTCGCAAGGTCGAGGGCCCGGCCGAAGCCCGGGTACGTGTCGCTGTTGATGTCGTCGGCGTACACGTAGGAGTAGGGTCTGCCGGACTGTCCCACGTAGAGGAGCGACAGGCGGCCCCCGCCCACGGCCTCCGGGAGCGCGGCCGTCAGGCTCGCCACGATCCGGTGGGGCCGGTCGAAGAGCGAGGCCTGGCGCTTCGGGTTGTTGGGGTCGCCCTCGACCGCCGTGAATCCGTAGTTCGCGATCGCGTCGAGCGAGGCGAGACTCCTCACGTCGGCGGAGCGGTTGAAGGCGTAGCCGAGGTCGACCGAGAGCCGGTCGCCGAACTGCTTCCGGAGCCGTGTACTGAGGGCGTAGGAGAAGTTCTGCGCCCGGTCACCGATGCTGACGACCTGTCCGAAGAGGCCGCTGACGCGGCGCGGGAAGAAGATCGGCTGACGTACGATGGGGGGACTGCCCGGCGGCGGGTCCTGCGTCTCGTTGCCGAGGCCCGGGTCGCCGAACGCCTGCCGCGTCCCGTACCCGAACCCATACGAGAATCCGTTCTCCGGCGTGCGCCCGCCCGCCGCGACGGGAAAGCCTATGTTGAGATCCTCGAACGCGATCTGGTTCACGGCCCGTGTGTAGATCCCCTCGAGCGAGAGGACGAACCCCGCCGGCAGGCGCTGGTCGATCGCGACCGACGCCTTGAAGTCGCGGGGAAAGCGGAAGCTGTCGTCGAAGACGGTCACGTTCGGGATGCCGGACGTCCCGCCGGACCCGTCCGCGCAGGTCGTCGGAGCCGGCGCGGTCGGATCGAAGGTCGGCACGATCTCCGGGTCGGGGACCCCCACGTTCCGGCGCCGGCACGTGATGAACACCGAGGAAAGCCCCGTGTTCTGATAGGCGTTCGCGAGCCAGGCGAAGGGCGGCCGCCCCGTGAACAGTCCGGCCCCGCCACGAATCTGCGTGCCCCGGTTCGCCCCCAGCCCCAGGTTGAAACCGGCCCGCGGCGAGAACTGCACCTTGCCGCTCGGAAGTTCGCTCGTATCCACGCCGAAGGTCCGGTCCATGGCCGGGTTGTACGCCGGAGCGTCCGGCATCATCGGCACGTCCATCCGCACGCCGAGCCGGAGGTTGAGCCGATCCCAGAAGCGGGCTTCCTCCTGCAGGAAAGCGGAGAACTGGTGGACGTCGAATCTCGTCGTCTCGGCGTCCGGCCAGACGGGCACGTGGACCACGTACTCGTAGGGGGCGTTCGCCTCCAGGTCGTCCGCCGAGCGAAAGAAATAGCTCCCGAGGCTGCCCGGCAGGTACCGGCGCCGAATGGAGAATCGCTCGACCCCTCCGCCGAGGGTGATGTGGTGGTCCCCGAGCGAGAGCGTGAGGGCGTTCGTGATCTGCAGGATGTCCTGGTCGAGTTCGCCGTCCGGTCCGGAATAGTTGGATCCCGCCCGCAGCTCCCGGCGGAAGCCCGCCCCGGGCACACCCCCTTCGAGAACGACTTCGACGCGGGGGTAGAGCGAGTTGGCCGTCTCGCGGTCGCGGAGGAACTGCAGGTTGAACATCAGGTCGTTCGACAGGCGGGGGCCGATGTTCGAGAGCCACTGCGCCCCGACGGAATGGTTGCTCGAATCGATTTCCCTTCCGGTCGAAGACAGCTCGTACGCATCGCCGGGGAGCCGATTGGCCGCGGGGTCGTCCGCCGCATACGCGTGGTTGTACCGCAGCATGAGCGAGTTGGCTTCATCGAGCCGGGCGTCGATGCGGGCGAAGACGTACAGCAGGTCGTTCTCGAGCGTGTACAGCCCCGCCTCGCCGGCGTCCGCCCCGTATCCCGCGAGGAGCTTCGACACGCGGGCCACCGAGTCCGGCGCGAGCTTCGTCCGGACGATCTCGTCGACACCCACGGTGAAGCCATCCGGCGGCCGCTCCCGCCGTTCCATCTCGCCCGCAACGAAGAAGTGCAGCCGGTCGCGCACGATGGGTCCGCCGATGTCGAAGCCCGCGAACACGTTCTCCAGCTGCCCCGGCTCCCTGGCGCGGCCGCCGATCACCGCGTCGCCCACCAGCGCGTCGTTACGGAAGAAGCCGAAGGCGGATCCGCGGAGTTCGTTCGACCCCGTCCGCGTCACCGCATTCAGCACGCCGCCGGTGAAGCCGGACTGGCGCACATCGTAGGGGGCGGTGAGTACCTGCAGTTCCTCGATGGCCGCGAGAGGAATGACGCGCCCCCGCGCCTGGCCTCCGGCGACCCCGTTGGGCGACAGGCCGAAGACGTCCTGATTGAGGGCGCCGTCCACCTGGATGTTGTTGAACCGGATGTTCGACCCGGCCACGGAGGTTCCCATCTCGTCCATCGCGACGAGCGGGGAGAGCCGGGCGAACTCCGTGAAGTCTCTCGAGATCGTGGGGAGGGCCTCCAGGGAACTCCGGTTGACGACCGTCGTCGTACCCATGCGCGATGGGTCGAACTCGGGGTCAGTCTCGACGCGGACGGAAAGTTCGGGGAGGGGGACCGCGGTCTCGGAGAGTTCGACGTCGAGCCGCAGCCTCTGGCCGGCGCTCAGCGTCAGGCCCTCGCGCGTCACGGGACTCAGTCCGATACGCGTGACCTCCAGCGTGTAGGGGCCACCGGGACGAAGATTTGCGAGGCTGAAACGGCCCAGTTCGTCGCTCAGGACGGTGTGGGTGGCGCCGGTCCCGGTGTGGCGGAACTCGACCCGGGCCCCCGCCACGGCGGCTCCGTCGGCGTCGATCACGCGCCCCGCCACGCCAGCGGTCGTCACGCCCTGTGCCGAGACTGGAGGCGGATGGATCGCGAGGCCAAGGAGGAGGACGCACGCTGCAGCTCGTACAAGGCGGCCCATGCGACCCTCCTCATGTACGTCAGGCTCATCGGAACGCGGCGGAGAGCGTGCCAGCCGCTGCCACGTACAGCAACCCTTCATATATCAACGTCCGAGCACCCGGGATTGCGGCAACCGCTCCGAAGAGCAGACTACCCGCGCGATCGCCACGTCACGTATTGTCGGAGCCGTGAGCAACAAGAACTCCACGCTGACGTTTCGCGCGATTCTGGGCCCGCGGGGCCTCGAGCGGGAACGGACGATCGAGATCGCCCCGGACGGAACGATCCAGGCGGTGCGAGCGGCAGGCAGTGGGAGCACCGTTTACGAGGGCGGGCTCGCGATCCCCGGCATGCCGAACGGGCACTCCCACGTCTTCCAGTGCGCCTTGGCCGGCTTCGGCGAAGAGGCGCACGGCGACGATTCCTTCTGGAGCTGGCGGCGGGCCATGTACCGGCTGGCCGGCTCGATCACGCCGGAGCAACTGTTCAATGTCGCCCGGCACGGGTATGCCCGCATGCTGCGCGCGGGCTTCACGCACGTCGCCGAATTCCACTACCTGCACCACGGCCCGGACCGCGCGCGCGGTCCCGAGACGACGCAGGCCGTACTGGCGGCCGCGGCGGAGGTCGAACTTCCCATCAGCCTGCTGCCCGTCTACTACCGTACGGCCGGCTTCGACGGGGCGCCGGCCCACGCGGGACAGCGTCGCTTCGCGCACGACTCGGTGGATGATTTCCTGGCGACCGTCGAGGCCCTCGGCCCGGCGGTGCGCGGCGTGGCGCCGCACTCTCTTCGGGCCGTGCCCCCGGCCGACCTCGTGGAACTCGTGGCGGGGGTCGACGCGAGGCTTGGTTGCGAAGCCCCCCTCCACATCCACGTCAGTGAGCAGGAGCTCGAGGTCGAGGAATGTCTCGCGTCTACCGGCCGTACGCCGATCGATCTGCTCGCGGATACGGTGGAGCTCGGGCCGCGCTGGAGTCTCGTGCACGCGACGCACGCCACCGCGGCCGAACGCGCCCGGCTCCGGAGTGTGGGGGCGCGGGTCGTCCTCTGTCCGATCACCGAAGCCTGCCTGGGGGACGGGATCTTTCCCGTGCGCGAACACTTTCTCGCCGGGGGCGCGGCCGCGGTCGGGTCCGACGCCAACACTCGTATCTCCGCGATCGAGGAGGCGCGCCTGCTCGAGTACGGACAACGGCTGCGGGATCGACGGCGGGCCCGACTGGCCACGGAAGCGGGCACCGGGTCGGCCCTCTGGCCGTGGCTCGCCGAAGGTGGCGGCGAGGCCGTAGCGGGCGACCCCGGCCCGGGCGGCGGCACTCCGATGCGGCTGGGACGGATCGAACCGGGTTACCGGGCCGACTTCGTCGTCCTCGACCGCGAGGGCCCGCACACGGTGGGGCACGACTGGGAGACGCTCATGGACGCGTGGCTCGTGAGCGGCGACGAGCGCGACATCCAGGCCGTCTACGTGGCTGGCAAGCGCCTGGTGGAGCGCGGCGAGGTTGCCCGCGAGGAGGAGATCCGATCCCGCTTCGCGAGGACCATGCGGGCCCTCTGGGCGTAGGCGGTCGCTGACGCAGGCGGCCGCGCCCCCGACCGCAACGCTGCCCGGCGTCGGCGCTGGTCAGGCGGCGGCCTGCTCCAGTTCCGTCGACCACTGCCCGCGCGTGGCAAGCCCGTTCATGCGGGCCCGGTGCCGGAACGCCGCCTGGGCCGCGGGTCCGTTGTCGGCCGCGCCGCCCCAGGCCGCGAGCGGCGCCGCCTGCAGCGCCCGCCCGTACGAGAAGCTCAGATTCCAGGGCGTGTCGTGGCCCGCGTTCATCGCGTTCAGGTGGGCCGTCGCCTCGATGTCCGACTGCCCCCCGGAAAGGAAGACGATGCTCGGCACCGAGGCGGGCACGGCCCGCTTCAGGCAGCGCACCGTCTTCTCCGCCACCTCGTCGACCCCCGCCTGGTCCGCGCACAGCTTGCCCGACAGAACCATGTTGGGCTTGAGAACGGAACCCTCCAGGAGCACCCGCTGGTGGAAGAGGGCCATGTAGACCTGCTTGAGCGTGGCCTCGGTGACCTCGAAGCAGCGGTCGATGTCGTGGTCGCCGTCCATCAGCACCTCCGGCTCCACGATGGGTACGAGCCCCTGCTCCTGGCTCAGCGCCGCCATGCGCGCGAGCGCGTGGGCGTTTGCCCCGATGCAGTATGCGCTGGGGATCGAGCGGTCTCCTCCCCGCCCGATGTCGATGACGGCGCGCCACTTCGTGAAGCGGGCGCCGAGCTCGTAGTACTCCGCCAGCCGTTCCCGGAGACCGTCCAGTCCTTCGGTCACCTTCTCGCCGGGCGCTCCGGCCAGGGGATGCGCTCCCTTGTCGATCTTGATGCCCGGGATCGACCCGGCGTCGGAGATGACCTGCACCAGAGGCGTGCCGTCCGCCGCCGCCTGCCGCAGCGTCTCGTCGAAGAGAATGACGCCGGAGACGCAGTCACGAAGCGCGTCGCTCGTCCGAAACAGCAACTCGCGATAGTCGCGCCGGTTCTCCTCCGTCGACTCGACGCCGATGCCGTCGAAGCGCTTCCTGATCGTGCCTGAGCTCTCGTCGGCCGCCAGGATGCCCTTGCCCTTGGCCCCCATGTCTTCCGCCACCTGGACGAGCTGCTGCTTCATCATCGTTCCTCCGCCCTCTCAGGGCCGATTATCTGTGTCTGAATCGATCCGCAAAGGAGAACTTCCGGGGCAATAAGAGGGGCGTCAACGGGGTTGGCCCCCGTGACGCCCCTCGCGACGCCCTGCCGGAACGAACGATCGATCAGGTCGGGTCTACGGGATCGTCCTCAAGGGTCCAGATCACCGGCGTTACCGGTGTCGCCGACTGGTTGAAGATCATCTTCATGATGATCGGTCCCGGCTCGGTCGTCTCCAGATGGTCCGCCCTGAAGTCGTAGCATCCCGACTCGACCGTGAAGTCCCTCTGGCCGCCCGGCTGTATGGTCCCCTCGATGGGGTGGTCCGTGCCGAAGAGATCCTGGCCCCAGTCCGACGTACCGCACGGTCGCGCAAAAAAGAAAACCACGGGGCCGAACAGCCGGTTGACCACTCGAACCGTCGCCGGGCTGTCGAACATTGGTTCCGGCATCGTGGCGTCGCCGTCGCCGCACGCCGCGAAAGGCAATCCGATGGCCGCAACGGCGAGGACCGCAAACCACTTCCGTTTCACGCACTGCATCTTGCATACCTCCATGGCCGCCATCCGGGGGATCTCCCCGCTTCCGGCCGGTCGAAATAGCTCCGGCAAAGATACACACGGGAGCCGAGCGGAGTCCACCCGAAAGCCCCCCGCGATCGTTGACGCCGTCCACATGGGGTGGCGACGCGTGGCGCCTCGTTCGCGCCGCGGCGATCTTTCTGCCGCAAGCCGCTCACGAGACCCCATAGGAAACGTGTGAAGCCTCGGTTGAGAGACAAGCCCGCTGTCTGGTTCCACACCTTCGGATGCAAGGCGAACCAGTACGATACGGAACGAATCCGTCAGGAGCTGGAGCTCCGCGGAGCCGCCACGACTGCCCGCGCCGAAGAAGCGGAAGTCGCCGTGATCAACACGTGCACGGTCACGAACCAGGCGGACGCGAACGCGAGGCAACTGGTGCGGCGCCTGCGCAGGCAGCATCCGGATCTGCGAATCGTCGTCGCCGGTTGTTCAACCTCCTTTCGCGAAGCCCGATATCACGCGCTGGACGAGGTCGATGGCGTCGTGCCCGGCCACGATCCCTCCGCCGTCGCGCGATTCGTTCCTCAGTTGGGAGACGCCGCTACGGCGGCTTCGGTCACGGAGGCTGGCGAGGGTGCTTCGTTCACCCCCCTGAAGCGCAATGCGCGCGGCACCCGGGCCTGGCTCAAGATACAGGATGGATGCGACCGAAAATGCTCGTTCTGCGCCACCCGCATCGCGCGTGGCGCCTCGGTCTCGCGCCCCGAGGACGAGGTGGTCGCGGAGGCCGGCGTCCTCGCCCGCATGCATCCGGAGCTGGTCCTCACGGGGATCCACATCGGGCACTACGGAAGGGACCTCGGTGCCGACTCCCGTCCGGAAGAGGGCTCCCGCGCCCCCGCCAGTCTGGCCGCCCTGTGCGAGCGGCTGCTGGAGGAGGTCCCCGCCCGCATCCGCCTCTCCTCCATCGAGGCGACGGAGATCGATGATCGGCTCGTGGATCTCCTCGCGGCGTCGGACGGACGCCTGGCGCCCCACCTGCACGTGCCGCTGCAGAGCGGCTCCGACCGCGTGCTGCGCCTCATGCGCCGCTGGCACACGCGTGAAGGGTATCGCGTGCGGGTGCTGGAGATCGCCGAGCGCCTGAGCGCGACAGGCTCCGGTGCGTTCGGTCTCGGCGCGGACATCATCGTCGGGTTCCCGGGAGAGGGAGAGGAGGAATTCGAGGAGACGAGGATGCTTGTGGAGGAGTTGCCGTACACCTACCTGCACGTCTTCCCGTACTCGGTGCGGGACGGAACCGTCGCCGCAAGCCTCCCGGACCGGGTACCGGGGGATGTCGCGGCGGCGCGCTCGCGGACACTCCGGGACCTTGCCGACCGCAAGAGACGGGCCTACGCCGAAACTCGCATCGGCACGACGGCCGACATCGTCGTGGAGGGTCGGGACGACCGCGTCGCCGGCGTGACCGGCGACTACCTCCGGGTGGAGCTCGTCGGCGAGGCCGCCCGCGGCGATCGCTTTTCCGCGCGCCTGCGGGCACGGGCGGGGCGCCTGAGGGCCGAAGCGCCGGCCGAGTCGTCCAGCCTGCTGGAGACGGTCCCGGTCTGAGGTCGGCGCGTCAGCTCCCGGAGCGTGCGGCGGGGATCGTGCGTGGGCTCACGAGCGACTCTCCACCGTCGACGACGAACACGGCGCCCGTAATCCAGTCCCCGCCGGGGGTGCACAGGTATGTCACCATCTGCCCAATGTCGTGCGTGTGCCCGAGCCGTCCGGCCGGGATGAAGCGCTCGGCGAAATCGGCACCGGCGCGCACGCCGAACAGGTCGACTTCCTCGCTCGGGGGGGCTTCGAACGCCTTTCTCACGCCCTCCGTCGGGATCGGACCCGGCGCGACGGCGTTCACGTTGATCCCGTCGCGAGCCCACTCAATGGCGAGTGTGCGGGTGAGCGCGTCGACCCCCGCCTTGGCCGCCGTCGCATGTGCCATGAGCGGCCAGCCCCGGTAGTACAGCGTCATCGAGATGGAGACGATGCGGCCGTACCCCTGCTCGGCCATGACCGGGTAGACGGCGCGACAGGCGTGGAAGGTGCCGAACAGGTCGATCTCCACCACGGCGCGCCAGCCGTTCGGTGAGAGGTCGGCCGTCGGCGCGTAGAAGTTGCCCGCCGCGTTGTTGACCAGGATGTCGATGGATCCCAGGGCATCCCTCGTCTCCTCCACCGCGCGCTCCAGCGCTTCGGGCTGGCGCACGTCGCCGACCGTTGCGACCGTGCGCACGTCGTGGGCGGCGGCCAGGCGCTCCGCCGCGAGGGTGACCCGCTCCTCGTTGCGGCTGAACACCGCCACGCCGGCGCCGGCTCGGGCGAGGCATTCCGCGATCCCGTACCCGATGCCGCTCCCGCCCCCCGTGATGAGCGCCGTGCGGCCCGCGAGGGTCTCCGGCGCGAAGAGCGCGGGGGCTTCAGGCTTTCCGTCCATGACCTCGCTCCTTGCGGAAGCCGGCGCCTCGGCACGCGCGGTAGCTCGCGTATTTGCGGGACACGACACTAGCGGAACATGCTGCGGGCGACGAACCAGACGTTCGCGGGCCGTTCGGCGAGGCGGCGCATGTACCAGGGGAACCACGCCCGTCCGTAGCTGATCAGCACCCGCAGCGGTACACCGTCACGCACCAGCCGGCGCTGCTCGCGGCGCCCGATTCCGTACAGCATTTCGATCTCGAACCGGGTTCCGTCGAGACCCGCCGCCTCCGCGTACCGGGAGAGCGGTCCGATCATGGCGGGGTCGTGCGTCCCGAGCCCGAGGAAACCGTCCCCACCGTCGCCGAGGTGGTCCATGAGGCGCCGTGCGAGGGCCAGGTAGTTCCCGTCCACCTCCCGCTTGTCCGGGAAGGCGATCTCGGCGGGTTCCGCGTACGCCCCCTTTACGAGGCGGATTCGCGGACCGAATTCCATGAGCGATTCGAGGTCGCTCGCGGTCCGTCTCAGGTAGGACTGGATGCAGAGTCCGACGTTCACGTGCCGACGCCGGACCGCGCGGTAGAGAGCGAGGGTCGGCTCGAGGTAGTACGACCCCTCCATATCGATCCACAGCGTGCCGCGGCCCTCGGCGCGCGCCGCAAGCTCTCCCACGTTCTCGGCCGCCAGCGCCGGCTCCTGGTCGAGTCCGAGGTGGGTGGGCTTGATCGAAACCTCCAGATCGAGCCCCATCTCCTCCGCCATGTCCATCGCTCGCACGTATTCGGCGACGGCTTCGCGGGTTTCCTCCGCCGACTCGACATTCTCGCCCAGCGTCGTGACCAGGGTGGGAATGCCTTCCACGCGAAGCCGGCCGGCTTCGCCGAGCGCGTCTTCCAGGGTTTCGCCCGGCATGAACTTGCGGACCGCCCGCGTGACGAAGCGGCGTTCGGGGAGGCGCCGCGACAGCCACGGGTTCGTGGAAGCCCACAGCAGCGCCTTCCGCATCGCTTCCATGCGCGGGCTCGCCCCCCCTCCGCTAGCTGCGCAGGCCGGAGTCGCCCGAGTCCGAGACGTCGAATCCGATCCACATCCCCGTCACCGCGTGGGCCGGGACCGGGCAGACGAGCGCATACTCGCCGGCCGCCGACGCCGTGAACGTGATGCTCTCGGTGCCGCCTCCCGGGGCCGTAGACTCCGTCATCGATGTCGCGTTCGAGGTGATCGCGCCATCGAACACGGGCGTGGCGTCATCGAAGACCGCGGGGTAGCTCGCCGCCTTCTCGAGGACGCCGACGCTGTGCGCGTTCACCGGGTCCCGGTTCTCGAAGTTGATCGTGACGCTATAGCCGACGGGCACGACGACCGTGGCTTCGCCGTTCGCGTAGCCGTTGAAGTTCCACCGGTTGTTCACGTCCGTCTCGCCCGCGATGAGCTGGATCGTGACGGAACGGGCGCCGTCATCCACCGAGATCCATTCGGCGGCCATGGTGCCTGAAGGCGCGGCCATCTCCGCGGCGGGAGCGGGGGCGGGGGCCGGGGCCGGAGAGGCCTGGTCGGTCTCGCCGCCGCCACCGCCGCATCCGAGGAGGGCGACTGCGCTCAGAGTCACTATCGTCGGTCGATTCATCATTCTATTTCGCTCCAGATTTCTTCCGTGGTGGTGTTTTCGTGACGATCCGCCGTGGTGAGATCAGGTCGGAGGCACGTCCCCCGGCTTGCCGGTTCCCGCTGCCGAGGGACGCGGAATATACAGGATCTCGATTCCCCGGCCACGATGGTCCGCGCCCGGAAGATGGCGGAAACTGGCGCGATCCCCGGGGGAGTCCCACATTGCGCATTCAGGCGATTCCGGGAGATCCCCGTTCGAGGTCGCCAAAACCGTCGCGCCGGCCAGGCCTTTCCGCAGGCGCGAGATCTGTACTCCGGCCGACAACCCCCCGTTTCCCGGTGCGGTCGATCCGGCCCAGGAGAGCTTCGAAGTCGTGAATCCCGTCCGGCTTCGCGGAGAGTACAGCAAAGAGCTGGTGCATTGACCAACGACACATCGCAGCCCCGTGGCGGTCCCGCGCGCGGGGGCAGAGGCCAACCCGGCGGCAAGGGCAAACCCGGCGGCAAGGGGCGGAATCGCCGCCGTCGTTCGCGCGGACGCCGCAGCCGGGGAGGGAAGGGGCCGCGCCAGCAGGGCGGTGCCCAGCAGGGTGGCGCCCAGCAGGCCGCGGTCGCCGAAGTCCCGGAAGGTCCGAAGGACGGCTATCTCGGGCTTATCGAGCGGCTCGGCAACGGCACGGGCTTCATACGGCGCCAGCACGCCGGGTACACGCCGAGCGACGCCGACATCTACGTGAGCCCGAAGATCGTCTCCCGCTACGACCTGCGGACAGGAGACGAAATCTGCGGCCAGGCCGGCCGTCCCCCCCGTCCGGGAAAGAGCCCTCCGCTCCGGTATCTCCATACCGTGAACGGGCACCCTCCGGACCAGCTCGGGCGGCGCAGGCAGTTCGACCGCCTGAGCGCGATCCACCCCGACCGGCGGCTCCGGCTGGAATGCGGACTCGAACGCCGCGGGCAACCCGACTACACGAACCGGATCATCGATCTCATTTGTCCCATGGGGATGGGCCAGAGATCCCTCATCGTCGCGCCGGCAAAGGCCGGCAAAACCATGGTCCTTCAGGCGATCGCCGAGGGAATCTCGAAGAATCATCCGGACGCCAGAATCCTTATCCTTCTCGTCGACGAGCGCCCGGAGGAAGTGACGGAGATGGAGGCGACGGGTCTGGGCGAAGTCGCCGCCTCGAGCTTCGACCACCGGGCCGAACGCCACGTCCAGGTCGCCGAGATCACACTCGAACGCGCGCGCCGCGTCGCGGAAATGGGACAGGACATCGTCCTCATCCTCGATTCCATCACGCGCCTTGCACGGGCGTACAACACGACGGAGGAGGGGAGCGGGCGCACGCTCACCGGCGGCATCGACGCGAATTCGCTGGAAAAGCCGAAGCGCTTCTTCGGCAGCGCCCGTTGCGTCCCGGAGAGCAAAGGGGGCGGATCGCTCACGATCATCGCCACGGCGCTCGTCGACACCGGCTCCCGCATGGACCAGGTGATCTTCGAGGAGTTCAAGGGGACGGGGAACAGCGAACTCGTTCTGGACCGGGATCTGTCGGACCGCCGCATCTTCCCGGCCATCGACCTCAACTCGAGCGCGACCCGCCGCGAGGAACGGTTGATGGACGACGATGAACTGCTCGTGTCCCAGGCGATGCGCCGCGAACTGAGTTCCTACCCTCCGGTCGAAGCCATGCAGGAGGTGCTCGGCCTCATGCGCCAGACCGATTCGAACGAGGAACTCGTCTCGAAACTGCGCCAGCGGATCTAGTCGAGGATTTCCGCGACACTACACTGGCAGACCGTGGCAAAGGCGCCGCCTGCTCGCGACTAGCCACCGGCGTCGGCCTCCGGCTCGGCGCGCTCGCGGGCGCGCTTCTTCTCCCGGCGAGCAAAGTTCAGCACCTCGTACGCCACGGCGAGGACGAGCCCGAGTTCGCGCCGGTCGAGGTCCGCCCGCTGAAAGATGTTCCGAAAGCTGCGCATCTTCGGCACCGGATCGATCCCGTGGAAGAGCCCGACCTCCGCCATCGCCCGCTCCCAGATGTCGAAGAACCCTTCCAGTTCGCCGTGCGTGGCCGGCGGGGTGCGGCGCCGCTTCTTGCTCTCCAGGTCGCGCGCCTCCCAGTCCGCCGGGCCGAGCGCCGCCTTCCGCAGCTCGTAAAGGATGATGACCGCCGCGTGGGCGAGGTTCATCGATGTGTGGCCGGGATTCGTGGGGATGCACACGAGTCCGTGGCAGAGGTCCAATGCCTCGTTGGAGAGGCCCCGGTCCTCGCGCCCAAAGACGACGGCGAGTCTTCCGC
>CAZDZJ010000070.1:0-31832 GCA_964509895.1 uncultured Gemmatimonadota bacterium
GGCGGCCACCCGGGCGCGCGATCTTCTCATCGTTCCTGCCTTGGGCGACGGCCGCGATGGCGCCGGCGGATTCCCCGAGGATGAGGCGGAATGGTGGCTGGAGTCGCTGAACCCGGCCGTGTACCCGCCCCCGCGCGCCCGCCGCCGGCCTTCCTCCGCCGAGAAACTCGGGGCGCCGCCCTTCGGCGATGATTCCGTGCTCGACCGTCCGGATGGCGACGGCGGCCAACGCGCCAGGCCCGGCGATGCCGTCGCGCCGGGACTCCATGTCGCGGAAGCGGGGACGGACGTCGTCTGGTGGGATCCCGCCGCGCTCGATCTCGATGCGGATCCCCGGGCGGGAGATCGCCAGCGACGCCTGCTGGCGGTGGATAGCGAGGCGCAGCCCACTCTGGATGTCGAGGCGGGGCGCGGTGCGCACCGCGAGTGGGCGGAGTCTCGCGCCAGGAAGCTGGAGGCGGGGGGGCGCCGGTCGATCTCGGCCACGACGGCGGGAGCGGTCGCGCGGCGAGCCGCCGAGGCGGCAGAGGCCGCCGACGGCACTCCTCCCGCGACG
Source organism: uncultured Gemmatimonadota bacterium (assembly GCA_964509895.1). GTDB lineage: Bacteria > Gemmatimonadota > Gemmatimonadetes > Palauibacterales > Palauibacteraceae > Palauibacter. The sequence goes on from CAZDZJ010000070.1 coordinate 557, forward strand.
GAGGTTGCATGGATCGAGGTCGCGCGGCCGGAGGAGGAGGGACCCGACGGAGCAGGCCGCCCCGGGGGCGCGCGGTTGGGCGATCTCGTCCATCGCGTGCTCGCCGAGCTTCCCCTCGATGCCGATGCCGCAGCGGCAGGAGAGTTGGCCGAGGCTCTGGCGCGCACGCTGGGGAGTCCGGAGGACGAGGTGCGGACGGCGACTGCCCTGGCTACGCGCGCGCTGGGACACGAGGTGTTCGACCGGGCGCGGGCCGCGCTGTCCTCCGGCGCCGAGGCGGTCCGTCGCGAGATCCCGGTCTTCCACGTGGAAGACGGTGCGGAATCGCCCGACGGACAGGGATCGGAGGGCCCGACCGTTGTGGAAGGGGTCGCCGATTTCGCCTTCCGGGAGCTTACGGATTCCGGGCCCCGCTGGACGGTCGTCGACTACAAGACCGATCGGCGGCCCGCCGAAGCACGCGCGGAGTACGAAGTCCAGGTAGCCTGCTACGTGGAGGCGGTCCGGCGAGCCACCGGGGAGCCGGCGCGAGGGATCGTGCTGGCTCTGTAGTTCCGGGGGCGGTGCCGAGGCCTGGCTAGGCGCCGTACTTCTTCCGATGGAGTTCGGCGGCCCGCTCGGACCATTCCTTGAGCCGGATCCGCGCTCCGAGCCCCGCGCCGAGCGCGTCCAGATCCTCCGGGGTCCAGCGGGCCAGATCGAGATACGTACTGTACCCCAGTTCGTTCAGCCGCGCCTCGAAGGTAGGCCCGATCCCCTTGATCAGCGTGAGGTCGTCGCTCCTGCCGGCCGCGCCCGTGCCCGCCGCCAACGCGCCCACGCCCGCGCCCGCGGAGCGTGCGTTTCGCGAAACAAACGTTCGCTTTCGCGCAAGCCCGGCTCGTCGCGGCGGATCCACCATCCCGATGCCCTGCGGATCCAGCTTTGACAGGCGGGAGTAGAGGCCGTCCCGCTCGGCCTCGATCCTGCGCAGCGCCGCGTCCGATTCGATCCGCGCCCGCTCAAGCGCCTGTCGCGCGTCCAGTTCGATGGCGGAGAGGCGGTTGTCGAAGCGACGCTTGAGCGTGAGCTCCCTGCCCGCGATCTGTCGGTTGCGGGCCCACGAGCCGAGCAGAAAACCGACCAGCGCGGCCAGGGCGAGCCACAGCACCACGATCGGCGTCAACCGTTCCATCCTCTCTTCGAGCGGGCTCCGTTCCGGATTCCTCCTTCCGCGGCGTGACGCGGAGGGGAACCCAATGTACGGTCAATGGGCCGTACCACCCAACCCCGCCTCACCATGAGACGACGGTTCGAGCGAGGCGGCGGAAGGAGAGGACGATCAAGATCCCGCTGGCCGATCGCTTCGACCGGATCATCTCGTCCCCGGAGATTTCGTCGAGTCCGCGGTCAATGCTTGGATCGTCTCGGGGCGGCCGGCCGATTCACGGTTTCCGCTTCGGAACGGGGTTCGAATCGGTAAGCCTCCTCGGCGGATGCCACGCCGACGAACCGGTGGGACCGCGTTTTCTGCGCCGCCTCTGCGGTTACCTGGAACGGCTTCCGCCGGACGATCCCGTGCTCTCCCGGTATCAGTGGTGGATCATCCCCCACATCAACCCCGATGGGGAAGTGCGTAACGGGACATGGCAGGATCCGGACGCACCGGAGTATGACCTCGGTCGGTATCTTGCGGGCAAGGTGCGGGAACTGCCGGGCGACGACATCGAATTCGGGTTCCCGCGCGACGACGCCGACGCCGGAGCGCGGCCGGAAAACCGGGCGGCGTACGGCTGGTGGCGCACCTGCGACCGCCCGGTCGCGCTGCACGCCTCCCTGCACAGCATGGGGTTTGCCGCGGGCCCCTTCTTCCTCATCGATCGCGCCTGGGAGCATCGTTGCGAGGGGCTGAAGGCGTCGTGCCGGGAGCGAGTCGAGGCGCTCGGCTACGTCCTGCACGACGTCGAACGTCACGGCGAGAAAGGTTTCTTCCGCTTCGAGCGCGGCTTCGCCTCCCGACCTGACTCGAAACGCATGGCTGCACATTTCGAGGCGCTGGGCGACGCGGCCACGGCGTCCCGCTTCCGGCCGAGTTCGATGGAGACGATACGCTCGCTGGGACACGATACGCTCACCCTCGTCTCGGAGATGCCGCTGTTCATCCTCCCTGGAGTGGGCGAGATCCCGGGCCCGCCGGATCCCGTCGCGGATCGATGGAGAGCGCAGCTCGACAGCTGGACAGCGGAGCTCTCTGCCGGAGCGGCGCCGGACGCCATCTCGCGGGAGGCGCGGGAGAGGGGGGTGGTCTCGATGCCCGTGCGCGACCAGATGCAACTGCAGTGGACGTTCATAGCGGCGGGGCTGCGCCAGACGCAGGTTCGACGCGGATAGACGGCCGATGGCCGCCGGGGTTCCCGTGCTTGCTCGAACTGCGGTCGAAGAACAACGTAAACGCGTGAACAGACCAGGTCCGCTGGCGGGAAGTTCCCATGCGACGAGAGCGGCGCTGGTCGCGCTCGCCACCGCCGCGTGCGGCGACCTCGCATCGCAGCCCGACGGCGCCGCGGTCGACTTCGACTAGAACCGAGGTTCGGATGCGCTGCCTGCACCGCTGGTCCCGCTGCACGCTCCGCCGCCTTCGCGTGACGGCGGCGGTCCCGCTTCTGCTCGCCTGCGCCGTTCCCGGGAGTGTCGCCCAGCCGCTCGATGACTGGTTGAGCGTCTCCCGGGTAGCGGAATTCGTCTGGTCCCCGGACGGCGAGCACATCTATTTCACGTCCAACGCCGACGAGTCCGGCACGCGTGCCATCTTCCGGGTCGCATCGGACGGGTCCGACCGGGAGCGGCTCGGCTGGCCACCGGCAGGTGTCCGCCCGGAGCCTGCCCGCAACCTTCGCGTGAGTCCCTCGGGAGACGAACTCGTCTTTGTCTCGGCACGGTACTATCAGGGCTTCGACAATCTCTGGCGCTTGTCCACCTCGCCGTCGGGAGCCGGGCCGAGACCGATCACGTTCAACGATGCGGTGATCGAGACCGCGCCGACCCTCTCGCCCGACGGCCGAACGGTCGCGTACCAGGTGCGGACGCCCGCCGGTCCCCGGATCTTCCTCCGCGATCTCGGCGCATCACGCTCGTGGCCCCGGCTCTTCACGACGGACGACGCGAACGAGACGGGCCCCCGGTTCGCCCCGGACGGACGTGCCATTGCGTATTCGAGTGGGGGCGACATCCGCATACGCGCGCTCGACGGCGCGGAGAGCCGCCTCGTCGTCGATCCCGCCGTCGGAGGCGGAAACGGTGGCTTCGCCTGGTCCCCGGACGGCACGCGCCTCGCCTTCACGAACAGCCGAAGCGGCTGGGCCCAGATCGCGGTCGTGGAGATCGAGACGGGTGAGGTCACGCCGATCACGTACGAGGAACGCCAGCACGGCGACGTCTCCTGGTCTCCGGACGGCAGCTGGCTCTCGTTCACGCGTTCGGATGCGTCCGGATTCTCGACCCAGGTCGCGGTTGCCCCGAGCGACGGGGCACGGGCTCCCCGCGAGATCACGCGCGGCAAGGGAATGCGCGCCCGGCCCCGCTTCTCGCCGGACGGCGACGAACTGGCCTGGATCGAGCAGGCGGACATTCGCACCGCGGACATCTGGAAGACCGCCTGGAACGCCGGGGCGTGGGGCGACGTCCCGGTGCAGATCACGCATTCCATGGGGAGCATCGATCCCGCCGGGCTCAGCGAAGCCGAGGAGGTGTACTACCCGGGGCCGGACAACCTGCCCATCCCTACGCTCCTGTACCGTCCGAGGGATTTCGACCCATCGCGGCGCTACCCCGTCATCGTGCGGCTGCACGGCCATCCCGGCCAGTGGAACCACTCCTTCGAGATGATGCGGCAGTACTGGGTCCAGCGCGGCTTCGTGGTCGTGGCGCCCAACCCCCGCGGGAGCCGGGGTTTCGGCCAGGGATTCCATGACCTCCACATCGCCGACTACGGTGGCGTCGAGTTCCGGGACGTGATGAACGTCCTCCCCTTCCTCGAGGGACTCGGATACGTGGACATGACGCGCAAGGCGACATGGGGCGGGTCCGGGGGCGGCTACATGAGCCTGGTGATCGCCACCGAAGCCCCCGACGCATTCCAGGCGCAGGTGATCCGGGCGCCGGTCTCCGACTGGAGGCTGCTGGCCAACGATCGCTTCGCGGCCTCCGGCCGCCACTGGACGGCCGGTCGAACGCCGCGTCGCGAGCGCTCGGAATTCGGGGGCCCGTACGAGGAGATCCCGGAGGAATACGACCGCCGCTCCCCCGTGAACTTCGTCGACGCCGTCGAAGTCCCACAGCTCCTCCTTCAGGGTCTCAGGGATGCCGCCGTGCCTCCCCGGCAGTCGCAGGTCTGGGCGGAGCGCATGCGCGCGGCGGGGAAGGGCGACCTCCTCACGTACGTGGAGTATCCCGACGAGGACCATAGCCTGCGACGCTACAAGGCGACGGTCCGCGACATCCTCGAGAGGATGGATGCTTTCTTCGCCCGACACCTGCGGCTGCGCGAGGGGGTTTCGCCATGAGGATCCGTACGCTGGCCGTGCTCGCCTGGGCGCTCGCGGCCGCCCCGCTTTCCGCGCAGTCGTTCGATGTCCTCATCCGGGGCGGTCGTGTCCTCGACGGCTCCGGCAATCCGTGGTTCGCGGCGGACGTCGGGATCCGGGGCGATGCCATCGCCGCCATCGGCGACCTCTCCGGGGCGGTCGCCGACCGGGTCGTGGATGCGGCGGGACGGTATGTGACGCCCGGATTCATCGCCCTCCACGAGCACATCGAACCCGACATCCTCGACGGCTACGGCACGGTCCCGAACTACACGACCCAGGGCTTCACGACCGCCGTCATCAACACCGACGGCTACAACTTCGGGGCCTCCGAACCGTTGTGGCCGCTCGAGCGCGAGCGCGAACTGCTCGAGGCCGCGGGTACGGCCCTCAATCTGGCCCTGCTCGTCCCGCACGGGATCATCCGGAACCTGGTGATGGGGACCGCGCCCGAAGACGTCATGCGCTACGCGACGCCGGAGGAGATCGATCGCATGCGCGCTCTCGTCCGCGAGGGGATGGAGGCGGGCGCCTTCGGGCTCTCGACCGGCCTCGAATACAACCCGATGCGGTACTCCTCCGAGGAGGAAGTGATCGAACTGGCCAGAGAGGTCGCGCCGTACGGCGGGCACTTCCAGGCCCACATGCGCAGCCAGGGCCGCTATCCCAAGTGGCAGTTGCCGAGCCACATGGATCACCCCACCCAGCGGCATGTGACGTGGATGGACGCGATCATGGAGATCCTCGCGGTCGGCCGCGAGGCGGGGATTCCGGTGATGATCGACCACATCCACCCCAAGGGCCCGCGCGAATGGGGCATGAGCAGGGTCACGACCCAGCTCATCGACCGGATGTGGGAGGAGGGACACCCGGTCTACATCAACATGCACTCGTACGAGGGATATTCGGCCTACGTCACCCTCATGCCGCGCTGGGCGCTCATCGAGGGAGAAGTTCCGGGGCAGAGCATGGCGGACGACTTTCCGCCGGTCGAGTACGGGGACATGCGGGCCAACCTCCGGGCGAGGCTCGCGGAGCCCGCCACGCGGGAGATGATCCGGCGGGACGCGGAGTACGAGATGATCCGTCAGGGAGGGCCGGAGAACCTCCTGATCACGGACTTCCCCGACACGTCACTCATCGGGAAGACGCTGGCGGAGCTCTCCGCTGAACGTGGGGAGACGCCGTTCGAGACCGCGATCTGGCTCCAGATGAACGGCTTCGACCGCCCCGGCGGGGTCCTCTGGATGGCCCAGGCGGTGGGGACCGAGGACATCGTCGAGTGGATGGTGCAGGACTACACGGCGGTGACGCTGGACCGGGGCGGGGACCGGCCCGACATCCGTGACAACCCGGCCGTGCACCCGGGCCAGTACGGCACCTCCGGGCGCCTCATCCGGGAGCACGCGATGGAGCGCGGGACGATCACGCTCCCGCACGCGATCCGCTCGCTGACGGGCCTCGCGGCCCAGATCCTGCGTCTCCCCGACCGCGGCCGGCTCGCGACCGGGATGAAGGCGGACATCGTCGTCTTCGACCCGGAGACCATCCGTACGGATGCGACCTACCTCAACCCCTTCGTCTATCAGGAGGGCATGACGCACGTGCTGGTCAACGGCGCCTTCGTTGTGGACGAGGGCGAGCCGACGGACGCCCTGCCGGGAGAGGTGCTGCGGCGTCCGGGATCGAGGGTGGCGACGACGAGCGAGGAGATGCCCGACTGAGCGACCGAAACGACCAGGGAGGGAGCGGCGTGAACCGCGCGAATCGACGTCGGGGGATCCCGTGGATCGCAGCCCTGATCCTGACCTCGGCCGCCTGCGGAGCGCCCGGCGGGGCCTCGCCCGACGCCGGGGCGCGGCCGGAACTCGACCTCACGCTCGACAACATCCACCGCACCAGCGCCGGTGTGCGCGGTGTGTCGATCTCTCCGGATGGTCGCCGCATCGCGATCTCCGGCTCGGGCCCCGACGGCTCGGGGCTGTATCTCGCGGAGCGCGATGTCTCGGGCGCTTTCGGGCTGCCGCGCTACTGGCTGCAGGGTTCGAACCCCGCCTGGGCGCCCGGCGGTGACCGGATCGCGTTTGCCGCGGGCGGCGAGATCCGCGTGGCGCGCGTCGGGGATGTCGAGGCGCGACCGGTCATGGACGCCATGGAAGGCGTGAGGGCGCCCGCCTTTTCTCCGGATGGGGCAAGAATCGCCTTCTATTCGACGGCGAGCGGCCACCAGGACATCTGGCTCGTACCCGCCGACGGGTCGGCCCCGCCGCGCCAGCTCACCGATGCCGCGATGGCGCTCGACGATCCGCGCTTCGCCCCCTCCTGGCGTCCCGACGGACGCGAGGTGCTGTACGTGTCGAACGTCTCCGACTACTGGCACGACGACCTGTGGCTCGTCGATGTCGAGAGCGGGGACCGCCGGCAGCTCACGCGGACGCTGATGGCGATGTCCACGCCGGTCTGGTCTCCGGAGGGCGACCGGGTCGCCGTCTTCGGCACAGCCAAGGACGAGTACTGGTACGAAGACCTCTCCTACATCTACGCGATCGAGGATCTCGGCGCGGAGGGCGGCGCCGTGGAGCGCATCGTGGACATGCAGGTCTACGCCACCGACGCCGCGATGCGGCACGCGCCGTCCTGGTCGCCGGACGGGGACTTCATCTACTTCCCCTACCTGGAGCGGGGCACGATGAACGTGTGGACGGTGCCCGCGGCGGGCGGCGTGGCTACGCGCGTCACGCACCTGGACGGGACGATCTCCGGCGTCAGCCACACGGCGGGCGCCGGGAGTCTCGCCTTCGTCCACTCGTCGCCGACGCGCGGAGGAGAGGCGTTCGCCCTGGACCTGATCGGCGGCATCCCGCAGCGGCTGACCTCCTTCTCACCGGCGTGGCGGTCCGTCGAGGCGCCCCTGGAGGTTGCCTTTCCGAGCTTCGATGGACTCCGGATCCAGGGCTTTCTGTACGACCCGCCGCAACTGGCCGAGGGCGCCAGTTGCCCGGCCCTTGTTCAGGTTCACGGAGGCGGGACGAACTCCTATCGACAGGATCTCAACCTCACCGAGCAGTACCTCGCCTCGAAGGGATTCGTCGTGCTCGCGATCAACTACCGCGGGGGATCCGGGTTCGGGCGCGAATTCCAGGACCTCTCCGTCGAGGACTGGCTGTGGGATCAGGCGCGCGATGCGGGCGCGGCGGCCGACTTCCTGCGCACGCTCCCGTACGTGAACGGGAAGGTCGGGATCTACGGCGGCAGCTACGGCGGCAGCATGTCGCTGTCGGCAATCAGCCTGACGCCGGACAAGTTCGACGCGGCCGTCCCCATGCGCGGCGCCTACTCGAAGCTGAACACGCTCGAGTACACGGACCGGCTGGGGAAGATCTTTTCCGTCACCGGACACGGCGGCACGCCCGATGAGCGGCCCGACACCTACGCCAAGAGCAACGTCGTGTCGCGCATCGCCGACATCACCGCCCCGGTGCTGCTGATGCACGGGGAACTCGACCGCCGGGTGCCGATCCAGAACTTCGAGAACGCGGTGGCCGAGTTCGAGCGGCTCGGGAAGAGCGTCGAGGTGAAGACGTACCCGGACGAAGCGCACGGTTTCCGCAATCCCGACAACCGCGTGGACACCTGGTCGCGCCTCGAGGAGTTCTTCGCCCGGCACCTGGGCGGCTGCGTCACGGGCTGAACGGAAACCGGCGGCGGGGGGCCTCCGTAGGAATGGCCGTGGTTCCGAGCGCCCATCGCTCGAAGACTGCGACAACGATCTGCGACGCCCGAAGGCGACAGAGCGAGGACATCATGACGAGACCTCAGACGGCGGCCCTGCTCAGTTTTCTCCTTCCGGGCCTTGGTCAGGCATACAACCGGAAGTACCTGCGTGCGCTCTTCTGGCTGATCATCACGCCCGGCCTCTGGCTCGGCACCGGCGGCCTTCTCGGATGGGCCGCCCACATCGTGTCTGCCGCGACGGCGCACGCCTACGCGAAGAAACTTCCCGCGTACTGATCCCGGGGAGCCGGCGGGCGCGGCCGGGAAGGCTCGGCGCCCGCCGAACCCCGCCGCGCCCGCCTCCCGCCGGTCAGGGCACGCGTTGGAAGCCGCCGTAGTAGTCCATCTCCACGCCGGTCACGCGCGCCGTGTCGTCCAGCATGAACGAGACGCCGATCCGTACGTCGCCGAACCACATGTCGAACCGGTCGATGTGCCAGTGCTCGAGTGCCATCCGCACCGGCCGTTCACGGCCATCGAACTCGGCGACAAGCCGGAGTTCTCCGGCACCGGCGCGCCCGTTCGTCCCGTTCGCCGATCCGTTGGCCGGATCGCCGGCCGACGCGCTGGCGGCCGCACGTTCGTGCACACCCGGGGTCCCATCCCAGCGGCCCAGCCGGCCCTCGGCGGGCATGAGGGGCGGGATATCCTCGTCCGTCAGCCGGATGCGCAGCTCGCCGGCGTAGCCGTTGCGGTAGGTTCCGGCGTACGCTTCGAGCGGCACCGAGGGTCCCTGGTCGAGCCGGGCGGCCTGCCGCGCCTCCTCCGCCTCGAAGATCCGCCGGTTCCCCTCGGCGACGCTCCGTTCGAATTCCGCGTGCCAGTCGCGGCTCCGCAGTTCCTCGGTGCCCACGAACTGCGCCATCGCCCACTTCGTGAGGACCCAGGGAAGCTCGGAGTTTCGGTTCGTCGTCGCCCACACGCCGAAGCCCCGTTCCGGCGCCAGCGCGATCGAGCAGTTGAACCCCAGGGCGTTCCCTCCGTGACCCACGCCGGTGACGTCCCCGAACCGGCCCGTGGACCAGCCCATCGCGTACGCCCCCGGCCCCTCGAACGGCATCCAGTTGCTCGGGTTCCGGATCACGGTGTGCGGCGCGTGCATGAGCTGAACGGACGCCCGGGAGAGCGGCGGGTCCGGATGGGCGCCGACGTGGAACCGGATCCACTCGGTGATCTCGTCGGCCGACGTGATCACGCCCCCCGAGGGCACCGTGACGTCCTCCGCGTACTGCCAGGGCACAGGCTCCAGCGGCATTCCCGTGGTTGCCGCATTCCCGATGTACCTCCGCTCGATGATGGCATGCGGCTCGGCGTGGTTCGGGCTCGCGTTGGCCGGCGCCATGCGCGCCGTGGTCGTCGTCATCCCCAGCGGATTCCAGAGCTTCTCCCGCGCGTAGGAGTCCCAGTCCTGTTCCGAAACCGTCTCCACGAGGTGGCCCGTGAGGACGAACATGTCGTTCGTGTACCCGTAGCGGTCACGGAACGCGTGGTCCGGTTCCGTGTGGGGGAGGCGCTTGAGATAGTCCGGCCGGTCCCTGACGAGTGGACGCAGCGGCTGGTTGCTCCCTGTCCCGACGCGGTGCGTGACGATGTCCCGCACCCGGATCTCGCGCGTCGTCCACGGATCATGGAGGCGGAACCACGGGATGTGATCCGTGATGCGGTCGTCCCACCTCAGCTTCCCCTCCTCGACGAGGGAGGCCAGCGTGGCGGCGCCGAAGGCCTTCGAGCAGGAGCCGATGCTGAACAGCGTGCCGCCGTCCACGCGATCCGGCTGCCCCAGTTCGCGCACGCCGTAGCCGGTGGACAGATAGCTCTTCCCCTCGTGCACGATGGCCACACCCAGGCCGGGCACCTCCCACCGCGCCATGGCGTCTTCGACCCACGCGTCGATCTCCTCGACCGTGGGAGGGGGCGGGGCGGGGGACTGTCCGGCCGCCGCGGAAACCGCCAGCAGCGTGGCTATCCCCGTGGACACGAAAAAACGGTTGAGGGACTTCATCGCGATCTCCTTCTCAAGCTGCTTCTCACGTTGCTCGCACGCCGTGCGCTCCCTGCACCGCGGTTCGATACGGGTGCAGTTCCGCCTTCAATACGCCCTGCGCGACAGCCGGGTCGGCGTTCATCAGGGCCCTGGCCTCCTCGGGGGACCTGGCCCGAAAGGCGACGAGCCCCATGCTGCGCGCGCCGTCCTCCTGCGTGCGGCCCGCGTGGAGCACCACGCCGCGCCGCGCCAGCTCGCGCAGATAACGGCTGTGCGCCTCCAGTACCGCCAGCTCATCCGCCGTCGGCCTTTCGTCGACCATGCCCGGGCGAACGCCCCGCAGCACGTACAGGTACTCGTCGCCGCCGCTCACCTGGCGCTCCACAGTGGCCCCGCTATGGAAGCCCGAACACCCAGAGGACGCCGCCCGCGGCCGTCGCGATGCGCTGTTCGCCGTCCACCTCGAACGACATCGGGTTCGTCCGCACGCCGGCGCCCCCCTGGAAGTCCCACAATGCCTCTCCCGTCTCCGCGTCGAGCGCGAAGATGTTGCCCTCGTTGCTTCCGCCGAAGACGAGGCCGCCGCGCGTCGCCATCACGCCGGCCCAGGGTGGGGAGAGAAGCGGGAATTCCCACCGGAGCTCGCCCGTGAGGACATCGAGCGCCTTGACCGCGCCGCTCGCGTCGTCCCCGGATAGCGCCTGCTCGCCCCCGCCGAGGAACGGTTGCCCCGGCTCGTACTCGACCTCCGCCTTGTAGTAGATCGCCCCCATGATCCGGGTCGCCTGGTAGAAGAGGCCGGTGTCCGGGCTGTACGAGGGGCTGAACCAGTTCGATGCCCCCTGCAGGCTCGGCCACACGAGGTTCCCCTCCTCCGTGGGTTCCGTCCCCGGGATGACGATCGGCCGGCCGTTCTCGTCGAGGCCCTCGGCCCACGTCTGCTTGGAGTATTCCACGCCGTGCAGGAACTCGCCGGTCTCGCGGTCGAGCACGTAGTAGAAGGCGTTCCGGTTCGCCGTTACGAGCAGCTTGCGCGGCTCCCCCTCCCACTCCGCGTCCACGAGAACCTGGATCTCGGTCGCGTCCCAGTCGTGGGTATCGTGCGGCGTGTACTGGAAATACCACCGCATCTCGCCGGTGTCGGGGTCGAGGGCGAGGATGCAGTTCGTGTACAGGTTGTCGCCCGGGCGCGCATCCCCGTTCCAGTCGGGAGCGGGATTGCCGGTCGGCCAGTACAGGAGGTGGAGTTCCGGATCGTAGGAGCCGGTGAGCCAGGTCGAACCGCCGCCGTGCTCCCAGCTGTCGCCGCCCCACGTCTCGCTCCCCGGCTCGCCGGGGCTCGGGATCGTGTACGTGCGCCACAGGAGGTCGCCGGTCTCGGCGTCGTAGGCGTCGATGAAGCCGTTTGCGCCCGCCTCCGCTCCGGACATGCCCACGATCACCTTCCCGTCTAGGGCGAGGGGTGCGAGCGTGATCGAGAAGCCGAGGTCGTTGTCCGCGACATCCACTTCCCAGCGGACGGCGCCGGAGGTCGCGTCGAGCGCCACGAGGCGGGCGTCGAGCGTCCCCACGAATACCGTCTCATCCAGGATCGCGACGCCCCGGTTCACGCGCGGAAAGCCGATGTTCTTCGTCGAGGCGGGGACCTGGGCCGACCAGTGCCAGAGCCGGCGGCCGGTCCGCGCATCGAGCGCGCTCACGTTGCTCGGCGGCTCCGTTACGTACATCACGCCGTCGACCACGACCGGCGTCGTCTCGATGAGCCCGCCGCTCATCTGGTAGGCCCAGATCACCTTGAGGTCCCCGACGTTCCCGCGATGGACCTGGTCCAGCGCCGAGAAACGGTGCGAGGCGTAGTTGCCCGAATAGGTAAGCCAGTTGTGCGGCTCGGCGTCCGCGTTCACGAGGCGTTCGAAGGGAACCTGCGCGGATGTCCCCGCGACGTGGGCGCTGCACAGCAGGAGGCCGGCCGCCAGGGCCGGGATCGAACGGGATCGACGGATCATGAGCCCTCTCCGAGGTCGGCCAGAAAGGCGACGAGGTCATCGATGTCCGCCTCCGTCATCTCCTCCACGGCGGGCATCAGCGAGTGGTCGAACTGCTTCTCCAGTTCCACGAGATCTTCCTTGCGGAGCGAGACCGTGCGGCCGGAGACCGCCCGCAGCTGGATCGTGAAGGCGTCCTCGTTCACGCGCATGCCCGTGATAACGCGGCCCTCGCGCGTCACTGCGCGAATCGGCAGGTATCCCCTGAATCCGCGCAGGATGCCTCGCCTGGAGACCGGCAACTCCGACGCGGGCGTCCGCAGCGACGCGTAGAGGTACTCCACGCCGCGGCGCAGCCCGATGCCCGTGAGTTCGGGGCCGATCCCGGTCCCGCGTCCGTCGACGACGTGGCAGGAGTAGCAGTCGCCCGCGTCGGCGAACACCTCTCGCCCGCGCCCGGCGTCGCCCGCGACCTCCACGACGGCATCCTCGGCCAGCGTACGCACGTAGGCCGCGATGAGGTCGACCTCGAGGTCCGAAACCAGGTTGGCTCTCGTCCCCGGCATTCCGGTACCGGGAATCCCGCGGCGGATGACCTGGACGAGCGATGCGTGGTCCGGCGCGCGGGGCAGGGTGGGGCGCGCCAGACTCGGCCCTTCGCCTCCGTGGCCCAGCATGCCGTGGCAGCGGCCGCAGTGGGCCTGGTAGAACATCTCGCCACGGGCGAGGCCGGCTTCGGTGACCTCGGGCGCCTGCGCCCCCAGCGGACCGGCTGCCAGCACCAGCGCGCTCACCACGACCGCCGGAAAGCGCGGACCCGGACGGGGGCGTCGCATGAACCTCCTCCTCCCTCGGCGTTCCTCCATGCCGAGTATCAACGTAGCGGCCCGGCGGTCCGTCACGGAACCAGCGCGTCCGGTTCCAGGACCCAGCGCGTGAGCCATTCGACGTTTCTGGACATGAGATCTCGCTGGAGGCGTGGAGATCTAACCCCATGCGGTTGGTCTGGATACAAGATGAGGGCCGTGGGCGCTTTACCGATCGCGCGGACGGCCTCGAAGAACTGGATGCTCTGCTCGGCGGGCACCCTTTCGTCCTTTTCCCCCACCTGGATCAGCAGAGGTGTCGTCACGTTTTCCACATGGCGGTACGCGGAGCGCTCCTCGTAGAGATCCCAGTCTTCCCACGGCTTCGGGCCCAGATAGGTGTGGTAGAATTCGGGGATGTCCGTCTGCGAGTACATCGAGATCAGATCGTTCGCCCCGGCGCCCGCACTCGCCGCCTTGAAGCGGTCGGTCTGCGTGATCCCCCAGTACGTGTGGTGCCCCCCGAAACTCCACCCGCTCACGGCGAGCCGGTCGGGGTCGGCCATCCCGCGCTCGACCATCGCGTCCACGCCGGAGTCGATGTCGACCCAGTCGCGCCCCGAGATGTCGCCGCGGTTGAGGCCGCGGAAGCGCTCCCCGTAGCCGCTCGAGCCGCGATAGTTCGGCTGCAGGACGGCGAACCCCATCCCCGCATAAACCTGAACCGGATAGGCCCCGCGTGTCGCGTGGAAGCGGTCCGAGGAGATGCCGGAAGGGCCGCCGTGGATCACGAGGACCATCGGGACGCGATCCCCTTCCTCGTACCCGACGGGAAGTGTCAGCACGCCCTCGATTTCTTCGCCTCCGGCCCGGGAGGGCCACGACTCGACGCGCTGTTCGCCGAGCGCGAGGTCGGCCACCTGCGGGTTCAGCTCGGTCAGACGCTCCGGCCGGAAATCGGCCGCCGCGGTGACGAAGATGTCGGGCGGAGCGGCGCCGTCCTCGGCGGTGAACGCGAGCGTGCCCCCGTCCTCCGAGGCGGAGACACCCGAATAGTAGCGGCGGCCATCGGTCAGATCGCTCGGCGGCCCCGAGGCCGCGCCGTCCGCGAGCGGGATCCGGTACACGGTCGCGCCCGTGCGCCGGGCGGCGGAGACGATGAGTTGCGAGCCGTCCGCATGAACGAGATTCGCGTTCGCATCGAGGCCGGCCGTGATCGGGACGGGGTCCAGCGCGCCCCCGGCGTCGTCGAAGGGCACGCGCCACAACTGTCGATTGTACGTCCCCAGGAGCTGTCCCGTGCCCGATACGATCAGGCCCGGTTCGTCGTCCCACGCCACCGGATTCTCGCCGCCCGGCATGGAGGTCACGCGCCGGGCGTCCGCGTCCGCGCCCTCCTGCACCCAGGTTGCGCCGTAGTAGGTCGTTCTCAGGACCGGCGATGAGCGCGCGCCGTACGCGACGGCGCGCGAATCGGGTGACCACACGAAGGAGGTCGCGTGGAGCCCGTCCGGAGACCATCTCACGGCCTCGCCGGCTTCCTCATCCTCGACCTCGGCCACGTAGAGGTGCGACCACTGGTCGGTGTAGACCGAGTCCCAGACCATCGGGCGGCCGCGGAGCTCCTCCAGTTCGCGGTCCGCCTCCGTCTGCGGGGGGCTCGCGAGGAAGCCGAGTCGCTGCCCGTTGGGAGCAAAGCGAAACGTCCCGACGGATGTCTTGTGGGACGTCACCCTCCACGCCTCGCCGCCATCGGGCCGGATGCCGTAGACCTGCCGCGTGCCGTCCCGGTCCGAGGCGAAGGCGAGCCAGTCTCCCGATGGGTGCCAGACCGGCGCGCCGTCGGACCCGGCGCGGAAAGTGAGCTGGCGGACATCGGCGGGGCCTCCGCTCGCGGGGACGACCCACACGTCGGTTTCCTGGCGGTCTTCTTCCATGTCCCGTTCGGTCACGACGTACGCCACCCATTCCCCATCCGGGCTCACGGCGACCCCGGAAAGGCTTCTGAGGGCGAGAACGTCCTCGACCGTCATCGGCCGACGCTCCTGGGCAAACAACCCGGTGGAGAAGAAGAGAAGCACGAGGAGCCCCGTGGCGGGAATCCGGGAGCCGGCGGAGGACAAGGCACGCATGGCAAACCTCTGACGTTGGGGAAGCGCGCTCACTCTTCGCCGCTCACGCCCTGGTAGAGCAGGATGAACGCGGCCGCCTGTACGACGTGGTACAGGGCGTTATGGTCGAACCACACCGGGTGGACCGGGATCTGAAGCTGCTGGATGGCCGCCGCCGCGAAGGTGAGCCCGAAGCCGACAAGCGCCCGCCGCCGACTCGGAGTGGGCCGGCGCCTGTACGCCTGCGCGAAGCGCACCGTGAGATAGATGACGGCGGGCAGATAGAAGGCGACCGCGACGGCGAACGCCTGCCAACCCGCCAGCACGACGGCGACGTAACCGACGTAGGCGAGTCCTGCGATTCGCGTGATCCACCGCGACCTCGCCGGCTGGCCGTCGATCCGCGCGCCCAGGCCCCAGGCGGCGAGTCCCGTGGCCCCGACCGTGAGGATCGTGGCCGGCCACAGGATGCGGTACCCGAGCGTCGCGGCGTCCCCGAAGAAGCCGTGCACCGTGCCGCCGAAGAGGGCCGCGGCGCCCGAGCCGGCGAAGAGTCCCATCGCCCACGGGCGCAGATCGGCTCTCACGTGCGAGCGCGCGAGCCACACGAGCGCGGCACAGAGCAGCGTGAGTCCGTAGTCGGTCAGCGTGACGGCAGGTTCGGTCAAGGCGCCTCGATCTCCGGTCAACGGAGTTTCGGAAACGGGTTTTCCGTCTCTGATCGGTATTGTCGAACCATCTCCCGGGGCAATACTCATGCGGAGCCGCCCACCGCGGGAGGCGGCGAACTGCCGTCGCCGGGCCCGTCGCAAGAGTCAGGAGAAGCCGTGCTTCGATCCGTGCCGTCCACCCGAGAGCCATTCACGCGAAAGCGAAGGGTGCGCTGCGCGATCCTGGGGCTCCTCGCCGTCGGCTGTGCGGCGCCCGAGGGCGGCGTCGACGAGGGCCGGATTCCCCTCACGCTCGAGAACGTCTTCAGGGCCGGGGGAGGGGCGGGACGCGCCGTGCTCTCTCCCGATGGATCGGCGCTCGCCGTGGCGGGGCCCGCCGAAAGTTCGGGCGGACGCGGGATTCACCTCGTCCCGACTGTTTCCGCGCCGACGGGTTCCGCGACCCCCGCCAGTGCGGGAGCCGGCACCTTCTGGACGGCCGGCGGCTCACAGGCGTGGTCACCGGACGGAGAGAGACTAGCCTTCATCGACGGAGGCACCCTCTTCGTCGCCGCGCCTCGAACGGCGGGCCGCGCGGTAGCGACGGGCGTGGGCGGCCTGCGGGCTCCCGCGTGGTCACCCGACGGAGAGACGCTCGCCTACTACGCCACCGACTCGGGCTCACAGGACATCTGGCTCGTCGAGACAAGCGGGGAAACGCCACCGCGACAGCTGACGACCGCGGCGGCGGAGGCCGACGACAGTCGCTTCGCCCCGAGTTGGTCCCCGGACGGCCGCTGGATCGCCTACATCTCGAACCGGGCCGACTGGTGGCACGACGACGTGTGGCTCGTCGAGGTGGCGTCCGGCGAGGCGCACCGGGTCTCCAGCGAACTCATGGCTTCATCGAGTCCGGTCTGGTCCCCCGGCGGATCCGGCCTGGTGCTGATGGGGACCGCCAAGGACGAGTACTGGTACGAGGATCTCGCCTACCTGTACCGGATCGACCTCGACTTCGCGTCGGGGGCTCCGCGGGTCGTGCGGGAGGCGCCCATCGAGATGCAGGTCTACGCGACGGACGCGATCATGCGCTTCGATCCGTTCTGGTCCGTCGACGGCGAGCGCATCTACTTCCCGTACCAGCAGCGCGGCGCCTTCGACCTCTGGTCCGTGCCGGCGGCGGGCGGCGTGGCCACACGGGTCACGAACGTGGGCGGCTCCTGGTCCTCGCTGCACGCGACACCGGACGGCACGCGCGCCGTCTTCACGCGGGACGCCGCGACTGAGGGCAGAGAGGCCTGGCTCCTCGACCTCGAGGGCGGAACCCCGGCCCCGGTCACGAGCTTCTCCCCTGCCTTCGAAGGAATCCAGCGTCCGGCCGAGATCTCCTTCCGGTCCTTCGACGGCCTCTACATCCAGGGATTCCTGTACCTGCCGCAGGCGGTCCGGGCCGCGCTCGGCGAAGGCTTGAATCCGCCCGCCTGCCCCGCGCTCGTCCAGGTCCACGGGGGAGGGACGAACTCCTACACGCAGGGCACGAACCTCATCGAGCAGTACCTGGCGAACGAAGGCTTCGTCGTCCTGGCGATCAACTACCGGGGCGGATCCGGGTTCGGGCGCGAATTCCAGGACCTTTCCGTGGAGGACTGGCTCAACGACCAGTCGAAGGATCCCGGCGGGGCGGCGGACTGGCTGCGACGCCAGCCGTACGTGAACGGGCGCGTGGGGATCTACGGCGGGAGCTACGGAGGCATGCAGTCGATGTCCGCGATCACGCGAACGCCGGACAAGTTCGACGCGGCGGTCCCCATGCGGGGCATCTACTCCGAGTCCCTGACGCTGCCGTATGCCGACCGTTTGGGGAAGATCTTCACGATCACGGGGCACGGCGGCACGCCGGAGGAACGGCCCGAGATTTACGCGAAGAGCGAGACGCTGGACCGCATGGACCGCATCACCGCTCCCGTCCTCATCATGCACGGGGAATTCGATGTCCGCGCGCCTTTCGAGAACTTCGAACTCGCAGTCGAGAGACTCGAGGCGCTCGGCAAGGCGTTCGAATCGAAAACGTACCCGGAGGGCCACGGCTTCCGGGATCCCGCCAACTCGATCGACATGTACTCCCGGCTGCAAGCCTTCTTCGACAAACATCTTGGAGGATGCCAATCCGGCGGCACCCCTCTAGATTGAGATTCCGAGGAACACCGGGGGCGGCGCGCGGTAGCAACCGGATCCACGACCGTTGACGGCCCCCCCACAGAGATGCAAGGCGGACACATGGCGAAGCGCACCCGTACGACCTCCCGACCTTCCAACCTCCGTCACTCCCTTTCGGCGCGGGCCGCGCGTTCGGCTGCGTTCGGTCTTCTCGGTCTGTTTGTCCTCTCCTGCGGCGGCGACGACACTTCCGGGCCCGCGCCCGGGCCGCCGCCGCCGCCCCCGACCGCGACCGTGCCGGCGAGGATCACTTTGGAACCGGAAGAGGTCGCGGTGGTGGCGGGCGACACGATCCGTGTGAGGGCGCGCGTGTTGAACGACCGGGCGCAGCCGATCTCCGACGCGGTGGTGACGTGGGCGAGCAGCGATCCCGCGGTCGCGACCGTGGATGCGACGGGGCTCGTAACCGGCCTGAAGGAGGGCCACGCGAGCCTGACCGCCACGTCGGGTCCCGTCTCGAATACGGCCCCGGTCGCGGTGCACAGCCAGGATCGCGAGATCCTCATGGCGATTTTCACCGGTACGTTCGGCACCGACTGGACGAACAATGCCAACTGGTCGTCCAGCGAGCCGGTCGGGAGCTGGTACGGCGTGACGGCGGACGCGAACGCCCGCGTGACCGCGCTGAACCTGAGCGAGAACAACCTGAAGGGCCAGCTTCCAGCGGACCTCGGCGACATGGCGTTCCTCACCGAGCTGATCGTGAACGGCAACGCGGAACTCGAGGGCCCGATCCCGTTCTCGCTCTTGGAGTCGGGGCTGCAGACGCTGCACTACGGCGGGACGATGCTGTGCACGGTGCGGGACGAGGACTTCCAGGCGTGGCTGAACGCGATCCCCACGCGGGAGGGCGCGTTCCTCGCCTGCAACGAGGAACGTGCTGACCTCATGAAGCTCTACGAGGCCATGGGCGGCGAGAACTGGACCGTATCGGACAACTGGGGGACCGACGCTCCGCTCGACAGCTGGTTCGGCATCGCGGTCGACTCCGCGGGGCGAGTCACTCAGATCGCGATGCGGGACAACAACCTCCGGGGCGAGATCCCTCCGGAGATCCAGTACTTCCCGTACCTCAGGCGGTTGCGCCTCGACTACAACCAGTTGGAGGGCGAGGTCCCCGCGGTCATAGGCAAGCTCACCGAACTGCGGCGGATGGACATCGACGGGAACAATTTCACCGGCCCGATCCCGCCCGAGTTCGGGAACCTCGTGAACCTCGATACGCTATGGATGGGCGGGAACCAGATGAGCGGCCCCATACCGCCGGAACTGGGGAACCTCGCGAATCTCCTGGAACTCCACCTGTACGAGGCCCGTTTCGAAGGCACGATTCCCGACGAGTTCGGGAGCCTCGGCGAACTGCGCGTCCTGCGCATCACAGACACCAACATCGAGGGAGGTTTGCCCGAGAGCCTGTCGGGGCTCGGGAAGCTTCGTGCGATCCGCCTCTACAACAACGAGTTGACGGACCCGCTCCCCTCCTGGCTTGGCCAGCTCGACAGCCTGAGGTCCCTCTTTGTCTCCGATAACATGATCGAGGGGCCGCTGCCTGCGGATCTCGGACAGATCGACAGCCTCAGGTTTCTCCTGGTGCACAACAACCGGTTGTCCGGTCCGCTCCCGCCGGATCTCGGCGACGCCAGCGAACTCTACCGCGTATGGGTCCAGGGCAATCCCGACCTCTCGGGCCCTCTGCCCGAGAGCATGACCCGGCTCGAGGAGATCTTCGAACTGGTTGCGGAAGGGACCGGGCTATGCATGCCGCAAACGCCCGCCTTCCGCACCTGGCTGCAATCGGCGCTTCCCAAGTACCGCATCCGGTCATGCGGGGCCGAGTCCCACGCCGAGGCCTACCTGACGCAGGCGGCGCAGTCGCGGGACTACCCCGTGCCGCTGGTTGCCGGGAAGGACGCACTCCTGCGCGTCTTCGTCATGTCGGAAGCGGAGACAGGGGCGACGATCCCTCCGGTGCGGGCGACGTTCTTCGTGGAGGGGGCGGAGGTCCACGTGGAGGACATCCCGACCGGTGCGTCCATGATTCCGACGGAAGTACAGGAAGGTGAACTCGACCTTTCTCCCCACGCCGTGATCCCCGCCGAGGTGATCCAGGAGGGGCTGGAGATGGTCGTCGAGATCGACCCGGACGGCACGCTCGATCCGAATCTGGGTGTCTCGAAGCGCGTCCCGGAGAGCGGACGGATGGCGGTGGACGTCAAGGCCGTGCCCCCATTGCTTCTGACCCTGATCCCCTTCGTGTGGACCGGGGACAACGACCGCGAAGCCGCGACCTTCGTGAGCACCGCCGACCCGGAAGACGAATTCTTCTTCCAGACGAGAACCTATCTGCCGGTTGGGGCGTTCGAGATCACCCGACACGGGACCGTGACGGTCGATTCGAACGACTTTCGCGACCTCCTGGCCGATGTCGGACGCATCCGGGTCATGGAGGAGGGCATCGGGCACTGGCATGGCCTGATCCCGGACATGGCGGGTGCCGGCGGCGTGGCATGGCTCCCCTTCTTCACCGACAGCCTGGCATACCGCGGGAAGACCGCCGTATCGCAACTCAGCGCGGAGACCGTGGCGCACGAACTCGGTCACAACATGAGCCTGAGCCATGCGGACTGCGGCGACCCCGCGGGTGCCGACCCGTCGTTCCCCCACGAAAACGCGCGGAGCGGCGTGTGGGGGTGGGATCCGCGCGGCGACGGGTCGCTCGTGCCTCCGGACCGGGCGGACTTCATGAGCTACTGCGATCCCACGTGGGTCAGCGACTACTATTTCTCGAACGCGCTCCGCTTCCGGCTGCAGGATGCGCTCGAGGTGTGGGAGATACCGGCCGCCACCCGGACGCTGCTCGTGTCCGGCGGGGCCGACGCGGACGGCACGCTGCGCCTCGATCCCGCCTTCGTGGTCGACGCGCGACCGCTCCTCCCGCAGACTCCCGGCCCCTACACCATGACCGGCAGGCGCGCCGACGGCGGCGAGCTGTTTTCGATGCGCTTCGGGATGGCGGGGTTCGCCGACGGCGACGGAAGTTCGGGCTTCACGTTCGCGCTGCCGGTCGAGCCGGCATGGGAGACGGAGCTGGCGACCCTTTCCATCTCCGGACCCGGTGGCAGCGTGGAGATGGCGGAGGGTACGGCGCCTCCCATGGCGATCCTGCGCGACCCGGGGACGGGCCAGGTCCGAGCCATCTTCCGCGACCTTCCTTCCGGTCCGCTCGCACAGAGCGCGGCGGACGCGCGTGCCCCGGAGCCGGGGCTCGAGGTGATGGTCAGCAGCGGGCTCCCCGGCACGGCGGCCTGGCGGCGCTGATCCGGAAACCATTGGCCTCGCGGTCGAGCTTGCGGGTGGTTCGACCGCGAGGTCCTTGGTCATACACTTTGATCCTCGAATTCGGAGGGCATCCGGCTTGACGGAAACAGGCAGCGCTTCCGGGCGATGCCCCGGTCTCCTCCGCACTCGTACTGCGCGTTTTGCATGGGTTCTCGCGGCCTTCTTCGCGGTGTCGTCCTGTGGCGATGACACCGCCGCCCCGCCACCGCCTCCCCCGCCGGAAACGCCCCAACCGTCGACCGTAACGGTGGAACCGGATACCGCCGTTGTCGTGGCGGGAGACACGGTACGCCTGACCGCGCGCGTGCTGGACCGGCGCGCCCGCGTGATCTCCGGGGCCCCGGTGACCTGGACGAGCGGCGACCCCATGGTTGCGACCGTCGACGCTACCGGGCTCGTGACGGGCCTCAGGGAAGGACAAGCCAGCGTCACCGCAACGTCCGGGCCGGCGTCCGCGACCGCGCCCCTCACGGTCCGGAGCCAGGATCGTTCGACGCTCCTGGACTTGCACGACGCGACCGACGGAAGAGACTGGACCGCAAGGGACAACTGGGGGACCGACGCGCCGGTCGGCGACTGGTACGGCGTCGAGGCCGACGCGGAGGGTCGAGTGTCGGCGCTTCACCTCAGCGAGAACGGACTGCGAGGCCATCTTCCCGAGAACCTCGGCGATCTGGAGTTCCTCACCGAACTGAGAGTTGACGGAAACGCTCTCATGGGCCCGTTGCCCATCTCTCTCTCCCGGCTCGCAATCCGGGAGTTCCACTACGGCGGCACGATGCTGTGTACGCCGAGCGACGAGGACTTCCGCGAGTGGCTGGCCGCCGTCGCCTCGCGAGAGGGAGAGGAGCTGGCCTGCAACGAGGAACGGCAGGATCTGGCCGCGCTCTACGAAGCGCTGGGCGGGCCGAACTGGCGCATCTCCAGCAACTGGTTGACCGACGCGCCGCTCGACACCTGGTGGGGCATCCAGGTCGACGACTCGGGGAGGGTTAGTGCGATCCATCTGTCCCGCAACGGCCTGTCGGGGCATATCCCGCCGCGCATAGGCAGGTTCCCGCACCTGAGAGTGCTGCGGTTGGATGGCAACCAGGTTACGGGTCCGATCCCGCAGGAGTTGGGCGACCTCACGGAACTGCGACGGCTGGAGCTGAACGGGAACGACCTCAGGGGTGAGATCCCTCCGGGGCTCGGGAGGCTCGAGAACCTCGAGGGACTGTTTCTGTACGAAAACCAACTTGTCGGCGGGCTCCCGCCCGAATTCGGGAATCTCGCCGAGCTTCGCCTCCTCTGGGCCTGGGGCAACCTGCTCGACGGACCGATCCCGGCCGAATTGGGCGCCCTGTCCCGCCTGGAGTGGATGGACCTCTCCGGGAACCGGCTCGAAGGTGCCCTCCCGCCGCAGTTGGGCGAACTCGCGCGGCTGCGATACCTCGACTTGAATCGGAACCGGCTCTCCGGGCCACTCCCTCCGGAACTCGGCCAACTCTCGCGCCTCGAACAGCTCTCCGTGTCGGACAACATGTTGGCGGGCCCCCTGCCGCCGGAGCTCGGTCGCATGGCCAGGCTCGCTGAATTGCACCTGCAGAACAATCGCGAACTTTCGGGCGTCATCCCCGAGACGTTCACTTCGCTCGACCTCGTGGAATTCCTCACGGGCGGCACCGCGTTGTGCGCGCCGGATGCAGCCGCTTTTCGGGTCTGGCTCGAGTCGATCCTGAAGCGGCGCGTCCGGCGCTGCGGGACCGCGGGCGCCGCCGTGGCCTATCTGACGCAGGCCGTACAGTCGCGTGACTACCCCGTCCCCCTCGTGGCCGGGGAGAGTGCGCTCCTCCGTGTATTCGTCACGTCCGAACAGCAGACCACCGCGACCATACCGCCGGTCCGGGCCACCTTCTACGTGCGAGGGGCGGAAAGGCATGTCGTGGACATCCCCGCCGGTTCATCCGCGCTCCCGACCGAGGTGCACGAGGGAGAACTCGACCTGTCGGCGAATGCGGAGATCCCCGGCCGGGTCATCCAGCCCGGACTGGAGATGGTCGTCGAAATCGATCCCAACGGCACTCTCGATCCGGGACTGGGCGTCGCCGGGCGCCTTCCGGGGACCGGGCGGACGGCGGTGGATGTCAAGGCCATCCCTACGCTCAGACTGACCCTGATCCCGTTCATCTGGACCGGGGACGGCGACCCCGCCGCCTCGATGCTCGTCGCGGAGATCCACCCCGATCACGAGATTCTCTGGCAGACGAACAACCTGCTCCCGGTCGGCGCCTTCGAGACCACGAAGCACCGGCCTGTCAGGCTTGACTTCAATGACGCGTTCGCCGTGCTCAGCCAGGTCGGGCGAATCCGGACCATCGAGGGAGGCAGCGGACACTGGAAGGGGCTCATGCCCGATCTCGAGGGGGCGGGGGGTGTGGCCTGGATCGGCGGCAAGACGAGCGTATCGCAAGTGAGCGAATCCACGATCGCGCACGAACTCGGGCACAATTTCAACCTGCGCCACGCGGATTGCGGGAACGCGCCCGGACCGGATCCCACCTTCCCCTGGCCCAACGCGGCGATCGGCGCCTGGGGATACGATCCACGCGAGGGGGGATCGCTCGTGCCCCCGGACTGGGCGGATCTCATGAGCTATTGTCCACCGGAGTGGATCAGCGACTACTACTTCGCGAACGCCCTTCGCTATCGGCTCTCGGACGAGGGCGCGCCGGCCCGGGTCCCCGCGGCGGCGACACGTACGCTCCTGGTCGCCGGTTTCATCGCCGCGGACGGGACGCCTCGGCTCGATCCGGCCTTCGTCATCGAGGCGCCGCCGGCCCTGCCCGAATCCAGCGGGCCGTACGAGCTGCGGGGCAGACGCGCGGACGGGAGCGACCTGTTTTCGCTGAGTTTCGATGTGCCCGAGATGGCCGATGGGGACGGAAGTTCCGGCTTTGTCTACGCCCTCCCGGTGGAAGAGGCGTGGCCGGCGGAACTGGCGAGTCTCTCGCTCACCGGTCCGGGCGGGAGCACGGTGATGACGGAGGGGAGCGAGCCTCCGCTCGCGATCCTGCGCGATCCGGAGACCGGCGAGGTGCGTGCCGTCTTCCGCAACCTGCCCCCGGGCCCGCTCGCCCTGAGTGCGGCGGCGGCGCGCGCCCCCGAGCCGGGACTGGAAGTGATGGTAAGCCACGGGCTCCCCGACATGGCGGCCTGGAGACGCTGACTCCAGCTTCTCCACTGTAGGGACGGTTCCTGGTTCCCGCTGAGGAGGTACTACGCATGCGATCACGCGCCGTTGCTCGTTGTTCGGTCTTCCGCCGCCTGGTCTCCCGGCGCTGGACGCTCGGCCTCGCGCCGCTCGGCGTGGCTGCGCTCGGCCTCGGCCTGGCCCCCCTGGACGGGGCCGGGCAGTGGACAAACCGGTATCCCAGGGTCGCGGGGTACAGCCACCACGTGTACCTCGAGGGCTATGAGCTTCCGATGCTCACCGCGGGACCCATCGACCCGGCCCCATCGCCGGACGGCGAGCGGGTGGCGTTCGCCTCGAAGGGCTGGATCTGGGTCATGGACCTGTCGAGCGGCGTGGCGCGGCGGTTGACCCGTGGCGGCGGAGTCGACGCGCGGCCCGCGTGGTCTCCGGACGGACAGCTCCTGGCGTTCGTGCGAGACGATACGGAGGACACGGAGATCATCTGGATCGCCGCGGCCACGGGGGCCGAGATCGGCCGGGTCGACAGTCCCGGGCTCGAACTCGACCCCGCCTTTTCCGCCGACGGCACGAAGATCTTCTACTCGTCGGCCGAGTCGGAGGCCGGGGCCCTGGATCTGTGGGCGGTGGACATCGCGAGCGGCGTCCGGCGGCCCGTTACCGACGCTCCCGGAATCGAACTGAAACCGCAGCCGGGCGAGCGCGCTCTCGTCTACCTGTGGAAGGGCGGCGGGCGCGACCGCGTGGTGGTGCGCGAGGGGGAGTCGACCGAACCGAGAACCCTCATCGAAGGCAGCATCGCGTCGATGGCGCGGCCGGCCCTCAGCCCGGACGGATCCACCATCGCCGTCAACTGGCCGACACAGGAGGGGTGGGATCTCCGACTCCTGAACGTGGCGGACCCCGGCCCGTCGATCCTGCTCGCCTCGGGCGGTTTGCCGCTGACCCCGGCATGGGACTCATCCGGCGAGTGGGTCTACTTCTCCGAAGCCGACGACGAGGAACGGCTGAAGCTCAAGCGCGTGCGGGCCTCCGGCGGGCCGATCGATGAGGTGAGCATCACAGCCTGGGACTGGGGTGCACCGACGTCGAGCCTTCGGATACGGACCGCGCTCGAGGAAGGTGGTGCTCCGGTGCCGTCCCGCCTCGCCGTGGTGGATGGTGCGGGACACCCATTGGTCCCGGACGGGCCCGCCGCGCGGTTCGATGGCCAGAGCGGCCGCGTCTTCTTCTACTCGCCGGGCGTGATCGAACTCACCGTCCCCGTCGGCGAGGTGACGGTCTCGGCGGTTCAGGGGCTCGCGACGCCGGAGTCATCGGCGACCGTGCACGTGGACGGGTCGCCGGGCGGCGGCGACGTGGAGGTCGTTCTGTCTCCCGTCTGGGATGCCGGGGCCGGTGGCTGGAGTTCGGGTGAGCACCATTTCCACCTCAACTACGGGGGTCCGTACGATCTCTCGCCCGACGATGTGCCGCCGATGATGGTCGGAGAGGCGCTCGACTTCGCCACCCCGCTGCTTGCGAACCTACACAACCGGTTCGAGGACCAGGATCTGTGGACGTGGCGGACGCCCGCCGGACCGCCCTTCGTCCGCTTCGGGCAGGAAGTCCGGTCCCACTTCCTGGGACACCTGGGGTTGATCGAGATCGACGACCTGTTCTGGCCCTGGGTGTGGGGACCCGGCTACCAGGTCTACGGAACCGATGACCGCGTCAACGCCGAGCCGCTGCGTCATGCGCGGGCGCAGGGGGGCTTCCAGTACTACGTGCATCCGGTGAGTACCCGCGGCATGCCGCGCGCGACGCCGTGGGCCGAAGCTGCGCTCGCCGACCTGTACGCGAGCGTGCCGATCGAACTCGTCGCCGACGCCGTGCTGGGGGACTTGGACGCCCTCGAGATCGTGTGCCTGTGGAGCGACGAGGTCCTCACGTCCCAGATCTGGCATCTGCTGCTGAATGCGGGCATCCCGATCGTCCCCTCGGCCGGAACCGATGTCATGAACAACTTCTACCGGACGATGGCCATCGGTACGTCGCGCGTGTACGCAAGGACCGGTGCCGTGCAGAACTGGTCCACCTACATGGACGCGCTCCGGAACGGCCGCAGCTTCGTGACGAACGGTCCGTTTCTCGACTTCAGCGTCGGCGCGGCGGGTCCCGGCGGCGTCGTCGCCGGTGGAGCGGTCTCGTGGTCGCTCGACGTCGCGACGGCCACGGAGGTGGATCGGGTCGAGGTGCTGGTGAACGGCACGGTGGCCTGGAGTGAGGAAGGGCTCGACGGCCCCGGCTCGCGCAGCTTCGAGGGTCGCCTGACGCTCCCGGAGGGGGGCTGGATCGCCGCGCGCGCCGTCGGCGGGCCCGCGCGCTGGCCGATGATGGCGAACTACCCCTTCGCGCACACGGCGCCCGTGTGGATCGGGAGCGTCGGCAGTTCCGATCCCGCGGCCCGCAGCGCGGCGGCCGCCGAACTCCTCGCGATTCTGGACGTGGCGCGCCTAAGGCTCCTCGATGGCTACGACGGTGCCGACATCCCCAACCTCACTGCTCGCTTCGACGCCGCGCGCGACCGGCTGGAGGCGCTGGCCGCGCGATGACGGCAGGGGTCGGGTCCGTGACGCGTCCCTCGCGAGCCGCGCTTGCTCTCGTCATCGAGCGGCCGGGGCCGTCCGGCGCGCCGGAGGCGGGGGCGGGCGTGCCCCGGTGGTTGCTCGTGCGACGACCCGCGGACGATCCGAACCTGCCCGGCGTCTGGGGCCTCCCCGCGGGCTCGCACGCCGAGGGGGAGACCGATGAGGCTCTGGTCCGGCGCATCGGGAGGGAGAAGCTCGGCGTGGAGACCGCGGACCTCGGCCGTCTGGGCGAGGGCCAGCTTGATCGCCCGGGCTATCGGCTGGAGATGCGTCTGCACGCGGCCCGGATCGTCGCCGGTGTGCCTCGCGTGCCCCAGTCCGTCCGCGGCATCACGCAGTATTCCGACTGGGGCTGGAAGCCGCCGGCCGAACTCCGCGACGGGGCGGACCGAGGGTCGCTGTGCTGCCGCCTCGCCCTCGATCTCGCGCCGGCGAGCGGAGACTAACCCGGAGGCCGGCCACAGGACGGGCCTGGGGCACTGCGCTAGAGTTTGATGTCGAGGCGCCTTGCCGCGGCCAGCGGCGGGGCGGCGAGGCCGCCGATCACGTAGGCGACGAGCGAGAGCGCCATCGCGGGAAAGACCTCGTGCACGGCCTCCGAGAATGGCACCCAGTCCCAGCACAGCAGCACCACGAATCCGGTCGTGAGCGAGGCCACGGCTCCCGCCCCGGTGCCCCGCCGCCACAGCAACCCCAGCACGACGGCCGGGAAGAAGCAGGCAGCGTAGAGGCCGCCCGAGAACGCGGTCAGCGTGACGATGCTCCCCGGCGGGTTGAGCGCGAGCCAGGCCGTGATGATCGCGAACAGGGCGACCCAGAAGCGCGTGTGGGCCACGGCGCGCCCCTCGTCCGCCTGCGGCCGGAAGAGCGATATCACGTCCCGCTCCCAGGTCGAGGCCATCACGAGCAGCACGCTGTCGAGCGAAGACATCGCGGCCGCCAGCATGGCCACGAGGATGAAGGCGGCCGGCAGAGCCGGCAGTATCCCCGCATCCCCGAGCAACGTCGGCACGACGAGATCCGACTCCGCCAGCCCGCTGCCGATGACCGCGTGCGCGTAGAGTCCGATCGGGAGCAGCAGCGTGTACACGCCCAGAAAGGCGATCGTCGACACGATGAGTCCGCGTCGTACCGCCGTCGGATCCGCGAGCGCGTAGAAGCGCGAGAGCTGTCGCGGGTCGACGATGAACTTGAGCGTCCCCGCCACGATGATCCCGATCAGGACGGGGAAGGGCATCGCCGCGTCCCAGCGGAACAGCCCCTCGGTGGCCGGCGCCGCGCGGATCGCGTCGATCGCCTCCAGCCCCCCCGCGCTGTTCAGCGTGCCCCAGAAGAGGAGGATGGCCGCGATCGACATCACGATTCCCTGAACCGCGTCCGTCTTCACGACCGAGATGAAGCCCCCCACCGCCGTATAGAGCACGACGACGATGAAGACGAAGCCGATCGCGCCCTTGTAGGGGATGTCGAGGAAGATCTCGAGCAGGTTCCCGATCCCCTTGAAGACCGCGATCATGTACAGGAAGCTGGCGAAGATCACGATGACGGCCGCCAGCACGCGCGCGGCCCCGCTCTCGAAGCGGAAGCCCACGTAGTCGGCGAGCGTCACCGAGTCCACGGCCCCCGTGAAGGCGCGCAACCGTGGCGCGACCCACACCCAGGCGGCGAGCGAGAAAACCACGACGGCGGGCGCAAGCAGCAGCCAAGGCGCCCCGTACGTGTAGGCCTGGCCCGAGAAGCCGACGAAGCTGTTCGTGCTCGAGTACGTCGCGAAGAAGGAGAGGCCGAGCACTACGCCGCCCATCGACCGCCCCCCGACGTAGTAGTCCGTCCGTCCCTTCGTGCCGCGGCGGCCCTCGATCGCATGCCGCACGAGGAGGGCGCCGTACACGGCGAGAAGAGCGACCGCGATCCAGTGTGTTTGCAGCCAGGCCATGCGCTTCCCGTGTCCCGCGTGGAGGTTGTTCGGGTCCGGACCCGGCGGTCCCCGGACCCGGTATCTGACTGGACATCGCCGCCCTGGACAAGCCCCGGGGCGCCACGCCTCCGAACACGTTGCCCGAGCGATCTTTCGGTACAAGGTTGC
The DNA here is from genome assembly GCA_964509895.1 of uncultured Gemmatimonadota bacterium. Taxonomy (GTDB): domain Bacteria; phylum Gemmatimonadota; class Gemmatimonadetes; order Palauibacterales; family Palauibacteraceae; genus Palauibacter. The sequence goes on from CAZDZJ010000070.1 coordinate 29,894, forward strand.
CTGCAACGACCGGCGGCGACCGGTCGGACGCACTTGCGGCAGAAGGAGGCAGCGGATGTCGGGTCGCTTCTGGAATTCCGAATTCGGTGCGAACATCAAGGCGGCCGTCATCGGTTGGGCCGTGACCATGGTCTGCACGCTCCTGCTGGCCGCCCTGCTTCTCGTCCTCTCCGCTCTCACGTCCGAGTCCGATGGGTTCGCGTCCGCATTGGTCCTCGTCGCCATCGTCGCGGGGCTGGCGGTCCTCTTCCTTGCCGGGTTCGTGTGTTCCAGATTTGCGGCCAGCCGCTCGGCCGTGTGGATGCTGATCGCCCTGCTCCTGCTTCCCTCATTGGTGCAGAACCGATGGGGGAATCCCTGGGTCACGATTCACGGCACGGGAGGCCTGCCGATGGATGGACTGGACGTGGTTGTCGGGGTGGTCGGCACGGTCATCGGGGGAATCTTCGCCTGGGTGGTGGGCATCCTTCCGGTCGTGGCCGGGGCCAACTACGAGGAGCGGCGCCGCATCGCGTCCCGCTAGGGCAGGACACGACGACAGTTCACACACCAAACCGCGCGGAGGGCATTGAAGTGGCACAGGCAACGAGCATCCTGAGTCCCGAAGTCCAGACCCGGAAGCGACTGCCCGAACGGGGCGTCGCGTGGGAGACGCTGAAGGGCGAACTGCTCGCCCGGAAGGCAGTCGATTACGACTGGCGGAACGGTCGCGTCCCGTATCTCGTCTACTACGTGAACGAGGTCCTGAAGGGCGTGCAGGATGCGTCGCACGCGATCTACTCCGTCGAGAACGCCCTCTCGGGGCAGGGTTCCTTCCCCAGTGTCGGTGCCATGGAGGACGAGGTCATCGAGATGGGCCTCGATCTCTTCAACGCGCCACCGGGCGCGGCGGGCCAGTTCACCTCCGGGGGCACCGAGAGCATCTTCCAGGCGATCAAGGTCGCGCGCGACATCAAGCGCGAAGCGCGCCCGGACCTCGGCCGGCTGAACATCGTCGCCGCGTACAGCCGCCATCCGTCGGTGGACAAGGCGGCCCAGATCCTCGACCTCGACATGAAGTACGCGGATTGCCGGCCGGACTATCGGGCGGACGTGGATGCGATCCGGGAAGCGATCGACGAGGCATCCATCTTCATCTACGCCGGTGCCCCCACCATCTACTACGGGCTCATCGATCCCATGCGGGAACTCGGTGAACTGGCCCTCGAAACGGGCGTCCGCCTGCACTCGGATGCCTGTTACGGCGGCTTCATTGCGCCCTTCGCGCGGGAGCTCGGCTACCCGGTCCCGGACTTCGACCTGTCGGTGCCGGGGGTGTCGAGCCTCTCCGCCGACCTCCACAAGTTCGGCTTCGCGCAGAAGAGCGCCTCGCTCGTCCTCTTCGCGGATGGCGGCGACCTGCGGTACGCACGGTACGTGATCCGCGATCTCGTCGGGGGCACCTACGCCTCCGCCACGGCCCAGGGCTCGCGCCCCGGCGGCGCGGTCGCGTGCGCCTGGACCATGCTTCAGCACATCGGCCGCGAGGGGTATCGGGAGATCGTGCGCGGGATCATGGAGACGACGCACGCGGCGATCGAAGGTGTGCGAGCGATCGACGGCCTCTACGTCTTCGAGCCGGAAGGGGACACGAACCTCTTCCGCTACGACGCCGACCCCGGGGAGCCCTTCAACATCTTCGGCGTCGCGAGGCTCATGAACGAGCGCGGCTGGATGATGGGGCAGCACCGGGTGCCGCCCGCCATCCACCAGCCCATCACGTCCGTGCACACGCCGGTACTCGGCGAGTACCTCTCCGACCTCTCGGAGTGTGTCGCAATCGCCCGGCGCGACCGGCTCCAGGACACCTTCCTCGACGGCACGTACTAGTGTAGTGTCGCAGAAATCCTGCGGTCATTCGAGTGCCGCTGCATCCGTCCCCGCGGCGTTGCTCCTCCTC
>CAZDZJ010000071.1:0-85651 GCA_964509895.1 uncultured Gemmatimonadota bacterium
GTCGTGTACCAGATGGACGTCTTCATCCAGGTCACGCGGGACGGAGGGGCGACCTTCGGCAACCTCGAGACGGGGAGCGAGAAACACAGCGACAACCATGCGCTGTGGATCGACCCGGAGGACGCGCAGCACCTGATCGTCGGCACGGACGCCGGGCTGTACGAGAGCTTCGACGACGGGCGCACGTTCCGGCACTTCCCGAACATGCCGATCTCGCAGTTCTACAAGCTGACGCTCGACAACGCGGAGCCGTTCTACAACGTGCTCGGCGGCGCGCAGGATCTCGGCACCCTGTGGGGTCCCGCCCGCACCACGAACATCGAAGGGGTGCGGAACCGGGACTGGTACGTGCCCATGGGGGCGGACGGGTACGCGGTCCAGATCGATCCGCGGGATCCGGACATCCTCTACCTGCAGACGCAGCAGGGGAACCTCTACCGCTACGACCGGGGCAGCGAGGAAGCGCTCGACATCCAGGCGCAGCCCGCGCCCGGCGATCCGCCCGAACGCTGGAACTGGGACGCGCCGGTCCTCATCAGCCCGCACGACCACGACCGCATCTACCACGGTTCGCAGCGCGTGTGGGCGAGCGACGACCGCGGCAATTCGTGGACGGCGATCAGCGGCGACCTCACGACGAACGTGAACCGCTACGAGCTGGAGTTCATGGGGCGGGTGTGGAGCGTCGACGATCTCATCGACAACGGCGCCATGTCCAAGTACGCCACGCTCACGGGGATCTCCGAGTCGCCGGTCGAGGCGGGCGTCATCTACACGGGGAGCGATGACGGGCTCATCCACGTGACGGAGGATGGTGGGGCGAACTGGCGGCAAGCGGCGGCGCTCCCCGGCGTGCCCGCACGGGCGTTCATCAATGACGTCGAGGCGTCGCAGTTCGACGCGGCCACGGTCTTCGCCGTGGCGGACAACCACAAGGAGGGCGACTTCCGCCCGCTCCTGTTCGAGAGCAACGACGCGGGCCGCACGTGGCGCTCGATTTCCGGAGATCTGCCCGACGGCACGATCCTGTGGGCGATCGAACAGGACCACCTGAACCCGAACCTCCTCTTCCTCGGGGCGGAGTTCGGCATGTACGTGAGCGTGAACGGAGGCGGGAACTGGCACATGCTCCCCGGGCCCACGATCCCGCACCGGGATCTGGAGATCCAGCGGCGCGACAATGACGTGGTCGGTTCGACCTTCGGCCGCGGCTTCTACGTGCTGGATGACTACACACCGCTCCGTGAACTGGCGGGCGGCGCGACGACGGCCATGGCGGCCGCGGAGGGAGGGGCGCTGTTCCCGGTTCGCGACGCGTGGTGGTACATCCCCTCGGTCCCCATGCAGGCGCGCGGCAAGCCGACGCTGGGATCGGACGACTACACGGCGCCGAACCCGGACTTCGGGGCCGTGATCTCCTACTACCTGCCCGAGACATCGACGACGATGGCGGAGGCGCGCAGCGCGGCCGAGCAGGCGGTGCGGGACCAGGGCGGCGACGTGCCGTTTCCCGGCTACGACGTGCTGCACGAGGAGGCGACGGAGAGCGGTCCGCGGGCCCTGATCGCGATCGCCGGCCCGGACGGTCGGACGGTGCGGTGGATCGCCGGCCCCGCCACCAAGGGCCTGCACCGCGTGAGCTGGGATCTGCGGGCCCCGGCGCCCGACCCGATCGACCTCACCGTGCCCGGCTTCACGCCCCCGTGGGTGGGGCCGCCGCAGGGGCCCCTCGTCGCCCCCGGCGAGTACTCCGCGCAACTCGTCGTCGTCACGGCCGGCGGCGCGCGGGAGGTCGGCCTGGCGCAGACTTTCGACGTGGTGCCGGTGCCCACGGCGGAAGCCGGGACGGATTTCGGAGCCGTCGTCGCCTTCCAGAACGAGGCGTCGGAGTTGAGGCGCCGCATCGCCTCGGCGGGCGAGGAGGTCGGCCGCGCGCGGGACCGGCTGCGTCACATGCGGGCCGCGCTCCTCGAGGCGCCGAACGCCCCCCTCGACCTGTTCGGCGAACTCGATGCGCTCGGCGCGAGGCTCCAGGACTTCTCGATCCGTCTCTTCGGGGACCCGGCCCGGCAGAGGCTGAACGAATCCACCGTGCCCTCGATCTCGAACCGGGTCGGGCGGGTGATCGGCGGCCACTGGGACACGCGCCAGACGCCGACCGAGACGCACCGCCGCAACCTGGAGATCGCCGAGACCGACTTCGGCGCGTGGCTGTCGGAGTTTCACAACTTCATGGACGGCGCCTTCGCCGGCGCCGAGAGCGCGCTCGAGGCGGCTGGGGCCCCGTGGACCCCCGGTCGGCGCCTCCCCGGCGGCTGAAGGCCGGTCCTGGAGATGAGTGTGGGATCTGACGGACGGCGCCGCCTCGCAAGGGTCGTCTCAGCGCTAGCCATCGTTTCGTGGGGCTGCGCCGGCGGGCCCGCGCACCGGACTCCGGAGCCGTCGCAGGAGTCGCTGGCTACGCAGATCCGGACGATCACGACAGGCGATGTTCGGCCCGAACAACAGGAAGCCTTGCGGCACATTACAGCGATCGAGCCGGGCGACGTGGACGTGGATCTGCGAGCCGCGATGACCGAGGCGTTCGCGTACATGCGCGGCCGTGCGGAGTTCGAGCGTATGCGGCAAGCGCTGGAGGATCTGCTGGCGCCTCTCTATTCGGCGGACGAGTTGGCGGCGGCGCTCTCCGGCATCCCCTCGCGTCCGGGGCCCACCGGCGAGGAAACAACCGCGGCTGTCCTTGCGGCCCGGCTCCCCGCCTCGGAGGTGAGCGACTCGCTCCGTGCGGCCATGAACCATGCGGTGTCCGTAATTGCCGGCGACATGTACGGATACGCGCTGCACAGCCGGGTTCTGCTGGGAGCACTGGCCGAACTTCTCACGGACGAAGACCTGTCACGTGTCATCGGTTCCATTAGAACCATCCCTCTCAGCACCGAACAGATCGCGGCCATCCAGGTGGCGCGACGGCATTGGGGGCCCTACGCCTCGCCGCGAGCCGAGGATCCCCCGGGTGTTGACCTCCGGTCGGCGATGATCGGTGCGGTCGAGCGCTTGAGCGAGATCTACAACGCGGAGGAGTCGGAGATCGAGCGCCTCGGGACGGCGGGCGACAGGCCGGGTCAGGAACGCATCTGGCGGCAGCAGCGTGAGCGCGGGCCCGGAACGTCCTGGAGGATTGGGCTGTCGCGGGTGCTCGAGACGATCGGCGATACGCTTGCCCTCCCGGCTCTTGCCGCAGCTTCTCCGGGATCCACGCTGGTTCCGTTCGGTGAAGCCGCGATCCCCCACGCGGTTGCGGTGCTGCGGAGTCCGACCGCCCACCGGGAACAAAAGCGGTCTCTCGTGGTGGATCTCGCGAAGCTTGCCTCCGGACCTCTCACCGCTGAGAACAGGCGGATCCTGGGGGCGGTCGCACGGGGCTTCTTGAACGGCGAGACGCTGGGGCCGAAGAGACTGCCAACCGACGGTCAGGGGCGTGTCATCGAGCCCGCGATCGATCTGGCTCTTGCCCTGGGGGACCCGGCGCTGACCGAGATGCTGGAGCGGCTGGCGGCGGACCCCGGGCAACTGGTCCGCTTCGGGGTGGCGCCCCAACGGTCGGACGAGCTGGTCTGGCGCTTGCGCGAGCGAATCGCCTCGTCGCCGGAGTCCAGATCCCCTGAACAACTCCTCGCGGTGCTGCGGACGATCCCGTCCAGTCCCCGCCCCACGCTCTCCCACAGGGAGGCGACCGTGCAACTGCAAGGGATGCCGGCGCGTGAGATCGACGACGAACTCCGCTCGGCGATGATCGAGGCGTGGGCTCACACGCACATGGGCACCGGTCCGGCTGCGGACCGCTGGTACCATGTGCGCACGCCGCTGGAGAACGTGCTCGTGGGGCAGTTGGCGCCGACCGATGTCGTCTCTCATCTGCGCGCGCTCGTTAGTGGGACAAGCGGTCCCGAGCAGGACTTGGCGATCGAAGCGGTCGGTCGCTGGCGGGACGAGACACCGGAAGATGCGCGGGTGGCATTGATCGAGGCATTGGAGCACCTGAACCAAGAGGCTCGGGATGCGGGCCGGCCTGCGTACCGCAGTCGCCACCGTTCGCTGGCCAGCGCCGTGAGTCTCCTCGACGACCCAAGGGCAGTGCCTGCCTTGATTCGCGCCGGGACGCCCCTCACGTGCGGCTGGACGACACCGGCTCTCTACGAAATGTCGGTCGAGGAGATGGCGCGCGCGGTCGTCGAAGACGCGGCGCCCGGCTGGCTTGTCGCAGGGGGCTTGCAGGAGTTGGGCTACATCAGCGTGCGCGGAGGGCTTGGCACGCTGCCGGAACGGATTCGCGCATTGATCCTTGCTAGCGCAAACCACTTCCTGGACGGTGAGCAGCCAGGCCTCTCCCCCTCGGTAACTGCGGAGGATCAGATCGCGATTCTCAAGGCGGCTCTCTACCTGGCGGTGGCCACGGCCAACGCTCGTCTCTCCGATCGAGTTAATCATCTCGCAACCGAGGTGGCTGCCGTCGAAGCGCTGGATCTGGGGCGGACCGAGGCCGCAGAAGTGAGCGCCTACGCCCGCGAACTCCTCGAATCCCGACCCCTCATGGGCCTCTGGGACTGCTGATCCTGCGCCGTCAGTGGCCGATGGCGAGGCCGTCCTTCCTGGGATCCGAGGCGCCCGCCCAGCCGCGTTCCAGCTTCATGACGAGCTGACCGCCGCCGAATGAAGCATCCTCCCAGTCCACGAGCTCATGGCCGAGCGCGGTCATGCCGGCCTCGAGTCCGCCGGTGAGCCTTTCGACCGCAACCCGCAGCCCGCCCATGTGCCGGAAGCGGGCCGCGTCGATCGCCTGCTGCGGGTCCATCCCGAACTCGACCATGTTGAGGACGACCTGCGTGTGCCCCTGCGGCTGCATCGATCCGCCCATCACGCCGAACGCCATCAGCGGCTCGCCATCCTTCGTCACGAATCCCGGGATGAGCGTGTGGAAAGGCCGCTTGCCGGGCGCGACCTGGTTCGGGTGCCCGTCCTCGAGCGTGAAGCCGGCGCCCCGGTTCTGAAGCACGAAGCCCGTACCCGGGACGACGACGCCCGAGCCGAACGCGCCGTAGATGGAGTGGATGAAGGAAACCATGTTCCCGTACCGGTCGGCGACCGAGAGGTAGATCGTCTCCGTGGCGGTCGCGAACTCACCGGGCTCGACCCGCTCGGCGGCCACGGCCGGGTTGATCAGCGCCCGCCGCGCCGCGAGGTAGTCGGGCCTGATGAGTTCCGCCGGGTCGATCTCCATGTGATCGGCGTCACCCACGTGCCGCGCGAGATCCGCGAAGGCCACCTTCTTGGCCTCGATCAGGTGGTGGAGGTACTCCGGCGAGTTGTGCCCCATGCCCGCGAGATCGAACGGCTCGAGCATGCCGAGCATCTGGAGCGCCGCGATGCCCTGGCCGGCGGGCGGCAGCTCCCAGATCGTCCACCCCTTGTAGTCCATCGACAGGGGCTCGATCCAGCGCACCTCCATCGCCGCCATGTCCTCCGGCGTGAGGTAGCCGCCGAGTTCGGCGAGCCCCTCGGCCACGCGCGTGCCCAGCGCGCCGCCGTACATGGCGGCCGGGCCTTCCGCCGCGATCGTGCGCAGGGAGCGCGCGAAGTCGGGGTTCCGGAACCACTCGCCCGCCTCGGGCGCCCGCTCCCCGTCGATCAGGTAGGTCGCCGCGGCGCCCGGGTCCGCCTGCAGCTTGCGCAGCTGTCCCTGCCACTGGCCCGCGATGATCGGCGTGACGGGGAAACCCTCCTCCGCCAGCTCAATGGCCGGCGCCACGAGTTCGGCCAGCGGCCGGCTCCCGTACGTCTCGTTGAGTGCCCCCCATCCAGCGATCGCCCCGGGCACGGTCACCGCCCCCGGGCCCGACCCCGGCACACGGTCGAAGCCGTCGGCCCGGATCCGCTCCGGCGTCATGTTCGTCCCCGCCCGTCCCGTGGCGTCCAGCCCGACCAGCCGACCCTCCTCGGCCGACCAGAAGAGCGCCCACAGGTCGCCGCCCAGCCCCGTCATGTGCGGCTCGACGAGCGAGAGCACGGCGGAGGCGGCGATGGCCGCGTCGAAGGCGTTGCCGCCATCCCGCAAGACCCCCAGCGCCACGCTCGACGCCATGGGCTGGCTCGTCGCGACCATCCCGTTCGGAGCGTAGGCGGTCGATCGTCCCGCCATGGACCCCGGAGCACTCATCGCGGCCTCCTGACTTGACGAGTTCGGCAGTGTCTCCGCGTCCGCGGTCCCGCACGCGGCGGCGGTCACGGGGAGGACGGCGAAGGCGAGTGTCTTGGTAACGTCGCGCATGCACATCATTCGGCTGATCCCGCCAGGGTTAGCTGAGGCCCGCCCTCGGGCCCTGCGTTGTGTCGCACACTACGGTCTCCACGCGGCCATGGCATCCCAGCGCGGGTTGCGCGTGATGTTGACCGGCCCCGATCCGTCCGCACGCATGGCGTAGATCTCGGAGTTCCCGTCGCGTTTCGTCGAAAAGAGGATGAACGCACCGTCGGGCGACCAACGGGGGAGTTCGTCCACGCCCGCACGACCCGAGAGGTTCGTCTGGCCGCTCCCATCCGCGCGCATCACATAGATCTCCGCGTCGCCGATGTCCCGGTAGGAGGTGAAGACGATTCGCGACCCGTCCGGCGACCAGGAAGGTGAACGCGCCCCGCCCTCCACGGGGAGCCGCGTGAGCCCGCTCCCGTCGGCCGCCATCGTCCACATGGAGAACCGTTCCCCGCCGCCGCGGTCCGAGACGAAGACGATGCGGGTGCCGTCCGGCGACCAGTCCGGGTCCACGTCGAAGGATGACGGGCTCCGGGTGAGGTTGACCGGATTCGATCCGTCCACATCGATCACCCAGATGTCCGGGTCCCCCGTCCGCTCCGAGACGAAGACGACGCGCCTCCCGTCCGGAGAAAGGCGCCCGGAACGGTCGTACGCCGTGTCCCGCGTCACCGGCCTCCAGTTCGAGCCGTCCGCGTCCATGAGGAAGATGTCGGGGTTCCCGTCGAGCCAACTCGTGAACACGATGCCCGACCCGTCCGGCGTCCAGCTGGGTTCGAGGTTCGTCTCCCCTTCCTCCGTCAGCGGCCGCTGGCCCGTCCCGTCGACGTTGGCCACCCAGATGCGCATGTATTGCCCACGGATCGCGGTGAAGACGATCTCGCCGCGCGGAGGCGGCTCCGGCCCCGTGGCTTCCACGCATCCCGCCGCCGCCAGCGCTGCCAGCGTTACGCGAAGGAGTCGGGGCGCCTTCCAACGGTCCATGACGTTCGTCCGTCCTCCAGGGTTCGGGAGCGCTCGCGCGGCCCCGGCACGGGCTGCCAGCCTTCGTTGCGCCCCACCGGGACGCGGACGAGCTTGCGCCACAGCGGTTCGGACCGACCAGGGAGTCAAAGATGAGACAAATCGTACGCTCGCACCAAGCCCTGCTGCCCGCCTTGTCCCTTTTTCTCGCCCCGTTCCTCGCCTTCGGTTGCGGAGAACCGGCAGACGATGCGGGAGCCGCAACCAGTGGGGAGGCTTTCATGGACGAAGCCGAAATCGAACGGCGTGCCCGTGAGATCCACGAGAGCGTACTGACGATCGACACGCACGACGACATTCCCTACAACTTCGCCACCCCGGAGGTGGATCCGCTCAATGCGGACCGGCAGGTGAACCTCGAGAAGATGCGGGCCGGCGGGCTGGATGTCGGCTTCTTCATCGTCTACGTCGGCCAGACGGAGCGGACGCCGGAGAACTACGAGGCCGCGAAGCGCGGCGCGATGACGAAGTTCGAGGCGATCCACCGCATGACGAACGAGTTGTATCCCGGCCTCATCGGGCTCGCGTACACGGCGGACGACGCGGAGCGCATACACGCCGAGGGCCGGCTCGTGGCCGCGATCGGGATCGAGAACGGGTATGTGATCGGGACGGATCTCTCCCTCCTCGAGCGATACCACGAACTCGGCGCCCGCTACATCACGCTGGCGCACAACGGGAACAACGACATCGCCGACTCGGCGCAACCCAACTTCGCCTTCGGCGACACGCCGGAGGAGAACGGGGGCATCAGTGACTTCGGCGAAGAGGTGATCGCCGAGATGAACCGGCTCGGGATCATGATCGATGTCTCCCACATCTCGAAGGCCGCGAGCCTCGAGGCGATGCAGCTCTCCGAGACGCCGGTCATCGCCTCGCATTCCGGCGCCCACGCGGTGAACGCCCATCCGCGCAACATGGACGACGAGCAGTTGTACGCGCTGCGCGACAACGGCGGGGTGATCCAGGCCGTCGCGCTCGGCGCCTTCGTGAAGTCGCCGTCGCGGGAGCAGCAGGCGGACGTGACCGCGCTGCGCGAGTCGATCGGCTTCACGAGCTTCTCGCAGATGACGGACGAACAGCGCGTCGCCTTCCGCGACGGGATGGCCGAGATCCGGTCCCGGTATACGGCAGTGAACGTGGCGGACTTCGTCGACCACATCGACCACGCCGTCAACCTGATCGGCATCGACCACGTCGGGATCAGCTCGGACTTCGACGGCGGCGGCGGGATCGAAGGCTGGAGCGATGCCTCGGAGACGCTCAACGTCACGATCGAACTCGTGCGCCGGGGCTATTCCGAGGACGAGATCCGGCAGCTCTGGGGCGGGAACACGCTCCGCATCTGGCGCGCCGCCGAGGAGATCGCCGCGGATCTGCAGCAGGCCGGGGGCTGATCCGCGGCATGGAGACGCCCCGCCCGCGCCGTCGCCGCCCCCGGACCGCCAACATCGGCACACGAGTCGCCGTCCTCGCGCGGGCGCCGGCGGTGGCCGCGCTGGCGATAGGGGCTGCCGCCTGCAGCGAATCGCCGGGCGAAGCCGGAGGGGTCGACGCGCCATTCCGGGTCGGCGCCACGATCGAGGTCGGGGAAGCCCCGCACGGCATACGCTTCAGTCCCGATGGGGACACCGCGTGGGTGGCCCTGAGCGGCGAAGGGGCGATCGCGGTCGTGGACCTCTCGGAGTCCGCCGTCGTGGCGTGGTGGGAGGCCGGGGACGCGCCGCTCGACCTCGTGCGCGTCGAAGGCGGCTGGCTGGTGAGCCAGTTCCGGGATTCGACGCTCATCCGGCTCGACGACCAGGGCCGGATCGTCCCCGGCGCCGTGTGGGACGTCGGGGCCGGGCCGTCGCTGTTCACGCCCGGGACGGTGCGCGGAGAGACCTGGATCACGACCGAGTTCTCGGACCGGCTGTGGACGGTGGACACCCGCGAGGGCGCGCCGCGCGCGTTCCACGCCACCGGCGATCGCCCCTACCCCGCGGACGTGATGTGGGACGGCTCCCACGCCTTCGTGCCCAACCTGGACGCGGGGTCGGTCTCCGTCATCGACCTCCTGAACGAGGAGCTGGACGCCACGGTCGAGCCGTGTCCCGGCCCGCCGGGGGGCGCGCTCACGCCCGATCAGGTCACGTACATCGTCGCCTGCGGCGGATCCGACGAGGTGGCTTTCATCAACACCGCGTCCTTCGCCGTCACGGGCCGCGTCTCGGACGGCATCGGCCCCCGCCCGTTCTCGGTCGCGGTGCCCGCGGACGGTCGCCACGCGCTGGTCAACAACGCGGGCGGGAGCACCGTCTCCGTCATCGACCTCGAGTCCCGCACCGTCGTGCAGCGGCTGGAGGTGGGCGAGCAGCCCATCGTCCTCCGCGTGCACCCGGACGGCGAACGCGTGTTCGTGGCGAACGAGATCTCGGGTACGCTGGTCGAGCTGGCGCCGACTGCGGGGTCGGCTGCGGAGGGATCGCCCGCTCCCTCCAGGGAGGAGGCGGTGCTGAACGAGGTCGTCGTCCTGGGGATGATCCACTCCGGCCACGAAACGAGCGAGACGTTCAGTCTGGAGGTCGTGAGAGACCTCGTGCGCGAGATCGATCCGGACTACTGGCTGACGGAGATCCCGCCCAACCGCTGGGACCGCGCGTGGGCCGAGTTCGAAGCCACCGGGACGGTCGAGGAACCCCGGGTCCGCCGCTTCCCCGAGTACATGGAGGGGCTCTTTCCCCTCTCCCGCGAACTGGAATTCGAGGTCATTCCGACGGCGGGGTGGACCGAACCGATGTCGGACTTCCGGGCCGCGTATCTCGACGCCTATTCGCGGGACCCGGACCGGGCCGAGGCCTGGGCGGAATACCGGGCGGCCGCGGACGCTTCATCCGAGGCGCTCGCCGCCGCCGCGGCGGACGACCCGCGCTGGATACACACCGACGCCTACGACGAAGCCTACGACATTCGCATGCGGACGTACGCCCGCCTGTTCGATGCGGATCTGGGCCCCGGAGGGTGGGACGCGATCAACGCCTCGCACTGGGCGTACATCGAGGCCGGCCTCGACCGGCATCGGGGCGAGGGCGTCCGTTTCCTACTCACCTACGGAGCGGGACACAAGGGCCCGTTCCTCCGCGAACTCCGGCAGCGCGACGACATCGCGCTCCTGGACGTGGCACCCTTCCTCGACCGCCTCGAGGCCGCCCGCTAGTCCCCGAGCAGGTCGAGGATCGCGGACTTCGAGATCAGTTCCGAAAAGACGTACGGTTCGCGGCCGGGCCGGTACAGCACGTAGAAGGGGATGCCATAGCGGCCGAAATCCGCGAGGTAGCGGCCGATCGACTCGTCGCGCCGGGTCCAGTCGGCACGCATGGCGATGACGTCGTGCCGCTCGAAGGCGCCGGCCACATCCTCGGTCTCGATGAAGAGCGTCTCGTTGACCTTGCAGGTGAAGCACCAGTCCGCCGTGACGTCGACGAACACGTAGCTGCCCGCGGCCGCCAGTTCTTCGGCGCGGTCGCGGTCGAAAGGCTCCCAGGCGATCAGGCGATCCTCCGGCGCGACGCCGAAGGTGGAGGGCCCGGCTTCGGAGCGACCCGCGGCCACGGTGGCGACCGCCAGGACCGTCAGGACCGCCGCCGCCATTCCGGCGATGCTGCGGCCCGGCCGACCGCGCGTTGCCCGGCTCGCCAGCCAGATCGCGAGGGCCACGGCCAGCAGCCCGATCTCGAAGAAGGCCACGCGCGGCGCCGACACGAGGCCCGACATCACGAAGAGGAGCCACACGAGCGTCGCGGCGAGCAGGAACCCCATCACGACCTTGAACGTCGCCATCCACGCCCCGGGCTTCGGGAGCACGCGGCCGGCCGCGGGGAAGGCCGCCAGGAGCAGATACGGCGAGGCCATCCCCGTCCCGATCGCGCCGAACATCGCGGCCGTCGTGCCCGAGTCCTGCGTGAGCGCGAAGCCGAGCGCCGTCCCCAGGAAGGGCGCGGAGCAGGGGGTCGCCATGAGCGTGGCGAAGAAGCCGGTGACGAGGTGTCCCGCCAGCCCCTCGGAGGGGCCCGATGAGCCCACCCTCGCCATCGCCTGCGGAAGGTGGATCTCGAACAGCCCCCACATGTTGAGCGTGAAGAGAAGGATCACGACCGCGAGCGCCCCGACGAAGAGCGGCTCCTGGAACTGGATCCCCCAGCCCACCGCGACGCCGGCCGCGCGCGCCCCGATCGCCGCCCCCGCCAGCAGCAGGAAGGAGAGGATGATCCCGGCCGCCGTGGCCAGGCTCCCCGTCGTGAGTGCGCGTCTGCCCCCCTTCGCGCTCTTCATCAGCCCGAACACCTTGAGCGACAGCACGGGCAGCACGCACGGCATCGCGTTCAGGATCAGTCCGCCCAGGAACCCCAAAAGCACGAACCAGAGGAACCCGCGACCGCCCTCCCACGTCTGCGATCCCCGGCTACTCGTCGCCGTGCCCGCCGACGCGAAGAACCCGGGGTTCGCGGCTTCGCCCCCCGGGGCGACCGTCAGACCCACGGTGGCCGGCGTCGTGACCGGCGCGAGACACATTTTGTCGTCGCACGCCTGGTAGGTGACGTTCGTCCGCACGGGGTAGGTGCCGGCCGCCGCGTCCGCCGGGGTCGGGAGCGTTGTCCGGATGAAGACCTCGCCCTCGTAGACGGAGATCGCGGTGGGCGCGAACTCGAAGCGCTTCATTTCGCCGGGCGGATAGCGAGGCGTCTCCGGCTCCGGCCACCCGGGGGGCAACTCGAGGTCGATCTCGGTCGCGATCAGGTAGTCGTACGTCGGCTGGTAGCTGTTCGTGTGCCAGCCGTCCTCGATCGTGAGACGCACCGCGAGTTGCGCGGGCTCGCCCGCCAGGTAGGGGGTGCGGTCCAGCGCGACGGCGATGTCCCCCTTTTCGAGGTCGAGCGCCCCCTGCCGAGGGAGCTGCCCCTCGGCGCGAGCCGGAAGGAGAGACCCCGCAACGGCCCACCACACCGCCGCGCGCACCGCCCACGCCCGGCGAGCCTTACCCTGCCACGCCCGGCGAACCTCGCCCCGCCACGCGCCGTTCCTGCCGATTTCCGAACCGACCACCGCTCGCCCCGATCCCTCCAACTCGAAACCTATGACAACCCGCTTAAGTTTAGCCGTCCGTCCCCTGCGTCAAAACACCCGCCGCTCTCGCCGCGATTGACGGGCGCGAACGCCCCGAACCACACTTCGGGGAGGAGAAGCGTCCCGCGACACCGGAATCCGGAGGCCGACATGAAACGCTGGGGTCTGTTGCTGCTGAGAGTGAGCACGGGGTGGCTGCTGGTGATGTGGGGTCTCGACAAGTTCCTGAACGTGGAACACGGCCAGCGCGTGGCCGAGAGCTTCTATCTCGGCATCGGTTCGCAGGCGGTCGTCCAGAACGTGTTCGGCGGTCTGGAGATGCTCCTGGGCCTGCTCGTGGTGCTGGGCCTGTGGAGGAAGCGGGCGTACCCGGTGGCGTTCGTCGTCCTCCTCATCACGGCGCTCGCCGTGTGGAAGTCGATCCTCGATCCGTGGGGCCTGGTCCTCGACGGATCGCAGGTCCTCTTCTATCCCTCGATCATCATCCTGGCCGGTGCCATGGTTCTGTGGGGGACGATGGACGAGGACGAGATGACGCTCGACGCCCGCATGGGCTGAGCTGCCCGGTTAGGTCCGGCGCGTTGCGAGGCGACGCGCCGGACCGGCAGGGTCGAAAGTCAGCCGTGCTCCGGGTCGGGCCGCTGGACCCGCCCGAGCCGCCACATGCCGACGGCGACCAGCACGGCGACGATCGGCAGGCCGGCAGCTCCCGTGAGGACGATCAGCGAGGCCATCACGAAGGCAACCGTTGCGGCGATGAGGCCCGTGAGGAGCCAGCCGCCGAGCACCACCATGATGCCCGTCACGCGCTGACCGCCGTCGGTCGTCGTCCAGGTCCGGTCCCCGAAGGAGGCGCCCATCGCGGCCATGAAGGTGATGTACGTCGTCGACAGGGGCAGCCTGTTGGCCGTGCCGATGGAAATGAGCAACGCCGCCACCGTCAGATTCACGCTGGCGCGCAGCAGGTCGTACGGGGGATCGTCGGGGTTCGGCGGAGGCGGCGCGGTCTGGGTCTCGATATAGGCCCGGATCCTGCGCGGCGTGACGCGCTGCGCGAAGAGGAAGCCGGAGTACCCCCACGCAGCGATCGACGTACCCAGTTTGCTGTCACGGAAGCGCTGCCGGGTATGGCTCTGCGCGGCGAGCCGGATCTCCGTGTCCGTCACGCGACGCGCCTTCCGGGACCTGATGAGCGCCACGGCCATGATGATGCCCGCCGCCAGCAGCGCCCACGGCGGCGTCGGCACCCGGCCGGAGAGGTCGACCCCCTCCACGAGCACCGCCTGGAAGGCCGCCACCGACGGACCGATGAAGTTGACGAGGTCGTTCCCGGCGAACGCCATCGACAGCGCGCCCGTACCGGTGAGGACGAGGACCCCGACCACCGTCCTGGGCCGACTCCGCAGCGAGAGCGCGAACACGCTCGACAGCACGAACACGCCGGCGAGGATGAGGACGATCTGCTCGCGCAGCATCGTCATCGTCTCCTCACCGAGAAGCGCGGCGCCCTGCAGGCCCTTGAAGAGCACGAAATAGGCCATCGCCGAGAACGAGACGCCGGTCCAGAGCCAGCCCCAGCGTGGAAAGCTCTCCTTCAGGTCGAATCCATACAGGACCCGGACCAGCCACATGATCGCGGCCGCGCTCACGAAGGCGGTGATCACGGAGAGGAAGATGGCGGTGTAGATGCCGAGTACCGGCCCGGTGTTGATCACTTCCAGTGCCTCGCGGAACCCGCCGGCGGTGGTCCAGAGGGCCACCGCGATGGAGGCGCCCACGAGTTCCGACACGATCGACACGGTGGTGCTCGTCGGCAGCCCGAAGGTGTTGAACAGATCCAGGAGCAGGACATCCGCCGCCATGACGCCGAGGTAGAGCGCCAGGATCGACGTCAGGATGACCGTCCCGTCCACGTCGGTGAAGAAGCTGGGGTCGAACACGCCGCGGCGCGCCACTTCCATGAGGCCGCTCGACGTGAACGCGCCGAGGAGAATCCCGATCGTGGCGATGATCATGATGAGGCGTCGCCGCGCCACCCGGGACCCGAACGCCGAGTTCAGGAAGTTCACGGCATCGTTCGCGACCCCGACCCAGAGGTCGAAGGTCGCGAGCCCGAGGATCAGAAGCAGAGCAATCGTTTCGAACAAGGGTCAACGCCTGGCTGGGGGGCTGCGGACGTCCGGAACAGAGTCACACCGAGGCGTCGCGCACGGTGTTTTCAGCGCCAACCCTAGGCCGATTTCGCGGCGGGGCAAGCGTCGTGACGAGACTGTTACGTCACCGGTCTTTCGGCCGTGTCCTGTTCCTGTCTCTGCGTCATTTCGGTATCCTCCGAAGGTCATAGTCCGAAGGCGGGCACATCCCGATCAAAACCCTGGAGCTGAAATGCGGGTTCCCCCATTTCTGATGGAGCGGTGGCAGTCGACGTTTGAGCACCGCGTGGACTACAACCTGTCCGAGAGCGGCGTGCACCCGCTCACGCTGTCGGAGCTGCTGGAACTCATCGACCTGGACCCGGGCGGCGTCCGCCTGGAGTACGGGCAGAGCGATGGGTCGGACCCGCTCAAGGCCGTGATAGCGGGACTGTACCGGGGCGCGCAGGCTGACAACATCATCGTGACGACCGGCGGGGCCGAAGCGAACTATGTCGTGCTCTGGAGCCTGGTGTCAGCCGGGGACCGGGTTGTGGCCCTGGAACCGACCTATGGCCAGACGCCCGGGCTGGCGCGGGGACTGGGCGCGGACGTGGTCTCGTGGAAGCTCGACGAAGAGCGCGGCTGGCAGCCCGCGCCGGGGAGCGCCGCGGACGTCATCACGCCGGGCACGCGCCTCGTCATCGTCACGAATCCGAACAACCCGACGGGAGCTGTCCTCACGGCGTCGGCGATGGACGAGATCGTCGGCGCCGCCGAGGCGGTCGGGGCCTGGATTCTGGCGGACGAGGTCTACATCGGAGCGGAGGTCGAGGGCCCGGAGACCCCCAGCTTCTGGGGCCGCTACGACCGGGTCATCGTGACGGGCTCGCTCTCGAAGGCCTACGCGCTTCCGGGCCTCCGGCTCGGCTGGATCGCGGCGCCGGCGCACATGCACGAAGAGTTCTGGAGCCGGAAGGACTACACGACGATCACGCCGGCGACGCTCTCCGATGTCGCGGCGCGCCGTGTCCTGAGCCCGGAGGTTCGCCCCCGCGTCATCGAGCGGACGCGCGGCATCATCCGCTCCAACCTTCCAAGCGTCACGCGCTGGCTCGACGATCGCGGGGATCTCTTCTCGTATCGGGCCCCGGATGCCGGTGCGATCTGCTACGTGCGCTACGGTCTCGACATCAACTCGACGGAGCTGGCGGAACGGCTGCGGGCCGAGAGAGGTGTCCTCGTCGTCCCGGGAGACCACTTCGGGATGGACCGCTACCTGCGGATCGGCTTCGGCAACCCGGCCGCGGAACTCGACGAAGGGCTCGACCGGGTGGCGGCCCTTCTCGAGGAGGCCTGCGCGGCCGTGGCCTGAGTTCCCACGTGTCCGCGACGGTCGAGGTCGAGGTCAAGCTCACCGGGGACTCGGTCGAGCTTGCGGCGGCCTTCGCCGACCTGGGAGGCACGAGGCCGGTCCGGCAGCACCTGCGCACGACGTACTACGACACGCCGGAGGGTCACCTCCGGCGTCGCGGTTTCGCCCTCAGAATCCGCACGTGGCGGGACGCCCGCGAACTGACGCTGAAGAGGGACGCGGGCGATGGGATGACCCGCGACGAATGGAATGCCAACCTCTCTCCCTCCCACCCCGACGATCCTTCGCCCCGGCTCGATCAACTCGCCCCGGGGGCCCCCGTCGCCGACCTCGGGCCGGTGGCTTCCGACGCTCTGGAGCCCACGTTCGTCACGGACATCGAGCGAGCGCAGAAGGAGGTCCGGGCAGGCGGCGCGCGGGTCGAGGTGTCGCTGGACGCGGGCCGGATCGTGGCCGGGGAACGCCAGGCGCGCGTGGCCGAACTGGAACTCGAACTGCTGGACGGGCCCGTGGAGGACATGCTGGCGGCCGCGCGCGCGCTCCTCGATGGACGCCGCCTGACGGTCGGGACGCGATCGAAGGCGGCGCGGGGTACCGACCTGCTTCTCGGCACGTCGCCGTCCGCCGTCCGGGCAGCCCGGGTGACGCTCGATCCGGCGGATTCGATCGACGCGGCGCTCGCGAAGGTCGTCCGCGCGGCGTCCATCCAGGTGACGGGGAACGTCGCTCCGGTTCTGGAGGGCGATCCCGAAGGCGTTCACCAGTTGCGGGTCTCGCTGCGGCGGCTGCGTTCGGCGCTGCTCTTCCTCAAACATCATCTCGGGTCCCGCGCCCGTGCGCTGAACCGCGAGGCCCGGCGCGCCCTGAAGCGCCTGGGCCCGGCGCGCGACCTCGACGTCTTTCTGCTCGAGACGCTCCCTCCGGTGATCGATGCGAACCCCGGGCTGCCCGGGCTGCTCCGCCTTCGTGACGCCGCCCAGGAGCGCCGGGACGTGGCCCATGAGGCGGTTCGCGGGCTGATCCTGGGCCGGCGCTTCAACCGGTTCGTGCTGGACCTTCTGGACGTGGCGAACCGCGGGGGACTCGTTGAGCGAGACGCCGGCGCACCCCTCGGGAGGACGGCGGTGCGCCGCCTGACCCGCAGGTATCGGAGCCTGATGAAGACGGGAGTGGGTTTCGATCATCTGACGGACGCGGAGCGCCACCGGGTGCGGATCTCGCTCAAGAAACTCCGCTACGCGTGCGACTACTCACGAGGGCTCTTCCCGGGCCCGGGCACGCGTGCCTATCTGGCCCGGCTCTCCGCCCTGCAGGACGATCTCGGTCGCCTCAGCGACGCGTCGGTCGCCCGACGGATGGCCCTGGACCTGGTCGGGGCCGACCCGGTTGCGGCCGGGGGCGCGTCTCGCGTAGGGGACTGGTACGCCCGCTGGGCGCGCGATGCGGAACCTGGCCTGAGAGAGGCGTGGCGGACCTTCGCCGCGGCGGAACCGTTCTGGTAGGCCCGCGGTAGAAGCGTCGCGAACCGTCAGGACACGATGCGCGGACCCAGAGACCGGCGATGCCTCCTGACGCCGCGCGCAAAGAGAAGGAGCGTCAGCAGGAGCGCGAGGCCCCCGATCAGCAGGCGCACCGGGTTGTCCGAGACGCGGTTGCCGGGGTTGTCGAGGAGGGCGTCGAAGAGCGTGGGCGGATCGTAGAGGACCCCGGCCTTCCCCACGCGCGAAACGGTCTGCGTGAGCGAGATGTCGACCCGCGGATCGCTTTCGAGGATGAGGAAGTCTCCCAGCTTGCCGGGCTCCAGCGTCCCACGCGAATCCTCCAGTCCGAGGTAGCGGGCAGCCTCGCGGGTGGCGGCGTAGAGCGCGTCCTCCGGTGTCAACCCGGCCTGGACGAGCGCATCCATCTCCTCGTGGAGCGCCAACCCCGGTGCGAGCGCGCCATGCGTGGCCGTGGCGACGGATCCCCCGGCCGCATGGAACTCCCGCACGAACGCGCGCAGCACATCGAGCGCGGCGCTCAACCGTTCGGCCTCGGCGGGCGTTCGGTCGGGCAGGAGTCGGTCCTGAATGCGCTCCGCCACCATCGAGAACTCGACGAGGCGGTTCATCCCGTGCGGGAGCCGGTAGGGCGCCGCCCAGCGCTCCTGTTCGAGGAGGCGGGGGGCGAACGAGACGTTCCTGGCCCCCATCGCGCGGGCCGAGTCCAGCAGCGCCTCGCGGTCGGCCAGCCTCGACCTCGACCGTGCGAAGATCCGGAGGTCTCGCTCCTCGCGCCCCGCGGGGCCGGCGTCGAGCGGGATCGTGGCGGCGAGCGCCTGGCCGAAGAGGCCGAACGGGTATCCGGCCTCCTCGACGGGCGAGGCCGGCCGGGGGGCGGGAATGCGCGCGTCATCGCTACCCGTCGGAGGCAGCGGCTCCCCCTCCGGCCCCTCCGGGATCTGCGGCACGGCGGCCGTCGTGACGCCGAGCAGGAAGGCGAGGTATGCCGCCTGCTCGTTGCTCGGCACCTCGGCCGCCTCCAGCACGTCGATGAGCCCCGGCACGACCCAGAAGCCGTCGGCGTCGAGCACCTCCACGCCGTCCGGCGCCGCGCAGTCGGCCTGCGTGCCCACGCACGTCACGAGACCGTCGACCACGACGAGCCGGCCGGTCGGCCAGGCGGTCCCAGTGCCGTCGATGATGTTCGCGTTGTCGACCACCAGGGACCCCGGCCCGCCGCACGCCGCGAGGACGAGCAGCAGAGGGGTCCACCCGCCCGGGGTTCGTTTCAGTCCCGCCATCACCTTCCCGTTCCGTTCAGGATGTCCAACACCTCGCGGTGGAGTCCCGGCGCCGCCGCCACCGTGGACGAGCCGCCGATGGGATCGTCTCCCCCCCATGTCGTGATCACGCCGCCCGCGCCTCGGATCACCGGGACCAGTGCCGCAATATCCCACGGATGCATGGCCGGATCGAGCATGATGTCGGCCCGCCCGGATGCGACCATGAGGTATCCGTAACAGTCGCCCCAGCCGCGGTACAGCGCGGTCCTGGACCACAGCGCCTCGAAGCCCGCGAGATCCTGGTGCCGGCCGACCGCACCCGGATCCGTCGTAAGCAGCGTCGCCTCCGAGAGCGAACGATCCTCGCGGACCCGCACCGGCTTCCCGTTGAAGGTCGTCCCCGAGGTCGTCCCGATGACCAGTTCGCGCGTGACCGGCTGGTGGATCACGCCCAGGATCGGCTCTCCATCGCAGAGGAGGCCGATGAGCGTGCCGAACAGGGGAACGCCGGCCACGAACGAGATCGTCCCGTCGATCGGATCCAGCACCCACACGTACTCGGCATCTTCGTTCCGGGCCCCGAACTCCTCCCCGACGATCCCGTGATCGGGGAAGCGCTCCGAAATACGGTCGCGCAGGAGCGTCTCCGCATAACGGTCGGCCGCGGTGACGGGCGACGCGTCCGCCTTGGATTCCACGGCGAGATCCGGGTGGCGGAACATGCCCGCGATCGCCCGGCCCGACGCCTCGGCCAGTTCCGCCGCGAATTCTCTCAGCGAATCGGGGTCCAAACTCTCCTCCGGCTCGGCGTTCAGGTTTGGGCGCAATCCGGCCCACAGGTTAGTGTCGTGCCCGGGACACGACACTAGTTTGTCAGGCATGCTCAGGCTTCATCCGTACGAATACCACATGCCGCGCGCGCTCGACGAGGCGCTGTCCCTGCTCGCCGCGCACGGCGACGACGCGATGCCGATCGCGGGCGGGACCGACCTCGTCCCCAACATGAAGCACGGGTTGTTCACCCCCGGCCACCTCGTCGCCCTGAGCCGGGTCCGGGAGATGCGCGGCGTCACCGCCGCGGCGGACGAGATCCGCATCGGCGCGGCGGAAACGCTGACGTCGGTCGCGACCCACCCGGAGATCCTCGCCCACATGCCGAGCCTGTCCCGGGCCGCGGAACTCGTGTCGGGCCCGCAACTGCGCCGCGTCGGGACGATCGGGGGAAACGTCTGTCTCGACACCCGCTGCGCCTACTACAACCAGACCAGGTTCTGGCGAAAGGCGCTCGGCTACTGTCTCAAGAAGGATGGCGACGTCTGCCACGTCGTTAAGGGCGGAACGCGCTGCGTGGCCGCGCACTCGGCGGACACTCCCCCGGTTCTCGCGGTGCTCGATGCGGTCCTCGAGGTCGCGGATGAAAGCGGGACACGAGACGTGCCGATTCGGAGGTTCTTCACGTCGGACGGGATCTGGAACCGGTCCATGGGGAGGGGCGAACTCGTCGTCGCGATCCGCATCCCGCGCCCGCCCGCGGGCACGCAGGTAGCGTTTCAGAAGCTCCGCCCGCGCGCGGCGATCGACTTCCCGCTGGCCAACCTCGCGGTGCGCGTGGGGCGCGACGACGACGGCCGCGTTTCCGATTTTCGGCTCGTCGTCTCCGCCATGGGCTCGTATCCCCGCCACGTGGGCAAGGTCGACGAGGCCGCGATGGGTAACCGCCTCGGCCCCGGCGTGATCGAGGCGGTGGCCGAGCAGGCGTTCCGCCAGTGTCACCCGCTCTCCAACATCACGGTCGACCCCGAATGGCGCCGCGCCATGATCCCCGTCCTAGTGCGCCGCGCCCTCAGGGAGATCGCCGCCGCCTGAGGACACTAGTAGGCGAAACTAGTAGGCGAAGAGGTCCGCGAGCGGGACGTAGGCTTCGCCGGCGAAGACCAGAACGTCGTCAATGCCGAACAGGATCTCGTCGAGCGCCGCGAGTTCGGAGTTCGTGAATCCCCGTCCTGCGGCATCGATGAAGACAGGCGCTTCCACGGTGCCCTCCACCAGAGCTTCCACGCGCCCCGCCTGGCGGATCTCTCCCTCCTGCGCCCCGTTCACGACGGCGAGGTCGACGAGCGTCCGCCCGGCGGCGCCATCGATGTCCATGCGGAAGAGGAGATCCGCGTGCGACCCATCCGCCGACAGGTCGCCGCCGACCCGCAGCCGTACCTCGGTCCCCTCGGCGGAGAGGACGCGGTGCGTGGACGTGACATGCGTCATGCCGGCCGCGCCATCGAACTCCAGCAACTCGTCGAGTTCGAAGTCGAAGCGCCCGTTCCGGTCTTCCGCGAACCCCTCGGCCAACAGGCTCACCGACACCCCGTTCGCGTCGGACGCGAAGGCGCCGTCCACGACGTAGTCGGCGATCCGCCGGGTCCCGCCCCCGCTCGTATCGAAGGCCCGGATCCGCAGGCGCGCGGACACCGCGTCGCTCTCGTCCATGAGATCCACGAACCCGAACGGCCGCAGCGGCAGCGCGGGGAGGCCGGACGAAAGATCGACCACGTACAGCTCGAACCGGACCCCGTTATCCGGGCCTCCGTCCCCGTACTCGACATACGCGTCGATGGACGCATCGAAGATGAACTCCTTGCCGAGAAGGTTGATCGGGAAGAGCGGGACCCTCGATCCGGCCGCCCGGCGAGCCGCGACGTTCGCAACCGCACGTTCCAGCGAACGCGGCGCGAGGGCGCGGAGGAGATCGACCCGATCGGATGCGCCCCGAAGCTGCGAATGGGCCGCCCGATTCGCCCGGGGCTCGGACAGTCCTAGCACCTCGGCGATCGTCCGAACCTGCGCTACGATCGCGTTGTCCGCCGCGAAACGCAGCGAGTAGATGGAGCTGGCCGCCAGCTCCGGGTCGAACGGAGGGTCGGGGAGCGGTGGTCCGAAGATGCCGCGCTCCTCCACGCACCCCGCCGCCACCAGGCCAAGCAGCCCGATCACCAGGGCACGACATCTTCCGGCCACCGCGGTCCCTCCCCTCCGGTTGTTGAGATTCGACAGGGGAAAGACGACACGCGCGGGAAGTGGGTCACGGCGCGCGGAAGGCGGCTGGTCACGGTCCCCACCCCGCGCATACCTTGCCCGGGCAACTGAAGATCGGCTTTCGTCACACCGGCTCCCGACCGGGAGCTCCCGATTCCGAGGAGGTAGGATGCACGCCTTGCCCGACCTGCCGTACGCCCACGACGCGCTCGAACCGACGATCGATGCGCGCACGATGGAAATCCACCACGGCAAGCATCACCAGGTGTACGTGAACATGCTCAACGCCGCGCTCGAAGGTCACGACGACCTCGCGCGTCTCTCCCTGGACGACCTGCTGCGCGGTATCGACAACGTGCCCGAGTCGATCCGCGGCGCGGTGCGCAACCACGGCGGCGGACACGCGAACCACTCGATGTTCTGGACTTCGATGTCCGCGGACGGAGGCGGGAGTCCTTCGGGGGGCCTCGCGGCCGCGATCGACGCCGCCTGCGGGTCATTCGACGGCTTCAAGACGGCCTTCGAGAAGGCGGGCCTCACCCGCTTCGGCAGCGGCTGGGCGTGGCTCGTCGCGGGCGCGGACGGGGGCCTGTCCGTGTATTCCACCGCGAACCAGGACAGCCCGCTCATGCAGGGCGACACACCGCTCCTGGGCGTCGATGTTTGGGAGCACGCCTACTACCTGAACTACCAGAACCGCCGGGCGGACTACCTTGCCGCCTTCTGGGACGTGGTCGACTGGGCCGCCGTGGCCGCCCGCTACGCGGCCGCCACGGGCTGATTCGCCGCCGACCCGTCATGTCTGGCCCCCGGGATTACCCAGGCCCGGGGCCTGCCGGGGTCAGTCTCCGAGGCTGACCCCGATCGCCTGGGCCGTCATCACGATATCGGCGTCGACCGGCACCAGCTTCGGGTTGGCGAGCGCCTCGGCAAGCGGAATCGCGCGTACGCGCGGCGGGTCGAGTGCGACCATCGTCCCGAAGCGGCCACGCGCCACGCAACGCACGGCGGCCGCGCCGAAGCGCAGCGACATGACGCGGTCGTAGGAGGTCGGCGTGCCGCCGCGCTGCAGGTGGCCCAGCGTCAGCGATCGCGTCTCCTTCCCCGTGCGCCGGGCGATCTCGCGCGCCATCATGTCGCCCAGCCCCCCCAGCCGCTCCTGGTCGTCGTCCCCGCCGTGGACGGTCTTCGTCACCATCTCGCCTCCGGCGGGCGTCGCGCCCTCCGCCACGCAGACGATGCTGAAGTCGCGCCCCGCGGCGTCGCGCTCCCGGATCTTGTCGCACACTCGTTCGATGTCGAAGGGAATCTCGGGGATGAGGATGACGTCGGCCGAGCCGGCCAGCCCGCTGTAGAGCGCGATCCATCCGGCGTGCCGTCCCATGACTTCCACCACCATGACGCGGCGGTGGCTCTCCGCCGTGGAGTGGAGCTTCCCGATCGCGTCGGTCGCCGTCTCCACCGCCGTGAGAAACCCGAACGTGAGGCTGGTGCCGCACAGGTCGTTGTCGATCGTCTTCGGCACGCCGACCACCGGAAGCCCCCGCTTGGAGAGCCGGTGCGCGAGGTGGAGGCTGCCGTCCCCGCCGATCGCGATCAGGGCGTCGATGCCATGCTGCCGGAAGCTCTCGATAACCTCGCCGGATCGGTCGCGCTCCTCGATCGAACCGTCCGGCAGGCGCACCGGCCACGCGAACGGGTCGGAGCGGTTGGTCGTCCCGAGAATCGTCCCGCCACGGTGCGTGATCCCCCGCACCTCATCGCCCCCCAGCGGAATCACCCGCCCGGAATCATCCGGCAGCAGCCCCCCGTATCCATGCTCGATGCCTACCACGCTCCAGCCGCGGCGGCGGGCGCTCAACACAATGGCCCGGATCACGGCGTTCAGCCCCGGCGCGTCGCCTCCGCCGGTGTTGATCGCGATCTTCCGGATCTTTCCCGCTCCGTCCCCGCGCGGTGCGATCGTCGCGGGATCGTCGTCGCCGGGTATCGCCTTGCTCTCGTTCATGGGCCGATTATCGGCGTCGCGGGGCCTTGACGCTACGCCCGCGGGGCGGCACCCTCGCTCCCCATGTCACCACGGCCCCCGCTGGAAACGATCCTCTTCGACCTCGACGGCACCCTCGTGGACTCGACCGATCTCATCGCGGAGTCCTGGCGTCACACGATGAGGATCCACTTCGAAGATCCGCCTCCGGAGGAGGTCTGGTTGAGTACGCTCGGCCAGCCGCTGCGCGCCCAGCTCGGCTACCTGGTGGACTCGGCCGAAGAGATCCAGGCCATGATCGACACCTACCTGGAGCACAACCTCCGCGAGCACGAGCGGTTCATCCGTTCTTTCCCGGAAGTGGGCGAGACGCTCGTCGACCTCCGCGGAAGGGGTGTGCGCACAGGCGTCGTGACGAGCAAGGCGAGCGTCGGCACGGCCCGAAGTCTCGCCGCCTGCTCGCTGGATGAGGCGCTCTTCGACGTGATCGTCACGTCCGACGAGCCCGTGCCGCACAAGCCGAACCCGGCGCCCATCCTCCTGGCCCTCGAACGGCTGAATGCGGAGGCGGGCAGCGCCGCCTACGTGGGGGACTCCGTGTGGGACATGCGGGCGGGGCACGCGGCCGGCGTGACGACGATCGCCGCGCTCTGGGGCCCGTTTTCGGAGCGGGAACTCGCCCTCGAGCGCCCACACATCATGCTCGATGCGATCGAGGACATCGTCGGATACGTCGCCGCACCGAAGGTGGCCCGACGGCACTCCGCAGAGGCGTCCGGCTCGGTCTGAGGCGTCCGGTTCAGCCCGAGGCTTCCGGGCCGTCTTCCGAGAAGGCGAGCGCCCCCTCCTCGAGCGAACCGTTGGCCAACGCCGCGGCGAGCGCTTCGTCCAGGGTCTCCACGAGGTGAAACTCGAGCTGCTCGCACACGTGATCCGGGAGGTCCTCCAGGTCGCCCTCGTTGACCGCCGGCAGGATGATCTCGTTGATCCCCGCGCGGGCGGCGCCGAGCACTTTCTCCTTGACCCCGCCGATCGGAAGCACGCGCCCTGACAGCGTGATCTCGCCCGTCATGGCCACGTCGTGCCGCACCGGGTGGTCGCCCAGCGCACTTACGAGCGCCACC
Source organism: uncultured Gemmatimonadota bacterium (assembly GCA_964509895.1). Lineage (GTDB taxonomy): Bacteria > Gemmatimonadota > Gemmatimonadetes > Palauibacterales > Palauibacteraceae > Palauibacter. The sequence continues at coordinate 24,846 of CAZDZJ010000071.1, forward strand.
GCCATGGCGATGCCCGCCGAGGGCCCCTCCTTGGGGATGGCTCCGGCCGGGACGTGAATGTGAATCTCGTGGTCCCGGAGCCGTTCTTCCGTGAGATCGAGTCCGTTCGCATGGCTGCGCGCAAAGGTGAGGGCGGCCTGCGCGCTCTCCTTCATGACATCGCCGAGCTGTCCCGTGAGGACGAGCCCCTCCTTGCCCTTCAGGACCCGCGTCTCGACGAGCATGATGTCGCCTCCGACGGGCGTGTAGAACATGCCCGTCGCGACGCCGACCATATCCTGCTCCATCTTTTCCGCGGCATGCACCTTCGGCCGGCCGAGCAGTTCGCGCAGGTCGCCCGCGTCCACCCCCGCCTCCTCGGCTCCCGTCGCGATCTTCCGGGCCGACTTCCGGCACACGGCACCGAGTTCCCGTTCGAGCTGCCGCACGCCGGCCTCGCGGGTGTAGCGGGTGATGATCGCCCGGATCGCGCCCTCATCGACCTCGACCTGCTCCGGGAGCAGACCGTTCCTTCGCTTCTGCCGGGGCAGGAGGAAGCGGCGCGCGATTTCGAGCTTCTCGGCTTCCGTGTAGCCGCGGAACTCGATCGCCTACATCCGGTCGCGCAGCGGGCCGGGGATCTGCTCGAAGACGTTCGCGGTGGCGATGAAGAGTACCTGCGAGAGGTCGAAGGGCACGCCGAGGTAGTGATCCACGAACGACTCGTTCTGCGCCGGATCGAGCACTTCCATCAGAGCCGCCGAGGGATCGCCCTGGAACGACACGCCGAGCTTGTCGATCTCGTCGAGGAGGAAGACGGGGTTCTTCGTTCCCGCCCGCTTCAGTCCCTCGATGATGCGGCCGGCCATCGCGCCCACGTACGTGCGTCGGTGTCCCCGGATGTCCGCTTCGTCGCGAGCCCCGCCGAGCGATACGCGGACGTACTTGCGGCCCATGGCGTCGGCGATGGAACGGGCGATGGACGTCTTGCCCACCCCCGGGGGCCCGACGAAGAGCAGCGTCTCCCCCGCCCGGTCCTCTTCGTAGCCGCGCGCGGGCTCCGGCTCGGCCTCCTCCGGCTCCTCCCCTTCGCGAGCCGTGCCCTCGGAAGCCCCGTCCGTCTCAGCCCCGTTGCCGTCCGCCTCCGCCCCGTTGTCGGCGTCTCCGGCGCCGCCGCCGGCGTCTTCCGCATCTTCGACGACATCGTCCTCGCGGGACCACGCCTCCTCCTGGAGCTTCCGGACCGCGAGAAAGTCGAGGACACGGTCCTTCACATCGCGCAGTCCGTAGTGATCCCGTTCCAGGATCTCCTCGGCCCGCAGGATATCCAGTTGTTCCTCGGTCGTCTCGGACCACGGAAGGTCGGCGACGATCTCGAGGTAGGTGCGCACGACCTGAGCCTCGGCCGACTCGCGCGGGATGCGCTCGAGGCGCCGGAGTTCGCGGTCGACTTCCTGGCGGGCTTCCTCCGGCAACTCGAGCGCCTCGATGCGCTCGCGGAGATCGTTCGTCTCCTGGAGGTCGATGTCCTCGCCGAGTTCCTTCTGGATCGCCTTCATCTGCTCGCGCAGGAAGATCTCCCGTTGCCGCTCTCCCAGTTCCTCCTGAACCTGCTCGCGGATCTCCTCCTGCGCCTCGAGCAGCCCGATCTGTTTCTGCAGGTGCACGAGCAGCGACCGGAGGCGCGCTTCGACGGAGAGGCTCTCGAGCAGTTCCTGCTTCTGCTCGACCTCGAGTTCCGTGTAGAAGGCCACGAGATCCGCGAGTTCGCCGGCCGTCGACACCCCGCCCAGGAGGTGGTCCACGATCTCCTTCGGTACGCCCCGCAGGCGGCTGACCTCGGCGGCTCTTTCGTTGACTTCCTTGTAGAGGGCGGCGAAGGCGCGCTCATCCGGATCGAGCGGATCCATGTCGTCCATCTCGCGCGCGACCACCTCGAGGTAGCCGTCGCGTTCGGCGTACTCGAGCGCCGCGGCGCGGGTGTCGCCCTGGATGACCATCTGGACGCCACCGGGCACCTTCTGCATCTGGGCGATGCGACAAACGGTTCCGATCCGGTACAGGTGATCCGGGTCGGGCCTCTCGGTTTCGGCATCGAGCTGGGCTACGGCGAAGAGCAGCTTGTCTCCCGCGATCGCCCGGTCGATGGCCTTCATCGTCTTCTCCCGCCCGGCGGCGATGGGAGCGGCCACGGCGGGGAAGACGACCGTGCCGCGGAGGGGGAGGACGGGCAGACGCAAGCGCTTCGAGGCGGAGGCCGAGTCGGATTCCGCTCCTTCGACGGTGGCCGTTCCCGCGGTGCCTTCCGCCTCCTGCATCTCGACCGCGATGCCGCCGTTCTCCGCCGGCAACGCGTCGGGCTGATCCTTGCGTCCGTTTTCTTCGCTCATGCTCGCGTGGCTTCTATGTCCGGGCGCGACGTGCGCCTTCCTGTCCCATGGGACCATCCAACCGTCGAACTCGCCAGAGGTCGTCGCGTTCCACCGTGAGACGGGTCCTGAGCGAGACCGCGTCTCCCGGTGCAGGTTTCGGGCCCGCCCGTTCCGGCAATCGAGACCCCGACGTCCGCCGTTTTGGCGCGACTGCGCACCTGGAGATCTGCCGCAGCCGACTGGCGTGCGTCAGGGCGGCAGCTTGGCAGCCATGCCAGATCCTGCCATCTTTCACGTATGGCAAAACAGGCAGTGAGTGCGGGCGGTCGCAAGGCGTCGACCGCGGATGAACGGTACTTCCGGCGCGGGCTGGGTCTGAAGAAGGAGATCCAGCCGGTGATCGACTTCGAATACGGGAGCGCGATCGTCGCCCTCATCCGGGAGCGGGACTACGAGGTTCAGGCGGGGCGGATCCGCCTGAGTCTCGCGAGGAGTTCCGGGTTCTGCTACGGCGTGGACCGCGCGGTGGACTACGCCTACGAGTCCCGCCGGAAGTTCCCGAATCGGCGGATCTTTCTCGTGGGCGAGATCATCCACAACCCGCATGTGAACCGCCGGCTCGAGGAGATGGACATCGAGTTCCTCTATCCTTCGGAGGCCGGGGAGTTCGACTTCACCGGCGTCACCAGCGACGATGTCGTGATCATCCCCGCCTTCGGCGTGACGCTGCACGACTTCGAGGCGTTGCGTGCCCTCGAGTGCATTCTCGTCGATACGACGTGCGGTTCGGTGCTCAACGTGTGGAAGCGGGTGGAACGCTACGCCCGCGAGGGCTTCACTTCCATCATCCACGGCAAGCACTGGCACGAGGAGACGCGGGCGACGAGTTCGCAGGTCCTGAAACACGAAGACGGGAAGTATCTCATCGTGCGGGACATGGAGCAGGCCCGGATCGTCTGCTCGTACATCCGCGGGGAAGGGGACCGTGTTTCCTTCATGGAGTTGTTCGCGGAGTCCGTGTCCGAGGGGTTCGATCCGGATCTCCACCTTGGGAAGGTCGGTGTCGCCAACCAGACGACGATGCTGGCGTCCGAGTCGCTCGCCATCGCGGCACGACTCGGCGAGGCCATAGAGGATCGCTGGGGCTCCGAGGAGGTGCCGGATCGCTTCCGGAGCTTCGACACGATCTGCTCGGCCACTCAGAAGCGTCAGGACGCCGTGAAGGAGATGATGCAGGATCCGCCCGACGTCATGGTCGTGATCGGCGGCTACAACTCCTCGAACACGAACCAGCTCGCGTACCTGTGCGGCCTGCACACGACGACGTATCACATCGAGGATGCCGCCTGTATCGATACCGTGCGCGGGCGCATCACCCACAAGCCGCTCGGGACGAACGAGACCGTGACGGAGGACGCCTGGTTGCCGGAAGGGGATGTCGCCATCGGTATCACGGCGGGTGCGTCCACGCCGAACTCGAAACTCGGAGAAGCGGTCGAGCGCATCCTTCGCGGCGCCGGCTACGACCCTTCGAGCCTGCTTACCGCCTGACGCAGGCTCTTGCCACGGGCTGTGCCGGCGGCGGCGTTCAGTCTCCGGCCAGGGCGGCCCGGAAGCGCGACTGAAGCAGCACTCCGTCTCGCGGCGGATATGAGTCTGCCGCGGTGGCGAGGGCGACTTTCGCGACGCACAGGACCGGGCCGGTCTCCCTGAACAGGGCTCCCGCCAGCGCGTCCAGGTCCATCCCTCCGGAGCGCTCCATGGCGTCGCGATCGACGGTGAAGGCGGTCGATATGCCGGCCCCGCGGGCGATCGCGGCGATGTCCGTCTGCCTGCCCGTGAGCCCGGCCTGGCGCCCCGTCTCCCCGAACGCCTCATTGTCCAGCACGAGGAGGGAGAGGTTGGCGGGGGCCTGGGCCGCGATCGTGGCGAGGCTCCCCAGCCCCATCAACATCTCCGCGTCGCCGGTGACGACGAGTACCCGGCGCCGGGGCCGTGCGAGCGCGACCCCGAGGCCCAGGGCCGCCGCCCCGCCCATCGCGCCCCACAGATAGAAGTTGAGCGCGGCGTCGCCCGCGGCGTGACAGTCCCAGGCGGGAGAGCCGAGTCCGGCCACGACGGCCGCATCGCCGCGACGACCGAGGATCTCGGCGACGAGCGCCCGCCGGTCCAGACTCGAGTCCGCCATCAGTGTCCGCCCCGAAACGACTTGGCTCCGATGATGTGCTGGCCGACGAGCACGGCGGCGGGGCGCCCCGTCTCGCGCGCCCGGGCCGCGGCTTCGGCAAAGGCCGGTGCCACCCCCGAGGCGCCTTCCGGTCGAAACACCGCCACGCCGAGAGCCGCGAGCACATCCGGTACGGCGCGTCCCACGGGGATCTGCCACGGATTCCGCTCTTCCGCCTCGCCGCGCATGGTCACGAGGAGGAGGCATGGCATCCGGCACACGTTCGGGAGTCCGAGCATGTTCACAATGTTGCCGACCCCGCTCGACTGAATGGCGACGACGGCGAGTTCGCCCCCGAGCCAGGTGCCGCAGGCGAGCGCGATCCCTTCCTCTTCGGTCGTGAGCGTGATGAGCCGGACGAAGGGGTCCGCCTCGCAGAGTTCGAGAAACCTCGCGAGGCCGGCGTCCGGCACCGTCGCGACATGACGGATGCCGAGGTCCGGGAGCGCTTCGAATACCTGCTCTCCCCAATCGGGGCCGCCATGCCCCGTGAGATCGAGGTCGTCCACTCTTCTCAAACCTCCGTGACCCTGCACCGGGATTCACGTTCCGTGTTCGGATCCCGCAGAGAATACGCCGTCGCGCTCCGGCGGAAACCACCCGTCCACGCTATCGCGGCGGGGGGCGGCAACCCGTACCCTCCGTCCATGCCTATCGAAGGCGGAGACGGGGACGGAAACACGGACGGAAAGCGGCCCACGTGTTCTCGAGTTCTGAAGACGGGTACGAGGCGATAAGCGAGGGCGTTCGCCGCCTGTGCGAGCGCTTCCCCGGTGAATACTGGCGCGACCGGGACCGCGAGAACGCCTACCCCGCCGCGTTCATCGACGCCCTGACCGAGGCGGGATACCTCGCGGCGCTCATTCCCGAGGAATACGGGGGCGCCGGACTCGACCTCAAGGCGGCGTGCGTCATCCTCGAGATGATCCAGCGGACGGGCTGCAACGGCGCCGCCTGCCACGCGCAGCTGTACATCATGGGCACGCTGCTCCGGCACGGGAGCGAGGCGCAGAAGCAGCGGTATCTCCCCCGAATCGCGTCGGGCGAGTTGCGCCTCCAGGCCTTCGGCGTCAGCGAGCCGACCTGCGGCACGGACACGACCCGGATCGAGACGACCGCGGAACGGGACGGAGACAGCTATGTGGTCCATGGACAGAAGACGTGGATCTCCCGCTCCGAGCACTCCGATCTCATGCTCCTTCTCGCGCGCACCACGCCCCGCGAGGAGAGCGCGAAGCCCACGGAGGGAATGTCCGTCTTCCTCGTCGACCTGAGAGAGGAGGTCGGCGAGTCGGTCACGATCCGCCCCATCGAGACGATGATCAATCATTCCACGACGGAGGTGTTCTTCGACGGCTTGCGCGTGCCGGCGGCGAATCTCGTGGGCGAGGAAGGGAAGGGATTCCGCTACCTGCTCGATGGACTGAACGCGGAGCGCGTCCTGATCGCGGCCGAGTGCGTCGGGGACGCGCGTTTCTTCGTGGAGCGCGCCACGGCGTACGCCAGCGAGCGGGAGGTGTTCGGGCGGCCGATAGGACAGAACCAGGGGGTCCAGTTCCCGATCGCGGAAGCCCACATGAAGACGGAGGCCGCCGCGCTCATGGTCGAGCGCGCGGCGGCGTTGTTCGACGAAGGCGTGCCGTGCGGAGCCGAAGCGAACATGGCCAAGTATCTCGCGTCCGACGCCTCCTGGGCCGCGGCCGACATGTGCATGCAGACGTACGGGGGCTTCGCCTTTTCCACCGAATACGACATCGAGCGCAAATTCCGCGAGACCCGGCTGTATCAGATCGCGCCGATCTCCACGAACCTGATCCTGTCCCACGTGGCGACCCACGTCCTGGGTCTCCCGAAGTCGTTCTGAAGCGGGGAGAGCCGGCCATGGAGGGCGAGGTGCGCGGCGTGGGACGTACCGAGGAGGTCGTGGATCGGGCCTCCGCGACGCTAGCCAGCGCCATGCTGGCGACGCTGGACCGGGACCCGTCGGCACTTCGCGCCGGAGACCCGCTCCCGCCCCTGTTCCACTGGATGTACTGCCGGGAACTCGCTCGAGGCGGCCAGCTCGATGCCGACGGCCACCGGAAGCGCGGCGACTTCCTCCCGGCGCTGCCGTTCTCCCGGCGCATGTGGGCGGGCGGACGCCTGACATTCGAAGGGACCGTGCGCGTCGGGGACCGGCTCCGCCGTCGCTCCCGCGTCGTGTCGGTCACGCCCAAGGATGGCCGAAGCGGGCCGCTCGTCCTGGTCACGGTCGAGCACCGCATCTCGGGCCACGACGGGGAGATCGTCGAGGAACAGGACCTGGTCTTCCTGGAGCGGCCCACGGAGCCGCTCGTGCTGCCGGACGTGCCGGCCCCCGGGGACGAGATGGAATGGTCGGAGCCGGTCGCCCCGAACGCTGCCATGCTGTTCAGGTTTTCCGCGCTCACCTTCAACGCGCACCGCATCCACTACGACCGGGACTACGCGCGCGGCGTCGAGATGTACCCGGATCTCGTCGTGCATGGCCCGCTCACGGCGCTGCTCCTCGCGGACCTCGCGGTTCGGCGCTCCGGGCGGCCACTCCGAACGCTGACCTTCCGGGCCCGCCGGCCCATGTTCGTCGATCGCACGATCGTTCTCCAGGGCACGCAGACGGGGGATCGCGCGGATCTCAGGGCGCTCGACGAGACGGGCGCCGTCGCGATGGCCGCCCTGGCCGGCCTGGTCTGAGCGCCTGAGCTTCTCAGTCCTGCAGGGCGGTTCCTACCCCTGCAGGGCGTGTTGAAGGACGACGATACCGATCGCCGCGACCAGTACGCCGCCGACCCGCCACAGGCCCGCGCCCATCCGAAGTCCCGTCTCGATCCCCTTCAGGGCGAGCCCGGGCAGCAGGGCGTAGCACGCGCCCTTCGCCAGCGCCAGCCAGCCGTAGACGGTGAGGATCGTCGGCACGCCACCCCACACATTGTGGAAAGCGACGAGGAAGGAACCGATCCCCATGGCGAGGAACGCGACCGTCAGGCTGCCGGCCGTGCCCTTCGCGTGGAGGTGCTCCAGGAACGCCCGCCAGTCCCCTGGCCGCAGGAGGTATGACGCCCCCAGGACGATGAGGTTGATCGACACGAACACTTCCACTGCCCGCGTGAGGTCTTCCATCCGTTCCTCCCTTCTCAGCTACGGGCCCATTGCGTGGCCGATCCCGGCCATACTGCCTTTACCGTATCGCTTTACCCTGTCAAACCTCGGCCAGCGCGGCCACGGCACGTTCGTTGTCCTCGAGCGTGTTGTAGAAGTGGGGGGAGAATCGAACAAGCGGGCCGCGATGGTCGACAATCACGTCGCGCGCGGTCAGGTGGCGCACGGCGGCGGCCGCGTCACCATCATGCTCGACGAGGACGAGGGCGGATCGCGACGCCGGATCCGAGGCCTGGTGGAGCCTGTAGCCGAGATCCGACAGCCTCTCCCGCAAGTCATTGGCCAGAAACCGGTTCCGACGTTGAATCGTCGGGATCCCGTACTCGAGGACGACGGACAGCCCCCCAGCGGCCGTGTACGCCACGCCCGCGGCGGGGGTCCCCAGCTCGAAGCGCCGGGCGTCCGCCCGGGGGGTCGCGTCGCGAATGTCGAAAAGAAACTGGTTTTCAACACCGAACCATGAGAGCGTGACCGGATCGAGGCGCACCGAGGGGTTCACATGGAGGTAGGCCATGCCCGGCCCGCCGCAGAGCCACTTCAGCGCCCCGCCGACGAGGAAATCCACTCCCAGGGCTCCGGCGTCGATCGCCAGTTGTCCATTTGACTGATAGGCGTCCAGAAGAATGAACGCCCCGGCATCGTGCGCGATGCGGGTGAGTTGGGCCGCGTCCTGCGTGTTGCCGCTCGTGAAGAAGACGTGCGACGTCGCGAGCAGCGCGGTGCGTTCGTCCACCGCGGCCCGAATCGATTCGAGGGGGACGTGAATCCCGTCGGGACTCGGGACGATCTCCACTTCGAGACCGTTCGCCCGCTGCGACAGGAAGTGGTGGCCGATGGTCGGGAAGTCGAGTTCGGTGAGCACGACCCTGTTGCGGTCCGTGCCCCGGAGGCCGGCGGCGATGGCTCCCCACACGACGGAGACGGCCGCGGAGACGCTCGACATCAGCGCGATCGTGTCGGCCTCGGCCCCGATCGTGTTCCCGAACCCGGTCCGGACTTCCTCGAGCTTCGCTACCCATATCTCGTACCAGGCGCCCGCACCCATCTCGTGCCACAGGTCCTCGAAGCGCCGGCGTTCCTCGACGGAGCGGAGCGAGAGCGCGCCGAGGGAGTTGGAGTTGAGGTAGGTCTTGCGGGACAGGATGGGGAACTGCCCCCGCAACTCGTCGATGCGGTCGTCGAGCGGGAGCGCCGACTCCGCTACGGCGGCCGGGCTGGCCGATCCGGGTCGGGCCGGAATATCGTGTTTCACCATGGATGATCCGTCGCCATCGGCCCCGGTGAAGGGGCCGCTTCTCGATTTCGAGGCAGGCCGGACGCTCGAACGGCGCGACCGCAAGCACGCCGGTCCCGGGGGTGAACCGGACTGCCCCCGGTGCGAGACCCGCATGGTGCGCTGCGTCGAGCAGCACCGGGCGCCCCGCTCCGACGACTCGCCGTTCCGGGTCCGACTCGCGTGCCCGGCGACCGACTGCGGCGCGTGGACATCCTACAATTGGTAGGACACGTCGACCCCCGACAACCCGCCCGCTACCACTCCATCTCGGGCAGAACCTCCCCCTGGAGCCGGAACATCTCGTTGATCGTGTGGACGGCGGCGCGGTAGGAATCGGTGGCGGGGTCGAGCAGCAGCGCCTGGAGCAGAGCACGCCGGGAGCCCTCGGCGAAGGCGTCGACCAATAGCCGGTTGATCGTCGTTTGGGTCCGGAGCAGTCCGAGGATCCCCTCGGGCAGCGGCTCCATGGCGGCGGGATGCAACCCGCTCGCGTTGGCGCGGGCGGGGACCTCCACGACCGCCCCGTCGGGCAGGCCGGGCACGTAACCCTGGTTGGGGACGTTTACCGCGGCCAGTTTCGTGTCGACACCGCACAGGACGCCCTCGAGCAGCGGGACCGCCAACTCACCCGACGGTGTCGGCTCCGCGCCCCCTCCGGCCTCGTCCTCCCCGCCGAGGTCGTCGCCGCCGTCCCGAACCCGGGGGAGCGGGGACTCCGGAAACGCCGGCACGTCCGTCGGATTCTCGCCGAGGTTGTAGAGCCAGGTGGGGGTCTCGCCCGTCTCCCACGGGGCGCCGTGCACGGGGTCGTAGAAGAACTGGAGGAGGCTGCTGCCGAGGAATTCCCGCGCCCAGCCCAGGTATTCGCCGATGTGGTTCGCCCCGGGGCTGGGATAGCGGCCGAAGACCCGGAACAGGATCCGGCTCAGCGCGATCTCGTCCCAGTCGTGGAGCCAGTGCGCCTCCCGCTCGCGGCGCCGCAGCCTCGGGTAGAGGTCCTCGCCCGTCTCGCGGTCGCGCACGGACTCGAACCAGCTGAAGTGGTTGAGCCCGCTCGCCCGGGCGTCGAGGCGCTCCGCCGGGAGTTCCAGGAGGCGCGCCATCTGTTCCGTCCCGTGGAAGACGCCGTGGCAGAGTCCGACGACGCGCACGGACGAGAGCCGGCTCTGGGCTTCGCACAGCTTCGTGAGCGGGTTCGTGTAGTTGACGAGCCACGCCTCGGGGCAATGGGCTTCCATCGCCCGCGCCACATCCACAACGGGACCCATGTTGCGGAGGGCGTGGAAGAGGCCGCCCGGTCCGCCGTTCTCTCCGTAGATCTGGGAGGAGCCGAACAAGCGCGGCACGTGGAAGTCCTGCGCCCAGTAGAAGTAGCGGTTGATTTCGATGGAGAGGACGACCGCGTGGGCGCCGGAGAGCGCCGCTTCGAGGTCCGTCGTCGCGGACACGGCGACGCGTCGGCCCAGCCGCTCCGCGACCGCCTCCGCGTAGGCTTGGGTGCGGGGAAGTTCCGACGGGTCGATGTCGACGAGAACCAGGCCCAGTTCCCGATCGCACAGGGGATCGCTGAGGAGGACGTCACGGATCGAGGCGGGGCCGAACTCGCGGCTCCCCGCCCCGACGAGGACGATCCTGAGGTTGTCGTTCACGGCGAAGTCCCCGGGGCAGTGGGGGGCGTGTCGGCGTGCGCGATCCGGACGGCGAGGGCGCCCGCGGCCAGCGACACGGCGATCAGGAGCGCACCCACGCCGGCCCGGCCCGTGAGCACGTATCCGATGCCGAGCAGGCTCGCGTAGACGAAGAGCGCGCCGAGGAGGAAGCCCGGCCACATGCGGCTCGCGGGCGGGTCGGTGGAGCGGACGCCGGTGCGTTCCGCCACCCGGTGCCACCAGCCGCCGGGGTGTACGCGCCGGTAGAAGCGGTCGAGCACGTCGTCCGATTCGGGCCGGGTGACGAGCACGACGCCGAGCCAGAGCGCGGTGCAGGCGACGAGGATGACCACCGCCCGGATGAGGTCCATCTCGGGCGCGTAGAACCCGTCGGCGGCCCGGATCGCGGCGGCGGGCAGAACAGGCTCGATGAAGCCGAGCAGGTGCCGGCCGTTGGCCAGCAGCACCGAGCCGGCCATGGCGGCGATCTCGGCCCACGCGTTCACCCGCCACCAGTACCACCGCAGGAGCCACACGAGCGCGACCCCCGCCGTGAGTTCGATGATGTAGATCCACCCCCGCTGGATCGAGTCCATCTGCCAGGCCACGCCCGCCGCGACGGCCGCGAGCAGCACCACCATGACGCGCGACGCCGCGACGTAGTGCCGCTCGGAGCGGTCCTTCCTCAGAAAGCGGCGGTAGACGTCGTTCACCATGTACGACGCCCCCCAGCACAGGTGCGTGTCCATCGTGCTCATGAACGCGGCCAGGAACGTCGCGACCATCAGCCCCCTGAGCCCGGCCGGCATGAGTTCCCGGATCATCATCGGATAGGCGAGTTCGGGGTCGGCGGCGAGCGCCGGGTCCATGGCCGCCGGCGGGAACACGAGGAGCGACCCGAGTCCCACCACGATCCACGGCCAGGTGAGGAGCACGGTGCCCGCGAAGGCGAACCACAGCGAGGCCTTCACGGCCTGCCGCTCGTCCCGCGTCGCGAACAGGCGCTGGGCCACGTAGCCATCGCCCTGTCCGCTCCGCAGCCACAGGATGCCGATGAGGCACAGGAAGGAGACGATCTCGAGCGAGGACGCCGTCGCGGCGGACGGCACGAGATCGAGGGCACCGGGTGGCGCCGCCGGCACGTCGCGCACGGCGTTCGCCATCGCCGCCGGACCGCCGAAGCGCGTGAGCACGATCCCCGCCAGTGTGATCGCCCCGAGCATGCCGGCGACGAACTGCAGGAGGTCCGTCACGACGACGCCCCAGAGTCCCGACGCGACCGTGTAGGCCAGCGCGAGTCCCACGCACACGGCCAGCGTCACGGCGGGGTCCCAGCCGAGGAGCACCCGGCTGAACTTGACCATCGCCAGCATGACCCAGCCCATGACGACGGCGTTCTTGAGGAGGCCCTGGTAGACCGCCGAGAAGCCCCGCAGCGCCCGCGCCGGAGCCCCGCCGTAGCGGATCTCGATGACCTCCGCGTCCGTGAGGACGCCCGCCCGCCGCCACAGGCGCGCGTAGAAGAACGTGAGCATGAGGATCCCGGCCGCCTCGTACCACCAGAGCCAGTTCCCGTACACGCCCTGCCGGCGCACGAGGGCCGCCGTCGCGAGCGGGGCGTCCGTCGCGAACCACGTGGCCGCGATGGAGGTGCCCGCGAGCCACCAGGGAAGCGAGCGGCCGGCGATGAAGTAGTCCTCGACGCTGCCGCCCGCCCGCCGCGCGAAACCGAACCCGATGGCGAGGACGATCGTGCCGTAGATGCCGACGACGATCCAGTCGAGCGTGGTCAGCGCCACCCGTCAGCGGGCTCCATCCGGCGCGGGCGCCGGTGCCCCGCGGGGCGTGAGGACGTTGGAGAGGATGCGGTAGGCGCCCGGCACTCCGTACGGCAACTGCCGGTGGAGGGCGAGCGCAAGATAGGTGTAGCGCCCTTCGCCCACGGGGGCGGTGAGCCAAACGCCTTCCTGCGGGGCCTGGCCGGTGTCGTGCGTCTCCACGAGCGGCGTGTAGGCCGGATCCCACTCGGAGAAGAACTTGGAGCCGCGCTGCTCGATCCACCCGTCGAAATCGGCTTCGGTGATGCGGTTGGGCGCGGTCATGAACGGGTGGTCGGGCCGGAGCAGGCGGACGGGCGCATCCTCCTCCGACACTTCTTCCGCTCCCCGTGGAAGGGAAGCTGGATACGGAGCCATCTCCGAGGGCACGTACTCCTGTGTCTGGTACAGGACGATGAGGTGCCCGCCCCGGCGGGTGTACTCCAGGAGACGCCGGTTGTGTTCGATGAGGTCTTCGCGCACGGCGTAGGCGCGGGTGCCCACGACGATCGCCTGGAGCTCCGCCTCGTCGCCGGGACCCGCGCCGCCGGCCGGATCGAGTTCGGCAAGGGCGGCTGCATCCAGCAGTTCGACTGTGGCGCCGAGCGCCTCGATCCCGGCCGGGACCTCATCCCCGACCCCCATCACGTACCCGACCCGGACGCCGTCCAGGCGGGTGACCGGAACGGACCGAACCGCGGTGCGGGCGGGTCGCCAGAGCCGCGCCAGCGGCAGATCCCGATGCTCGATGGTCCGGTATCCCCGGCGATAGTCCACGCCCTGGGCATGGGCCACGGCCGCGATCTCCGCTTCGCCCCGCCAGCCGGTCGGAGGCGCGATGCGGAACGCCGCATCCACGACCTCGCCCGGACTGCGGAAGTCGTGTTCCACGATGCCGGGCGTGCCGGGGACCGTGGTCCACCCCTCCGGCAGTTCGAGACGAACGGCGGCGGACAGAGGCGCCGCGTTCGCCGCGACCCGCGCGCGCACCTCCATCGGCGCAGCGGCGGGTTCCCCGGGCGATCCGCCGTCGCCGCCCATGCCGTCGACGGGCACGATGCCCACGCCCGGCGCCAGGGAAACGGAGAGGGCCGGCAACGTCTCCACCCTCCGTGTCACGGAGCCGTAGGGCAGGCGCGCGACGGGGGCCGTCACCGGAACCGTGTGCGCGATGACGTGCCCCCCGATGCCGAGTTCGACGCCCGCCGCCAGCGCCGGCCGGCGCCACGGGAGGTGCAGGTCGGCCGAATCCGACACCTGGTAGTGGTTCTCGGACACGTCCCCCCGTCCGAAGTACGGGGCGGCGGGCATGGCCGGCACCCGGACGTCGAGCGCTTCCGTGGCGCCATCCAGCTGAAGGGCGACCCGCTTCGACGGCGCCACGATCTCGCCGCTGCGGCTCACGATCCAGGCCGTCACCCCGTCGCTTTCGGACGACTCCGGCGCCTCGATCCGGAGGCGGATCGCGGCGGGCTGCCCCGGCGTCATGACGGCCTCGCCGCCGCCCGCCGCGCCGCCCGCCGCGCCGCCCGCAAGCTCCGCCGACACGGACGTCCCGCTCGCCGCCAGCACCGCTTCCTCGAACTGTCGTTCCTTCAGCGAGAGGTGGAACCGCGTCTCCGAAGCGTCCGGCAGCGCGGCGATCGCCGCCCGGATCCAGCCCAACCCGCGGGCCAAATCGGCAACGGCGCGCCCCGGGTCGCGGAAGTCGAACGCCTCCACCACGGTGCCGACGAGGAGGTCCAGTTCGGCAAGCAGCGAATCCACCTCGGGGGAGACCGTCTCGCCCAGCAGCGCAGGCAGCCCGCCAAGCGTCGTGTCGAGACCCGCGAAAAACGAACCCGCGATGTCCGACGCGGTCCCCGCCCCCTCGCCGGTGCCGTCGAGTTGCTCGTAGAAATAGCGGCCCCCGCCCGTTCGCACGCGCCCCGCCGTCTGGGAGCGCTGCAGGCTGAGCCCCCGGCTGGCCCAGCGCTGGTACGTGTCGCCGAGCCACGGGCTCATCCCGGTCGCGTTCACCTCCACATCGTACGGCTCGTCGACGCGAACCCCTCCGCGAAAGGTGCGGAGGACCCGCCAGGGCCGGAGCCCCCCTTCGGAGATCTGACGCGGAAAGCGCGCCGGGTCCGCCGCCGCCGCAACGGCTTCCGGCGTCAGCAATCCCGCGGCGTGGTGGTGGCCGTGCCCGTCTCGCGTCGAACCGTGAAAGCGGCTCACGACGACGAGCGGGCGGTTCAGCCGAATGACGCGGACCATGTCCTCGAGCACCGCCGCGCGGTCCCAGCTTCGGTAGGCCTCGTCCACGGACTTCGAGTAGCCGTAGTCGACCGCGGTCGTGAAGTAGAGGTCGTCGAGACCGTAGTAGCGGCCGGAGAGGACGAGTTCACGTGTCCTGATGAGGCCGAGGGCGTCGAAGAGCTCCGGGCCGATCGCGTTCGCGCCGGCCTCGCCGCGGTTCAGGCTGAGGAGCGCGGTTCGGGCGCCCCACCCCCGGCTGGCCAGCGTGAGCATGCCCGCATGTTCATCGTCGGGGTGTGCGGTGACGTGGAGCAGGCTGGAGGTGGTCGCGAGCTTGCGGATGCGGTGCCAGGCGCCCATCGCCCCGCGGTCCGCGTCCAGCCGCTCCTCGCCCACCGGGGCCGGGAAGGCGAGGACGCGATCCGGTGCCCGTCCGCCAGGGTCCGATTGCGCCGCCGCGATGGGCCCTGCGAGGGGCGCCAGGGCCGTCCACGCGAGAACGGCGCCGAGTCCGAGCTGCCTGCAAGCGATCATGCATCATCCAGGTCGGCGGGTTCGCGTTCGCATCGTGCCCGCGCGCGGAAGTCCCGGCAAGGAGGCCTTGCGAGCGGGCCCCGGGCGCGGATACTCAGACGGACCACATCCGCGGCCGCCAATTCCGAACCCGATGACAGAACCCGAGATCCAGATCACCGTTGAGGGAACGCCCAATCCGCACGCGGCGAAGTTCGTGCTGGACCGCGACATCCCCGGCAAGGGGAGCCGAAGCTACTTCGATCCAGGGTCCGCCACCGGTGACCCGCTCGCGGCGCGGCTGTTCCAGGTCGACGGCGTCCGCGCCCTCCTCATCGTCGAGAACTTCGTGACGGTGACGAAGACGCCCGCCATCGACTGGCCCGACCTGCTCGACGAAATCGAGCAAGCCATCCTCGAGGTTATCGGCAAACCGTCGCTCCCGTAGCGCTTCGTGCCCCCCCCATTTTAGGGGGTGCGTTCAAGGAGTCCCCCGGATTCCTCCTATCACGTTGTAGCACAACGTGTTGATACGACGTATATACCCTCCCTGTAGGATGGATTTCCGGCAACAGGACCACCGAAGCCAGGTCCATCACCGCGGGGAGGAGGAGCATGCTCACGCTGCGCTGCTTCGGGGAGGTCGCGGTCTCGGACGCACGCGGGGCACGGATCTCACTGAGGTCACGGAAGCACATGGGCCTCCTGCTGTACCTGGTGGCGCACCCGCGGACCGTGCACATGCGCGGCAGGCTGGCCGATCTGCTCTGGGATGGTGGCGAACGGAAGGCGCGGCACTCGCTCAGCCAGGCGCTCTACGACATTCGATCGTCCGTGGGGCCGGTCGTCACCGTCGAGATCAACACGGTCCGGCTCGTCGCGCGGCGAGTGGCGTACGAACTCGATGCCTTCGAGCGGGCCTTCCAGGCCAGGGATCACGAGACCGTGATCGACCTGTATCGGGGCGAGTTCGCGCCGGATCTGCTCAATCTCGGGGCCGACGAGTTCGAGCGCTGGCTGGACGGCGAGCGGGAACGTGCCCGCGTCCTGGTCGCCATGGCGCTCCGGAACGCACTGCAGGCCGCTGAAGAGAGAGGTGACTGGGATCGAACGTGCCTGGCCGCGCTCCGTCTGGTGAGGCAAAACGAGTTCGACGAGGAAGCACACTGCACCCTCATGCGCGCGCTGACCATGAAGGGTGACTACCACTCCGCGCTTGCCTATTACCGGGCGGTCGAGAAGCGCGGAACCCTGTCCGATCCAGCGAGCTTGTCGAAGATGGCGGCGTGGGCCCGGAACCGGCTCGACGGCGTTCCCCCCATGGTCCGCGAGCGCCGTGAGCCGCAAAGATCGGATCGGGGCGAGGAATTCCGCCAGTTGAGCATGGCGTTCCGATCGTCCCGAGCCGTACCCGTACGGTTGGCGGTGGCCGGCGAACGCGGCCTGGGGCGCGAAGACGTGGTCCGGAGCTTTGCAGGGTTTGCCGATAGCGGCGGAGCCCTGGTGCAGTGGGTGCCGGCCAGACTCGAAGGCAGCCGGGAGAGTCTGGCGAAGGAGTTGCGTCGACACGCTCGACGTCCCCGACTCATCGTTCTGAGGGCCGACGCGCGAGACTGGGTGACCGTGGACGAAGTCGTGCAGACCGCGGATCTCTCGGGCGCCATGGTCGTGGGTTTCTCGGATTCGCCGACCGCTCGCCAGGCGGAAGCCGCGGGGTTGGTGGACTCCGTGATCGACTTCGACCCCCTTCCCGCCGAAGCGTGCACGGCGCTGCTCCTGGCCACCGAGAGGGGCTGTGACCCTCGCCAGGCCGCCGAGAGTGCACGGCTGTCCGGCGGCAATCCGGGTCTGGCTCGCGCCGTCCTCCGAGCCTGGTTGCGCCACGGCTTCAGTCCCGCAGGGATCGATGGCCGGGAATCCGGGGCGCGACTGGCCTATGAGCGATCCGCGGAAGTGCGGTCGCTCGTCGAGGATCAACTGGACATGCTCTCTCCGGCGGAAAGGCGCCTGGCAGCCACCCTGATGCTGCTCACACGCCCGGCACGCGCGCACGCCGAGTCGATCGTTGCCGGCCACCAGAGCGGCGAGGCACTTGGCGGACTGCAGGCCAAGGGCTGGTTGGGCTCCGATGCGCACCCCTGGACCCTGAGCCGCCCTCTGGCCGGTGGTGTGCTCACGTGGCGTCTGCCCCCCGACGAAAGGAAGTCCATACACCTGGCGGCGGCACGCACGCTGGAGATCAAGGGTCTCGATGGGCGCGCGGCGGCGGCCTCCGAATTCGCCGCCGCCGGCGAGTCATCCCGGGCCGTCGATCTGGCGCGTGAAGTCGCGACGGACGCCGTGCGGGAGGGCCGGTCGCCGATCGCAGGCCAGGCGGCGGCGCTGGCGTTCGAGCACGCCACGGCGGAAGCCGACCGTCTGCGATCCGGCTTTCTCCTCGCCGAAGCCGAGGCTCAGCGTGGACGGTTCCGTCGTGCCATCAGCGTCCTGCACCAGATCGCCCCCGTCGCGGATACGGGAAACGACTTGAGCCGCATCCACCTCGAACTGGCGCGCGCATCCGTGGCGGTGGGCGAGCGCCCAGGGACCGGTCTGCACCGACAGCACCTGGCGGAGGCCCGCGAGTACACGACCGATCCGGCGCTCACGCGCGCGCTCGCCGTGCAGATGGTCCTTCTCGAGGTGACGGATGCCGTGAGGTGGTCCGGCCGGAGGCTGGACGTCGAGACGATCCGGCGACATCTCGGCGGGATCGCCCGGGAGGATGCGCCTTACGCCGGCGTCTGGTGCGACGCGTTTCGACTTCTCTTCCATCAGGTCGCAAGTCAGAGCGGACTCGACGCGGCTCGTGTCGTACTGGAGACCTACCGTCACAGGCTCGGCAGGCTCGGCTACGAAGGCCGACGGGCCGCGACGGCCGCCGAGTTCTGGATCGCGATGCGGGGCGCGCGCCTTCACGACGCCCTCCAACTCCTCGAGGACACTTCGGAGAGGTACAACGAAAACCGCCACGAGTCCGCGAACCTCAACAACCTCGGCGCGGTCCTGCTGGAACTCGGCGACTTCGATCGTGCCCTCGATGAACTCGGCCGCTGCCGACAGATGGATGAGGCACTGGAGAGTCCACCCCAAGCGCGCGCCTATCCCCTGCTGAATCAGGCGCAGTGCGTGTTCTTCAAGGGGGACTACGCACGTTCCCGCGGATACATGGAACAGCTGCTCCGGCGGCCGGGACACCTGGACCACCATCCGTTCGCGGCACAGGCCCGGGCTCTGACGGGCCTGCTCGCGATGGTCGATGGCGATCGACACGAAGTGGAGAGTTGCCTCGAGTTTCTCGAGGACTGTTCGCACGGAGCAGGGGAGGACGATCTCTATCTCGTGACCTGGTTCCGGGCCGCGGCGAGCGGGGCCGGCGATCGCCGGGGAGCCATCGCCGGCCTCATCGAGGCAGCGGACCATATGGCCGGGATAGACAGACTGAGCGCCGAGAAGCTCAGAGTGCTGGCCGGCACCTACGCCCCATCCGACCGACCCGGCGATCAACGCGAAGCACGCGGATTCCTGCGCTCGGCGGGCGCCTCCTGGTTCGTCCGCTTCGCGAACAACTGGCTGCGCGCCTAGCAGGCCGATGTCCCGACGGGTCCTCTCCGAACGTTTCTACTATGTACCTAGTTGACAACGGCGCCCCGGCGCGTTTAGGCTCACGGGGGAACGACGCCCGCCGGCCGCCGGTGCTCCCTGCATGCCGGCCTCACGCAGGCGTCAACGCTCATGGCTCGGGACGAAAGGACCGGTCTCGTGGAGATCAAGTTCACGACTCGGGAACTCGACCTCATGGCGGTGCTCTGGGAAAGAGGGGCCTCGACGGTGGCCGAGGTACAGGAACGCCTCGGCGATGAACTGGCCTACACCACCGTACTCACGATCCTCCGCACGCTTGAGGAGAAGGGGTATGTCGAGCACACCCAGGAAGGGAAGGCCTACCGCTACCATCCGCTCGTGGGGCGGGATTGCGCGGGCGCGAGCGCCGTACGTCGCATCATTCAGAAGATGTTCCAGGGTTCGCCCGAACTGCTGCTCACGCACCTCGTCTCCGACCGCGCCCTCTCGAAGGAGGACCTCGAGAGCCTGCGCGGCCTCGTGGACAAACGCCTCAGCTCGAAGGAGTAGAAGATGGTCATCGCCTGGATCGGATACTGCCTGTTGATTTCGGGGCTACTGGCCTTGGCCGCCCTCGCCTCCGAACGCGCGCTGGGACACTTTCGCAAGCCGGTGCGGTGGGCCTGGTTCGCGGCCATCGTCGGGTCCGTGACCGTGCCCCTCGTGGCGTTCTTCGCTCCCGGATTCCTGCCGGGGATCGAGGCTTCGTCCGGTGCGATCGCCGGGGGAACGAGCGACCTGGTGGTCGGTGTCGCCGCGCCGGCGCCGCCGACTGTGGACGCGCCGGCGGGTGGTGGGCGCGACTCGGCGGCGGTGGGTGCGGTCCTCGTGTCGGGCTGGATCCTCCTGGTCGTCGCCATGCTCGGGTATCTGGGGCATGCCTACGGCCGCCTGCGGTCGGAGATGCGAACATGGATGCCGGGCCGCATCGCGGGATCCCCGGTCCTGATCTCCGATGAGCGCGGACCCGCGGTGGTCGGGATCCGTCGCTCGGTGGTCGTGATGCCGAAGTGGATCCCGGAACTCGAGGATCGCCTGCTGCGCCTCGTTTTTCTCCACGAACGGGAACACCAGCGCGCCGGTGACCATCGGCTGTTCGCCGCCGCGGTCGCCACGATCGCCCTGATGCCCTGGAACCTGTTCCTGTGGTGGCAGGTGTCCCGGCTGCGGCTCGCGATCGAGTTCGACTGCGACCGCCGCGTACTCGGGAAGGGCGAGTCACCGCGCGACTACGCGGACGCCCTCATCACCGTGGGGAGCCGCGTCTCCGGATCCCTGCTCGCCGCCGCCGCCTTCGCCGAGCGCAAGCCGGCCGTTGAGAAGCGGCTGCGCCGCATGACCGATCCCCGGGGCCCTATGCCGCTGACCCGCACACTCGGTGCTTCGGGCGTGGCCATGCTCGCCGTCCTCCTCGCCCTGGGCTGCCCCGGGCCCGAGAGCGCCCTGAACGCGCCGGAACCGCCCGCCGCGACGGTGACGCCGCCCGCTACCGCCGTCGAATGGGAGCCCGCGCCGATGCCGAGCGAGGAAGCCCTCGGGAGGGGCGACCGACTCTCGTTCATCCCGTACGACCGGCCCCCCGTGCTGCAGAACGCGCAAGCCGTCATGGGGGCACTCGAGGCCGCCTATCCCGAGGACCTGAAGGAAGCCGGGATCGGCGGGCGCGTCGAGGTCTGGCTCTACATCGATGAGTCGGGCGCCGTGCGGAATCAGGAACTCAAGACGAGCAGCGGCTCCGACGCGCTGGACCGCGCCGCCGCCGATGTCGCCTCGGCGATGCGCTTCCGGCCGGCGGCGAACCGCGACCAGCCGACCGATGTCTGGGTCTCCCAGTGGGTCACGTTCGAGGTGGCGGAAAGCGCCGGAGGCAGCCCGGACGACGAAGGCGCCGGACCGGTTGCGGAGGGTTCGTCGCCAGTGGGCTCTCCCCTGATCATCGTCGACGGCGTGATCCAGTCCGAGGACACCCGGCTGTCGGACCTCCAGGCCCTCGACATCGACCACGTGGAGGTCGTGAAGGGCGAGCGGGCCCGGGAACTCTACGGCGAGCGGGCCCGGGATGGGGTGGTCGAAATCACGACCAGGGGCGGCGCCGCGGCCGACAATGGCACCGGGGCCGACGGACAGGAGTTCACGGTCGTCGAAGTGGCGCCTTCCGATGCCGCAGCCGGTCCCGACCGCGGTCTCGAGATCGACGACATCGTCACCCCGGGGATCATCGCCCATCCCGGCCGCGATGGCACCGTCACCGTCATCGTGCCCCCCGGGGACATGCCGGACCCACTGATCGTCGTCGATGGCGTCATTCAGGCGGCTGGCGCGGCGCTGTCGGATGTCGGGACACTCGACATCGAACATGTCGAGATTGTGAGGGGCGAGAGCGCCCTCGAACTCTACGGTGAGAGAGCCCGCCACGGCGTCATCGAGATAACGACGAAGACGGGGGCCACGGACGGCGGCGGCTCGAAGGAGTAAGCGAATGGTGATCGCCTGGATCGGATACAGTCTGCTCGTTTCAGCCCTTCTGGGTTTGGCCGGCCTTGCCTCCGAGCGGGCGCTTGGCCACTTCCGAAAGCCGGTGCGGTGGGGTTGGTTCGCCGCCGTCCTCGGCTCGATAACGGTTCCGTTCGCCGCGTTCCTGGCTCCCGGCCTTCTTCCGGACACCGGTGCGGCATCCATCGCCCCTCTCGCGGGACTGGGCGAGGCGCTTGTCGTGACCTCCACGCCCGTCGCGCCCGAGGCGGTGGAACGCGCGGCGTGGTTCGATACGGGTGCGATCGGCGCCGTGGCGGGTTGGGTGTGGGTGTTCCTCGTAGCGGGGATGCTGGTTCATCTGGGGCGGGCGTACCGGCGCCTGCGGTCGGAGATGCGAACGTGGACTCCCGGTCGGCTTCTGGGGTCTCCGGTCATGATCTCGAACGACCGGGGCCCGGCGGTCGTCGGGATCGGGCGATCCGTGGTCGTGATGCCGAGGTGGATCCCCGAACTCGAAGACCGGCTGCTGCGCCTCGTCTTCCTTCACGAACACGAGCACCAGCGCGCGGGTGACCAGCGCCTCTTCACGGTGGCGATCGCGGCTCTCGTGCTGATGCCGTGGAACGCGTTCCTGTGGTGGCAGGTTTCACGCCTGCGGCTTGCGATCGAGTTCGACTGCGACCAGCGCGTCCTGAGGCGGGGCGAGTGCCCGCGAGACTACGCGGACGCCCTCATCACGGTGGGAGGACGCGTCTCCGCTCCGCTGCTCACCGCGGCCGCGTTCGCCGAGCGCAAGCCGGCCGTGGAACAGCGGCTGCGCCGCATGACCGAGCCCCTGGCCCGGCTGCGCGTTCCGAGAACCCTGGGCGCGACGGGCGTGGCCGCGCTCGCCATCATCCTCGTCCTGGGCGCCCCCCGGCCCGAGGCCTCGATGGACGCCCCGGCGCCCGCCGCCGAGGCCGAAGAAACCACGGCGGCGGACCGCCCGACCTTCGTCGCCTACGACACGCCCCCGGTGCTCGAGAACGCCCGCGAGGTTCAGCAGGTGCTCCAGAGCGTCTACCCGAGGGACCTGAGGGATGCGGGCATCGGAGGCCGGACCGAGTTGTGGCTGTACGTGGACCTGTCGGGCGCCGTTGCCAATCACGAAGTCAAGACGGGCAGCGGCGACGAGCGACTGGACCGCGCCGCCGCGGAAGCCGCCCGCCGGATGCGCTTCCAGCCCGCGAAGAACCGCGACCAGCCGACCCCCGTGTGGATCTCGCAATGGATCACGTTCCAGGTGCTCGAAGACCTGCCCCCGCCGTCTGCCGGCGCCGGTGCGGTTCGCACGCGCACCTTGACGCTGAGCGGTGTCGTAAACGCCGAGACCGGAGAGAGCCTGTTCAGCCGGGACAACCCTCTGATCGTCATCGACGGTGTGATCCAGTCCGACGAAGTGACGCTGGAGGACATCGACCCGGCCGAACTCGACATCGAGACCATCGAGACGCTGCAGCCGGCGGAAGCCGTCGAGAGGTACGGTGAGCGGGGCGCGGGCGGGGCGCTCATGGTCACCACAAGAGGCGGCGGCTGAACCGCGGCGGGCCAGGGCGGACACAACCTTCCGCGGGGGCGGCGGCTTCCATGACGTCAGCGATGGCAGAACCCGAGGTGGCCTGATGATCCGCATGAATCCGCTTCGATCGCTGTTGGCGGCGACCGCCTGCCTGGTGGCCGCGTGCGGCGGCGAGAGCGCGATACCGGGCGCCGGGTCGGCGGGCCTGGACAGCCCGGACTTCACGGTCGTCCCGGAGTGGGAGCCCGCCTGGACGGTCGGCGCCCTGGATGGAGAGGACTGGGAGGTCTTCGGCTCCGTGACCGACCTGGCCTTCAACGACGCGGGCGACCTCTTCGTGCTGGACGAGCAGGCGGCCCGCATCGTCGTGTTCGACCGCGCCGGCGCGTACGTCCGGACCATCTCCCGGCAGGGCGAAGGACCCGGGGAGCTGTCCGATCCAAGTTCGATGGCGCTTCTCTCCGACGGCCGCCTCGCCGTCTTCGACCGCTCCCGGCGCGGGATCCAGTTCTTCACCCCGGAGGGCGAATACCTGGACTCGGCCCCCTTCGACCCGCAGCGCGGCATGCCGAACTTCGTGCGTGCGTGGCTGCCGGACGGAAGCATCCTGACCGACATCGAGACCCGCATGACGGGTAGCGCGGATGGCAGGATGTCGATCAGCACGGGCCCCGCCGGCGAGGAGTCGGAGCGTCCGATCCTCCGCTACGGAACGGATGGGGGGCGCGAGGTCCGGTACACCGCGTGGGACCCGCCGCCCCCGACCGGCGACGGCGCCAGCACCGAGGGCGGCAGCCTGCGGTTCACCATGAGCCCGATTCGGGCCTTCGATGCCTCGCTCTCCTTCGTCCCGTTGGCGGACGGGCGGTTGGCCGTGGTCGACTCGGTGTCCTACCGCATCAAACTCGTGGACGCGGCGGGAACGGTTGCGGCCGTGCTGGAGCGTCCGGTCGCCCCGATCCGGGTCACCAACGCGATCCGGGATGCGGAGAAGGAGCGGCGATTGGCGCAACTCGAACAGCGGCCGACGCGGGTCAGCCCCGCACTGGGCGGCGCGATTGCCCTCCCCGGCGACTTCCAGCAGCAGATGACCGCGGCCCGGCGGACCACGATCGAGCAGATGACGTTTGCGGAGGAGATCCCCGCAATCCGGTCACTCGCGCTGGATTTCGAGGGCCGTCTGTGGGTCGAGCGGAGGGGGTTGCCCGGCGAGGATGGGCCCATCGACATCGTGACGCCGGATGCTCGGTATCTCGGCTCCATCCAGCCCGGGGGCCTGCGAATCCCCGATGCCTTCGGCCCTGATGGACTCATGGCGTACGAGGAAGCCCACGAGCTGGGCTACCCGATCGTGCGCGTCCTGCAACTGGCCCCGATCACGCCACTCGATAGCGGAAGCTGAACTTATTTTGCAGCAGCGCGTCGAAGAATATGTATCACCTCAATCCGCGGAACGTCGAGGTCGTCGCGAGTGATGAGGAGGACCCGGTCACCCCGCACGGCGGTAAGAAGCGCCTTCTTCTCCATGGGGATCCGGAGCTTTGCCACAGGCACACCGTTGGGCTCCAGTACGTACCAGAGAGTCTCGACGAATCCAAATGGCTCAAAACGGGCAACCCAGATGCGCCCGTCGTCCGCTATTAGTGCCTTTCCGATCGCCGGCCGCTCGGCCGGAAGGAGTTCCGGCGCGAACATGACATCGGCAAGTTGACGAAAAAGCGGATCCCCGCGCTCGGGGGCTGCAAGCCACTCGGTGCGGACCCGCGAGACTTCGCTTCCGGCCAGTTGCGTGCGGAGCGATGGCCACCGTATCACACGACGGAGGGCAAATGAAGCATCTAGTTCTCGCAACTCAAAACTGCTGCCCGATCCATAAAACAACCGATCTGTCCCCACCGCCACGAACGGTCGATGCGAGTACGGCATCCGCACGTCACCCCGGTTCTCGGCGAATCCGGAATAGCTCCCCGGGAACCGGACGGTCATCGCCTCGTGCACTCCTCTTCCAGCAAGGTCGAGAACTGACCATGTCGGCCACCGTTGCCAAGCGGCGCCGTGTAGTTGTAGAT
Organism: uncultured Gemmatimonadota bacterium; assembly: GCA_964509895.1. Taxonomy (GTDB): domain Bacteria; phylum Gemmatimonadota; class Gemmatimonadetes; order Palauibacterales; family Palauibacteraceae; genus Palauibacter. The sequence continues at coordinate 49,859 of CAZDZJ010000071.1, forward strand.
GGGTTGGAGTTGGGAGTCCTCTTTCCTCTGATAAACTCACGATATTGCCGGATCCCCAGTACCAACTCTTCCGCCGGACGTGCTCCTGCGGCGGCGGCGCGAGGGTGAGCGATCCAAGAAAACCCTCGTCCGGGTGATACATCTGGACAGAGCCACCGTTAGGATCCAGGACATCGTGAACGAACACAGTGTCCCCGTCTCCGGCGACTGCGGGCCCAATCCGCCGGAACTCTCCTGGGCCGTCTCCACGTCCCCCGAAACTCCGCTGATAAACACCGGCGTTGTCGTACAGCGACAGCTCGAGGGAGACCAGGTCCGGGACGATGATCCGACCGTCGCTCAACCACACTGCCTCGGACACAAGAGAAAGAGGCGGACCGGCTCCCGGAGCGGTCCCCCTGATCGTAGAGAGCACGCGACCCAACTGCCATTCGGGTAAACTCGCCTCCTCAGCCGATATAGTCACAACGTCAACGCCTGCGGAGTCCTGGACGGCGATTGACGGTGCGGGCGATCGAATGTCGCCACCTTGGCAGGCAGATACACAACAAACCAGGCACGCGCCGTACCATACGCGACCCGCCATGTGCGTCAAGGTGGCACGCTTACGGCTCGCAAAGGCTCCAGGTGGGGAGGATTTTACGCGCAGTAAGGGTCGTCATCCATCGGGCGCTTGCAGACCGCACACCACTTGGTGCAGTCCGAACTGAACCGGCAGTCCATGCTGGAACCCATAGCGCGCCATTTTCGTCGGCGCAAGTTGGTTCGCCTTCCGCAGCCCGGCCACCGTTCGGCTGGCGGCAACGGTTTTGGCGACGACCGGAGCGCCCGATCATCCGCGTCCTGCAACTGGCCCCGGATGCCCAACTGCGGACGGAGAACCGGACTCCATAGAGCCAGCGCCCGGTCGAAGCCCGGAGAGTGACGCGAACGCGGGTTGCGGCGTCTACTCACGGGTGGTGCCATGGTCTATTCTCCCGGTCCGACGTCCGGGCCATTCAACCTCGCGGGCGTTCACATGACACAAACTTGTGCCTTCCTGCTCGCCGTCGCGCTGGCGGCGATCCCGGGCATGGCTCCGGACGGAATGGCGGCTCAGGAAGCGGTGGAAGTCGCCGGAACCGTCGTCGATGACGGGGCGGGCGAGCCGGTCGACGGCGCGACGGTGCGGCTGGCCGACGCGTCCGGTTCGGCTCGCGAAACCATCACGGGAGCGGATGGCGCCTTCGCCTTCGCTCAGGTTGCGCCGGGCACATATGCGCTCGCCGTGCGCCGCTTCGGATACGAGTTGCTCAGCACGCCGCTGGAGGTCGGCGCGCAGGCGCCCCCGCGGCTGGACCTACGCCTGACCCCGCAGGCGATCCCGCTGGATCCGCTCGAAGTGGGCGTGGCAGGACGCCCGCCCGACCTCGTGGAGTCCGGCTTCTACGATCGAATGGAAGAGGGCTGGGGCACGTTCTTCGAGCCCGAATGGATCGAGGCCAGCAAGGTCGGCTTCGTACGACTGCGGGACTATCTGTGGGTCCTCCAGAACCGCGCGCCCCTGTCCCGGTGCGAGAAGATTCCGGTGTACCTTGACCGGAGGCCGATCGGCACGACGCCCGGCTGGGGCACAGACGATTCGTATCCGGGAGGGATCTTCACTGCGGGGTTGGACCGCCTTCCCCCGCTGCTCGAAGAGTTGTCCGTGTCCGATCTCGGAGCGGCCGAGGTCTACCAGCCGGGAACGAAGATTCCGATGTTCGCCTGGACCTTTACGACCGCCGTTTGCGGTGCGGTCATCCTGTGGTCCGACTGGACGGCGCGCCTGCCGGAGATCCCGAAGATCGAGGTGAAGTTGTGCGAGTCGCGTGGCCGCCCTGGAGAAGTGGCGCTGGATGGCTTCGTCGACGACGAGGTCACCGAAGTCAGGCTGCCCGCTGCGTATGTGTTCGCTTCGCACGCAAACCCCGACGATCCCGACGGCCTCGAGCGCGTGGAAACGGTTGTCCGCACGGACTCGATCGGACGGTACCGGGTGTGTGACCTGCCGGAGGGCGCCGTCATACACCTGACTCCGGAATACGGCCCGCACGCGGGTGGACCGATGGTTGCGATTGCGGCGGCGGGCGGCGACACGCTGAGGCTGACGGTGCCGGTAACGTCCCCGGCTTCGATCACCGGCATGGTCCTCAACGAGGCGACCTCGGGACTGATCGAGGGTGCACGGGTCGTCCTCGTCGACACCGACTTCCGTACGGTGACAAACGCCGCCGGACGGTTCTCTCTCGAGGACCTTCCGCCCGGGTCCTACACGATACGTGCCGTGTGCGCCGGGTATACCGGTTCCGTCCATGAGGTGGAACTGGCCGAGGGAGGGAACATCGCCGTGGTCCTCCGGCTGCGCGCGACGGATCTCGCGAGACGGGGAACGTGCTCGATCTAGCGCGAAGGAGCCTCCTGCGGATGACGAAGAGGGCGCCGGTGCCGGCCCTGGCCATCGTCCTCGCGACGGCGAACGCGATCTCGTCCAACGCCGCGAGCGCCCCTGTTCGGCGTAGCTAAACGACCTTCTGCTTCCAGCGGCCGCGCCGGAATATCCAGAGGCCGACCACGGCCGAGAGCGAATAGGCGACCGCGAACGACCAGAACACGCCTGCCTCCCCCCACCCGGCTGAAAAGGCGAGGAAAGCCGCGAGCGGCAGCTGCAGGAACCAGAAGACGCCGATGTTGATCCAGGTCGGCGTCGCCGTGTCGCCCGCCCCGTTGAACGCCTGCATCGTCACCATCCCCCAGGCGTAGAAGATGTACCCGTAGCTGATGATCCGGAGCGCGCGCACGCCGACGTCCAGCGTCTCCGGGTCCGGGGCGAACGGTGCCAGAATCGGCTCCGGGAAACCCACGAAGACCACCGTCACGATGGCCATGAACAACATGTTCCAGAACCCGGTGAGGTAGACGGCCCGCTCGGCGCGATCCGGTCTCTCGGCGCCGAGGTTCTGGCCCACGAGCGTGGCGGCGGCGTTCGCGAGGCCCCAGGCGGGGAGGATGATGAAGATGACGACGCGGATCGCCATGGTGTAGCCCGCGAGCGCGATCGTCCCGAACTCGGACAGGATGCGGATCGAGGCGATGTAGCTGACCTGGGTCACGAGCATCTGGCCCACGCCCCCGACCGACACGCGGATGAGCCGTCCGATGACGGGGAAATGGACCCGGATATCGTCGCGCCGCACCCGGATGCGGTCGCCGCGCGACAGGTGCCACAACTGGTACAGAGCGCCGATCCCGCGTCCGGCTGTCGTGGCCACGGCGGCCCCCGGCAGTCCGAGTTCCGGGAACACCCAGAGGCCAAACACGAGCACGGGATCGAGCACGATGTTGATCCCGTTCGCCAGCCACACCGAACGCATCGCCATCGAGGGATCGCCCGCCCCCCGGTAGATCGCGTTGTTCACGAAGAGGAGGATGATCACGACCATCCCGCCGAGCTGGATGCGGGCGTACGTGGTGCCCGCGGCCACGACCTCGGGAGATCCGCCCATGATCCGCAGCAGCGAGGGAGCGAGGATCGCACCCGCGAGGCCGAGGGCCGCGGCGATGCCCACGCTCAGCACGATGGCCTGCACGGCCGCCGTCGCCGCCCCCCGTTCGTCCTTCTCTCCCGTCCGGCGCGCGACCATTGCGGTCGTGGACATCGCGAGCCCCATCGCGATCGAATAGATGACCGCCAGCATCGCCTCGGTGAGCGCGATCGCGGCCAGTGCGCCGGCCCCGAGACGGCTTACCACCGCCATGTCCACGAGGAAAAAGAGCGACTCGCCGGCCATCTCGAGCACCATCGGGATGGCCAGCAGCAGGACCCCCCGGTTCAGACTTCCCGAGGTGAAGTCCTCCTCCGACCCCCACACCACGTCGCGGACGGCACGCCACGCGCGGCGGTGCAGCGGGGCGGCGGCCTCTCCGTCCGAACGGATGTCTTCGCTCAAGGGAATCGAGGGTTGGGAGGGTGTATCGGGAGGGTCAGTAGGTCCAGATCGCGACGAGATTGCAGTCGGTCAGGAGCATCGCGTCCGGCACCCGGTTCATGATCTCCGACGGGGCTTCGCTGCACCTGTAGGCCTCGATCCCCCGAACGGTGCTGTACTTCAGTTGGTGCAGGTTCCGGGGGGTGAAGCCGAGGCGGCTCGCCGGCCTGCCGTTGAGGAGGATGAGCTGGTTCCGGCGATACCGGATGGAGAGTTCGCGCTTGAACTGAAATAGCTGCCCGAGGTGGATGAACTCGTCGATCTCGGGATAGGTGGCGAAGTACCCGTCCTCGATCGATTCGCGGCGCTCGTAGAAGCCCGACGTGAGCAGGAAGGCGTCGCGCCCGGTGACCCTGACCTCGATCGGCGCCAGCGCGATCGCGCGCGAATGGAGTTCGACCCGAAACTCCGCGTTCTGGTCAGAGAGGACGTTGATCTCGGTCTCGAAGGGAGTGTAGCCGATGTGTGCGACGCGCATGCCGTGCGTCAGTGGCGGCATGGACCGGAACGACACCCGTCCGAGGGAATCCGTGACGCCGGAAATCGGGAGAGGGGAGAAGTCGATCTGCGCGCCCGCCACGGGCGACCGGTCCTGGGCCGATACGACGGAGAAGACGACGAAGGCGGCGTCCCCCAGGTCCACCTCGAGGTCGACGAACCGAGATCGGTCGAGGTCGACCTTGCGCTCCTTGCCGCGCCACGACCGATAGCCCGGGCGCACGCGGACCTCGCGAAAGGCCTCGAGGCCACACGCCTGGTATCGACCGCGCTCATCCGCCTCGACCCGTACGTCTTCGGGGGTCGCCCGCCCGCGTTCGGACTCGTAGCGGATCAGGACGGTCGCGCCCGGCAACGGGACCCGGCTCTCTTCATCGCGGATGATGCCCTCGATCCCGACCTCGAGTTCCGAGTTTCCAAGCTGACGGCAGATGCGAAGGACCCGCTCCTCTTCCTCCTCCTGCCCCGCCACCGGCGACGGCGTGAGGGCGACCGCCACCGGCGCGAGGGCGACCGCCGCCAGCGCGAGGAGCGGCGCGCTACCCCGGACGAGCGGTGCGCGACCGTTCAACCGCCGGCCTCGAGCAGCGCCCGGAGGAGGCCGTTCCCGGCCTCGCCCAGATTCGTGGCGCCCCGATTGTAGTTGCGGCCGAGCGCGACGCCGTAGCCGCTCTCCGGTTCGAATACGAGGTACATGTTGTACCCGGCGACCGACCCGCCGTGGCCGACGAATCTCACGGTGCCGCCCTCGAGGGAGACCTGTCGAATCGAAAAGCCGAGCCCGTACCCGGAGTCCGGATCTTCCGGCGTGTGCACCGCCATGACCTCGCGGCGCGTGGCCGGCTCCAGGAGTTCGTACTCGGTCATGCCCATGACGGCGGCCCCGAAGGTCGCGAGATCGCCCACCGTCGCGTAGACGCCGCCGTTCGGCACCTTGTAGCCGCGGCCCTCGTGTTCGAGCGCCGGGAGTTCGGGGTCCACCGTGCCGTCGTCCCGGTTGACGTATCCCACCGCGACGCGGCGCCGGAGGTCGGGGCCGACGATGAAGGTGGAGGAGCGCATCCCGAGCGGTGCGAAGAGGCGGTCCTCGACGAGATCCATGAACGACGTGCCGGCCGCGCGCTGCAGGGCGTATCCGAGCACTCCGTATCCGATGTTGGAGTACTGGTACTGGGTTCCGGGCATCGCGAAGAAGTGCGTATGGGGAATCGAGGCGAGAATCTTGTAGCCCCAGTCCTCGATCGGCCCCGCCGCCGCGCCCTCGAGCTCGGGTTCGCGGATCAGGCCGGCGGTATGGCTGGCGAGCTGCCGGAGCGTGATCGGCTCCATGCCGGCGGGCGCGTCCCCGAAACCGCCGGCCTCGGGCAGGTGGTCCACCAGGGCGTCGTCAAGAGCGACCGTCCCTTCCTCGACGAGGTCGGCCATGAGGATCGCCGTGATCGATTTCGAGATGGAACCGGTGCGATAGATCGTGCGGACGCCGGCCGGCACGCGGTTCGCGGGATCGGCCCAGCCGAACCCCTGCGCCCACAGCACCTGATCGCCCTTGAAGACCGCGGCTGTGATCCCCCCGGTGCCGTCCGCTTCCACATCCGACGCGATCCGGCGCGCGAAGGCGTCGATGACGTCCGCGTCCTGACCCGCCGCCGTCGACGGCAGGAGCAGGACGACGAGGAGGGAAGCGATCGCGGCGAAATACAGGCGGCGCGCTTTCAAGCAGCACGACCGGCGGCGGTGGACCAACATGGCTCTCTCCTTGCGTGGCCGGGCCGGAGTTCGATGCAAGGTCGCAGCTTCGCCTCCGCACGGGAAGCCCGCAGGCTGGCGGCCCGGCACCGACTCGCCTACTCTCGGTAGCTCGTGGATTTCGGCGGCACCGCGCAATCCCGGCGCCGCTGTCATGTGTTTCACCCAAACGCCTGAACCCGCCCGCGCACATGTCGCTGCTGAAGAAACTGATCTTCCGGATGGATGGGGCCGCCGACAGTGCCAAGACCCGGTTCACGAGCGAATCGGGCGCCACCTGGGAGGCCGAATTCTCGATCTTCTCCGGGACGACGCAGCAGTCGCCCCGCCTGCTCGTGATGTTCCGGAACCAGGATGACATCACGGTGCCGCAGCGCTACAACCAGGCGCCCCCGGGCATCTCGAAGGTCCCGAAGCATGCCGTCGCCGAGATGGACGAGGCCGGGTTGCGCACATTGCTCGCGCGCTCCGTGAAAGTGTGAACGGCATGGCCGTGGATCCGAAGCGGGCGCTCTCGCGCACCTTCCTCGACGAGGGCATGGTGCGCTGGGAGGCCTACGTGTCGGGCGGCCAGCCGAATACGCCGCAGGCGGCCCGCATCTACTTCGTCTGTCTCGAGGACCCCTTCGAGCCGCCGCGCTGGGTGGCCCACGAGAGCCGCAGCGTGGCCGAGGCGACACGGGCGCTGGCCGGGATGGACGACGCGGATCTCATGGGCCTCCACGCTGTCTCCGCGCCTTTGGAGTGACGGCCCGGTCGGCCGCCGGTTTTCGGCTGGCCGCGGGTTGCCGGCCGTCGGCTAGCCGACGGTGACGATGTCGTAGAGGCGCTCTCCGGGTGACCCCTCCACGCCATCGTATCGATGCTCGACGAGGATCGAATACGATCCGGGTTCCACGTTGTAGATGTTCGCCACGTAGGACATGGTCGTGGGCGTCAGGCTGTTGCAGCCCTGCCGGCCCGACACGATGGTGATGGCCAACTTGAGACCTCCGTCGACCTGACGCAGATCGGGCGCGAGATAGTCGCAGCGTAGCCGTCCGACGATCTGGCCCGAGACCCGCATGGATCCGGGACCCCCGCGTGCGTTCGCGAACTCGGGCAACGCGGATCCCTCGCTGACCACGGACGTAAGCAGGTTGCCGACCGTGGGGTCGACGCCGAGGCCGAGATCGAGGCACCCCGAGATGCCGAGAAGGGCACAAACGCCGCCGATCACGTGGCGCGTCCGCCTGTTTCGCACGATGAACTCCCCAACGGAAGAAACCCCGGGAAGATTGGCGGCGGCCGGGAGTCCCCCGCAATCCCCGATTCCGTTACGTTCCACATTCGAGCGGTGCGGCGGAAGCTGCGGTTGGCGACAACCACGTGAGAGAGTGCCGACGCAGGCAGCGGAGAACAGCAGTATGCCAACACGCGGACATGGTTGTTCAGGCGCCCCGGCACGATTGTCTATCGTGATCTGCGCGCTCTCGACGGCTACGCTCCTCGCGACACCCGCGTCTCGACTTGAAGCCCAGGCGCCTCGGGCGGGCGCGATCCGCAGCATCGTCACATGTCCGGCGGGGACGGATCCGTCTGACACGGGTCTTGCCGGCATGGTGCGCGACACACTCCAGGGTCTGGTCATCCCCGGAGCCACGGTCTCGGCGGCGTGGACGGACGAGGGGGGCCGACAGCAGAGCCTCTCCGTCGTCGCGGACAACGATGGCGTGTATGTGCTCTGCGGCCTCCCGCCGCACACCGATCTCACCGTGAACGCCGCCTTCCCCTCCCACCGCACGGACCCGGTGCTCATCAGCATCGCGCCGGGCCCTCCCGCGGGCTGGGACATCCTGGTGGCCGTGGAAGCGGGCGCTCTCGCCACCCTGCTGACGGTGCCCGGACGGATCGTGGGCCGCGTCCTCGACCGCAGCACCGGCCGTCCCGTCGAAGCGGCGAACATCACCCTCGCCGACACCCTCGTGAGGCAGGATCGAGAGCTGATGACGGACGGCAGCGGCCGCTTCATGTTCGATGATCTCACGCCCGGGATATATCGGCTCACGGCGGATCACATCGCCTTTGACGCCGTAGATCAACTGGTCGACCTGCCGAGCGACCGAACCGTGCAGGTGGATTTCGAGCTCAGCGTGGACCCGATCGAACTCGCACCGCTCGTCGTCACGGCGTTGCGCGAGAAGCGCCTGGAGTTGCAGGGCTTCTACGACCGCCGCGAACTGGGCGAGGCGAGCGGCGCCGGCGTGTTCCTCACGCGCGAGGACATACAGGATGTTGGCGCGATCCGAGTCACGCACTACCTGGGGCGAATCCCGGGGCTCCGCACCGAGTGTACCGGGAGCGGCAACAACAACTGCGTCATCCGCATGACGAGGGGGGCTCCCAGCCTGAGCGGCAGCGCCGAGTTCGGGTGCGTGAACGCGAACGTCTACCTTGACGGCGTGCGTGTGATCCGCGATGGCGGAGGCTCCAACGACTCGATCGACAACTTCGTCACGCCCTCGGAGGTCGCGGGGATCGAGGTCTATCGCGGTGCGAGCGAACTGCCGGCCGAGTTCGGTGGATCGGTTGGACGGTGCGGGGCCATCGTGATCTGGACGGGACCGGGGATCGAACGCCGCTCGCCCTAGCGGGGAACGGGCCCGGCCGGGAAGGCGTGCAGCGCTGTGGCCTTCGCGCGCACCGCGACCCGCGCGCCGGGATCGACGCCGAGTTCTTCCGCCGCATCGAGCGTGACGAGAGCCACGAGTTCGACCGGGCCGCCGAGGCGCAGCCTCACCAGCCCACCCATGTCGCGGCGCTCCGCGACCGTAGCGAAGATCAGGTTGCGCGTGCTCAGGTCCGCCGGGGGAACGTCCGGGGGGCCCAGGATCAGGTCCTCCGGCCGGTAGGCGATCTTGACCGGCGTGCCCGCGACCGCTTCGCCCAGTGTCACCAGCGAGGCGCCCCCGATATCGACGGTGACCATGCGCTCGTGCCTCCGGGTCACGGTGCCGGCGATCGTGAACTCCGCGCCCGTGACGCGCGCGGTATAGACGTCCACCGGATTCTCGTAGATCTCCTTCGGCGTACCCGTCTGGATCAGCTTCCCGTCCCGGATCACGGCGACGCGGTCGGCGAGGTGGAAGGCTTCACCCCGGTCGTGCGTGATGAGAAAGACGCTCGTCGCCCGCTCGCGGGCCACTCGCTCCAGATCGTGTCGCAGATCCAGCCGCGCATCCGTGTCGAGATTCGCGGTCGGCTCATCGAGGAAGAGGACTTCGGGGTCGAGCACCAGCGCCCGAGCGAGAGCCACGCGCTGCGCTTCTCCTCCGGACAGCGCCGACACCGGCGCCCCGAGCAGGTGCGAGATCGCGAGCTGTTCGCACACGGCGCGCGAGCGGGCTCCGGCCTTCGAGCGGGGCACGCCGCGCAGGGCCAGGCCCAGGCCGACGTTGTATTCCACGGATTCGCTCCAGAAGTGCGGCCGCTGAAACACGACGGCGGACGCCGCCCGTAACGCGCGTTCACCGGCCCGGCCGGACCCACCCCGAAAGGTCACTTCCCCTGCGTCGGGCCTCTCCAGCATGGCGAGCAGCCGCAGAAGCGTGGACTTGCCCGCGCCGTTCGGCCCGAACACGGCGAGCATTTCGCGCTCTCGCAGTTCGATACGGTCCACCTCGATGGCGGTCTTCCCGCCGTAGACCCGCCGCAGGCCGACGCCGCCGAGGAGCGGTTCCGCCGCGCCGTTCATGCGATCCGTCCGCGGCGGACGGATCGTCGGCCGAGCAGGAGGAGCATCGCGTTCACGCAGAGCGCGATCAGCATGAGCACGACCCCCATGGCGATGGCGACGTCGAAGTTGCCGCGCCGCGTCTCCAGCACGATCGCGGTCGTCATCACCCGGGTCTCACCGAGGATGTTCCCGCCGACCATCATCACGGCCCCCACCTCGCTGATGATCGCCCCGAAGCCGGCCGCCACGGCCGCCACCAGCGAAGTCCGCACCTCCCTCAGCTGGAGGAGCGTCGCCTGCCACCGGCTCGCTCCGAGCGCGCGCGCCTGCAGACCGATGTCGCGCGGAATGCTCTCCACCGCGGCGAGGCTCACCGCGGCGATGTACGGGCCCGCGAGGATGGCCTGGGCACCGATCATCGCCGCCGGGGTGTAGAGCAGCTGCAGATCGCCGAGCGGACCCGCCCGCGAGAGCAGGAGAAACACCCCGAGACCGACGACGACGGGTGGGAAGGCGAGACCGGCATTGATGATCGCGACAACGGGCAGCCGCAGCCGGAACCGCGTCAGCCCGACCGCGATCCCGATGGGAAGCCCGATGACCATGGCCAGGAGGAGCGCCGATCCGCTGATCTGCAGAGAGCGGAGGATGACGTTCCAGACGTACAGGTCACCCGACGTGATGAGCCGGAGAGCCTCGAGCAGCGGATCCACGAGCCGAATGTGCGTCGGACAGGGAGTCTCCCTCAAGCGCGGGCGCCTCGCCGGCGGGCGCGTCGTCGTCGGGGGGCCACGGCGCAAAGAGCGGTTCGGCGTCTCCTTCAAGGCGGAACTCGCCGATCGCGCGGCGTCCGTTTTCGGAGCGCAGCCAGGCCGCGAACACCGCGGCTCGTCCCGAACGGATCGCCGCTGCCGGTTCCAGCAGCGAATACACGTTTCTCAGCGATGCGTGGTCCCGGACGAGCGCCTCCAGGTCGAGCACGTCCGACAGCACGGCGAACGTCGCGTCATCGGTGAGCACGTACGCATCCCGCTCGCTGGCCACGTGCAGGGTCGTGGCCTGCCCCTGCCCGGACTCTATGTACCAGGCTCCATCCGCGGCCGTCCCCGCCTCGCGCCACAGGGCGATCTCCCGGTAGTGCGTGCCGGAACTGTCCCCGCGAGACACGAAGCGGTGTTCTCCCGCCGCGATCCTCGCGAGCGCCTCGGCCGGTGACGGGGCCTCACCGACCCCCGCCGGGTCCGCCGCCGGGCCGGCGACCACAAAGCCGTTGTGCATGACGGAAAGACGTCGCGGCGCGTAGCCTGCCCATATGAAGCGTTCCTCCGCTTCGGGCGCGTGCACCAGCAGAAGATCGACATCGCCCGTTCGGCCGAGTTCCAGAGCTTCGCCGCTCCCGGCGATGACCGTGCGCACCCGAAGCCCGGGGTGGTCGTCGTTGAAGCGGGCGATCAGATGTTCGAGCAGACCCGAGTCGTAGGTGGATGTCGTGGCGCCGAGCACGAAGGCGTCGGTGTCGGCCGCGCACCCGGCGGCACCCGCCGCTCCGCACAGGGCGAAGAGAACGGCGAAGCGGCCCCGCCGCGCGCCTCTGTCACGATGGACTACCCGTGGCGTATCCACCGCAGCACCTGCGGCAGGTTGGCCCGCTGGCCCTTCATCAGGATGCCCACCCGATAGATGCGGCCGGCGACCCATGCCACCGCGAGTACGCAGAGTCCCAGGAGAACCAGCGCCGAGAGCCACTGCCACAGCGGCACGGCGGTCATGAACAGTCGCGACGTCATCACCAGCGGACTGAAGAACGGCACGAGCGAAATAACGACGGCCCACGCGGCGTTCGGACTCTGGATCACCGCCTGGATCGCGATGAAGGGAAGGATGATCAGCATCGTGATCGGCATCACGGCCTGCTGGGCGTCGTGCTCGTTGCTGATCGTCGCCCCGGCGCCCGCGAACATGGCCGCGTAGAGGAGGTAGCCGAGGATGAGGAAGAAGAAGACCAGCACGAGGATGCCCCACGGGATGGCGAGGCTCGCGAGGTCGATCCCCGCCTCGGCCAAAGTGGAGGCGCCGGCCGTGAGTCCGTAGACCCCCGCGAGCACGAAGACGAAGGCCCAGATCGCCATCTGCGCGATCCCCACCGCGCCGACCCCCACGATCTTGCCCAGCATCAACTCCCACGGCCGGAGCGAGGAGACCATGACCTCGACGATGTCGGACTGCTTCTCCTCGAGAACCGCACGGACGATCATCTGTCCGTAGATGAGGAGGATGAAGTAGAAGAAGAACGCGATGACGAAGCTCAGCACCTGGTAGACGTCCTGCGAGCGCGCCTCGCCCGACTCGGTGACGTTCACGACCTCGAACGAGAGCCGCGCGAGCAGCGCGCCCGGGTCGATTTCCTGCACGCCGACCGCCCGGAGGCGAGCCCGTACCGAGGCCCTCTGGAGTGCGGCCCGGAGATCGCTCACCACGGCGGTCGGGACGTTGTCCCGCGCGAGCAGCGTCGTTTCCTCACGCCTCCCGCCTCCCGCATCGTCGGCAGCGGCATCCGCGGCTTCATCCGCCTCCTGTCCCGGCATCTCCGCCGCCCGCCGGCCCGCTCCCCGCGGGATCATCAGCAACATGTCGTATGTGGTCGACGAGAGCCGGGAGCGCGCTTCCTCCACCGAGTACGCCTCCATCTCGGGGGCGTCCACGGCGTCCATGGACTCGCCCCGAAGTTCCTCCACGAGGAGATCTCCGATGAGGCCGGCAGGATCCGAGACCCCGATGACCCGGACGGCGTCGCCGGCATCCGTCCCGGCCCTGACCGCGAGGAACGCCGCAAGCGCCATGAGCCCGATGATGAGCAGGGGAAGCCCCAGGGTGGAGAGGAGGAACCACTTGGACTTCACGCGCAGCATGAACTCGCGCCGGACGACCGCCCCGACCTTGGGGTTGAACGGGTTCATGCCGCCGCCTCTTCCTCTTCGCTCTCATCCTCGTGCGAGAGCCCGGCCTCCGTCGCCTTCTCGATGAAGATCTGGCGCAGCGACGGCTCGATCAGCTCGAAGCGCGAGATCAGCGCCCCGGCATCCACCGCCCGGCGCAGGAGCGCCTGGGGGTCGGCTCCCTCCAGCATGCGGATCTCGACATACGACCCATGCGCCGTGATCCCCTCGATGAGATCCGGTGCGTCGAGGAACCGCGGGTTGCCCTCGAACGACATGGCGACGTCACGCCGTCCTGCCGCGGACTTGATATCGCGCACCCGGCCGTCGAGCACCTTCGTCGCTCCGGCGATCATGCACACGCGCTCGCACAGGCGCTCCGCGTCCTCGATGAGGTGCGTCGAGAGGAGAATCGTGGCCCCGGCCTGCTGGCGTTCCTGCAGCATCTGCTTGAAGAGTTCGACGTTGAGCGGGTCGAGGCCGCTGAAGGGCTCGTCGAGCACGAGCAGTTCGGGTTCGTGAAGGATGACCCCGAGGAACTGGGCCTTCTGGGCCATTCCCTTGGAGAAGGTCTCCACCTTGTCATCCGCCCGCTCCCCGAGGCCCACCGCATCCAGCCCGGCCCGGGCGCGCGCGAGCGCCTCCTTCCGGCGCAGCCCCTTGAGCTGGCCGAAGAAGGCGAGATGGTCCGCGGCGGTCATCTTCTGATACAGGCCGCGTTCCTCCGGGAGATAGCCGATGCGCGCACGCACCGACTCCACGTGGGTCGACCCCAGGACCTCGACCGTGCCGTGCTCGGCTCCGATGATGTCGAGGATGATCCGGAGCGTGGTGGTCTTCCCCGCGCCGTTGGGGCCGATGAGGCCATAGATCGACCCGTGCGGGATCTCGAGGTCGAGATCGCGGACCGCGGTCTTCTTGTCGAAGCGCTTCGTGACGCCCCGGAGGCGGATGGCAGGTGTACTCACGGCCCCGATGATATGGGCTGCACGCACCCCTCGCCACGGCGACGACCCGGTGGCGGCTTCCGGGCTTCCCGCCTGCCCCGGCCTACCGCTGAGACCGTTGGCTCGCCATATTGACGGTTCCCCTCGCTGTGCCGAATCCGAACCTCTTGAGGAGGTTAGATGGCGATCTTCCGCGTCATGTACTATCGCGACATCACCGTAGGGAGCGGCGGTCGCATCACCATCCCCCTGGAAATGCGCGACCACATGCGACTCGCCGACGGCGACGCGTTGAAGGTCCGTCTCGAGGAGAGCGAGTCCGGCCAGCGCCAGTTCACCGTCTGGAAGACGGAATCCAGCCCGACCCTGTAGTCCCGTCGGCGGCGATTCCCGACACTAGTGGCGGTCTCCGTAGTTGATGGCCATCGCCCCCATCATCAGCTCCTCGTGGCCACACTCCACGAACCCGGCCGCCTCCATCCTGCGGACCATCTCGCGCTGGTCGGGGAATCGCCTCAGCGACTCGGGGATGTAGACGTAGGACTCGGGGTCGCGGTGGATCGCCCAGCCCACGGCGCGTGTCGAGGCGTCCAGGTATCCGAGGTAGGCGCGGCGAAGCGCCGCGATCCGCGGATGGCCGAAGTCGAGCGAGATGAGCCGGCCGCCCGGGTGCAGGCAGCGGAAGCACTCGGCCAGCGCGGCGTCCAGGTCCGGGAAGTTTCTCAGTCCGTAGCCGATAATGACGCGATCGAAGGCGGCGTCGGGGAAGGGTAGCCGCAGGGCGTCGGCTCCGATCCAGCCGGCGAGGTCGGGACCGGGCCGCCCGCGCCCGACCCGCATCATCTCCGGCGTGAGATCCGCGGCGAAGACCCGGATCTCGAATGGCTCGCGCGCCGCATGGTTCAGCGCTCCCCGCGCGAGGTCTCCCGTGCCGGCCGCGAGGTCGAGCACTCGGTCATCCGGGCGCAGGTCGGCCAGCGCGAGGAGCCGACGCTTCCACAGGCGGTGGAGGCCCAGCGACATCACATCGTTGGTGAGGTCGTAGCGGGCGGCCACGCCGGCGAAGAGCCGGCGGACGTAGCGTCGTTTGTCAGCCGGCCGTTCGATCTGGCCGGAGATGCGTCGATTGAGCTTCAACGGGGGCGGCTCCTCCCGAAGCGGACCGCCACGGCCTGCCAGGCGCCGCGGCCCGGGGGTGAGGCGCCTACGTTAACGCTGGTCGCCCTCCTCCGCTGCGGTCCCGAGCAGATCCAGGTCGCGCACGGTCTCCGCGAGACGGATGAACTCTCCCCGATATCCCCGGGGATCGTCGCCCCGCCCTCGTTCCGCCAGCGAGATGACGTCGTCGAGCGTGTAGGAGCCCGCATGGTGCGAGTCCCGCAGCAGCATGCCGAACCCCGCCACGGCCGCGGCGAAGCGGAAACTCTCCGAGGGTGGCCGGGAGCGGTCGGCGACCGCGTGTGTCAGGAGCCTGCTCTCGGATCCGTCAGGGTCCTTGTAGCGGACCTTCACGTAGAACAGTTCGTCCTCGAACGCGCTCGGTGGGGCTTCGGCCGGAACCGTTGGCTCGGCGACCGGCTGATAGCGGAGAGGATCGACGCTCCGGGGCACCGGGAGACCCGCGGGCACGATTTCATAGAGCGCGGTCACGGTGTGGCCGGCCCCGAGTTCGCCCGCGTCCTTCGTGTCATCGTTGAAGTCCTCGTCGGCGAGCAACCGGTTCTCGTACCCGATCAGGCGGTAGGCGCCGGCGCGGGCGGGGTTGAACTCCACTTGCAGCTTCACGTCCTTCGCCACCGTGAACAGCGTCCCTCCCATCTCCTCCACGAGCACCTTCCGGGCTTCGAGAAGCCCGTCCACGTAGTGGAAGTTGCCGTTCCCGTGGTCGGCGATCCGCTCCATCTTCGAATCTTTCAGGTTCCCCGTGCCGAAGCCGAGGACCGTGAGGAAGACCCCGCTCTCCCGTTCCTTCTCGATGAGGCGCACCATGGCCTCGTCGCTCGAGGCGCCCACGTTGAAGTCCCCATCCGTCGCGAGGACGACGCGGTTGTTGCCGTCCTCGATGAAGTGCTTCCGCGCCACGTCGTAGGCGAGCTCGATCCCGGCGCCGCCAGCCGTGCTTCCCCCGGCTTCCAGCCGCTCCACGGCCGCGAGGATCCGGTCGCGCCGGTTCCCGGGTGTCGGGGGAAGCACGAGTCCGGCCGCCCCCGCGTAGACGACGATCGCGACCCGGTCCTGCGGTCGGAGCTGCTCGGCGAGGAGCGCGAACGCCCTCTTCAGCAGCGGCAGCTTGTCCGGCGATGACATCGACCCGGACACATCGAGCAGGAAGACCAGGTTGCTCGGCGGGAGGTTCCCGGTGTCGACGGCGGGCGCTCTCAACCCGACGCGGACGAGACGGTGCTCCGGCTTCCACGGCGCGTCCCACACTTCCGTGACGACCCGGAAAGGGTGGTTGTCCCCGGGCGTTGCGTCCCACTCGTACGGGAAGTAGTTGATCATCTCCTCGATCCGGACCGCGTCGACCGGTGGCCGCTCACCCGCCTGGATGAAGCGCCGGACGTTGGCGTAGGAGGCGCGGTCGACATCGATCGAGAACGTGGAGAGGGGCGAGTCGCCGACGCTGCGGAACCCGTTCTCCACGATCCGGGCGTACGACTCCGTGTGGTAACCGCGGTGCCCAGGCGCAAGCGCTACGGCAGCAAGCCTCGAGGCGTCGGCACTGCGTCGCTCTGCCGTGAAGGGCACCCGGGCCTGTGGCGCCTCGTCTACCGCGCCCGTCACGACGATGTCCTGCAGCCGAAGAGTGATCTGCTCGACGGTGAAGTCCAGCGTGACCGTCTCGCCCGGGGTGACGGTGACGCTGCGGCTGACCTCGCGGTATCCGATCAATCGGACCGTGACGACCTGCTCTCCCGCCGGCACGCCGGAAAGGGAATAGCCGCCTTCCGCATCCGTCAGTGTGCCGATCACCGTCCCCGCCACAAAAACCTGAGCTCCGGCGACTCCGGTATTGGCCGTCGAGTCGAGTACCTTGCCCTGGACCGTGCCCATCTCCGACTGGGCATGAGACGCCGCGGGCGCCACAATCGCCAGCAGCAGCGCCAACAGGGCGCCGCTCCGGGTTGGAATCCTGTGCACGTTCATGGTCGCCTCGCCTCCCTTTCGGCCGACGGACGCCGCCTCGCTCCCATTTCCGCGAGCAGCGAGCGCCCGGTGATACACCCGTAGACGCCGCGAATGGAAAAAGGGTGACATCGCCATCCTCGACCGATCGGTCGGGGCGGGGCGGGCTGGCATGTCCACCCACCATGGTATACCATGTATACATGCCTTTGCCGCGTCCTCTCTGCACGCGCGTTTCGCGCGAGGTCGAATCGGCCCTCGAGCGGGTGTTCCATGAACAGCAATGGACTCCCTCCGAAGGACTTAGGAGGATCCTGCTGGAGTGGCTTGCCCAGGAGAGATTCCCCCTCATCGAGTTCCGCGAAACCCGGGCGGGGAGGCGGGCGGCGCTGCGCGGAGGGCCGGAGGTCTGGGAGGTCGCGGCGGCGGCGGGGCCGGGCCGCGCGATGAGCGCCGCCGTGGGCCAGCGCTTCGCGGGGACGCGGACGGAGGCGCTGGAAGAAGCCCTCGCCTACGCGAAGGAATACGCCGACCAGGTCGACCCGATCGTGGCCCGCGAGGAGCGGCTCGCCCGAATGTAGGGGCCAGGGGACGCAGGGACGGCCCCTGCGGCTAGACGCTGGTCAGCGCCTCCAGCAGCACGCGTGCCTTGTGTCGCGTCTCCTCCCATTCGCGTGCCGGTTCCGAGTCGTACACGATGCCGGCCCCCGCCTGCGCGAACACGCGATCCCCGACGGAGAGGAGCGTCCGGATCACGATCGCCATGTCGAGGCTCGTCGCGCCGTATCCGACGTAGCCGGCCGCCCCGCCGTAGGGTCCGCGCCGCGTCGGTTCGAGTTCGTCGATGATCTCCATCGCGCGCACCTTCGGGGCGCCCGTGAGCGTGCCGGCGGGGAAGCAGGCCTTGAACGCATCCACGGCGTCGACCCCCTCCCTCAGCGCCCCGGCGACCTCGCTCACGAGGTGCATGACATGGCTGTAGCGCTCGATCTCCATGAAGCGCGCCACCTGCACGGAACCGGGCCGGGCCACCCGGCCGACGTCGTTGCGGCCGAGGTCGACGAGCATGAGGTGCTCCGCCCGCTCCTTCGCGTCGGCGAGCAGGTCGCGGGCGTGCCGTTCGTCCTCGTCTGCCGTGGCCCCGCGCGGCCGCGTTCCGGCGATGGGCCGCACGGTCACGATCCCGTCCTCGACCCGGACCAGCGTCTCGGGGGAGGAGCCGATGAGGCGCATGCCGTCCAGCTCGATGAAGAAGAGATAGGGCGACGGATTGCTGCGCCGGAGCGTGCGGTACAGCTCGAGCGGGTCGCCCCCGAAGCGGGCTCCGGCACGTTGCGAGACGACGACCTGGTACGCGTCTCCCGCCACGATGTACTCGCGGATGCGATCGACGGCGGACTCGTAGTCGTCGCGCGAGCGGTTGCCGGCAACCTCCGGCTTGCTCGCCGGCCGGCTCCCGAGGCGCCCCAGCCCGTGAGGGGTCTCCAGCCCCCGCACCCACTCCGCAAGCCGCTCGAGCGCACTCGTGTACAGGTCGTCCGGGTCATCGCCGGGCGCGACCGCTACGGCAGCCACGGCGAAGGCACGCGAATAGAGGTCGTCGATGATGAGCATGTGCTCCGTCGCCATGAAGCAGGCGTCGGGCACGCCGAGGTCGTCCGGCGGCGCCCCGGGCAAACGCTCGATCCAGCGTACCGTGTCGTAGCCGAAGAACCCGATGGCCCCGCCCCAGAACCGCGGCAGACCAGGGACCTCCACGGGCTCGTAGCCGGTGATCCAGTCCTCGAAGGCGCCGAAGGGGTCGCTCGTGACCTCGGGCTCGCCCCATCCCTTCGCGGGCGTCCAGATCCGGATCTCCGCACCGTCGAGTCGCCAGGCTTCCCGGGGCTCGGAACCGAGGAAGCTGAACCGGGCCCAGCGCTCTCCCCCCTCGACCGACTCGAGCAGGAAGGAGAAGGCGCCGCGCCGAAGCTTCGAGAACGCCGTCACCGGCGTGTCGAGGTCGAACGGGATTTCGATGGCGACGGGAACCATCCGCCCGGGCTCGGCGAGGCGGACGAATTCGGCAAAGTCGGGGATGGCGGATGCGTCGCTCATGCGCCCAAGGTAGCAGCCGGCGGCGGGGACCGGGACCGATCGGAAGACCCGTCCGAATCACCTTGTCGGGCCTGCGTTCTTCGTCTACTGTTTCAGGTCCGGTTCAATCCGGCCCGTACCCGTATCAACCCTTGGCCGAGGTCGCTCGGCAGCTCTATGAGGAAGCGATGAACACCAGCGATTACATCTCTCAGGTCGACCAGTGGAGCGCCCACAACTACCACCCGCTCCCCGTTGTGCTCGAGCACGGCGAGGGCGAGTGGGTGTGGGACGTCGAGGGCAGGAAGTACCTCGACATGCTGAGCGCCTATTCGGCAGTGAACCAGGGACACCGTCACCCCCGCATCATCGGGGCGCTCCGCGCGCAGGCGGAGAAGCTCACGCTCACCTCGCGCGCCTTCCACAACGACCGGATGGGCCCCTTCCTCCAGAAGCTGTGCGAGATGACGGGGTTCGAGCGCGCCCTGCCGATGAACACCGGCGCCGAGGGCGTGGAGACGGCGATCAAGGCGGCCCGCAAGTGGGGTTACACCGTGAAGGGCGTGGCCGAGGACCAGGCCGAGATCATCGTCTGCGAGCAGAACTTCCACGGGCGGACGACGACGATCGTGGGCTTCTCCTCGGATCACGGGTCGACCTTCGGATTCGGTCCCTTCACGCCGGGTTTCGTGCCGATTCCGTACGGGGACGCGGACGCGCTCGAGGCGGCGATCACGCCCAACACCGTCGGTTTCCTCGTCGAGCCGATCCAGGGCGAGGCGGGCGTCGTCGTGCCGCCGGACGGATACTATGCGAAGACGCTCGAGATCTGCCGGGCGAACGACGTTCTCATGATCAACGACGAGATCCAGACGGGTCTCGGGCGGACGGGCAGGCTGTTCTGCGCCGACTGGGAGGCGGACCGCGGCGACATCATGATCGTCGGAAAGGCGCTCGGCGGCGGCGTGTTCCCGGTCTCCGGGATCCTCGCGAACTCCGACATCATGGATGTGTTCCATCCGGGAGACCACGGCTCGACGTTCGGCGGGAATCCGCTCGGGGCCGCGGTCGGCACGGCGGCGCTCGACGTGATCCGTGACGAGGATCTCGCCGCGCGGTCCAATGAACTGGGCTCCTGGTTCAAGGGAGAGCTGGAGTCGATCGATTCCCCGCACGTCGATCACGTGCGGGGCCGCGGCCTGTTCGTCGGCGTGGTGATCCGGGACGAGTCCGGGTCGGCGCGGCCGTTCTGCGAGGAACTGCAGGCCCGCGGCATCCTCGCGAAGGAGACGCACGAGCAGGTGATCCGTTTCGCGCCGCCGCTCGTGATCGAGAAGGCGAGCCTCGAATGGGCGCTGGACCACATTGCCGAGGTGATTCAGGGGGCGGCGGTCGCCGTCGCCTGACCCGAGGCAGGGGCCCCGGGCGCCCGACGCCCGACCGGGAGCCTCGATCGCTCCCGGAACCCCGCCCAGGGACGACCGGCCCCGGCTCGCACACGCCGCGGGCCGGTCGCCTCCATGGTCCGGCTGCGGAAACCTCCCGCGCCGCGCCCTCCGAATCCGCCGACGCCCGCGCAACTAATCGGCCGCTGGCCGTGTCCCCGGTCTGGAAGCGGAAGAACCGACGTGTACCCGGAGACCCCGGCTCGGTGACGGAACCGCAACTCATCCAGCGGCTCAGGGACGGAGATCAGGACGCTGCGCGGGCGTTGTACGACGCGCACGTCGACCGTGTGTTCCGGATATGCTACCGGTTCGCGGGCGAGGACCATCTCGCCCAGGACTTCACGCAGGAGACATTCGTGCGGGCGTTCACGAAGATCGACACGTTTCGCGGCGATGCCGCGTTCGGGACGTGGCTCGGGTCCATCGCCACGACGGTGTCGCTGAACGGGCTGCGCAAGGTCAAGCGGTTCCGGAGCCGCGAGACCGCGCTGCACGACGACCTCCGCTCGGGCGGCGGGGTGAGCCGTCTCGAGCCGGACGTGAAGGAGCGGCTGCACCGCGCGATCGACGAACTTCCCGCCGGTTACCGCACGGTCTTCCTGCTGCACGATCTCGAGGGGTACACGCACGAGGAGATCGGCGCCATGCTCGGGATCAAGGCCGGCACCTCCAAGTCGCAGCTGTTTCGGGCCCGCGGCCGCCTCCGGGACAAGCTCGCGGACTTCGCGGGAGAGTGGGCATGCTGAAGGATCGAGTCGACGACGCGAGCCCCTTCGTCCGGTTCCTTCGCCGGGAGGCGGCGGACTACCACGATCCTCCGGAGCCTCCGGCCGAGGCGATGTGGACCGGGATCGAGGCGCGACTCGCCGCGGGGCCGGAGTCCGGCGCAGCGGACGGCAGGGGCATGGCGGGTATGGCGGCCGGTGCCGGCGGCGCCGTCAATCACCCGTTCGATGCGCTGGGCTACAACGACCCGCCCTCCGCACCGCGCGAGGCGATGTGGGAGCGAATCGAGGCCGGGTGGATCGCGGGGGAGCGGGAAGAAGCGCGCGAGGCGACTCGCGGACCGCTCCGCCTGGTCGTGGCCCGGACGCTCGGGCGGCGGCCGGGCCGGACGGCGGTCTGGCTCACGGGAGCCGCCGCCGCTTCGATCGCGCTGGCCGTGGTGCTCGACCGCGGCTCGCAGATCCCGGTGCCCGCGGAGCCGGAAACGGTCGCGGCGGCGGCTCCGGCGTCGGCCGCAGCGGCCAGGACGGCGGCGCCGCTGGTCGCCGCGACCGACTCCGGGCCTCTTGCGCCGACGGCCGCCGAGGAGGCGCTGGCGCTCGCCGCCGCCGAGGAGCCCCTGGAGACGAGCCGGCAGTTCGCGGCGGCCCGGCCCCCGGCGGCAGCCGAACCGACACCGACGCCGGGCCGGCCCGCAGCGGACCCGCCGGCCCGCGAGGCCGTCGTCTCGCCGGCACAGCGAGCCGTCGGCCGCTCCGGCACCGACGCCATGGCGGACGCGTCCGACATGTCGCGGCACCTGGACCGGGCCCACACCCTGCTCGTCGCCTTTCGCACGGACATCGGGAGCGACGAGTCTCAGGGAGATCTGGCGAGGTGGGCACGTGAAGTGCTCGTCGAAACCCGTTCCCTGCTCGACAGACCCGTCGGACGGGCTGAGCGTGAAAGGGCGCTGCTGCAGGATCTCGAACTCGTCCTCGTCCAGATCGCTCGCCTCGGACCGGAGGCCCCGGCCTTCGAGCGCGACCTGGCGCGCGAGAGCATGGAGCGGCAGGGGACGCTGATGCGGATTCGTTCCGCGAGTGGAACCTGAGGGAGCCGGCGATACGACCGGAGCGTGACATGAATGATGAACGGACAAGACAGAACGTCCTGGAGGATACGATGATCAATCGCGTGAGGAGCCTGATCCCGGTTGGCCTGCTGCTGGCCGGTTTCGCGGCGACCCAGGCAGCACCTGCATCCGGTCCGCTGCCGATGCTCGGAGCGGGGTCCCTTTCGGCGCAGAGCGCCGCGTCGATTCGAAACATCCGACAGCAGGAGGAAGCCGCTTTCCTGGAGGCCCGTCGCGCGATCAACGCCGAGGAATTCGCGCGCGCGGCCGAGCTCCTGCAGGAGTTCCGGGCCTCGTTGTCCGCCTACGCGTCGGGGTCCTTCATACCGGATTCCTACTACTGGGAGGCTTTCGCGCGCTACCGGCTCGGCGACCTGGCCGAAGCGCGGCTGCTGCTGGAGACCCTGATGATCGGGTTCGAAGAGGCACAGACCGGAATCGGCAGGTACGGGAGAGAGACGGGGCGCCTCTACAACGATGCGCGAGCGCTTGACTTCGAGATCCGGAGTCAGTTGGCGGCGCGTGGCGATGCCGATGAGACGGCCGACCTCCTTCGCGAGGCGGAGGCGGCTCTCGATGCGGAATCCGGGTTTCAGGTGATGCCCGTGGAAGCAGCCGGCCGACCCCTGATGCTGCCGGTCTCGCTGGATGACGTAGCACCGCCGGACTCGGTGCCGGCACGAATGCTCGCGGCGGCGGCCGCGATGGGGGAAGCGGCTCCGCACGCGGACGTCGTGGATTCGCTGATGGCGGCCGGTCACGCGCGGGCGGACTCGCTGGCCTGGCTGCACGCACAGCAGGATCGGCCGGTGCCTTCAGCGGAGGAATCTCTCGCGCGGCTCGCGGGGGCATTGAGCTTCCGGCAGGGTGACCCGCAGGGGGCCGCATACGATCAGCGGTCACAGGCGTTCGATCAGCGGACACAAGCTTTGACGCAGTGGTCGCAAGAGTATCAGGAAGCCAGACGGGCCCAGGAGCAGCAGGCGTGCGAGGATGTGTCGGTGCAGCTTGCCGCGCTCGAGGCGCTCATGCGTTTCGAAGTCAACCGCATGCAGATCCTGCGCGGCGTCCTGGGACGCGAAGACGACTGCTCGATGCAGCTGCATGACGAGGTCGTCGAGCTCATCGCAGAGGAGGAGACCGACGAGGCCGAAGCGGTTCTTCTCGGGGTCGTCCACGATCACCCGGAGACGTCGGTCAGGCGGGCTGCCGTCGACGAGCTGTGGCGTTTCAACTCCTACGACGCCTATCTGGAACTCCGGTCGCAGCTCGACGCGGCCGACGACGCCACCAGGAGGGCCGCGGTCGATGGGCTTGGGATCAGTCGGTACTGGGCGACTTCGCCCGACTGGGTGAGGGGCGCGCTCGAAGACGTCGCCGAGGCCGAGGAGGCGTCGCTGCGCCTCCGCCAAATGGCGATCTACCATCTCCGCCGCCGTGAGGAAGTGGACGGGAGTCAGCTCATTTCCCTCTACGAAGAACTTCTCAATTGGGATGACTCGGATGACGCGGAGGACATCAGGGAATACCTCCTCGACCAACTCGAATCCAAGGTGCGTGCAACGAGTGACGAGGAATCCGCCGACTGGGCATATGCGCTTGCTCTCGATCCTTCCGCGCCCGAAGGCGTCCGGGGTGAAGCCTTCGGTGCCTGGACGGCGGCTCCGTCGGTCAACGTGGCGGCGCTGGCGCAACTCTATCGGGATTTCACGGAGCCCTTCATGCGGCGGCACGCGATATACGCCATCTACCAGAGGGCGCTTTCGGACCGCCAGGTGGCGTCGACGATGATCGACCTGATTCGCCAGGAAAACGACCCCGAAGTGCGCGAGCGCGGGATCTACTGGCTCGGGCGCACGGGCGCGGAGGAGGCCGTGGACTTCCTCCTCGAGTTCCTGCCCACTTCGGCGACCGACACGATCCCGCCCCCACCGGAGGGCGGCGCGGGACGGCCCTGAACCGTGGACTGCATGATGCCCCCTGGGCGGCTCGCCAAGCCGGGTCCGACCACCGTCGTCGTCGTCCTGGCCCTCTGTGGCGCGGGGTGCGGGGGCGGGGGCGAGACCGCCGACACGGGGCTGGAGGTGACGGTCCGGGACAGCGCCGGCGTCAGCATCGTGGAGAACGCCGCGCCCGCACCGGACTCGCGGCTGCCGTGGGCGTTCGGCGCGGAACCGGCCCTTTCGATCGGTGCGGTCGACAGCGGGGAAGCCGACCAGTTGTTCCGGGTCACCGATGCCACCCGGCTCGCGGACGGCCGGATCGTGATCGCCAACTCGGGCAGCAACGAGCTCAGAATCTTCAACGCGGACGGCTCGCACGCGGCGACCGGGGGAGGCCGGGGAGAGGGCCCGGGGGAGTTCGTCAGCTACAGCCCGAGCGCCGTCGCCACCTGGCCCGGCGACTCGATCGCCGCCGTGAATCCCTGGGGCACCCGCGTGTCGTTGTTCGATGCGGAGGGGAACCACGGTCGCGACGTGTCCCTCGACGCCACCATGCTCAGCGTCGTCGACCTGCTGCCCGACGGGAAGATCTTCACCAGCGGCAGCGGAGGCGGCCTCCGCGGGGACATGACAGGATCCTCGGGCCTCGTTCGTTCCAGCGCGGAATGGGGAATACTCGACGCGGACGGCACGCGGCTCGCCTCGCTGGGCGAGTTCCCGGGAAGCGAGTTCTACGCGATCTTCGCGGCCGACGGCAGTCTCGAGGGCGGTATGCCACACCCCTTCGGCCGCGGCACCGTGGGGGCCGTGTGGGGGGAACTCGTCGCGATCGGCGTGCAGGACAGCTACGAGATCAGGGCGTTCGCCTCCGATGGATCGCTGGTACGGGTGGTGCGTCGCGAGGGTGACATCGAGAGCCCGACCCAGACCGATCTGGACGAGTACTACGCCCGGCGCTATGCCGACCTGCCGGACGAGGACCGAATCAGCAACCTCAACGCGGTACGGGACATGCCCCTGGTAGAGTCCTGGCCCGCCTTCGAGGCGATTCTGTCGGACCGTACCGGTCACCTCTGGGTCCGGGAATATGACGCCGCGTTGTGGACCGTCTTCGACCCGGAAGGGCGCGTCCTGGGCCTTGTCGAACCCCCGTCCGGGCTCCGCATCTTCGAGATCGGCCGGGACTATCTCCTGGGATGGACCTACGACGAGTTGGGCGTCGAGTACGTGCAAGTCTGGTCGCTGTCGCGGACGATCTCTTCCTGACGCGGCGCCGGTAACGGCGCATCGGGAGTGGCCCGCACACGGCTAGCTGATCCTCCCTCTCGGAAGCCACTCGATCCGCACGCAACCAAGCCTTACGTGATGGTGTCCCCGGTTCGGTGCGACTGAACCGACCACTGAACCGACCGGGGAGAGAGACATGGATCACGGCGGTCGCGGGCGTCTTCCGACGCAGCGAATCCTGGCAGGTGCGTTCCTTCCTCTCCTGGCCTTCGCCGGCGCGTGCGGCCAAGGTGACGCCGCGGGCCCGGGTGTCTTCACGCCCGAGCTCATCAGGACGGCGGCCGTGCCGCTGAGCGAGAGCGAAGAGGTCGCGCTGCTCGCGGACGAGCGCACGGCCTGCGTCATCGACTCCTACGAGGGGCAGGTCCGCTGCGTGACGAGGGAGGGCGGCGTCACGGGAGTCTTCGGGCGCGAGGGCGAAGGCCCCGGAGAGTTCGGCGACCCCGCGTATCTCGCTCGCGGAGAGGCGGGAACCGTCGGCGTGGTGGATTCCGACCTGGGCCGCTTCACGGTCTTCGAGCCGTCGGGCGCCTGGGTGTCGGACGTGCAGCTGCCGGAGGTGGTCCAGCCCTTCCGGTCGTTCGGCGCCGCGGTCTCGGGCGTGAGGCTGGACTACATGGTGATGCTCGGCCGGATGTCCGGATCGCTGATGACCCGGTACGACGTGGACCTCGCCTCCGGGGAGGTCGTCGGGCAGGAAGAGTCGCCGCCCGGGCCGTGGGACATCGAGTGCGAGCAAGTCGTCCACGGCATCCCGGACCCGGCGGGGGGCTGGGCGTTCGTGGCCTGCGAAGGGCACCTGATCTTCGTTGGGGGCACCGGCGACGCAACGGTGCTCCGCGCGCCCCTGTACGTCCCGGAACTCCCGAACGAGCAGGACGTGGCCCGAACGGAAGAGGAACTCCTGGCCCTCAACCGGTCGCAGGGCCTCCCGCGCACGCCCGCCATCGACGAGGCGTTGGAGCGATACCGCGCCACTCCGAAGAACTACTACCTGCGCGCGGGCGAGCAGTTGTTCGACGACGCCAACCGCTACTGGATCGCCACCCAGCGCGACCAGCACGAATGGTCGTGGCTGGACGTGTACGAGGATGCTGCATACCTCGGGTCGGTGCGGGTCCGGGACCGGCTCCGGGCCTTCGACCTCCTGGGGTCGACGCTGGTCGTTCTGGTGGACCGGCAGGTCGGCCCGGACGACGGCGACGGGATTCCGGACCGGGCGCTCGACTGGTACGACATCGCGGACCTGCCGTTCCGCCGGTGACGCGCCGCGCACCGGGTCTGCGCCGCGCACCGTGGCCGAGCCGCATGCCGATCCTGGCTGCAGTCCTCACTGCCTGCGGAGGCGATCCCGGACTCACCGGCGAGGCCCAGACCCGGGACAGCGCCGGCGTGCGGATCGTCGAGTACGTGGGAGTGCCGGAGGTCGAACCGCCCTTCGCCCTTGCGGCGGAACCGCTGTACCGGCACGGAGCGAACCCCGGCGACTACGAGTTCCAGTTGGTCGACGCCGGCCGGCTCTTCCCGGATGGAGGCGCGGTCGTTTCCGAGTGGTACGGCGAAGTGGTCATCCTGAGTCCGGACGGGACGACGCACGATGTGCTCGCCAGGGTCGGAGAGGGACCGGGCGAAGTGATTGAGCCCTACGCCATGTTCATCCTGGGCCAGGACAGCGTCCTCGTGCCCGACAGGCGTCAGTCTCGCCTCACTCTTTTCGTGGACGCTTCGGTCGCGCGCATCGTGAGTCTGCCTCGGGCAGCCCACTTCGGTGTGGCGGGGATCGGTTCATCCGGTGAACTGCTGCTCTGGAACCGATACCCCTACCGTTCCCGATTCGATATAGAGGAGGAGTGGCTCGCCGGGCACATGTCCCTGTTCGATACCGACACCGGCGTCCTCGACACAGTCGCGTCGTACGACCACGTCCCGCGAGAAACGCGGGCTGCCGCGAACCCGATCATCCAGCCCGTTGGCGAGGTTACGGTCGCTGCGGGGCGGTTCGTGTACACGAGGTCCGACAGGCCCGAGATCACCTGGCGTCTGCCGGACGGCACGGTAACCCGGATCATGCGCTGGCGGCCCGAGCCCAACCTGCTGACCGAGGAGCTCCTGGAGCACGGCGAGGCCTACAACCGAACGATCGGCCGGCTGAACTACGGAGTATCCGATGCCCGGCTCGAGGAGATCATCCGGGAAGACATGGCCGAGTATCGCGCCATGATCGGCCAGCCGGTGCCGTTCTTCGGCACCCCCTTCGCCGACGCCGACGGCAACGTGTGGCTGCCCTCGTACCGTCCCGCCTACCCGGAAGAAGGGTCGCCGTACACCGTTATTTCCCCGGACGGCGAGTGGCTGGGACAGGTCGAGACGCCGCCCAGGTTCCGCATCCTCGACGTGGCCGGAGGGCTCGTCCTCGGAGTCCTCAGGGACCACCTGGACCTGGAGAACGTCGTGGTGTACGAGCTGGTAGAGAGAACCTCGGTGGTGCAGTAGGTCGGTCGCCCGCCTGTCCGACCTCCGCGCAACCAAGCCGCCGCTGATCGTGTCTCCGGTTCGGTGCGACTGAACCTGCCACGGGGAGAGAGTCATGGGTCACGGCCGCCGCGGTTGTTTCCGGATGCCTTGGGTCCGTTCACGGGCCTGCCTTTCCCTCCTGGCCGTGTCGGCTCTGCAAGCCCCCGGCTTGGCCGGGGAACAGGACGGCACGCGGCATTCGGATTCGGCTGGAGTGGCGATCGCCACCGCGGTTGAACCGGCGTGGGGGCCAGGCGAGGGCTGGACCGTGGACGAAGAGCCCCTGCTCGAGATCGGGACGGCTGTCGGGGATCCCGAATACCAACTCTACAACGTCGTGGGGGCCGTGCGCCTGAGCACGGGCGACATCGTGGTCGGAGATGGCGGGTCCGGCGAACTCCGCCGCTACGACCGGGACGGAACATTCGTGTGGCGGGCCGCGGGTGAAGGCGAGGGCCCGGGCGAACACCAGTTCCTGACCTTCCTGGGCCTGCTCCCGGGTGACTCCCTCGTCACCTACGACGCCGCGCTCGCCCGCGTCCAGGTCTTCGATCCAGCCGGCCGTCTGGCCCGCACCTTCCCGATCGAGTCGCCCTGGCGGGGGTCCATTCCCCGGAGGGCGGTCGGCGTGTCCGGCCGATCGCTGGTCATGGCCCTTACGGACGGCACCGAAATGCCCGATGGGGGCGTCGTCAGATGGCCGGGAATCCGAGTCGCGACCCTCGACCTCTCGGACGGGGCGATCGAAGCCGTATCCGACTTCCCCGGCGGCGAGCAGGTGATCGAGCAGTATGGCGAGAATATCGCCTTCGTAGCCTACGACTTCGGGAAGGAGCCGCAGTTCGCCGTCGCTCCCGGGACGCTCGCCGCCGTCGATACGGGGGCGTTCGATGTACGGTCGATCTCGCTCCGGGACGGCCGGGTCGCGCGGATCCTCCGCCGCGACATCGCGCCGACGCCCGTCACGAGCGCCCACGTGGACGCGGAGATCGAGGCGTACATCGAGTCGAACGTCACGTACGGCGGAGTCTCGCGCCCACAGGCGGAGCAGATGGCGCAACGTCGCAGAGAGAATCCCCGAGCCCCGACGCTGCCGATCCTGCGCTCCATGCGCCCGGACGCGGTCGGGAATCTCTGGGTGGAGCCGTTCTTCGGCGCGGGCATCGAGGTAGGGCCCTTCGAGGTCTTCGCCCCCGACGGCACCTGGCTGGGCAGCGTCTCCGTGCCGCCTCGGCTGGACCGGGGGTTCACCCCGGACATGGCTCCGGGCCTGGAGATCGGCGACGACTACCTGCTCGGCGTGTGGAGCGACGCCCAGGGCGTCGAATACGTCCGTCTCTATTCCCTGGACCGGCCATGATCAGCCGCCCGACGCGAACGATGCGGCCACTCGTGTCCCGGCCGACGGTCTTTACCGGAGTCCTCTGCGTCGTCCTCGGGGCGGCGTGCGTGGGCGGACCCGACGGCGCCGGGGGCCCGCGGAGCACCGTCCGGGACAGCGCCGGGATCAGGATCATCGAGAACGGGCGTCCCGCGCTCGACTCGCGGCTGGGGTGGCGGGTCGGGCCCACGCCCACGGCGATGATCGGGACGACGGAAGGCGATCCTGCGTACGAACTCTTCCGGGTCGGCGACGCGATGCGGCTTTCCGACGGGCGGATCGTTGTCGCCAATACGGGCACCGGCGAACTTCGCGTCTTCGACCCCGACGGGGTCCACCTCGAATCGTGGGGAGGGCAGGGCGATGGACCGGGCGAATTCGGCATCATGGCTCCGACGGAGCTGGTGCGGTGGCCGGGCGATTCGCTGATGGCCAGGGAGCCGTTCCAGCGCCGGATCTCGATCTTCTCTGCGCGCGGAACGTTCGGTCGCACCCTGAGGCTGCAGCCGCAGAGCGGTTACGAATCGGTGGTCGGCCCGCTCCCCGACGGAAGGATCCTGGCGCAGACGCTGGACTCGTACTCGGGCGGCACGCCGGGCACGGAACTCACTCGTCCGGATCGCGAGTACGGGATTCTGGAGGCGGACGGCACGGTGCACCGGGGCCTGGGCGTGTTCCCCGGATCCGAGCTGTACGTCGTCACCACGGCCGAGCGGCGGAGTGCCGCCTACTATCCCTTCGGGCGGAGTGCATTCGCGTTCGTATGGGGGAATCTGGTCGTGATCACCACCAGTGACCGCTACGAAGTACGCGCGTATCGGCCGGACGGGTCGCTGGCGAGAATCGTCCGCCGCGACCACGAGGTCCGCGCACCGACCCGGGCCGACCTTCGCAACGCCGTCGCCCGCCGGAATCCCGACCGGCCCGAGGCGCTGGACGCGGTCGGCGACATGCCGCTCGTCGAGACTCTCCCCGCCTTCGCCCAGGTACTCGTCGACCGGCTGGCTTACCTCTGGGTCCGGGAATACCGGCTGCCAGGGGAGGCGGATCGGCTATGGACGGTGTTCGATCCGGAGGGACGCGTCCTCGGCTTCTTCGAGATGCCCGGGAGTTTCAGCGTCGAGGAGATCGGCGAGGACTACATCCTCGGGACGCGGGAAGATGCCCTCGGCATCGAGTACGTGGAGTCGTGGCCCCTCGACCGCTCCGGCTCATGAAGCACGCAGCCGGGACCATGAGGAACGCGGGGACGTTCGCCGGAGTTCCGGTCGGGATCGCGCTGGCCCTGGGAGTCGTCGCGTGCGCGGATGGCGGTGCCCCGGCGCCGCGGGAGGTCCCGGTCTACGAAGGGTCGATCGACCTCGAGATCGGCGACGTGGAGGGGGAGGACCCCTACCTGTTCACGACCATCGGCTCCGTGGTGGAAGACGACGGCGGGCGTCTGATCGTCGCGGACTACCAGACACACGAGGTGCGGGTGTTCGATCCCGATGGCCGCTTCGCCTTCCGCTTCGGCGGCCAGGGCGAGGGCCCCGGCGAGATGACGAATCCCTGCTGCATGACGTTCGGGCCCGACGGCCTCCTGTGGGTGCGGGAAAGTATCCGCTACAGCGCCTTCAGGCTCGACGACGACGGCGCCGAGTACGTGCGCGGCCTCAGGAGCGTCAACGCCTCCTTCAACCTGATCGCGCCGCTGACCTTCGACGCGGACGGCCGGCTCGTGGATCTCGGGATGGCGGCCGGCGACCGCCGGTTCACGCGCTTTCACCTCGGTCCGGGGACGGCCGTGGATACCGTCCCGATGGCGACGGCCGAAGAGCAGGCCACCGGCTTCAGCCCGGTCGACATCGTGGTAGGTGATCAGACCGCCCAGTTCTACCTCTACCAGCCCTTCGGTCCGCTGTGGATTCACGGGCACGGGCCGGGAGGCTGGTGGGCCACGGCGGTCAGCTCCGGGTACGCGGTCACGCTCCACCACCCCGGCGGGGGCACGTCCCTGATCCAGGCGCCGCTGCAGGGACCGGAGTTGAGTCCGGATGAGCGGCGTCGCGCGCAGGCCCGGATCGACCAGGAGAAGGAGAGGTTCGACCTGCGCGATCATCCGTGGGGAATCCCCGACCGCAAGCCGGTGCTCGCCGAACTCTTCTTCGATCGCGGGGGCCGGCTGTGGGTGGAGAAGACGGGTGTCGACGGACAGGAGATGCGCGAAGCCGATGTCTACCGCGAGGGCACGCTGGTGGCGCGATACCGATGGCCGCGCCGGGTCAGCCACCTCGGATCTCCCTGGGTCACGGAGACGGCGCTCTACGGCACGACGCGCGACTCGCTGGACGTGTGGCGGGCCGCACGCGTCCGCTTCACGCCGATCCCGTAGCGGGAGAGACGCATGGACGTCCGGAAGACAGCGATCCTGGCTGCCGCCGCACTGTGCATCTGGTGCGACCCGGCGTCCGGCGACGGGCCCCAGGGCTTCCAGGTGCGCGACAGCGCGGGGATCGAGATCGTCGAAAACCGCGGGAATGTCCCCGAGTTCCGCTTGCCGGGACCGCCCACGTTGCGGCTCGGAATGCAGGACGGTCCGCCCGAATACCAGATGTTCCGCGTACCCGACGCCCTGGAACTGGACGACGGATCCGTCGTCGTCGTGAGCCAGATCGAGCCCCTGATCCGCATCTTCGCCCCGGACGGAACGCTTCGGGAGTTTTTCGGGTCTTTGGGAGAGGGGCCGCGCGAGTTCGGGCTCCCACAGAGGGTGTGGAAGGCGGGGGCGGACTCCCTCGTCATCTACGACTGGCGCAATCGACGGCTCGCCTACTGGACCGCGCGCGGGGACTTCCTCTCGGTCAACCCCATGCGCCCGCTCCCGGCCGCCCCGCTGCCCGGGGGGCGCTTCCGGGACGGGAGCGTCCTCGTCACGAGCCTGCTGATGACGCGATCGCGGGATTTCGCCTGGTCGCCGCTCATCGGGCTTCGCTACACCGCATCCGGAGCGCTCCGGGACACGGTGTTCAACGTCCCGGGATGGCACCTCGGACCCGTCGACATCGGGGGGGAGACGCGTTTCCTGCCCCGGCACTTCGAAGGTCTGGCCGGCGCGAGGGCGCTCGACGATGCCATCGCGCTGACGACGGGCGACGCGTATGAGGTCCGGGTCCTCGATCCCGGCGGGCGGCTGACCCGATTGGTGCGCTGGACGGGGCGCGACCGGACCGTCACGCGGGCGCACGTGGACGCGGCGCGGGAGGAGACGGTCCGAAGCGCGACCACGGAGGAACAGCGGCAGCAGGCGCTGCGGTTCTTCGACGCCGCGCCGGTCGCCGAGGCGTTCGGCACCGTGTCAGGACTTCACTCCGCCCCGCACGGCGGCTTCTGGGTCGAGGAGTGGCGCCGTCCCGGGGACCCGGAGGGCGAGCGCTGGCTCGCGTTCGACGGTGCAGGGCGTCTCCTCGGCCGCATCGCGCTGCCCGCGAGCGCCAGGCTGACCCGCGTCGGCGAGCGGCATCTCATCGTCATCGAGCAGGACGAACTCGACATCGAGTACGTCTCCCTCTACCCCCTCCCCCGGGAGCTGGTTGTGTCGGACGCGAGCCGCTGAGTGGTGTGTTGATTTTTCAGCACTTCCCGGTTACGGTTCCCCCTCCCGAGCCGACTGGCTGGAGTCGGCTCGGACCGGCTTCACGGGAGGAGGATCCCACGATGCGTACCGGAAGACGAACGACGCTCCTCCTGGCGGTACTTGCCGCGGTCGGCGCCTGTGGGGATGCGCCGGCGACCCACGGCTGGACTACGGTGCGGGACACGCTGCCTTCCGGCATCGTCCGCGTCGCCAACATCCCGCCCGCGGACGCATCCCCCACCTGGACGCTCGTCGGGGAACTGCGCGTCGGTACCGTGGAGGGCGACGGCCCCGATGCGTTCGCCTACCTCAAGGGTCTCGTCGTGCTGGACGACGGGCGCTTCGCCGTCCTCGATTCACAGGTGCAGGAACTCCGCGTCTTCGGCCCGGACGGCGCGCACCTGGCTACGCACGGCCGCAGGGGAGAGGGCCCCGGAGAGTTCGCCGATGCGAACGGGCTCATGCTCGACCCGGAGGGCCGCATCTGGGTTCCCGATACGCGCAACGGGCGGATGTCGATCTTCGATCCCGACGAAGGATTCGTCGAGTCCTTCCCCTTCGCGGATGCGAACTTCAACTGGATCTGGAACGGCGCGATGGTGGACGGCGGCCGGATCTTCCGGCCATGGAGCGGCGGGAATCAGAGGCTGGTTCGCATCTATGATCGGAGCATGACGCTCGTCGACTCGTTGCCCCTGCAGAACATTGGCCCGGAAGACGAGGAGTACGATCCTGCGAGCCGTCCCGGTGCCTTCTACCAGGAGGTCGGCAGCGGCTACATGATGTACGGGATTCCCTTCTATCCGCCCGAGATCCGCTACATCGATCCCCGGGGCGCCTTCTGGTCCACCCGGGAGGGTGACCCCGCATACCGCATCAGGCGCTGGCACCCGGGCGGTGACACGACGCTCGTCGTCGAGACCCGGCGTCCCCCCGTCGCCGTCCCCCCCGCGGAGCGCGACTCGGTCATCGATTCGATGAGGCAGATGCTCTCGAACATGGGCGTGGGCGAATGGGACTGGTCGCGGGTCCCCACCGTCAAGCCCGCGGTCGAGGGCATCTTCCAATCGGCCGAGGGCAACCTGTGGGTCCGTACTCCGTCCGGCGGCGACGGCGTCCTGTTCGATGTCTACTCCGGGGACGGCGCCTGCCTCGGCACGGTGAGTCTGGGGCCCGGTCTCGGACCCGGCCTCAACCTGTTCGAACAGGTCGCCCCGGTCGTGCGCGGCGACCTCGTCTGGCTGATCCTGACGGACGAACTCGACGTGCCTTACGTGGTGCGGACCCGCATCACCCCGGCCGGTCAGAACGACGTACGCCTCGGGGTCGCCCGGTGAGTCGGACTTGAGGGTGCGGAACTCCGTTCTCGGGGTGCTGCTATCCGTAAGCGTCTTCGCCTGCAAGAGCGGGGGCGGAGACCGTTCCGGACTCGAATCCTTCGCCCGAGACAGCGCGGGCGTCACGATCGTCGAAAACGAGAGACCCGCGCCGGACACTCGCCTCGGATGGATGATCGGGGAAGCCCCGATTCTCACCATCGGCGCCCTCGAGGGGGACCCGGCGTACGAGCTGTACCAGGTCAGGGATGCATCGAGGCTGCCGGACGGCAGGATCGTCGTCGCCAACGCGGGGTCCAGCGAACTGCGCGTGTTCGATGCATCAGGTGCCCACCTCGCATCCTGGGGTGGCCTGGGCGAAGGACCGGGCGAGTTCGGCGACTTCTCCGCTCCCTGGAGCGTCGAACCGTGGCCCGGCGATTCCATCGCGGCGTCGGACACGTACGCAAGAAGGGTGTCGGTGTTCGACGCCCGCGGAATACACGGGCGCACGTTTCTGCTGGAGGATCCCTACTACCGCCTCATCGGCGTGCTGCCCGACGGGAGGATGTTGCTGGCTACCGTGCCCGCTTTCGTCGCCGGCACCATGGCGACGGGAATGGTTCGCAGGGACGTCGAATACGCGATCGCGTCGTCGGACGGCAGCTTGCACGCGGCGCTCGGGACGCATCCGGCGTCGGAGTGGTACATATTCGCCGAAGCGGGCATGGCCGTATACCCGCAGCCTTTCCGCCACTCCGCCATCGCCCGCGTCTGGGGAGATCTCCTCGTCATCGGCTCGAACGACCGCTATGAGATCCGGGCGCATGCGGCGGACGGCTCATTGGCGAGGATCGTGCGCCGGGAGCACGACCTTCGAAGTCCGACGCAAGCCGATCACGACGCCCATCTCGCCGGGCTGTACGCGGACCGCACCGAGCAGGAGAGAGAGCGCGCGTTCGCCGAACTGGAGGACATGCCGCTGCTGGAGGCGTTCCCCGCGTTCAGCCGGATCCTGAGCGACTCCCGCGACTATCTCTGGGTCGAGGACTACCAGCTGCCCGACGAACCGGTCCCGGCATGGACGGTCTTCGACTCCGAGGGCCGGGTACTCGGCCTCATGGAGCTGCCGCCGGATCTGACCATCTTCGAGATCGGCGAGGACTACATCCTGGGCAGGGTCTCCGACGACCTCGGAATCGAACGCGTACAACTCTGGTCGCTCGACCGCACAGACCCCTGACGGGCCTCGACAACGCTCGCACCCGTCGCCACCGGCGGCTAGTTTCGGCGCGCGTGCAGCCCGGCCCCATCCGGGCGGCATCTCCACGCGCGAACTTCGTGAACGGAGCGGCGTAGCACCGGCGTGATGAACGGCATCGAACGCGAGAAGATCG